>JAZKGG010000003.1:43470-214572 GCA_040386015.1 Bdellovibrionota bacterium | reverse complement strand
GACGGAACTTATGTAGTTGGTGGAGCTTACAATGGCTATCAAAGGAATCCAGACGAAACTTATGTCGTTGGTGGAGCTTACGATAGTTATCAGAGGAATCCAGACGAAACTTATGTAGTTGGTGGAGCTTACGATAGTTATCAGAGGAATCCAGACGGAACTTATGTAGTTGGTGGAGCTTACGATGGCTATCAGAGGAATCCAGACGGAACTTATGTCGTTGGTGGAGCTTACGATGGCTATCAGAGGAATCCAGACGGAACTTATGTCGTCGGCAACTGCAAAAAGAATCGTAAATAAACCCTTCGGTTTCAATAAATCTACAATTTAACGTAGAAAAATTTCTCCGTTTTTTAATTTGTAAAATCAAAAAGCCTGCATATTTATGTATAGGCTTTTGCTTAAAAGGAAGTAATTTGGCCTGAGCCTTTCTGGCTAGACACTATAGCCCCAAAGTTTTTGCACGGGACGGTCAGCGGTTTTAAGTTTTAGTATTTCCTGCTCGAACTCTTCGGAAGTCTTGACCTCGCGCCTTTAGCATTTTCTTCAAACAAAGAACAACGAGTATTTCCTCATCACACGCTTGATTCACTTGTCATGGTAGGCCAACCATCTTGTTCAATAACTATTTAAGGCACCGTCTGACAAGGAGGGATCAGGCCAAATGTGCAGTTTTTTTGATTCTATAAATCAAGAAACGATGGTTTCTCGTTGATCGAAAGAATTCCCAGTGTCAGAGGAGTCGTCGCTGATTGGCTTCGAGCTCTTGCTTCGGCTTGCTAAAACAAATAAGACTCTATTGTCTCAATAAGTCTCTTACTCGACTGGAATTTGGGGCGGTAGTGGTGGTGGTGGCTTTTTGTCAAAAAGGACGAAGCCTTAACTAAAAAATAATGATTTTTCTGCAGTGTTTTGATGGGGTTTGCCTTCATAACTACGTGAAATTCAAATTAATTTAACAGAGGTGACGTTTATTGTCTCTACTGTTAGAATCATTACATCTATGAGGTTGTTTCGATTTAGAGTATATTGCTCTACATCATGAAAAACACACTTATTTTATTTTTAATAGCAGTGGCCTCAATAAAGTCTTTTGCCGAGCAAACAGTTATTTGCACGTCGCAAAAAAGTGAAATCATTTTAGAGGCGGATCTAAAAACGCAAGCCTTCACAGCTGTTCAGTTTGAAGATGTTAACTCTTTTCAATCTTACGGCGAAACGGCGAATAAAAAAGTAGTACAAATTAATGGTCAAGATGTTTTGTATGTGCGCGCTCAATTTCCTGACCAAAACACCGAAGAAGACGATGTCAACATTGGGTGGGTTCAAGCAAGCTTAATCAAACTGAGCTCAAAATGTCCGGGGTACAAAGAGCCTGAATTTGAAGATGAAGACGAAAATGAAGCTAACGACAATGTTGCAGGTGATGAGGGTGTTTTTCCGCAAATTGAGTTACCTCAAGAGGCTGCCGTAGATTTACCTAAAGTTGAAGAAGTCAAAAAAGAAGACTCTATTTCTGAACTTATAAAAAAGATTACCGATATCAAAGGTCTAGATGACTCTAAATGTTGTTTGTTTCCGATGAACAAAAAACCATTAGCTTCTTATTTATCGGGAATGCGTAAATTTGGCTCAGGGCGTGATCGTGGCCGTCGTAAGCATGCAGCAGCTGATTTATATAGTGCTCAATACCAGCCGGTCAGAGCGATCGCTGACGGGGTCGTTCTTCGAGATCGGGCCTCATTTTATCTGAGCACATCGGTGACTGAGGTCGCTCATGGTGGTGGGTTTATTGCGCGATATGGTGAAATTGCAAGCTCTGCCCAAAAACCTGGTTTACGCGTGGGTCAGCTTGTTAAAAAAGGGGATATCATTGGGTACGTGAAAAAAGTGAGTTCTCGAAGAGTTAAATTTCCAATGCTACACTTTGAATTATATAAAGGAACTAAAACAGGATCTTTAACCGTCAAAACTAATAAATTGCGTGATTTTCAACGCAGATCAGATATCATGGATCCAACGAAGTATTTGCAAAAATGGGAAAAAAGTCTGAAGTAAATCATCATCATAAAAATTCTAAATTTTGGTTGGTCACCATGAGCTTAATCGCTTGTGGTCTAGCCTGGTTTTTTTATGGCTTCAAATCTAAGCCTAAGTCAGATATATCAGAAACAACAAGTTCTGCAGATTTCGAAACTGATTTGAAAGCTGAACCCGTCGAAGTTAAGCCACCTCATCCTCGAATTGTTGAAAAAAAAGAGGCGGCGGTTGTACTAGATCAGAAAAGACCTCCTCTCCCAAGTAAGTCTCTAACTCCCCAAGAAATACGTTCGGTTAAAGACTTAACGCATCGATTCGTCAAAGCTTTGTCCCAACGCCAAAGTCCCCAGCAATTTATATCTGAACTTAAAGCTCTTGATTTAAAACCAGCTATTTTAAACGAAGGCCAGCTTGATCCTTTGACTCGCACAGTGATCATTCGCACTGAAAATTCATTGATTGGGACTCGCTACATCCACGCCCAATACATGGGAAGCAAGGGAAGTGAGTTTATTCAACACATCTCGTTTCAAATACGGCCTTCCGAAACTTCTTTCCAGCAGGCAGAGCAAGCTTTACATGATTATTTACCTAGAAATAAAACCACAACAGAAAGCCATCCTGATTTTAAAATCTGGAGTTTGCCAGATGATTATGTCGCCTGGGTCAAAGTCATGGATTTAGATGATCTAAAGTCTAATAAATATAATGCGATTGAAAAATCCGATGTAGGTTCTGTCATCATTGTTGTTGAAAAAGAAATTCACTAGTCCCACTTTTCGTCAACACTGGGTCACCAATTTTCTTGAGATTTTCAATCTACGGCAAACTTTAAATAGCCAAGATTATTCGGAAAACTACAAATAATTTCTGTAGCCGTCTTTGCTGTGCATTTAACTTCCATACGCTCAACTGGTCCATAACTTTTTGTCTCTTCAACATAGTCGTTGTGAACAAATAAGAAATTCATTCCCATCTCTGGAACATACTCAATCGCGACGCTTTTGTCGCCATGAGCGATAAATTGCGTGTCTTTGCGGCCCATTTGCAGAGCAACTGATTTTTCCAAATCGTAATTGTAAAGATCAATGTCTAAATCATTTGAATGAGCAGCGGCTTTTTTTTGAATTTGTTGTCGGTAGTAGGGTAAAATACTGACCTCAGAAGTACTTTCGCAACGCTGTGGGTTTTTGATCGAGCAGTTAGATTTAATGAGCCCGCCAGCAATTTTTAAATTAAGACCGGCAAGAGTTGAAATCGAGCTTGTTTGAGCCTGAGCTTGTGCTGCAAAGAAAATAGCGACTAAAATAAAAGAAGTTTTTAAAACTGATTTTTTCATATCACTTATATTGCAATAACAGGGCTTGCTTAAAATCATTGTATTGCGCTAGGAGTGTAGAATAATTTGACATAGCCGGATCCTGTATACTCCTAAGATCTTGTCCAACCACGGCATGAATCTTGATATAAAGTAAATAAAATTTTATTATCTAGTTTGTAATGGTTTTACGAAAACAAACTCATGATAAAAACAGCAAAGGTGGTCACTATGTTTAACTTCTATACTTTAACTGCAGCATTTATTTTTCTGCCGATTTTAGCTTTTGCAGCACCGGCGTCTGAAAGTTGCGACAGCATTAAAGCAAGCCTTGGCGAGTCATGGGGTTATGACACAGTTACAGTCCCACTAGATTGGAATAAACCTTCAAAAAGTTCAACGATAGATATTTATTATTATTTCAGAAAAGCCGCTGCGGTCAAAGACAAAACCCCGATCGTCTTTATGAATGGCGGCCCTACTGTTGCCGGAGCCAGAGCCGCTAAAATGTTTGATTCTATTCCTGCATTACAAGATCAGAATCTTATCCTTATAGATCAAAGAGGAACAGGCTGTTCTGTAGGTTTTCCAATTTATTCGCCAGAAATGGATATGACTCAGTATCAAAAATTTTCTTCTGATTCCATCGTAAGAGATGCAGAAGCCATCCGTCAAAAAATGTTTGGTCAAGCAAAATGGAAAGTCTATGGTCAAAGTTATGGTGGCTTAATTAGCTTTCGTTACCTAGAAATGTTTCCAAAGAGCATCTACTCTGCGCATATTCATGGATATGGTTTTTGGCAAAGACCTAAAGAAATCTTAGATATGAGAGAAAAAAAATTATTGGAAGTTTCTAACGAATTTTTTAAATTTACCAATATCAAATTATCACCTCAAACAGCAGGTGAAATAATTCAAAACATTCTTCTGTCTGAAAGTCTTCCGGCTGGACAATCTTTTGCCAAGATGTGCATTAAAACACCGGGCGCAAGAAAAAGTGAATTCTGTGGTTACGATTTAATTACAGGTCTTTTTCTGACAATTGGGTTTAAAAATTTTTGGCCATTCGTTCATGAAACTGTATTCAAGATCGATGATTACATCCAAAAAAACAACCTCGAAGCGCTCGAAAAACTCTTTGTTCAATTCAGCGAAAATTATATTTTAAGATTTAATGAACCGAATCAGGCTGCCGCACTTCAAGCAATCACATATAATGAACTTATACCGGGGCATCAATTTACCGATGGCTGCACCCCAGGTATAAGAAATCCTATCATATCAGAGTGCTACATCGACGAAAATTTTCTAATGCTGGTCTCATTGGGAAACATGATTCCTAATCCTATCAAACTCTCTACCGTACGTAGAAATATTAAAAGGTTCAATGTGCCGATCTACTATTATGGAGGGGCTTTTGACAGCTTTATTCCCCCAGAGATGATTCGCTGGACAGCAGAACAACTTGATATCAAAAATCAGTTGGTCATTTTTGACAATTCAGGTCATGAGGGCTACTACACAGAATCTTTACTATTGAAGACGTTGGTAGAGAAATAACAGCCGCAACAAGTAGAATACTGCAAAAAAAAAGGCTCCTCACGGAGCCTTTTTTTTTGCAGCGTAAACCGAAAAGAGAAGCTAGTAGCTTTACTATGGACCAATTGTGAGAGTAGGTGGCTTACCGCCAGTCATGGGCCCCCAAGGCAATGGGTTTTGCCAAAATACAGGCTCTAGTTTATCATAAGGAACCTTACAGCCCATCTGATTAGCTTTTTTAATAAAATCAATTAAATGTTGCTTCGTCACATCAAACATATAAGACGAATATATTATATTACCAGGTACATGGTCTCTATTTACGTATGGAAGAAGTTTTTGGTAGTAACGTTTTAACCCATGAATGCTCACCTGTATTTGCTCTAAAATCCAGGCACATGGATCAGCATCATCGTCATTCTGAGCAAAACATTCTTCCCAATAAAGACCATATACTTGATCTATTTTCAAAGGAGTCCAACGTTTTAGAGGTGGTGGTGGTGGAGCATCCAGACCATTAGTCAGCCTATTTAATTGTTCAGCAGCAAGCGGTGTTAGCGGAGGATTGATTTTTGCTAAATCACTTATATATCCTGCATGCACTGCAGCCCCAGGAACCGGATTACCTACACGTGGCGGACCTCCTGGTCCTTTCAATAACCCCATGGGATCTACACTTTTCAAAGGATTAGATTCCACATAAGAGTACGTGCTGATGCCACCGGCTAATCCGATTGGATCTGATTGCACGTATCTTCCTGTTTTCGGATCGTAATCTCTGAAGTAGTTATACACTAATCCCGTGAAGCCATCATGGATCTGGCCTGGGAATCTCAAGTTAAACTCAAAATGAGTTCCGTCTAGATCTGGATCTGTGATTGGTTGCACTTTACCAAACGCTTCGTTCTCAAGTGGGTTCTTCCACACACTTAAATTTCTGACTGGATCTATCACTGTTCTTGGAGTTCCTAAAGCATCAGCTTGCACGTAGTAAAGCTTTGCACTAGAAGTTGTGCCCGTCACTAATCCTACCGGCATTCCTTGTAACCAAATCATTTGTTTGATCGGTGCGCCTGAGCTTGAGTATTCTCCTAACAAATTACTTCCTTGATATACAAAGTAAGTCTCTCCGCCTGTTGAAAGAGTTCTCTGCACTCTTTCTCCTGAAGAATTGTATACATACTCAACTGAACCTGAACTCTTCGTCACAGAATGAAGTCTATTGGCACTATTGTAACTCAAACTTAAGATCGCAGGGCCTAAAGCCGTTGCACTTGTTTTCGTCAAATTACCTGCTAAGTCATAGGCACTGTACTCTGTACCATCAAAAGTTAGACGGTGAGAGTTTGTATCGTAAGCATAATTCTTCGTTAGATAGTTAAAGCCTCCTCCGTTAGGAACAGCTTCAATCACCGATGTTCTATTTCCGGTCACATCGTAATTGTATTCCCAAAGTTTTATCTGACTTGAATTCTCTGTAGATTTTAAGCGATTTAAACCATCGTACTTATAATCTCTGATAAGACCTGGCGCTTGAAGTTGTGTTAAATTTCCTACACCGTTAAACAGGTAAGTATAATTTATTCCACCACTTGAAGTGTCTCTGATTAAACTTGGTCTATAGTTCAAATCAAAGTTTCTAGTTAAAGATCTTCCATTGCCGTAATCCCATCCAGCAATTGGACCAAATGGATAGTATGTCGCATCTTCTAGTAAAACGGCTCTTGCAAATCCTGACGTAACACCCACTTCAGACACTTGACCTAAAGAGTTGTAAGTATAATCTACAACTAAGCCATCTGGGTAAATCATCTGATCTAATTGACCATTTGCTTTATAAACCCAACGTAGAACAAATGTCTTTCCATTTATTATTTGTACTTTTCTGACTAAATCTCCGTAAGCATTGTAGCAAAAAGCGGTACTTCCACTTCCATCTTCAATCTTTGTTAGTTTTCCGATGACATAGCCCTCGCCTCTTTCACAATCTAGAGGTAACTCATCATACGTGTAAGTGACATCTAAACCTGGTGTTGGCGATTCATCATAATTTTTAATTCTGATTCGACCCAAGATATCATAGCCATACTGAACGGCTTTTCCGTTTGCATCTTTACTCTCAACTAGTTGACCCATCGTATCGTATTTATGATACGTATTTCCAGTATCTTTACTCTCTAACTTCGACGAATCTCCAAATCCATTGTATAAGTAATTCGTATCTAAGTTTTTAGGATCAGTAATTTTTGTTACTTTATCTAAAGCACTGTACTTTTGATTTACTTCTTGCGGTAAAAGTCCTGCCGCATCGTGAATGATTTTTTTCACTCGTCCTAAAGAATCATATTCATTTCTAGATTGTCTGCTTAAGGCATCTGTAGTTGTGTCTAAATTGCCTTCAGAATCATAAGTCATCGCTACCGTTGGATTTCCACCCAGCTGGCTTTGAGCATCTTTCATTGTCGTCATTTGACTTAAGTTATTGTAAGTGAAAGCTAGAGTTTTTCTTGGTATTCCACCAGAATCTTTAATCTCTTCTTTTAATGTCTTTCCATCTGCATTTAGCGTGTAGATCATTTTATTGCCCAGATTGTCTTCCATTGAAGTTAATCTGTCGGCATCATCATAATCGTACTTTATGTAAGTTCCATCAGGATTATTAATTTGCTTTACTTGATTAGTTGAAGTGTAGGTCATCGAAGTAACTCGGTCGCCGTCACCTTTAACTTCTATAGCCGTTTGTCTTCCTTTGAAATCATATTCAAATTCAGTCATGACACCGCTAAAATCTTTAGTTGCTAAAACTCTTCCTGCGCCATCATAACTTACAATCTCTGATATATGACCTAAAGCGTTTGTAATCTTCCACAAATCCCCCTTACGATACAAACAAGTCGTAGGCGTCGTAGCACAACTTTCCTCATCATTTTGTCTATACGTATAAGATGTGGTATCTCCACTACCAAAACGATTTTCAGATGCAAGTAATCCCTCAAGCGGGCATGTGCCACTGGTGACATCCGCAGACTCACAATAAGTTTTAGTATTTGTGCGCGTGCTATTATCTAATACATTTGTAAATGTTTCTGTTAAAATTTGACCGCGCGTATTGTATGTCCAAGTTGTCTTACTTTGTAAAACATTGGCGTTATCAAATACTCTTACTTGAGTCACTAAATTACTTGTATTGCGATCTACTTCTCTTCTTCTCTGCTCTGGCGTGCCTACAGCAGATGTAATTGTTCGATTATATTCTGTTGGATATGTAAAGGTTGTAACAATTCCTCTTCTATCTGTCTCACGCGTTACTCTTTTTAAAGAATCATAAAGTCTTGATAAATTTCCTGACACACCTGAGGTAGTTATATCAGTGATCGGGCGATACGTGCCAGCACCCATAGTGTATGTTGTAACTGCACCTGATTCTCTTGTCACTGTCGCTTGATTTGCACTGTCATAGGTTACAGAGGCCACTTCATTTGGCGTACCAAATACTGTACTTGATATGGCTCTGCCTTGAGCATCATACTTAAAATTTGCATATCTTGTTTCAACTGGACCTACGACATTTGAAATTCCTGTTAGCTTATGAACTTGCTCCGGATCTCCAATTAGCCCTGATTCAGCGTAATGGTATTTTCTTTTTTCGCCGCCACCATATTCCACAAGAGTTAAATTCTGTTTTAAATCATACTTGTAATCAATAAGTTTTCCATCCGGCAACTGAATGGCTGAGAGTAAATTCTTTTTATAAAAGAATTTTAAAACTCTTCCTTGCGCATCGGTTGCAGAAATTAAAACACCATTAGCGTAAGCCAAAGTCACATCTAGCGATGGATCTTGTAAATTTCTGATACGAAACAATCTTCCATCTGCATCAAATTCTTTGATCTCACCACCTGGAAGCGTTAGTCTGTAAGAGTTGTCCGTATTTATATACTCTAACATATTATCGTAAGAGTTTTGGCCTCTAAAACGATTAGATGAAACCGCATCATAGGCTTCCACATCTCCTGCTTCGCTAAATACCATTTTTCCAACTCTATCTAGTCTGTCTGAAAAAGTATGCGTCCAGCCTATTCCAAAATGGGGATTATTTCTGACCTGTCGTGAAGAGCGGTAATGTCTTGTAAATACTCTTCCTGCAAACGTAAAGTCTTGTTCAGCTCTGATCTTTTCTCCAGTTGCAGGAAAGATCGGATTCTTACTTCCCGCACAAGACTTACATTGCTTAATTGGGCCTCTAAAACTTGTAGATTGTGTATTGTAGGGCTTACATAACAACTCTGTGAGTAGACTATCTTCGGTTGGGACTGAAACTGACTGTGGTCTAAATCCAGGGTCACAATATATCATTTTATTCTGAACAATTCTCCAGTTAAAATCCTTATTAGGACCCGGAGTACAATTAGCCTTCGTATTAAAGATTTTAAGTTGGTAGTAGACCATTCCTGTTTCTGTCGTACTACTTCCAGTCACTCCGATGGTTGTTTCGAAGCTGTTAGTGGGCGTAGTCGATGTGATCGTACATGTGACCGTTTCACTGTTCCATTTTCTTGTTAACTCTGCCTCTACTGCAGAGATTAAACTCGTCTCACTTGCGCAATAGGTCGCTGGATCAAGATTTGAATCATCCGGCGGAGGCTGACATCCATAAATTCCCGATCCTGATAATCCAAGATCTGCTCTAAATCCTGGGGTAGACACTGAAACTGCTGGTCTATTTTTAATATCATATATGAATACTAAATTCGGAGGAAGAGAAGTTGTTTCAACATGCTCTAAGTATTGACCAATACCTGCATACTCAGGTCGAGCTCTTAAAGCAGCTTCTGCTTTTTCAAAGGTTGTGTAACATCCAACACTGGGAATACAATAATCACCCGTGGTTTGAGATAGTGATTTTTCCCCTGCTAACAACATTAAAGCAGGCAGCAATAAAAACTTCCATGACTTGATCACTTTTTTCATTTTTTCTCCGTTTAAACATATACGCTTCACAAATAATTAATTTCAAAATCTTATTTAGCCACTGGCAAGATTGAAAGAGAAATATTTCAATCTCGACTAAATAATAGAATATTTGTGTGTTTTGAGGATCTTTACACAGAACACACGACCGCGTGCTACAGCAACTTATGGGTGCACAAAAATTTGTTTGAGGCTCAATCCTATTAAAACAACAAAATACTAAATTAAAAATATTTATCACACTTAGATACTTATCAAATGAATCATTTAATCGAAGGTGTGCACTTTAATGATGACCCCAATTTTTTTAAAGCCAAACGAACGCGTTCACATAAAGCATTAACCCAACCGACCGAACACCTAAAAATGAGATAGATCAGTATAATAATGCTGGTGGGTAAGAAAGCCCACCTTGATTTGTAGCGCCGTTCATGTTAAAAAAGAGGACACTTATGGCCTCTGAAGAAAATAGAAAAAACATCAAAGCAGAACTTACTAAAATTTCGCAATTGCTTTTGCGTGTTCATAAATCTTTATTACAATTTCAAAAAGAAAAATACGAAGCACAAAACGAAAAAAGTTTAACGCCGTATGATGTTCTGCATTTATCAATGTCGCACGAAGATTTTGACTGGCTAAGAAAAATCACAAGCCTGGTGGTGCGCATGGATGAATCTCTTGATGATGACACAACTATTCTTGAAGATCTGCACCGCTCGGTTTTAACCGAAGTGCACTCGTTATTTGACGAGTCTGATTTATACCCTGATTTTAAAAGTAAACTTAAACTCGCCCAAAGCCAGGATCCAATGTTAGTTGTGCAAGTTCTTGAACTTAAAAAGAATATGGGAACACCAAAACTTAGTTCTTAGATCCCGAGGTTCCCGATGCGACGGATTGCAATCCCGCTGATTATAATCACAACCATTACTGGCTTACTGCACTGGTTTATTTATTCAATGGCAGCCCTTAGTTTTTTATCACCACCGGTTTGGCTGGTTATATTTCTAACTTTCGGCGTGATTTTCATGCCGGGCTCATTACTGATTAGCATGTCGTCACTTCGCGAGCGTCTGCGACATGTTATCATGGCTGGCTATATCTGGATGGGAATTTTTACCATCGCATTTTTCTTTGCGGTCATTCAGCTGATTTTTTCTTTGTTTAATTTGCCGATACACTCTTCGTGGATGCTGTATGCGACAGGAATTATTTCGCTTTGGTCGCTACGACTAAATATCTTCGGCCCACAAGTAGTTACACACAAGTTAGTTGGCCCAGATTTTTTATGCGGCCTACGTATTATACAAATTTCAGATCTTCATATCGGCATGCCGCTATTACGTAAAGCATGGCTGCAAAAAGTTGTCGACCGTATTCAGGCAGCTCGCGCTGATGTTGTCGTGGTCACAGGCGATTTAGTCGATGCGCCTTTTGATGAAACATCACCACTTTTAAATCCGTTAGCGCAAATTGCAGCGCGCAAGTTTTATGTTACAGGAAATCATGAATACATTCGCGGCGGTGATTGGGAAGCCAGACTTCACGATTTAGGATTTGATGTTTTACATAATTCTCATGAAATCATTTCACGCGGTAACGGAAAACTTTTGATCGCCGGAGTTCCTGATCGCGCCGTAAATAGATTTCACAAAAAACTTGAATCTAATCCTGATCAAGCTTTGAAGGCTTCTGAAAAAGTTGATTACAAAATATTATTAGCTCACGAACCATCGAGTGTGTTCGACCTCAGTCATGAAAAATGTGATCTATTACTTTCAGGTCATACTCATGGTGGTCAGATTTTTCCGTTTGGTCTATTTGTGCGCATGGTTCAACCCGTTGTCGCTGGATTTAAAACGATTAAAGGTGTTCAAGTTTTTGCTCATCAAGGTACAGGTTACTGGGGGCCACCGATGCGTTGGTTCACCCGTAGTGAAATTGTTATTTTTGAATTTCGCTCAGCGTAACTTCAGAAGCCGGCAAAGGAAGTACATTTAGCTTCACTTTGCCGCTCTTGTTAACTTTTTAGCTATATTTCTAAATCATCGTTCATTTTAAGCTTGCCCCTCTCCTCTCATTTTAAAAATAGCAACATCGCCAACAAGCCTGTTGGAACGATAACGAATTCATTTAAATTTTTAAAAACTTTTTTTAATATTTTCTTTTGATCGTTTTTGTTTTCTAGTTGCGTGACATTTTCCATAAACTCCTCATTATTTTAATTCTTAATGTGGTTTAATTGAAAAAAAGATATGGCGGCTGTTTCGGATTGAAACAGCCGCCATAGATTCGGGAATCCCAGTCCCATTTTGCGCTGCTGATTTTCAGTGAGCGTCTTTTAATTCTTTTGAATTTTCTTTTTTAGAAGTCAAAAGTTTGCTAAAAAAACCAGGGGGTCCGCTCTGGATTTGGATGCTCCGCCCTTTCGCGGTTTCAGCTTTGGGTATGGCTACGTAAAGTACGCCGTTTTCATGCTGAGCTTCGATTTTATCGGCATTGATTGAAGCCGGTAACGTAAATGTTCTTTCAAACTTTCTATGATTACGTTCTCCAGCTATGATTAATTGATTTTTCTGAACTTCAATTTTGATGTCTTCTTTTTTAACTCCAGGCATATCTACACTGACTAAAATATGATCGCCAGCCTCATTGACATCATAGCTTTGTTGAACGCTAGCCGTGCTAACATAAGCCGCTACGTCGTCGAATACATCTCCCATTATAAATGGAGTGAAAGTGCGACGTGGCCATGGCCACTCAGTTGATAAAGGGTTTAACATTCTCATCTTGTACCTCCTATGGTTTGTGTTGTTTGAATGTCGGTTTAATTGTTTCTGAATTTAAATTGTGTTTCTCAAAAAAACTGTCAAGTTTTGCGATGCATTTTTTTTATTTTCAAAAAAACTAAGTATTTTCAAATATTTATTAATCAAAAAAATGACGATCAACTACCGAATCTTTAATAATCGGATCTGGAATATTTGCGATTTGTGAGAGCGACTTCTTAAGATGAATTAAATTTAACAGCTCTGCGGCGGCCTTTGCATCAAACATCGCACGGTGGTGCTGCTCTAATGAAATATTAAAGTTTACACACAGATTCTTTAAACTGTAAGATTGTAAACCCGGATAGTGTTTACGCATTCCCTGCACTGTACATAGAAGCGGTCGTACAAACGAAGTTTCAAGGCGCTGAAATTCCTTTTGAATAAAACCGTAGTCAAAACGCACATTATGAGCCACAAAGATGGCGCCTTTAGTAAACGCATAAAGTTTATCAGCGATATCACTGAACTTTGGCGCATCTTTGACCATTTCATTGCTGATACCTGTTATTCCGGTAATGAATTTCGGTATTGGTCGGCCTGGGTTAATCAGAGTTTGAAATTCTTCGATAATCTTACCGTTTTGCATTTTAACTGCACCAATTTCAGTGATGCGATGAAAAGTTCCTGAGCCACCTGTCGTTTCAATATCCACAACGACATAGATCTGATTGGGATCCGTGATCCAATTCACTCTTAAAACGCTCACTTCAAAACCGGCTTCTTTTAAAAGGCGCAATTTTGAAAGTTGTTTGACTCTCAGAGAATCCCCCTCAGCTTTAACTTCGACAAACTGAATGCCGTCGTCTGTCTCAAGCATTAAATCCGGATAACCGCTATGGTAACTTGCAAAATTTTGGCTCATAGTTCTTAGAATATGCGCTATACCTTTTGTCGATGAAGATTTCAGAAAGTTTAAAACAAGATTAGCCAGTGTTGGCTGCCACTGAAAAATATCATTTAATTTACCGTAATTTTCGATCACTGTTTTTAAAATAACGAATTCTGTTTTTTTAAGATCTTTCAATAATAATAATTTATTTTCAATCTTCTCTTTGTGGTTTAAATAAAATTCTTCACCAACTAAATCTGCCGGCGAACGCTCAAATGGATTATGCAGGGCCGCCTGCTCTGTTTCAAAAATTTCATTCCAAAAAAATAAGCCAAAAAGCCCGCACCACAGATGATTTTCTGTAAAGGTCGCTTTAATTCCCTTTTTAGAATAAAAATCTTTTGCGCCCGCTTCTGGACTCTTAAGATACGCTTCACTTAAAGAAATTTCTTCTGCCGAGCGTAGGGCTTGGGTTAAATAGCCCATTTTTTTCTTATTAAATTTTCGATCAAGGTAATCTTCTGCAAAAAGAATTTCTTCATCGTTCAATGGCTGATCAATAATTGATTCTAAAACATTTTTACAGTCTTCTCTTTGATCAAGCTTGTAATAAAGTTTAGCCAGATTCTGCCTCGCGGGGTGATTTCTAGCTTCTTTAAGCGCTGCAATCGCTTTCTGCGGTTGCTCTTGTTCAAAACGATGAGCGATTTCTAATAACAATTCAGTCTTAAGCTGGTGCGTACTGTTTTTATTAATAGTTACCGACTGGGCAAATTCTAAAGCTTGCTCAAGATTCGTTTCACTTAAATTATTTAATGTTTTAAGCATTTGATATTCAGCTTTAGCAATCGCGGCGTCTTGGTAGCGAGGTTTGAATTTTTCTTTAAACTGGCTTTTTGTACGAACACCTAAATCACGCAGAGTATAGAGACTAAGACTTGTCTGTAAAGTTCCAAAAAATAAGAACAAAAGATAACTTAGCTCGTCTTGATAGGTCTGAACCATCAATTGACCCAGATCTTGCAAATGAGCCATGTCTAAGGCTTCAAGATTTGAAAGTGCTAACTTTTCAAGTTGATCTGCGGTATCTGATTTATTAAACGCAATATTGCATTTTTTTAGCCAATGGTGAGTTTCTTTTTTGCTGTAAAAACCAATCAGATCTAATTTATGTTCGCTGCTGACTTCAGCAATAAATTTATTTTGTTTAAGCTCTGCAAAGGCTTTTTCTTGTTGGCTGATTTCGCCGTATTTAGCAAAACCGGCTTTCGCGAACAAAATGCCCTTACGATTAACCATGCGCACATAGATGCACTGGGCATCCTCAGTAAGGCGTTGAAAGGCTTTAATAAATTCGATGTGAGAAGACTCGAGCACCGGCAAGTAATCTTCTTCAATGAATTCTAAAAACTCATGAAAATGGGTCAGATAATATTTTGCCGGTAAAACAGGAAAAGCCATCATTTGATTCTAAAAGATGACTTTTACGGGTCAATAAACAAAATCTAAGTCCTAACGTAATCTAATATGAAACAACTGAATGACTTTTTTATGCCCTTAGCTATACTTTAACCAGCTCTATGCAGAAAAACTTTTGGCCCCGTTTTAGAAAACTCACCTTACAATTAATTCTATTGTTTTTCGTTAGCACGTTCGGAAGCGTTTTCTTTTACCGTTTTGTTCCTGTTTACTTTACGCCATTGATGTTTATTCGCTCGCTTGAATCTATCGGCACAGATAAATTTGTCGGCATGAACAAAACTTGGGTGCCGCTTGAAGAAATTGCGCCCTCAGTTCAAAAAGCTGTCTTAAAATCTGAAGACTATCGTTTTTTTGAACACAATGGTTTTGATTACGACGCCATCGAAAAAGCCATCAAATACAACAAAACTCATAAACGTAAAAAAGGGGCTAGCACCATCAGCCAACAAACGGCTAAAAATGTTTTTTTATGGCCACGCCGAGATTGGATTCGCAAAGGTTTAGAAGCCTACTTCACTGTTTTAATTGAAGTGATGTGGTCGAAAGAACGCATCATCGAAGTTTACTTGAATGTCGTCGAGCTTGGTTCTGGTGTGTACGGCGTAGAAGCTGCATCACAAAAGTTTTATAAAAAAAATGCAAAGTCTATAAACGCTTCACAAGCTTCACTGATCGCGGCCGTGCTCCCAAACCCGCGCAGATTTCGTATTGACCGCCCGTCGGCCTATGTGAGCTCACGACAACGTCGTATTTTAAATCGTGTAGCTCCTGAAATTCCGCGCATCGAACAGCCATCGACTGATTTCTTCGATTTGAAGTTTGATACCAGCGATGACGATAAAGATAATAAAGACGACAAAGACGAAGAATAATTAGCTGACTAATTGGCTGGTGTATTGTAAAATCTTTAGGGGAGGATTTATGGCTAATTTACGTCTATTGACCATTTTAATCATGTTTATTTTACCAGGCCTGTCTATTGGATTTAGTTCGGCGATGTTTATTGTTCCTATTTTAAAAGCGAGCAATCCCTAATGTCAGCCGGCGACTGGAAAGAAATGTATAATGCCGCAGCCACGGGCGATCTAGCTCTGGTGCAATATCATATTACAGGTGGCGTAAATCCGAACTACCAACATCCTGAAATTCTTTGTACGCCGCTAGTTGCAGCCATCGTTGCTGGTCACACAGCTATTGCAAAATTTTTATTAGAGCATGGGGCTGATCCTACCCTGTTATCTGAGTATGACAACCTTACCCCGCTGCAGGCTGCACAGTTACACGGCCGGCAGGAGATTCTTCAGATACTTAATCAAAGGCGGCCGCCACAATCCTATTTAGCAAAAATATGGCGAAAGCTAAGATTTTTGACTTAAAAAATCACTGTCCTTTGCAAATTAGCAATCGAGTTATCGTGGCACTTCTGGTCAACACGGCAACAACCCGTCTAACCCAACTTTCGAAGCTCCGTAGTTATTACAAAAGAGGCTCCCTAAACAGAGCCTCTTCCTCTTTTTAACTTCATTCGTAAGCATTGAAGTGGTACAGTCCGCTTCTATGAAATTCGAAAAATTCCACCTCTCTGAAGACCTATTACGTAATTTAAATAACTTAGGTTTTTTCCGCACCACAGACATCCAGTTTAAAGCCATTCCCTCAATCTTAAGAGGTGAAGACGTTTTAGCAATCGCGCAAACTGGTACCGGCAAAACCGGAGCCTTCGCGATTCCAATTATTGAAAACATTCATTCCCGTAAAAAAAGTAAACGCAACGAAGGCATTCGCTGTTTAGTTATGGTGCCGACGCGCGAACTGGCGCAACAAATCGGCGAAGTGTTCAACGGTCTATGTAGAAATATGAAAGTAAAATCTTTCGCGCTCTACGGCGGCGTAGAACAAGACAAACAAATTCGCAAACTTGGAGATGGTATTGATATCTTAATCACAACTCCTGGGCGCATGTTTGATCTTATCGCCCAAGGTTATGTGGATGTGAGCCATATCGAAACTTTAGTTTTAGATGAGGCTGATCAAATGCTTGATCTAGGTTTTATCAATGATATCGAATCTATCAAACGCAAATTAGTGCGCGGCCATCAAACACTATTTTTCTCTGCAACTATTAACTCAAAAATTAAAAAGATGGCGTACGACCAAGTTCGCAGTAGCGCTATCCGCATTCAAATTTCTCCGGAAGATCCAGTTTCAAAAAACGTAACTCACTCGGTGATGTTTATTGATATGGACGACAAACGTTATTTCTTAGCTGAATACTTTAAACAAAATCCAGACGGTAAATTCGTCGTGTTCGTACGTACTCGCGTGCGTGCTGAGCGCGTTGCTAAAGCCCTAGCTAAGTTAGAAATAACTACTTTAACCCTACACGGCGAAAAAGATCAAACTGACCGTACTGAAGTGATGCGAGCGTTTCGCGCCGGTGAATATAAAGTGTTAATCGCCACTGACGTATCTGCTCGTGGTATTGATATCCCAGATGTAACTCATGTGATTAATTACGATCTGCCAGAAAAAAATGAAAATTACGTTCATCGTATCGGTCGTACTGGCCGCGGTTTTAACAAGGGTTTAGCTGTTTCATTTTGCGCACCAGAAGAAATGCCACTTTTACAAAGCATCGAAGAGCTATTAGGTAAAAAAATCGAAGTGGTTAAAGTCAGCAAAAAGAATTACGAAATGATCGTCATGCCGCCAATGCATGATATGAATTTTCAGGATTTAATCGAACAAGAAGAATCACTTCGCAGCAAATCTAAACGTAAGAAAAAGTAACGTTTAGACTTTTTTAACAAATGAAGATTTTAAATTAATTGCACCAAGACCATCGATCTTACAAAGAATATCGTGGCCATCACCCATATCTCTTAAACGAATATTGCGAACTTTCGTGCCGCCTTTGACAACGCTTGATGAGCCTTTGATATTTAGATCTTTCAGCACGATCACAGAATCCCCGTCAGCTAAGACGTTTCCATTGGCATCGCAAATTAGCCCATCATCGACAACAGCTGCCTCAACAGTGGCTGCGACTTTTTCAACCCATTCATTGGCACACTCTGGGCAAACCCATAGGTTACCATCTTGATAAATGTTTTCTGATTGGCATTTTGGACAACTTGTTTGCATAAAATACAGTAACACTGTTATTTCATATAAGCATTTAACTTCTTAACGAACTTTTTGGCCATTAAGGCTTGCAGTCATTTTATAACCATTATAAATCCAACGTCCGTTAATTTTAGGAGCGGCTGCAAGCACTGTCGGCGAATGACAGATTAGGCCCTTCCAGTAAATTAATCTGTAAGAGTCAGGATCAACAGTGGGAGCGATTCCATTAGGACTTGCAAAGGTTAACTCGTAGTCGCTTTTAACATCGCCTCTGCGTGCCCCTGGTGCAAGCCCATTTTTTTTTAATAGCCTAAAAAATATATTGTAAAGCTCAATACGGCCAACAAACCGAGCTGGCCGCTTAAAGTGTTACCGTACGCTAGTTAGAGAAAACAAAGCTTGTATAAGTCATCAAGAACACTGAAAAAATATTACTTAGTGAACTTTGCGCGACACTGAACTGAAGTCGTTTCTGACAATTTGATCACTGGCGTTTTTAAAATTGCGCCGTCTTTAAAGCTTGTTAATGGGTATATAGCCGCATCACGATCTACAAAACCATCATTGTAACGTTCACCAAAGCGATCAAAGCGAGTACCGTATGAACCACTTAATTCATTGTCACGTTCACAAACTTGACGATCAGCTAGCGGAGTTCTTGGGCATAATACAGGCGGGTTTGCAAATTCATGGTCTAATGTAGCTATACTGATCAATACGCGATGACCCCAGTTGTTAGCACTTTCTTTGTTACCGATATTGTTCACGATTGAAACTTTAAATTGCTTATAACCATGAGCCGCAGTTTCTTCAGCGATACCCAATCTCCATTTTTCATTGGGTGCAGCAGAAAAAGAATGAGTCTCTGAAGACGTTGTCGTCCATACTTTGCAAGAGCCTGTTAAGGCGTTATCAGCTGCTAGTGCAGAAAATGCAGTCATAGCAACAATAGAAAAAATAACTAAATGCTTCATATAAGGATCCCCTTTGTTTATATGCAGGCAACGTAACATAGGGAATTAAAATAAGAAGTCTTTGCTGCTGTGGTTCTAATTAATACCGTGTCAGAGCTTAAAGAAACAGAACTCACTGAGTTTTGTCCTTCAGTGAGTTTATATTGAATCTAAATGTTAAAATGACTTAAAACTACTTCGCTTCGATCAGCGTCATGTCTTCATCTTCTACTTGACTAACAGGTGTTACGATTAACTCGTCATAATCAAACTCTTTACCTGTATCGGTGTAACGTTTTTTAATTAATGCTTGAGTATATGGCCCATCAAGCTTCATCTCTTTCATTTTTTGTAGACGACCTAGTTCAAAGCCTGTCACATCTTTCATCACATGATAAGTTAGCTCAGAACAATAGATTTTATCCTGTGACCATTCAAAATAGATATCATAGGGTTTGTTGTACTTTGGTAATGCGGCTTTTAAAGCTTTCGTCATCGTCGCTGCATCGAAGTGTTTGTAACGATACACGCGGTAAGATTTATTTTTTGAACGCGCGATAAAATCAGCTAATGGCGTTTCTTTTAACGGGCCGATAGCCTCTGCGACATACCACGCAGAATTTTTCTTAATCATTAAACCAACATGTGTCCATACTGACTCTGTCGATTCACGCAAAGCTGCAGCTTGTTGGGTCTGACTTTGAATAAAAATAATGTCACCTTCGGCGTATTTTGAAGAAGCAGGGGGGGGAGTTGTTTCAACTGGTTTGCCGCGGCCCATTGCGAGTGCTTGGTGTGAATTAAATGAAAAAACAATAAACGACGCTAATAAAAGTAATCTTGTCTTCATAGCTCTATTATCGACATGATCACTTGTTAAGCATAATTTAGAACGCTAATTTAGGACCAAAGTTCTAAAGAATCTAGTCCGAGGTAGGTGAAATTCAAACGACTTTTGGCTTATTTGTCGGCGATTTCTGCGAGTAAATCCCAGCCAAAC
Organism: Bdellovibrionota bacterium; assembly: GCA_040386015.1. GTDB lineage: Bacteria > Bdellovibrionota > Bdellovibrionia > Bdellovibrionales > Bdellovibrionaceae > Pseudobdellovibrio. Next base: position 194,483 of record JAZKGG010000003.1, on the reverse strand, counting down.
TTTTCAAGCTTAGCTTCACCAATACCGTAAATACCCTTCAGGTCGTCTAAGCTTTGCGGATTTTTTTGGGCGATATCAATTAAAGTTTTATCACCAAACACCACAAACGCAGGAATATCCAATTCTTCGGCCTTGGCTTTTCTCCATTTACGTAAAATTTGAAAACGCGCATCTTCTATCGTTGAAAGATTCGTATTTGCTGAGATTTTTTTTGCCGTAGATTTTTGCGCAACAACTGACATCATTGGTTTTTCGATCGCACGTGGCGAAGTCGGAACACAAGCATCACAATGACCACAAGCTTTTAACCGAGTTGAATCTTTATAATAAGTCAGAATTTCGGCGTGACGACACTCAGCCACTTCACAATAACTAACTAAGGCATTTAAATTTCGCCAACGTAAATCTTTAATGGCTTTTGTGGCCGGCGAACTTGTGATAAAAAATGATTGTAAGCCTTTATCTTTTTTGGCGTACAACAACAAACACGTTGAAGGCTGTTCGTCTCGCCCTGCACGCCCCATCTCTTGATAAAGAGAATCTATATTGGCGGGCATTTGAAAATGCACCACCAATCTTACATCCGGTTGATCAATCCCCATTCCAAACGCATTCGTGGCAACCAGAATACGTAATTTTCCGATCGAATAATCAGTCTGCATTTGGGTGCGTTCATTTTGACTTAGGCCCGCATGATAAAACCCAACTTTTTCAACTTTTTCACGTAAAAATCCAGCAAGCTCTTCGGTGATTTTACGAGTTCCACAATAAACAATGACACGTCCGGTTGGGTGTTGCTTGATACTTTGTAATAACATTTGTGACTTTTCTTTATCATCATTGCATGCAGCCACTTGATAATAAAGATTTGGGCGATAAAAGCCATGCACCATTCGTTCGGGATTTTTTAATTCTAAATTTTTGGCGATATCATCTAACACGGTTGGGGTAGCTGACGCTGTTAACGCTAATATCGGAACGTCCGGACGAAGTTTTTTTAAAATCTTTAATTCGGCATACTCTTCGCGAAAGTCGTGCCCCCACTGAGATACACAATGGGCTTCATCGATTGCAAACAAAGCGATTTCACGATTTTTAATCCATTCTTGAAAACCCGGCTTTTGCACGCGTTCGGGCGAAAGATACAAAACGTAACAGCCGCCATCACCGATCTGTGAAAAAATTAGTCTCTTTTCGGATTCCGCCTGACCTGCGTACAAACATCCGGCATTGACACCGCGATTTTGTAACGACATCACTTGATCTTTCATTAAAGCTATCAACGGCGAGATCACAATCACCAGTTTTTGCTGATAGGTCGCAGGAAATTGATAGCACAAAGATTTGCCGCCGCCAGTGGGTAAAACCGCCAGGGCGTCTTTATTTGCTAATACAGCCGAGATTATCTCGTGCTGCCCCCGCCTAAATTTTGGCAGGTTAAAAAATTGTTGCAGGTGATTTTCTAACATAAATTCTTTCGCTATTATTGAGTTATAATTTGATTGATGCAAAGAAATTGCAAAGACCGTTCCGGATTTTTTCACTGATCTTTGACTGCTCTTTAACTCGATAAAAAATATTTAGACAACCTATCGCCCAAGTGACCACCGAAGAAAATCGCTGTCAAATGCCTGAACTAGAAGCCTACGAAGTGACGCGAAAATTACGCTCAGAAAACTTCAGTAAACCGATCATCGCCTTAGCCGTGTTCAGAACGGCGCAAAAACGCTACACTAGCTATTAGTAGCCTGATCTTTTTTTGTAGTAATTATCTAATGTCCAAATCATGGTTCTGAAGCCGCGGTTTTTCATTTCTTTGTAGGCCGCTTTTGGATGCCAACCATCAACAAATACGCGATATAAACCCATAATCATTCCCGTACGGTCACGGCCATGTTTACAATGTAAATAGATTGGCCCTAGACTGCGATCTTGCAATAATTTAAGTACAGTATCAACTTTTGCATCAGATGGTGTTGACCAAGTTTCAAACGGGATTGTGATGTAACGCATTCCGTTTGCTTCAGCAAATTTTTTATCTACTTTGATAGCGTCAACATCGTTTTCAATATTGAGGATCGTTGTCACACCCATTTTTTTAAGTTGCTTCATTCCCGCTGCCGTTACCCGACCACCGCGGTATAAATTATCATTCATTTTGAATAAATTGGGGATGTCTTCTACGGCTGCTGCCTGCGCTGTCGCTGCAGAAAATTGCAGGGCTAAAGCCAAGGCGAAAAAGAATGTCGTAATATTTAGTTTTGTCATTTGCTGTGTCTCCTAGATAGAACTAGGATCGGAGCTCTATTTACACGACTTTAGCTTAGTCCAGCAGAACTGGACTAAGGGCTGACAAGAGCTAATTACCATGTCGCAAAAATATACGGAGGCTCTACACGAAAATTTTCGGGCGGAAGTTTTTTCTTAAGTTGATTCATAACGATGTCTGTCACACCAATGAAACCAAGCTTTACTTTGTCGACACGAATCGTTGCACGTCTTTTTGTCATATCAACTTTAATATTGCCGTGTGATTTTAAACGCACGAGCGGAATACCTTTAATTTTTAAACTCATTTCAAAATCACCTTTAGTGATTTCTAATTCAAGTTCTTTGACTGTTTGTAACACATCATTTTCAGGTTCAATAGGCACACCGAATAATGAGACTTCAAAAAAGCTATTCATATCTGGAATTTCTAATCGTTCAGCATGTGTTGAAGATTTTGCTAAACACTGATCAACCACTTGCGAAAAGTCTAAGACGCCTGTGTTTTTGTAAGTACAGACCACATTTAAAGCTTCAGCAATAATTTCGCCCGTAGATTCGTGATTTATGTGAGCCGAACCAACACTAAATTGATGCTGGCTTGCTCCCATCGATACGTTAAGTTTAGAAATTTGCATTGTTTGAATTTTAGTTAGCATTTCATTGGTATTTCTCATCACGATACTCATCGCACCCGTATTAACTTTTACTGTTTTACCTTGGAGCGAGAGATCTATTTTGCTGGCCACAGCCGCAGCTGATGAATCAACGTTTTGCTGAAGTCCACTATCAGTTTCAAGCACTAAATTATTTAAAACTCCAGAACCTTTGTTGTTCTGAAAATTCATTTGCCCTAGTTGAACTTGAATTTTTGTTATATCGATAGCGTGTGCATTTAATGCAAATAACGACAGCGTAACTAAAGTGGTTAGTTTTTTCAAAATTGACCTCACATGTTGGTAAATACTTTATCGTTGAATCAGACTAAGTACTTAACAGCGTAAGACCTAAATACAGACCTACATCTGCAAATACGCGACTTTAGCACAGGTTGTTCGACATAAAAAAAGCCGCCAACCAAAAGCAAGCGGCTTCCTATTTAGAGTGGCGTTTTAACTAGCGTTCTTGGCGCGAACTGTTTGAAGAGTTACGGCCAGATTGATTGCCAGTTTGGCTACCTGATTGCGATCCGCCTCTGCGCGATGAAGAGCTAGAGTTAGATGCTGTTTTACTAGTGCGATTTGATGTTGATTTTTTCATATGTTCTCCTTGTGTTGGTGTTTAGTAGCGATTTTCGTTGTAACGTTGACGATAGCCATATTCGTCATCCATAGACTCATCTTGGTTATCATAATTATTCATAAATCTTTCATCGCGATCGCTGTAGCGTTCGCGGCCTGAACCTTGGCGGCCTTCGCGCTCACGCTCAGAATAATCCGAGCCTTCATTAAATCCATGCGAGCTGCCGTACCTGCTGCCGCGCGAATTCACTCTGCTGTCGTGATCAGACTCATGTTCAGAATATCCTCGGCCCTGCCCGCTATAATTCTGACTGCGCGAATGACCACGACCAGAATCATTTCTGTCTTGATCGTAGGTTTCGCGCCATGGGCTGCGTTCTGAACTTCTTTCGTTAAAGCCTTGGTCATTAGCAAAAGAGTGTTCTCCGCGACGACCACCGCGCGCAAATCCTCTTTCACTCTCATCGTGATCTTGCCGGTTGCGGGAACTTCCACTGTTGTCTTGGAAATCAGAATAACGGCCAGAGATTGTGCGCATGCCCTCATTGCCGACTGATGTGCGTCGGTAACCTTCATCGCGAGAACTGGACATACGCTCGTGTTCACCACGTGATCCCATTGATCTTTCATATTGATCTTCTTCATTAAAGTTTGAACGTGATTTTTCTGTAGTTGCATTTGGGTTTGATCTGACTGAGCTTGAACGACGTGACGTTGTTGACTCAATATTGCCTCTTTTAGCAGTAGTCCCTTTGCCTGATTGTTTCATGAATACTCCTTATAAAATTAAGCTTAAAGCTGTGTTGCAAAAATAACTTTGTGAATCATTTCTAAAATATTCAACCTTGCAACACTAAGACCAATTTTTTTTGAAAGTGAAATGTCACAGATTTTTGACCCACAGAAGACAATTTGGTACAAAAAAAGCTGACGTCCTATGAAACGTCAGCTTTTTAAATTAGAAATTAAACTAATTATTTATTCATTTATTTTTTTATAAGTGTCTGAATCTAAATCTGGTTTAGGGTCACTTGAATGTTCAAGTTTATCGCCCATTCTCGAGACGAAAGAACCTATTTTTTCAGCCCCAGAATTAGAAATTTTTTGACCAACTTTTTCAATTTTATCCCCAACTTTTTTTGATAGCGGAGTATTTGCTTGATCGTTTTTCATAACTTCTCCTTTATTTATTTGGAACTGTTTATGAATTATATTACAACTTTCGTTCCTACTTTTTTGGCACACTGTTCTGCTACATTCTTGAACTAAAATGCCACATTCAAAAATATAAAACTAGAGACGCAGATGTTTATACGCAATGCACTCTAACAAGGAGAAATCACAGATATGGTTAATGTAAACGTACGCAGGCACAAGTCTCGATAACTTGTTCCTGCTCTGAAGTCGCAATCATCGCCGCGTTTTCAACTTGCGCGGCTACAGCGGCAAGTTCAGTCAAAAAATCCATCAGCGTTGAATAATCAACAACAAACTTTTGCTCTTTGACTGAAATTACGGCCGTGTCATCATCAATCGCATAACAGCTTAAATCGCCATCATTTAGTTTTGTCGCCATAAAAATTACGCCTTTGAGTAGTATGATGTGACTAGGGCTTCATCTAATTCAAATGGAACCGCACCTAAATCTGGTTCGTCTTTTAACGTTACCGAAGCTTGAGAGTCAGAAACATTTTTATCTAACCAGTCAGGTAATTGTAAACGTGGGCTTTGTGTTGAATGTAAATAAATTTGATTATTTAAACCTTTTGCCGTGATTGCAACCACATCACCCACTTTAATTTTAGCAGAACGAATAGTTACTTTTTTGTTATTCACAAGCACTTGGCCATGAGAAATCATTTGTGATGCTGAACGCATGCTTGGTGCAAAACCTGCACGAAAGACGACGTTATCGATACGTTTTTCTAAAATATTAATCAGTGAACTGATCCACTTGCCACCTGATTTATTCTTTTTAGCTAACTGAACTAAACGAACTAATTGCTCTTCGCGAATTCCGTAGTGGACGCGAATTTTTTGTTTTTCTTCTAGTTGCAACCGGTAATCTGAATATTTAATACGTTTGCCACCGTGTTGGCCTGGTGGGTATGGACGGCGCTCAAGCGCTCCGGCTTTTCCTAAACCCGGAAGTTCTGTTAAAAGACGACGTTGTAATTTAAAGCGAGCAGTTTTTCCTATTTTTTTCATGCCCTATGGTTAGGGCCAGACCTTATAAAAAACAAATCATTGCCGTTATTTTTTTAAATTTGAAAACTGATTGAAAATGAAAGCCAGATGATTATGAAAGCTAAGTGATATTGTTGTATTCGAATGGAATTAAATCATGAAAATACGCCGGCACACTCGCTTTAACAAGAATGCGCTTTTGATTGAACGGATGAGTGAACTCAAGACTTGCTGAATGCAAGGCTAAGTTTTTAAATTTAGTGTTCACTTTTCCGTATTTACTATCACCCACGACTGGATGACCAAGTTCTGCCATATGCACACGGATTTGGTTTTTTTTACCGGTTAATAAATTTATCTTAACTAAACTGAATGGGCCGACTTCAGCTAAAACTTCGAACTGAGTTTGTGCGAGTTTTCCAGAACCAGCATCCTGACTAGAATGCACATGATAATCTTCATCTTCTGATAAATAACTTTCGATGGTGTCTGATTTTTTCGCTAAATGCCCGTGCACAATCGCAAAATAAGTCTTTACTGTCGATTTCCAATTATTTTTTAAGTACTGCTGGACTTCTTCGGTTTTTGCAAACATCAAAGCGCCCGAAGTAGCTTGATCCAAGCGGTGAACTACAAACACACAAGCGCTTGATCTAGAGTTACCTTTACGAATATATTGATTTAATAAATTATGAACGGTGTTTTCTTGCTCCCATAAGGCGCCCACTGTTAGAATGCCGGGGCTTTTATTGCCAATGATGACATCACGATCTTCGTGAAGAATACGAAAGCCTTTGGGTTGGTATTTACTTGGAACTTTTTTCACTTTTACTCTTTGGTCACAGCTGAACAAAGACTGAAGCCAGGCTCTTTAACCAAACCACAATTACGATCAAGCATTGCTTTACACGTTAAAAAATAATCTGCACCCGCTAAACCACAGTTTTTCGCTGTGACGGCTTTGCATTTCATAAAATCACCCTTAGCCGCTAAGCCACAGTTGTTTTTACTAATTGCTGTGCAAAGTGAAAAATCGGTTCCGCCCGCAAGCGTGCATTGAGCCGCTTGGGTGATTGAAACTAATAATGAAATAACCACGATGGTTAATAGACTTAAAAGGCACTTCTTCATACAAATTTAGTGTAACACAGCTTTAGGCCTTAAGCACTTAACTTTTCATTAGTAATCTTAAGGCGTTTTTAAAGTCGCATCGCGACTTTAAAAAACTATCTGCACATTTTTAAATTTTTGCTCGAGCTTAAGATCGTCTTGTAAGATGTCTTATCCGCTTCGCGTAACACGGCCCAGTATCTTGCACCACCGCGCCATTTTGCATCAACTTTACCAGCAATGCGGCCATCACGACCTACCCAACGATCAAGAATTCTAAGACCACAACTTAAATTCTTAAGTGGATTATGCAATTCTTGAGCGTCAGACATTCCACAATCATATCCCTTTGAACTTTCAATCGAGATTTGTAATAAACCACGGCTAATAACTGGCTTGCCTGAGCTGTCGTTAAAACCTTCTTTATAAGTCGTGTTGGTATTGAATGAGCTTTCAAATTTTGTCATCGCCGAAATCATATAGATCCAATATTTTTTACGTTCACTATAAGTTAAATTTTTGTAGTTCGGACAAAACATCGATGAGTCAGCTGGAATCACATCTAATAAATCCTGACCAATACGATCAAGTTCTGAATACAAGTGATTAGACCAATCACGACTTCCTGAAACTTTAGCTTCCCATAATGGAACAGCATCAGATGTATCGGCACCAGGTGAAGGTATTGGAGGTTTAGGAGCTGGCGTTGGTTCTTGCTCAACTGGTTTTCCGCGCCCCATTGCATTTGCTGTGTTCATGCTGAAAGTTAATAATGTTGCTGTGACTACAAATAAAATGGCTGTGGTATGTTGTTTCATACCCAAAGGATCGGGCAATAATTACCTAGACTTTAATCGCGTTCATACTGTCAAAAAGTTAAACTATTTTAGAGCGAATGAGGCGTATTATGTTTCCGTCAAGGTAGCATTTTTAAAAATTAATAGTTATTTGCGTTAGACGCTCTACGAAAAATAAAATTGAAATTCTTTATGTTCAGAAAAGCGTAACTGCCTTGACAGAAAATCAACCGACCACAAATTTTAAGTAAGAAAAGAAAATGTTCTAATCCAAAGTAAGGAGGATATATGAGAACACTGACTCCGTTTTTTACAAGCAGAAATTTAACATCTGACCTCTGGAGAGAGATGGATAGGATGTTCGATCATTTTACTCCGCCGGGACTTCCCGTTTATGATGAGCGCGAATTTTCTCCTGCGTCTGAATTAATGGAAGAAGAAAATCATTATATGTTAAGTATAGATATTCCCGGAATGAAAAAAGAAGATATTAAAATCGAAGTTGCTGATGGTACTTTGATAATTTCGGGCGAACGTAAGAATGAAAAACGTAACGAAACGAACCAAGTACATCGTTACGAGAAAACATACGGATCGTTCAAACGTAGTTTCGTCTTACCTAACACGATCAATGCGGAAAAGGTTGAAGCACGTTATGAGGATGGCGTACTTGAATTGTATTTACCGAAAACTGAAGTGGCCCAAGCCAGAAAAATTGAAATTCAATCTGGTAAAGGCGGCATCTTCGAAAAGTTATTAGGAACAAAAAAACAAGAGCAAACTTCTCACAGAGAAGTGCCCGTTAAAGAAAATTTTAAAGCTTAACGTTCTGTGCCTTAACAAGTGGACTGCACACACAGACGTCGACACGGACGTTAAATCGTTGCCCCAGTTATATAAATAGTTTCGCGAGATTCTATCTGAGGCATACAAGGGGCCGACAAGTGCCCCTTGTTTTTTATATCGACCAAAAATGGTCAGGAGTACGATATGTCTATGCCAATAGGAGCCATTCCAGTTTTGCCGCTTAAAAATACTGTGCTCTATCCCGGTATCACCCAAACATTGCGAGTTGGCCGTGATCGCAGTTTAAAAGCTGTCGATGCAGCTATGCTTAAAGACAACTGGATTATCACTTTGGCGCAACGTCATCCTGACAAATCTATCGAAAGCACGGATGACTTATTTCATTGGGGCACACTCAGTAAAATCGAAGCGATTAAGGGCACCCACGAACAAGGCTATTTTGTTACCTTACGCGGTTATCATCGTATGAAAGTCACATCCTTTAAAACCGACACCGAAATTTATGAAGCCCACACAGAGCGTATCGATGATCACCTCGATGTCGACCCCTCAACTGAAAGTGCTTTGTTAAACAGTTTACGTCAAATCAGCATTGAAGTTTTACAACTGGTTCCAGGTAACACTGAGCAAGCTCAAGAATTAGTTCTAGCCATCGAAGATGTGGGCTTATTGTCGTATTTAGCTGCGGCCAATATCGAAATTACTATCGAAGAAAGACAGCACCTATTAGAAATGACATCGATTAAAGAACGTATCATGCATTTATTAAACTTGATGAATCAGCAAAAAGACAATCTGCAAGTACGCCAAGATATCCGTCAAAAACTAGGAACCAAACTTGGGCAAACACAGCGTGAACATATTTTACGTGAACAGTTAAAAACTATTAAAGAAGAATTGGGCGAAGGTGAAGAAACTTCGAACCATGATGATTATCTTAAAAAAATTAAATCAGCCCACATGCCCCAAGAGGCCAATGATTTAGCTTTACAACAACTTAAAAAACTAGAAACCACCGGGCCGCAATCTCCAGAGCACCAAATGATTAGATCGCATTTAGATTTAATGGTGGCCCTACCCTGGAAAAAATCATCGAATCAAAAAGATTTTAACTTAGATGCGGCCGAAAGCATTCTGCATGCTGATCACTACGGTTTAGATAAAATTAAAAAAAGAATTTTACAGCATTTGGCTGTCTTAAAACTTAAAAAAGAAAAACGCGGATCAATTTTATTATTTATTGGCCCGCCGGGAGTGGGTAAAACTTCTCTAGGGCAAAGTATTGCGCGTGCTTTAGGAAAAAAATATCAACGTATCAGCCTAGGTGGTGTTCGTGACGAATCTGAAATTCGCGGACATCGAAGAACCTACATTGGTTCATTGCCAGGACGAATTATTTCAGCTCTTAAAAAAGCTGGAGAAAACGACGCCGTCTTTTTATTGGACGAAGTTGATAAAATGTCGCGCAGTTTTTCTGGCGATCCGGCTTCAGCTATGCTTGAAGTCTTAGATCCCGAACAAAACACAACGTTTACTGATCATTACCTCGATACGGCTTTTGACTTGTCGAATATCTTTTTTATTGCCACGGCAAATAGTCTTGAAGGTATTCCGTTGCCCTTGCTTGATCGTATGGAAGTGATTGATTTATCGGGATACACGATTGCAGAAAAATTTCACATTGCAAAAACGCATCTGACCCCTAAACAAATCAAAGAACATGGCCTAACCGCTGAACAATTTGAAATCAGCGATGAAGCCCTGTTTAAAACTATTTCTCATTACACCCGTGAAGCTGGTGTACGTGAGTTACAACGTAAGATTGCTGAAATGGCCAGATTTGCCAGTGAAAAAATCTTACGTGGAGAAACAAAATTCACAGTCGAGCTCGCAAAACTAGAAGACATTTTAGGCCCTGAACGCTACCAAAGCGAAGTGGCCGACGTGGTCGCTTCAACTGGAGTTGTGACTGGACTTGCGTGGACGCCGGTCGGCGGCGATATTTTATTTATCGAAACCGCCCTTGTACCTGGTAAAGGTGAAATGATTGTCACTGGTCAATTAGGTGATGTGATGAAAGAGTCAGCCCAAATTGCTAAGTCTTTAGTTAAAGCCAGACTGCAAACATTAGCGCCCACTTTTGACTTTAGTAAATTTGATATTCATTTACATGTTCCATCTGGAGGAATTCCAAAAGATGGCCCTTCTGCAGGGATTACTTTACTTACATCGCTCGCCTCCCTTATTTCTCGTCGCGTAGTGAATCCAAAATTAGCCATGACCGGCGAAATTAGCTTACGTGGTAAAGTTTTGCCCGTTGGTGGTATAAAAGAAAAAATTATTGCTGCTCATCGTGCCGGAATTAACGAAATCATCATGTCTGAGCGCAACGAAAAGGATTTAAGCGAAGTACCTGAAGAAGTCAGATCACAAATGAAAATTCATTCAGTACAACACATTAATGAAGTGCTAACTATTGCGCTCGGCATAGATTTATCTGATTGGAGTGATGATATTCTGTATCATGCTAACATTCCAAATCCGAATTTACCTTCAGCCGTGAGTAATTAGTCCCAGAATTCCCTTAATGTTGAGCGAGATCTTCTAGTTTTAAGTTCTGACAGGCAAGCCGTTTGCTCCACTGTATTTCTATGATGGAGGTTTATAATGGCTACTCGCACGACTAAACAAAAAACTACAGATGGATCTCGCAAAAACCCGACCGCTTTACACGATAAAGACATGAAAGACTCTAGCGAATACACAGAAGGAGCTCATGATGTCGTCGGTGAAGACGCACGTAAATCACGAAATAAAGCCCGCCAACATAACGAGAGACTCATTTAACATAAAGGAGCTTTTATGGCGCGCGGAATATGGAATGGAGCCGTTAGTTTTGGGTTGTTAAACATTCCCGTCTCAGTGATGAGTGCAAAAGAATACGAACGAATTAGTTTTCGCATGCTTGATAAGCGCAACAACTCACCCATTGGCTATAAACAATATACAAAATCGACTGGCAAAGAAGTCGATAAAAAAAATATTATCAAAGCCTTTGAATATGAAAAAAATCAATTTGTTACGATCACAGAAGATGAATTAAAAAAAGCAAACCCAAAGGCCACCCAAACAATAGACATCGAGGATTTTGTTAATCTTAAAGATGTCGATTTTTTATTGTTTGAAAAGCCTTATTATCTGGTTCCGGGTAAAAATGGCGAAAAGGGCTATGTCTTACTTAGAAATACTTTAGAAGAAACTAAAAAAGCTGCCGTTGCAAAATTTGTCTTACGTAACCGACAACACTTAGTGACTATTATAGCGCGCGAAGATTACTTAATTTTAGAAGTCATGCGTTTCGCTCATGAAGTGACTGAAGTTAAAAAAGCGAAATATCTTGAAGACTATGATCTTTCAAGGGTTCGAATTACACCACGAGAGATGAAAGCCGCAAAAACTCTGGTTGATGAAATGACCGAGAAATGGAAACCAGAAAAGTACAAAGATACCTATCAGGATGAACTGGCAAAATATATCAAAGCTAAAATCAAATCTGGCGACACCAAAGAAGTCGCTGAATATGAGGACGCACCAAAAAATACCGACACTAATGCTGCAGATTTAATGTCGCTGTTGCAAAAAAGTTTATCCAGAGGAAAATCCACGCCGAAAAAAAACAAAACGACGACTCATCAACGGTTACACTAAATGGGACTACAAGAATACCGCACCAAGCGAGATTTTAAAAAGACCTTAGAGCCGCGGGGACGAAAATTTTCTACAAAAGAAAAAAGAATTTTTGTCGTCCAAAAACACGCGGCTTCGCATCTGCATTACGATTTACGCTTAGAACTAGATGGGGTATTAAAAAGCTGGGCGATCCCCAAAGGCCCATCGTTAAACCCGAACGACAAACGCTTGGCTGTTGAAGTTGAAGACCACCCGATAGATTACGCCTATTTTGAAGGGAGCATCCCCCTTGGCGAATATGGCGGAGGTGATGTCATCGTCTGGGATAAAGGTGAATGGATCGCACCAAAGAGCCCACTCAAAGCTTTAGAAAAAGGACATTTAGAATTTGAGTTACATGGAGAAAAATTATCCGGACGTTGGATGCTGGTGCGTACCCGCAGAATAGGAACATCCAAAAAAAACCAATGGCTTTTAATCAAACGCCACGACGAATTTGCAGAAATTGATCACGATATTTTAGAAAAAGATAAAAGTGTAATCACAGGTCAGCGCTTACCAGAAAAAACCTCGCGACCGCTAAAAAAGAAAAAAGTCGTCAAAGCAAAACTACCCGATTTTATTGAACCACAATTAGCACTACTTGCTGAAGTTCCTCCTAAGGGTGAAAATTGGATTCATGAAATTAAATTAGATGGCTATCGCACATTTTGTCACAAACAAAAATCTGAAATTAAACTGTTAACTCGGTCAGGTCTTGATTGGACAAACAAGTATAAATTTATCGAACAAGAATGTAAAAAAATTCAGGCTGACTCTGTGATGCTAGATGGAGAAATCGTATGGGTTGATAACAACGGAGTCAGCCGCTTTCAAGGTTTGCAAAATTCTTTAGAAAAAAATAACAGTAAAGAGTTATTCTATTACGTATTTGATATTTTACATTTAAATGGCCAAGACTTGCGTGAAATGCCACTATTAGAACGAAAAATGCTTCTTAAAAAACTTTTACAAGATAGCCATTCTAAAAAATTACTTTTTAGTGATTATTGGAAGGGCGATGGCACAAATGTTCTTAAATCGGCCTGCCATTTACACCTCGAAGGTATTGTCTCAAAAGAAAGTCACAGTCTATATCAATCCGGACGTAATAAAAATTGGATTAAAAGCAAATGTTCAAAACTTCAAGAGTTCGTTATCGGTGGTTACACTTTACAAAATAATAAATCTTTAGGAGCACTTCTGATGGGAGCTTACAACCTCCAAAATGAATTTCAATATTTAGGACGCGTCGGCATCGGATTTAACTCTGCTGAAAGCACCAAACTTTTAGAAAAATTACGCAAACTAAAAACTACTCAAAGTAATTTCACCGTTAAATCCCCTCCCCAACGCGAAGTTCATTTTGTAAAACCAAGTCTAGTGGCGCAAATTGAATTTGGCGCATGGACAAACGAAAAAATACTACGGCACGCAGCTTACAAAGGTCTGCGCTTAGACAAGAAAGCAAAATCTGTACAGTTAGAAGAAGCTACATTGAATAATGAAAAGAATAACACAGAAAAACTACCAACAAAAAAAGGTCCACCAGTTAAAGAGCCTCCTGAACCGAACGATGTTCCCATTAGTAATCCGGAAAAAATTCTTTTTCCCAAAGCTAAACTTACAAAAAGACAACTCGCCGACTATTATAAAACGATTCAAAAATGGATTTTACCCTATGTCGAAAAAAGACCACTGTCTTTATTACGCTGCCCGAATGGCGTAGGCAAAACTTGTTTTTTTCAAAAACACATAGATACCGATAGCCTAGGATTAAAATCAAAGAATAAAGTCTTATACTTAGATTCACTCACCGGGTTATTAGAACTCGTGCAATTAGGAACCCTTGAAATCCACACCCGCGGCTGCCACATCTACCAAGTCGACCAGCCCGATGTTATCGTCTTTGACTTAGATCCAGCGCCTAACGTTTCATTTGCTAAAGTTAAAGACGCGGCATTTGCACTTAAAGATCTTTTAGAAAGATTAAAACTCAAAAGTTTTGTGTTAGTCAGCGGTGGTAAAGGCTTACACCTCCACGTACCGATTCAAAGTAAATATAATTACGACGAAGTAAAAAACTTTTCTAAGATTGTTTGTGATCAATTAGTTATTGAAAATCCCGACCAGTTCACCACTGAAATTTCTAAATCTAAACGAAGTAAAAAGATTTTTCTTGATTATCTTCGTAACGGCCATAGTGCAACTGCTATTGCACCCTACTCACTGCGCGCCCAAACAGAAGCGACTGTAGCTTTTCCGATTTCGTGGCAGAGTTTAAATATAGTAAAATCACCAAAAGAATTCACGGTCGACAAAGTATTAAAAATTTTAGCAAAAGCAAAAGATCCCTGGACTAATTATTTTAAATTAAAACAAAAACTTTTGCTGTTGGATAAATTAAATATTCAGCACTAAATAAATTTCTGCACATGCACAGTAAAATCTTTGATCAAACGTTCAAGATTTTGCTGCATCTTTGCATCGCTCAAAGTGTTATTGGCCTGAATGACCTCATGAGCTCTACCCACACCCATCATTTCTGGATACAACTGCGTATTTAAAACTTCAAACGGCTGGCGGGTATGCCACAATGAACGCACCCCACCCAGTGCCCCAGGAGATGCGGCCAATAACAAAGTAGGCTTTCCTGTTAAAGGAACTGGCTTTTCACGCGATAACCAGTCAATCACGTTTTTTAAACTTCCCGGAATTGAGCCATTGTATTCAGGGGTACAAACTATCAAAGCATTCGCTGCGGCAATTTGTTTACCTAAACTCATCACTCCCGCCGGAATTCCCTGTGAAGTTTCAAAGTCGCCATCATAAACTGGAATATTCAAAGGCTGTAGATCAACGAAATGAACTTCGCCCAAATTATTTTTGTGCACGATTTCAGAAACCACGCCACAAAGTTTTTTATTTAAAGAATCTTTTCTTAACGAACCAGAAAAAGTTAAAATTTTCATATAAACCTCTATTCAGTAAAAATTATTTCGCTCATCTTAACAATTCGCAAGTGAGAAATACCTAGTGACAGTTATCTAGTGACAATGCGCCATTTTCTGTTGAAACTTTAAGTTATGGAAACTTTAACAATCGATACCTTTAAAGAAAAAATTTACGATTTCACCGAACACAAAGAGTGGACCTTCAAGGGCAATATGCCCGCTATTATTGATTTCTATGCCGATTGGTGTGGCCCCTGCCATCAACTCAACCCTATTTTACAAGACACCGAAGAGGTCTTTAAAGACCGGGTCAATTTTTACAAAATCAATACCGAGGCGTCGCCAGAGCTTGCGGCCCTGTTCGAAGTGCGCTCTATCCCTGCCCTGCTTTTTATTCCACTTGGCGAAGAACCGGCAATGAGTGCGGGCGTAATTCCACGGGAAAAATTGGCCGAGGCAATTCGCGAACTTTTTAGTCTATAAATGAGGCTTTTTAGCCTCATTTCGTGCCTGTAAAAGCTGCAAAAGAAACCCTGTTCTTGCCTGTAAAACCATAAAAGTTTAGAACGTGTCATTCTAAATTTAGAGGAGCGTACATGCAGATCCAAAATCAAAATTTAATGAACTGGGTTAACGAAATCGCAGCTTTAACAAAGCCAACAAATATTCACTGGTGCGATGGCTCAGATGCTGAAAATCAAAAGTTAATCGACTTAATGATCGCTTCAGGCACATTAAAAAAATTAAATGAAAATCTACGTCCGAATTCTTATTTAGCTTTATCAAATCCAGCAGATGTGGCTCGTGTTGAAGATAGAACTTTTATCTGTTCTGAAAAACAAGAAGACGCTGGTCCTACAAATAACTGGATGGCACCCGCAGACATGCAACAAACCTTAGGAAAACTTTTTGCTGGTTGTATGCAAGGCCGCACGATGTACGTGATTCCTTTTTGCATGGGCCCATTAGGTTCTCCAATTTCTAAAATCGGTTTTGAAATTACAGATTCTCCCTACGTTGTGATCAACATGCGCGTGATGACTCGCATGGGTGCGCAAGTGATGAATTTAGTGAACGACAACACAGACTACGTAAAATGCGTTCATTCAGTAGGCGCACCGTTAGCTGCAGGTCAAAAAGATGTAACTTGGCCATGCAATGCCGACACAAAATACATCGTGCATTACCCAGAACAAAAATCAATCTGGTCTTTCGGTTCTGGTTACGGCGGCAATGCCCTATTAGGAAAAAAGTGTTTCGCCCTTCGCATCGCTTCTACATTGGGCCGCGAAGAAGGCTGGTTAGCTGAACACATGTTAATCTTAGGTGTTGAGAACGCTCAGCAAGAAAAAAAATATGTAGCAGCAGCGTTTCCATCAGCGTGTGGAAAAACAAATTTCGCAATGTTAATACCACCAGCTGAATTTAAAGACTGGAAAATCACAACTGTGGGTGATGATATCGCGTGGATCAAACCTGATCTTAACGGTCAGTTACGCGCAATCAATCCAGAAGCTGGATTTTTCGGTGTTGCTCCAGGCACAAGTTTTAAAACAAATCCAAACGCGATGTTAACCATCGCTAAAAACACTCTTTTCACAAACGTTGCGCTTACGCCAGAAGGTGATGTTTGGTGGGAAGGCATGACTGACACTCCTCCAGCAAAATTAACTGACTGGCAAGGTCAAGAGTGGACTCCAGGTTGTGGCCGTTTAGCGGCTCACCCGAACGCGCGTTTTACTGTGCCGGCTTCGCAATGCCCAAGTGCTGATATCAATATGGAAAACCCAGCAGGTGTTCCGATTGATGCCTTTATCTTCGGTGGTCGTCGTGCAGATACTATCCCGTTAGTTTCGCAAGCTAAAGACTGGAACACTGGCGTATACTTCGCTTCAACTGTGGGTTCTGAAACTACAGCAGCAGCGACTGGTAAAGTGGGAGTTGTTCGTCGTGATCCAATGGCGATGTTACCGTTCTGCGGTTACAACATTGGTGATTATTTTAAACACTGGTTAAAAATGCCAAACCGTGTGGCTAAGTCTCCAGAGATTTTTATCGTGAACTGGTTTCGTAAAAACGAACAAGGTAAATTTATGTGGCCAGGTTACGGCGATAATATGCGTGTGTTAGAGTGGATGTTTAATCGTATCGATAACAAAGCCCACGCTGTTGAAACTGAATTAGGTTTTTCTCCACAGTACTCTGATCTTAACTGGAATGGTTTAGATTTTTCGAATGAGCAATTCAATGCCGCGATGAAAATCGATAATGCACAATGGAACATGGAAATGGCTTCGCATAAAGAATTTTTCTTAACTTTGAAAAATTCTTTACCAACTGAATTCATTAACATCCAAGAAACTAAAGCGATTGGTTTTAGAAAAGCTGGAACTCCAGCCCCTGAAGCTTTAATCTAGTATAACGTTTAATATAGCCCGGTAGACAACATGACCAACGTGCAGGCATGGATCGTATCTATGCCTGTTTTTTTTAGGGCGAACTCAATCGCTGGATTTTCTGTACCCGGGTTAAAGATCACCCGCTTCGGATTTAGTGAAATAATTTTTTCTTTTAAATTTACACTAATACGCGGGTTTACATACACCGTTAACGTGTCGACGGGTCTTGGCACCAGATCAAGATCTGCGTGCACTGTATGCCCTGCAATTTGGTTTAACGTGGGATTAACTAATATGGGTTCGTGCCCATACTGCTGCAACATCAACATGGCCTTATGGGCAAAACGTTCTGGATTATCAGAGGCTCCAAGAATAACTACTTTTTCTGCCATAAATACCTTCTTATTTGGTTAAGCTTTTTTTTCCCAACCAGGTTTAAGCGCTCGGTCGCGATTGACTTGCAAATTTGGGTAAACATTTTTAGACAGCAAGAAGTCGACCATTTCTTTTTCTGAGGCGCGCAAAGCTAACCACTGTTTGCCGTCTGCAAAATTTAAAAATATCGGCGTGCGGTCATGACCGTTTTCTAAAATAAAAGTCGATGGCTCGGTCGTTAATATCGTACAGGAAAACAGTTGCTCTTTGGTTTGTGGATTCACCCACACATCAAATAATCCGGCAGCGAACATTAACGAAGGCGCGTTCTGAAATTCTGCCCCTATTTCGCGACTGAACGAGATAATATGTCCCGCATGTGGCCCTTGATAGACCGATTCAAAAAAATAAGACATCGGAATAAGACAATGTTTGCTTAAAAAAGGCTCACGCCACGCAGGTTTTTCACTCACTGTTTCGATACGTGCATTATGCGTTGCAAATTTAACTTTGGGTTCTTTTGACCAGGCTGGCACTAAAGAAAAATTCATCGCTGTCAACTTTAACCCTTGTGGTGTTGAAACAACCACAGGCACTTTTGTGTAGGGAAGAAATCTTTCTTCAATGCCCTCAAGTGCGGGCGATACTGAAATCCCTAATTTTTTTAATTCATCAGCGCTTACTTTAAGACCAAATTGTGCACACATGTTTAATCCAGAAAAGTATTTAAACGTAATTTTAAAAGTGGACTTAACCCCGTCGTCATCCAACGAATCGTTTTATCACCATTCAAAAAGACCACCGTAGGTGTTCCCGTAACTGCGAATTTTTTTGCAACCTGACCATCGAAATCATACCCAACTTGAAATTGATAACCACGTTCGGCAGCTATGCGATCAACAGTTTGTTTATCTTCATTGATCGAAATGGCTAACACCGAATCAGCAGGAATTCTTTTATCTTTGACTAAATCATTCACGCGCGAAAGCTCTAATTCGCACGGCGGGCACCAAGTTGCCCAGAATATTAAAACTTTTTTGCTCGAAAACTGTTGTGAATTAAACTCATCACCGCTGTTTAGTAAAACTGAAAAATCTGAAATCACCGTGCCTTCAGATTTAAACTGGGCAAAGATGCTAGGCGCTTTTGTCACGAATAAAAAAAGCACCCCAACCAGAATCAGGATATTGATGATTTTAGAAATTTTTTTCACTCAATGCCAACTTCTTTAAGCTCGCCTTGAACACCCCAGAATTTTTTAAGTAAGTGCGGCGCGTGTGAACCAACATAGGCCATTAATGTAAATTTTAACCAACGCCCTAAAAGCGCAATTAAAAAAATCTGCAAGATCGGAACTCCAGCCAGCACCGCTAAAATAATGGCCGGCTGCTGTGTAAATGGAGTTGCAGAAACAGCAAATAATAACCATAAACCATACTCGCTAAAGAACTCTTGCGTGCGAATCCACGCAGAACTTGTTTGAATATTTGGAAATAACGATTCAACAATTTGAATACCGTAAATGTCGATGATGTAAGCTAAACCTAAAGCCCCGATCGCCGAACCTGCGGCCACAAATATGCTAAAATAAAACCATTTTTGCGGTCTTAACATTGAACTAGAAATTAAAATTCCATCAGTGGGCACAATAACTAAGAAATTATCTAAAAAGGCCAACAGTGATAACATTGGCAGATACCAGACATGATTGATGTAATGCTGAAGTAGTTTTACAGCGTGGGTAATAAGATGCTTTAATTTATCCATCTCTAAAAGCGTAACACTACGCTTTTAGAGATTCTATCTTTTGCGCAACTGTCAAAGCTTCACTAAATGCACATTCAAAAGCTGGATTGACCCAGTTATCTTGATTCACGAAGAATATACGGTCGTTAATAGGTTTAATTAGGGCTTGCACAGTGCCATCACTGATTGATCCCACATAGGCCAATGGCAAAGAATGCCCCCAACGAGTCAAACGATAGCCTTTGATTTTGGCTGCATCAATATTGACCGCTTTACAGAATTCAGCGATTTCTTTTTGCGAGGCAATCAAATGTTTTTGATGGGCCATTGGGCTAAATAAGAATTGGCGCGCCCCTTCAAACGGTAACGGACGATACATTGTCATAACTGAATGATTTACTTCATCGTTTTGCGCCCAAGTTCCAAAACAAATATCGGTCGCTAATTTTTTCGGAGGGTTTAACGGCGTAGGGCTTTCTTGCATTTTTCCGTTTAAGTTAAAAATATCAAAACCCGGTGATTGAACTGAACTGTCTAAAATAACATTCGTCACAATATAGCCACGCCACATTAAACTTTGAATCGCTTTTACACGCTCCGGTTCGATATTAACGATCACGCGTTCAGCTACAAATTTTGGAAAAGCACAAACGACCTGATCACACTCAACAGTGATTAACTCACCTTGTTTGCTTTCAAATGTAACCCACACTTTTCCAGATTCTTGTTCATGGATACGCAAAACAAAAGCGCCAGATAGTACGTGGCCTTCAGGTAAATTTGCTTTGAGTTGAGTATGTAGAGTTTGAGTGATGTAGGCATTGCCACCCGGTAAAGCCAACACACCGTCAACTTCAGCGGTCACAAAGTTTAGCACTTGCGCTGCAGACAATTCATCGATCGAGCCACCAAAAGATGACCAGCAGTACGCTTGAAAGTATTCACGCACATGTGGATGCACCACTTCAAAAGTGTCATCAAGCCATTGATCAAAAGTCATTTTGTCGAGGCGACATAATTCTTCATAGCTGATCGCTGAATCTTCGAACCAGGGAATATCTGGATACGCGTCGTTATAAATACGGCGCATCTCTTCTTCAACCGCGACAAATTGCGCAGCATTTTCTGGATCACTTGCGCCTTTCCAGAAATCTTTCATTAGTGAATTTTTAAAATTAACTGAAGTTTCTGTGTCAGATTCTAATTTAAGTTTGTCGGCAATACCTGTGTCTTTGAAAAAAGTTTCAACATCAGAGCCTTCATCGGGAATCGTTACGTACGCCGCACCAATTGAATAATATGAGCCATCAAAGTTTTCACCCTTTGAGTTTCCGCCAAACACGTTATCTTGCTCAAGTAACATCGGTTTATGCGCTTGTAAGTGGTAAGCACTTAAAAGTCCCGACATACCACCACCGGCAATCACGATACTTGACCATTTTGTCGGAGCAGGAATTCCACCTTTTTTAGCCACGTAGCCATCGATGTTCCATAGAATATCGTGGGGACGATCAATATTATCACCATTGAAATCTAAACTTGATGATTCACTGTAGGGAACATTTTGAATAGGATTATCATTTTCATTCTTATCCATATTGGCATCGGCCAGAGCCTGGCCCACTAAAATACCTGGGGTTGCTTTAGACTTTAGAGAATAGCCTAGAACGAAACTTGCGAATGAAGAGGACTTAATGAATTGGCGACGATTTAATGACATGGAGGTCCAATACCATAGGGCCGTCTTGTATTACAACGGTATGCATTTCACTTATTATTGGACTTTCAGTTCATTTTCATTTAGCTTTCATTTATAGGGTGTTTTTACCCAGAACTAATATAGAGGAGCTAGGTATGGCTATGAACGAAAAAAAAGTAATCGATGCACTAAACAAAATCATGGAAGCTGAACTTGCCGGAGTTGTTCGTTACACGCACTACTCGCTAATGGTTTTCGGCCACAACAGAATCCCAATCATTAAGTGGTTCCGCGATCAAGCGACTGAGTCGTTAGGTCATGCTTCTCAAGCTGGTGAGCACATCACAACACTTGGTGGCCACCCGTCTTTAAAAATCGGAACTCTTTTAGAAACTCACAAACATAATTTAAACGATATTTTAAAAGAAAGTTTAGATCACGAACTTGCTCAGCTTAAAAACCTACATGGTTTATTAAAATTAGTTGAAGATTCTTCAGTCTTCTTAGAAGAGTACACTCGCCAAATGATTATGGATGAAGAAATGCACGTTTCTGAAATTAAAAAAATGTTACGCGTTCAACCTAAGTAATCAGTTTTTAAATTTTAGATAAAAAAAAGCTAACTCGACGAGAGTTAGCTTTTTTTATTTGTAGAGAGTTAAAATCTACTTAGTTGTGTTGAAAGAAAACACACTCACTTGATCAACCAATTCTGGGTAATCGATAAATGGATTACGATTACCTTGCACATCTTCAACCATATCGTTTCTTGTTTTTTCTTGGGCATCAACTGGATCTTCTTGATTCCAAATTCTTAAAGTGGCTTCTTCAGCGCCGCCAACTTTCATTTTGTAGCGAGTCGCGAAGTAAAAAATGGCGCGAGCTACATTGCCACGATGAGCCACCGGTGGTTCAAACACCGCACCTTTTACACCCGACTGAGTGCCTAAGCGGTTTTGTGGGCATTTTAATTTTTCCATGTCTTTTTCTACTTCACCGAAACGTAAAGAACCTCTGTGACTGTTCATACTAGAATCTGATGGATACAAATGATGTAGATCAGATTTTTGTGTTCCAGTCGGAAAGCGATTTGTGAATCGACTTTGTGGCCAAGTGTGTTCACAGTTTAAAATTGAACCATTGCCTGGAATCAGGCCTGGCCCTATATTGCCTTCTTTGCCACCGAAGTCTTCGTTGGTAAAATCTTTTTCACAGTACACATCTTTAACAAAAAATGTTCCATCGTTTGTTTTTTCTAAATAGATTGAACCAAACATATGTTTTCTAGCGCGATCATAACCTAAAGCTGTGTGTTGTATACAGTTTTGCTCTTCAGTTAAAGTTGCTGATTGGCAGTTTGCAATGAGTGTATCTTCTGCACCTTTATTTTTAATATGTGCGCCTGAAGCGATGTAAAATAATTTATCTAATAATTGTTCGTTTTTAAGTTGGCCTGATTGAACTTGGCCTAAGAATTCTTTACCGTAATAGTCTGATTTTGATGTGATATGAGCATTGGCGAAGCCTGCGGTTAAAAGTGATAAGCACCAAACGGCAGCAAGCGTTTTTGATAAATTCCAATACATGTATCCCCCCTCAAATTTAGGAAACAAAATCGAACTAGTTGTTGATAGCACGCTAACAACACTTTTTCGCAAATTCACCCAATTTGTTGTCAAGATTAGGTTTGTGAAACGCTGTGCTATGTGTTTAATATTATTGTTATGAAAACAATCATTTGCGCTCTTTTATTTCTGCTTTCGCCAAATGTTTCGGCTGAATACCAAGCTGTTAACAAATGGAAATCAGTTAGTGGTGCAAAAGTAGGTGCTAAATTTTTCTCTATCTGGGAGTCTCGTGGTGTCATTCAATACAACGACTTTCAACTCGTGCCAGCTATTGCTGTGTTTATGTTTGAAGACCGCTTCGAGTTTTTAACAAGCTCTGTAAGCTATCGTGACTTTATCTATGAAGATAAGATTCGCTTTAGAACGCGTTTACAGGCCATTAGCGACAATCCGATCTTTCCGAAGCACAAAAGCATTGAAGATATATATCCTGATCGTGAGAGCTCGTGGGAATGGGCAAACAGGCTTGAGTTTTTTATTCCTGGTTATAACGAAGACTATATCTCTGAGATTAATTTTGGCATTCATAAAGACTTAAAAGCCCATAACGGCGTTTATGCAGAGCTTACGGGCAAAGTTAAACTCTTCACCTTTCAAAATACGATCTTAAGATCATCGATGGTTGAACCCAATTTGATTGTAACACTTGGCTACGGCGATAAACGCCATAATGAATACTATTACGGTGCCGTGGATTCTGATGGCTTAAATAATTTATCTTACGGTGTATGGTTTCATTTTAATGATTTATCTGATCGCAACAATCCCGTGATCACCATTAAACATTTTGAAGTCTTAGGTGATAAAAATAAAAATGGTCTGTTAGCGCGCGACCGCAGCGATGGCTGGGCTGCGACTTTCACTTATATGCATGATTTGCTAAAGTAAATCTATGACGAAGCCTTTTTATATCATTAAATCTTTTGGCACTTTTGGGATCACGGCTTATTGGCTGACTCTAAGCTATATTAGGCCGGAAAAAGTAACCCACTATAAAAAGCGCTGGGCCGAAAGTGTTTTAAATTACATCGGCTATGATATCAGTCACCAAGGTGAATACTCGACACAAGGCCCACGAATTTACGTCGGCAATCATGTTAGCTTCTTAGATATCTTACTGTTGATGGCGGTTAATCCGCACATTGCCTTCTTAGCTAAAAAAGAAGTTAAACGTTGGCCGATATTAGGGCTTGCAGCCACACGCGTTGGCACTTTATACATTGATCGCGAATCAAAACATGATCGCGATCAATTACGCCAACAAATTGGCGAACAACTGATGACCAATAAATCTCAGTTAGTTATTTTTCCGTCAGGAACAACCACTTTAAACGAAGAAAAAATTTGGAAAAAAGGCATCTTTGAAATCGCTCAGCATTATCAAATTCCAGTGCAATTATTCAAACTTGATTATCACCCCTACCGTGAATCCTCGTTTGTGGATGACGACAGTTTAATTGGTAAAATGACCGCACAATTTGGCATTCGTGATAAAAAAGCTAATGTGAAATGGCTTGAAAGCATTCAAGTGTCACACCCAGAAAACGACGCCGAAATTCTACGGCAAAAAGTTACCCGTTCTTAATAAGGAGTACCCCCATATGTCACCACTACAAATCACCTATGCTGCAATGATTGGGCTAACTGCCGGGATCTCATCAGGACTGTTTGGCATCGGTGGCGGCGTGATTATTGTGCCTCTATTAATTTATCTTTTTAAATTTCAACCACAAACTGCGACAGCGACTTCGCTGGTAGCCCTTTTATTACCAGTCGGCATTTTGGGAATCATTAATTACTACCGCGCAGGCTTTATTCAAATGGATAACGTAAAACTTGGATTAGTGATTGCGACAGTCATGTTTTTTGGAACTTTTTTAGGTTCAAAGTTAGCCATCAATTTATCAACGCTGACATTAACGCGTATATTTTCGGTTTTCTTAATTCTTGTCGCTGTTAGGCTTTGGATTACGGCGAAATAGCTTTGATAAAATCGATTCCTTTATCTTCTGATTCACGCGAAAAAAAATAAACACTCAAATGGTCTTGCGCTTTGACTCTGTGCAATTGATGTTTCACCTGCACTTGCGTAAGCTTTACATCTAACAATTCGGCCTGATCAATCCCGATTAAACTATCATCTTCACCAGTGGCGAATTAGGATAGGCCGGAAAATACGACGGAATACCTCCGACGATGACTGATTTAACGTTTAAACCTAAATCTTTTTGATTACCTAACAAAAAGGCCAAATGAGCGCCGGCCGAATATCCCCAAATTGAGATCTGGTTTTTATCTAGATTGTACTTTTCAGCATGACTCTTAAGCCACGGAAACACCGCTTTAACGTCGTTTAACTGCACCGGGTGACACGACAGTGGCGCAAACCGATAAGTGATATTCAAGGCGGCAAAACCTGCTCTGCTGAGCTTATGGCAAAGATCTTCCATATCGCCGCTGCGATTGCTCCACCCGCCCCCGTGAATCACAATAACTAAGGGTAGCGGCGTCGCTGTTTTTTTCTCTGGTAAAAATAAATCTGCTTTTAATATGTAATTATCAGCGGCTGCGTATTCGACCACAATAGGTTTTGTCGTGCACGCGATAACGAAAAAACTTAAGACGATAATGAGATTACTTTTTAAGCTCATAATAAATGTCTCCGTCAAAGGGTTCTAGTTTGCCATTTTTCATCAAGCGCACGGGTGTGCGCCCACGATAGCGAGCTAACATCGCCGTTTCTGGATCGATTTCAAATAATAATGGATCAATAAATAACGATAATAAACTGCTTAATTGCATCTTTAATGGAATCAACTCGGGCCGGTCTTTGAAAATTTTATGAGTTTGTTTAACATCAAATGAAATCGCTTTTTGAAATTCGAAAATTCCAAAATCAACTTTTACTTTTTTTTGAGATTTTAATTGATCTAAGTTTTTCTTTAAAAAAACTTCTAACCCAGGACCAGTAAAAAAATTTTCACTCAGTTTAATGCTATTGCTGTCTTCTAATTTTGGATTTTTGGGGTCTTTGGTAGAAAATGTTTCAAAAACGACTTTGCCATCCTTATTAATAGACAAGACGTATTTCTCATTAATCTGTAACTGCTCCATCACCTGTGAAGTAACGACACCATCTTTAATCGTCGCTGTTTCACGCATTAAAACTTTACCCTGATCATCCCAAATTGTTGAATCGCTGGTGCGATTTAAATTATCGGTAATAGTGACTGTCGTTTCTTGTTTAAACAGATGTTTTTCAGTTTTTTTACCGATTTCATAAAATAGACCCACACGTGTTTCAATGAGGGGTGCAGCACTTAAGGATCCGGCAAGTAAAAAAGTTAATAAAAATGATTTCATTATTTTTCAGCCTTTGGAAACCACGGCACAAATACCGAAGTGCGTTCTTGATAGCGGCGGTAAGCCTCACCACGGTTTTTCAGCGATTGCGCCTCTGAAGGTGGCACCCCTGTGACTTTTAATAATAAAAATAAAATTGAAAGTGGAGCATAGATCGCCCAAATTAGCCCTGGGGTTGCCAACATAAAAATAAAATAACCCCACCAAATACAGCTTTCAAAAAAGTAATTCGGATGACGTGAATAGTTCCATAGGCCAATATTGCACACTTGGCCTTTGTTTTTAGGATTTGATCGAAAGCTATTCATTTGTTGATCTGCGACTGATTCACCGATGACGGCGATTAACCATGCTGCCAAACCTAACCATTCAAGATTTGAAACTTCTGTGGCTTGATTTTTAAAAGCGAATATAAATGGAAAAGTTAAAAACGAAACACTGATCGCCTGGTAAAAGAAAAAGAGCAAAAATCTTTTTTTATAATGAACGCCATAATCTTCGCGTAATTTAATATAGCGCGTGTCTTCATGCGGATGATGCGAAGCAATTCGTTTAGCTAAGTAAAACCCTAGGCGAAAACTCCAGAACCCTAACATAGCCAATAAAATCAACTTACGCTGTATTAAACCATCAGCTAAATAGTAAAAAACTAAACCATGAATTAAAAAACAAAAAGACCAAACAGCATCAACAATACTAAAATTTTCGATTTTAACCGCATAGGCCCAAGTTAAAAACATAATCACTAATGTTAAAATCAAGGTGATGAGAAAAATTTGACTGATTAACATAGAACCTACCCCTTTAATTTATTCAGTTTCTGAATAACTGGTAAAAGTATTTTTTGCAAAACAACGAACAAAATGCAACTGACGACAAACCAAAAAATTACCGCATAGACACCAATGAGTGAATAGGTTTTTAAAAACTGAACCCAATCTTTACGAAAAAGTTCTATCATCAAATCAGGCCGAATCGGCACATCCCCAACATCTACGATAAGACTTACTACTTTGATATAAACCGGGATTAGCACAAGTTGCACCGGGTACATCATATAGTTCGCCGTTTGTACGACGATATGGTTTAGTTTAAACATAATCCCAAAAACAGCAGCAAGTCCTGTGGCAAAGCCTAATAATGGAAAACAACCAATTAACATTCCCGCTGATAAACTTTGCGCCAATTTTTCTGGCGTAGCGCCTTGGATAAGTTGAGATTTAATGCTGTCTTTAAGCTTTTTGATCATGGCCCTAGATTTTTTCGCTCAATAATCTTTGCATGCTAAAATTATCTTTTAGTCTATGAACTTCTAAAAGCACATAAACTGACATGGCGATGTTTCCTAAGATCATGATCGCTACAAACCAAATGACCTGGTTTAAAGTTTTTACTTCTTTGTAACAAACCCAAATAAAAAAGGTCAAAAAGCCAAAATACGCATCGAATAACGTTGCCACAACCCAGGGTTCTTTAATTAAACGCGAAACTGCAGCGATCACGTTTTCATAAGAGCTGGCCCAGCTGGTCACGATTAACATAGCTATTAAAATTAACGAAAAGATGATGATTAAAGTTTTTTTCATGAAGCTCCCTTAACAGTCAGTAGATAATGTGTAACTGCCCATTCACTTCCCTTATTAAAGCCGAAAAGCTCAGAACATGCCATGTAAAACACACGCCAACGATTCACCCAAAGTTCTACATTTTCTGCACCGTAGGCCTGTTTGAATAAAACTCTGACGTGGTCTTCGTTTTGATCCATTTTTTGCAGCCAGGCTTCTAGGGTTTTTTGATAGTGAGTGCCATTCCAGTCCCATTTTTGCGAGACGTGCATATGTTTGTCGAATTGATCAAATAAATCTCGGGCTGGCATTTGCCCGCCCGAGAAAAAATATTTACCCATCCAATTATCTTCACCTTCGGTTTCAAAAAAGTAAGGCGTCGATTTATGCGTAAACACATGCACAAAAAATTTGGCATCAGGTTTCATTGCATTTGCAACGAGTGAGAAAAATTTTTCGTAATTACGAAGATGTTCCATCATTTCAATGCTCATTACCCGGTCAAATTTTTCGTTGCCAAAATTGTAATTTTCTTCTTTACCTAAATCACGGGTTAAAACAGTTAAATTGTTATAACCGCGATTATGCGCTTGCGTATCGATAAATTGCTTTTGTGTCGCTGAATTCGAGACCACCGTGATTGGTGAATTCGGAAATCGACGCGCTAATTCTAATGATAAAGAACCCCAACCACAGCCTAATTCTAAAACGCGCATGCCATCAGTGATTTCAGCCCGTTCGATTGAAATATCTAGGGCTTTTTGTTCGGCTTGTTCTAGTTCAGTGGTGTTCTCTTCCCAATAACATGAGCTGTACTTTTTATGTTTACCTAAACATAATTCATAAAATTCAGTGGGCACTTCATAATGCTGTTCATTAGCTTGTTTGGTCATAATGGCCAAAGGTGATTCTCGCAATAAGTTAGCATGTGTATTGATATCTTGCGAGTGCATGTCTTTAATGCGTTGTTTTAATAAATTACGAATTCCGAAACGAATTAATGGATCAGGAACAATGCCTTTTTCCATACCACGAACAAAAAATTTAACTACTTGTTGCATTATTATTCCTACACTCTTTCGATTAAGTATTGACCAACATTAATGCGTCCTGCGCGAAACGCGCCTTCGCAGTAACATAGATATAAGTTCCACATCCGTATAAAGCGATCATCAAAGCCCATCTCTTTAACTTTTGTTTCAGCTTGATGAAAACGTTCACGCCATAGCTTTAATGTATCAGCATACGAGATGCCGAATTCAAATTTATTGGTTAAGCGCATACCGTTTTCTTTGCTTTTACGATCAAAAATACTGTTCGCTAATAACATTCCGCCCGGAAAAATATAATTTTGGATAAAATCGGTTTTTTGACGGTAAGAATAAAATAAATCATCATGAATGGTGATTCCTTGAATAATGGCCGAACCTTTGCCTTTAATTGATGCTGCAACTTTTTGAAAATAATTATTCCAGTATTTTTCGCCAACGGCTTCGATCATTTCAATCGACACCACTTTATCGTAGGTGCCTTTAATATCGCGGTAATCAATTTCTTGCAATTGAACATGGCTAGACATGCCCTTAGACTTAATCATGTCGCGATTATGCTGAGCTTGGCTGGGTGAGTTCATTACTGCTGTTACATTACAACCTGTGCGTTCGACAGCTCGACTAAAAAATCCACCCCAACCGCAGCCAATTTCTAAAATGTGATCTGTTGATTTAATATCTAACATATCAATCATGCGATCATATTTATTAAGCTGAGCTTGCTGCAAACTTTCTTCGGGGTTATTAAAAATCGCCGATGAATACGACATCGTCGGATCTAACCACAATTTATAAAAGTCGTTTCCTAAATCATAATGGGCGACGATATTTTTCTTAGCTTGGTTTTTTGAATTGCTGGTTAATAGCCGTTTTAATTGGTATAATAAGGTGCCCATCAAAGTGCCGTGCAGCGCTTGACCTAACGATTGATCATTACGACAAGCCCATTCAATTAACGCTGCCGCATCGTCAACTTGAATATCATCTTCAATAATGGCCTCAGCTAAACCTAAATCGCCTTTATTGACTAATTGATCGATCGCTGACCAATTTTTAAGAACTAAGCTGGCTTTAAGATCACCGTCACCAAAAATATTAGTTTTACCATCAGGAAAAGTAATTTTGATAGTGCCATGTTTGGCACTTTTTAAAACCTGAATAAAAAGCTTAGCGGCCCAAGAAGCGTGTGCCATGAGTGATTTCCTTTGTAGGTGGACTTGGTTTTCTAAAAAACTTTACTTTTTTTAAAAATAATCTAATAGCTTGGTAATGAATGCGAAAAATCACTAACGGCGTCATCCAGCCGTAATTAAGTAAGAGACGAAAAAATGAGAACTCACTTAAGGGCCTTAAACTACCTTGCACCCAGGTTTTTAATTTTAAAGTGCCGTCGTTATTTAAAAAATGAATATCAACGTACAAAGACTTTGCAGTCGGCGAAAAACGAAATCGGTATTCACCTTCGACAGCAAAAAAAGGTGATACATGAAAATGTTTAGCCGCCGTTAACCACTGGTTTTTAAGTTCTTCACCATTTTGGTGTAACCAGTAATAATGAGTTTCACCAAAGGTGTTATTCACTTCGCACAAGACCGCGTCTAATTTATCAGCACGATAGCAGTACCAAAAACTAACCGGATTAAAGGCATAACCGAACATTCGCGGAATCGTTTGCAAATAGACAGATTCAGCTTCGTAATTAAAGTGCTGTTTTAAAAATGTCTTACTTTTATCTGCGATTGATGTTTTTTGGTCGCGCTGTAAATAATCTTTATCGTTAAAACTTAAAAGAGATTTAAATTTAGATTTAAATATACTTTTTAAATCGTTAGTTTGTGACACTGAAAAATAAATATTAAAAATAGGATACTTAAAACTGTTTTTAGCAGTTTCAGATCTAGAGTGGTAAACATGACCTTGCATCAGATAAAAAGGCACTATTTAATTCCCCAAGGTGTTGCGATGTCGAAGTATCTGGCGACGTTTACAGCACTTAACAGGCCATCTTCATGAAAGCCGTAACGCGTCCATGCGCCGGCGAAATAAACACCATCAATACCTTGAATATGTGGAATCTCACTTTGCGCATCGATTGCTTTTTGATCAAACTTCGGATGATCGTAGCTAACGTTAAAAAGCGTATTTTTTGGCTGACGCGAAGGATTCAAAGTTAAAAGTAAATTTTTGTCTGTATTCAGCGGCTGTAATCGATTTAATAAATACGTTAACGACACTTTATCTGATTCAGCTGTGCCGAGCTGGGCTTGCACATTCCATGACGCCCAACATTTAGTTTTTTGTGGCATAAAACCTAAGTCTTCATGCAAATACGCTTTATTCGGAATCGTTGAAAAACTTTTTATCGCTTGTTCTTGCTGCTGATTTTTAAATTTATAAATTTTTGCAGTGACCGGGGCATGAGTGGCAAACACAACGTGGTCAAACCGATAATCTGCTCGGTGTGTCTTAAGATGTAAATTACCGTTAACGTTTTCTACGCTATCAACACCTTCATTTAAATGGATGTGCTGTAATTTTTGGGCGATTTGATCGACATAGTTTTTTGAACCATTTTTAACGGTTCTCCATACTGGACGATCATTCACTTGTAATAATTTGTGATTAATAAAAAATGTTAAAAAAGTTTCAGCCGGAAAATCCAACATACCTTTTTCAGGCGTTGACCAAATGGCCGCAACCATCGGCAAAATATACCACTCCATTAACTCTTTCGGATATTTTTGCTGACGCAGCAAATCGCCAATCGTCCAGCGATTCACCCGTGATAAATCACGAAATTTTTCTGCCTTTTTATGAAAGTCTAAAATAGCCAACAGCAGACGATGAAAACATGGATTAATAATGTTTTTTCTTTGAGCAAATACTGAATCTAAATTATTGCCAGCCCACTCAAGCCCTGCCTGTGGCACTTGAATCGACAATGACATATCTGAAGCGACTGTTTCGGTGTTTAAATACTTAAACATCGAACGCAAATGTGGATAAGTTAAATCATTATAGACTAGAAATCCTGTGTCAATAATTATTTGTTTACCATGATTTTCGATAGTGCTAGTGTGAGCATGCCCACCAAGCCTATTAGATACCTCAAATAGATGAACTTCATGTTTTTGACTCAGCAAAAGCCCTGTCCCTAACCCACTTATACCTGATCCAATCACTGCTATCTTCATATTCTTAAGATTATATTAATGTCACAGTTTGTGCTATTAATATTTTTAATTTGCTCACAGAACGTCTTATTTCTATACTGCTTACATGAAACGCATCAAAACAGTCAAAACTGCCAAGAAGCCTAAAAAACCTAGAAAATACGATAATTCTGCACGCGCAGAAAAATCTAATAATAATAGACAAAAAATTATAGAAAATTATGTGGCTTTGTTAGTCGAAAGACGTGGCGAAGAAATCGCATTAGAAGAATTAGCAGAACGTGCAGGCCTTTCTACACGCACGTTGTTTCGTTTTTTCGGAGACAAAAAATCTTTAACTCGCGAATTAGAAGCTTACCTTGAAATGTATGTCACAAGAGTGTCAGAAAATTTACAAATCATGACTGTTGAAGATTTTGCTGAATTTTCATTTCAAGTCTTTGATAAATATGAAAATTTAATCTTAGCTTATCTTTACACAAACTTCGGGCAACAATCGCGTGTTTTATTTCGCCATAAGTTTAATGCTTTATTGATGGAAAAAATCAAAGGACAAATGCCTTTAACTAATTCTAAAGAAGAGCAACACAAGGTTCATTTAATTATTACTTTAATTAACGCTAATTTATGGAGTGATCTGCGCACAGTGTACAGCGAAACCGGCGCTGAAATGGGCAAAGCCATGAAGTGGGCGATGACGACTTTACTTAAGAATTTAAATACTTAATTTTTTACGGCCCGATCTGAACCCAGTTCGCGCCTGAACTGTCATTTGTAGACGTGTAATTTTATTTTTTCTCATCATGTGGCTTTTGCTGCTCTAATGCTTGAAGAATTTTCTCTAGTTTTTTCTAAGACTTTATTGTGTTCTTTTAATGAAGCTAGCTCGCGCTTGATCTCTTGATTTTCGCGTTTTAAATCTTGCGTGTCTGCATCAACTTCTTGAATAGCACGGATACTCCACGGAATTAATCCCATGTAGTTCACACCGTAGTAATCGCCTTGCACGTGCCTAACATATCTTTTAAAACATAAAGTTAGAATATGCAGGTGCTGCAGGATTTGAGATCGTTAATTTTGCTGCAGTTTTAGCTATATCAATATAAGCATATGCGGCGGGGTTGTAGTTGTTCGCTAACTCAACGTCATTTCGGGCTACCTGTTCCAATAACAACATTGCCCGTTGAATAATTGATTGTTGTTCCACTTGTAATCCATTGACTTGCAACTGTAAAAATTCGACGTCTAAACCCGCTGACATTTATTATCTAGATCACAAGCAGTGTCAGATGAATCACCAATTTCAATCTGAATGGTGACATGAGAAATCGTAAATTTCCGTCGTAGCATTTGATTTAAATTCTTTAAAAACAAATCGCCAGGATGTTTTTTATCTTTCACCAGAATGTGCGCTGTTAAGGCGACTTCAGACGAACTTAATGACCAAATATGTAAATCATGAATTTCAGCCACTTCCGCGCAAGATAAAATCTGCTTTCTAACGTGGTCTGAATTAATCGCTAATGGCACACCAGCAACCAAAAGAACAAATGATTCGCGTAATAACGAGATAGCCCCTTTGGCGATAAAGACCACAATTAAACAGGCTGCAATTGGGTCAAGGATCGTCCAGCCGGTAAACTTAATACCAAGACCTGCAACGACGACGCCTAAAGAAATAAAGGCATCCATCATCAAATGCAGATAGGCCCCTTTTATATTTACATCACCTTGATTTTTTCTAAACAAAAACGCCGATAAAAAATTGACCGCGATTCCAAGACCAGCAACTAAGATAATTTTATCTTCAGCAACGGCCTGGGGTTGGATAAAACGATGATAGGCCTCGTATAAAATATAAAATAAACTCAGTATCAAAGTAACCGAATTAAAAAATGTGATCACTAACGACATTTTTTTATAGCCGTAAGTGAAGTGCGCTGAAGGTTTGGCTTTATTTAACTTAAAACCCATCCACGATAAAAAAAGCGCCACGACGTCAGAAAAATTATGAACAGCATCGGCAATCAATGATACCGATCCAGTCATAAAACCAACGGCCAATTCAAAAACGACGAAAACTAAATTTAAAACACCGCCAATAACAAAGGCTTTTGAAATATCAGCTTCGCTTTTAATATCAATATGATGATGATGCCCGTGCTCGTGTTTATGGCCATGGTCAGGGCTGTGATCATGCCCGTGCCCGTCACAACTATGTTCGTGCTTTTTATGGCGAAGAAGCTTCAGCATGAGCATTCTCCATAGGTGCAGTTAGGTCAGTGTTCGATAGATATTGAAGCGCTTTATCGGCACGATCGTATAAAAAGGCATGCGGCGTCCGAGTTTTTAAATTTTCTAAATTTTTGCGCACTAATTTTTTATCAGCAAACAAAGTCAAACCTTCGATCGCTTGCGCTCGAAGTGAAATTTCAAACTCTTGATTATCATTTGTTGTGAAGTTTTCATTCTGTACAAAGTTATTAATCAAATCATGGCTGGCAAAATCTTGATTCATCATCATAAGCTCTAAAGCCAAAGTTCTTTCATCTTTTCTAACTTTGCGATCCATTAAGACCGCACTCAGGGCTATGATGTCTTTGGTTTTGATCGTTTGCGAAAATTCGCGCAGTAATTCTTCGCCCTGTTCTGGATCTTCAGAATAAGTGTTCATATGAGTCGTAAAGTTTTTAAAGCGAGTCAAAAATCTAGCGCGCATACCGATATCGCTTGCGGGATTTGCATTAGGCTCAGCGATTATGGTTTCTGGGGTAACGGCAAGATTTCGCTGTTGTGCTGTTTTATTTAAATAATCGCGGCGTGCAGTATAATCGAACATCAGAAAGCCTATAATGGCCACCATAAATCCGGCAAAATATAACACTAATCGGTTACGCATACTTTAATGCTAACGTGTAACTGGCCGTACTCAATTAAATAGCAGCGTTGCCGCTATTTGTTAACAATTACCCAAAGACGATACCCGTAATCACAACCGTGTCGTCGCCTGCTGGTTTTTGAATTTTAACTTCATCATCAAGCTTTTTACCTAATAAGGCCTTAGCGACCGGAGACTTCCAAGAAATTTTATTTTGTTTAATATCGATCTCGTCTTCACCAACGATCTGATAGGTGTGCTGAAGACCGTCTTCGTTTTCGATAGTGACCATGGCACCAAAAACAACTTTATCTGATTTAAGTGATTTAGGATCAATTACTTCAGCGGCTTCCATACGCTTTTGCAGAAAATGCAGTCGGCCATCAATCTGACGTAAACGGCGTTTGCCGTATTGGTAGTCGGCATTCTCTGAACGATCGCCATTACTTGCAGCCCATGCCACCACTTCGACCACTTTAGGCCGCTCAACACTAATCAGCTCATGATATTCAGCTTTTAATTTTTCAAACCCTTGCGGCGTAATATAGTTTTTAGAAAAATCCATTTTACTTGACCGCAAGACCATCTTTAAGCGATTTATTTTTAAAGATGAAGATCGGCCCTAGTGCAAACACTAATCCAACAACAACTGTCGCAGCCATCATGGCAATATCCATCGTTGAAAAATATGAACCAGTTAAAAATAATCCGAATTTCTTAGCTATGTAATCAGCTAAAGCGATTTCTAATAAAACTTTTAAAACCGCACTTGCAATAACCGCCAAACCTAAAATTAAAAACACTTCTAAAAATACTAATTTAGCCAAGTGGGAAAAGCCCGCACCTAACGAACGTAAAATAGCCATCTCGCGACGACGCTCATTCAGGCTAGTCATAAGCGCAATGACCATTCCGATTAGACCAACAATCATCACTAACGTTGATATTAATTTAAAAACAAATTCAATCTGCGATAGACTTCTCCATAAATCACTTAACACTGCCGCAGGCATAACCGCTAACAGCGCCTCACCCTTGTTATCTGTGATTTCACGTTGCATAGCTAAAATTTTAGTTTTGCTTTTTAATTTTACAAAAAACGAAGTGATCGACTCGGGATGATGTTCATGGTCGTGAGCTTCATGATCATGGGCCGCATGATCATGCCCTGCATGGTCTTCCGAAGTTTCGCCTTCTTTATGTTCGTCATGCATGTGCTCCATAGCCCCTAAGGTAATGTATAAAGAGCGATCTACCGCGGTGCCCGTAGCTCCCAAAATGCCAACCACAGTTAAGGGTTGATCTGCATGGTCTTCAAATGATTCACCCGACGTGCTTCCATGAGCTACGACGATTTTATCGCCTAATTTGTATTTTAAAACTTCGGCAACTTCTGCCCCTAAGACGACTTCGTTAGTTTCGGTAAAAAGTGACCCGTTAATAATTTTTAAATGCTCTGAGGCGCGTACTTGATAATGCTCGAAAAACTCAGTGGTGGTGCCCACGACGCGGTAACCTTTATGACCATCACCTAAACTAATGGGAATCGTCCATTCAACATCGGGATGGTGGTGAATCTTGTCGTAACTATCGTAAGAAATATTATTCGTTACTTGACCAATATTAAAAATCGAAAACAACACTAACTGTAACGAGCCAGTTCTAGCCCCAACTAAAAGATCAACGCCTGAAACTGTTTGGGTAAAACTATCTTCAACAGATCTACGAACGCGCTCGACAGTAAAAAGTAATATTAAGCTTAAGACGATAGAAAAAACCGTCGCGGTCGTGGCAAAAGATCTATGACGAATCGATTTAAAAGCTAACGTAAATAAATTCATACTAGTGTCTCACCACGTTTACGTCAGATAAACTTAACTGACGATCAAAAAGATTTTGAATCGAACGATCATGACTTACAAAAATCAATGTCGAGCCTTGATCTTTAACTAAGGTAAAAAGAATTTCTAAAAATTTTTCGCGATGATCAGAGTCAAGAGCAGACGTTGGCTCGTCGGCAAGAATAATTTCAGGCTCAATTACTAAGGCGCGAGCTGCTGCCACCCGCTGTTGTTGGCCGACTGAAAGTTTGCTGGCCAATTGATCGGCATACTCTGCCAAACCTAATGCGGATACGATTTTTTCATACAAAGCAGAATTTAATTTTTTTTCGCTAAATGTGAACGGCAATAAAATATTTTCTTTGACCGTTAAGTACGGAATCAAATTAAATTGCTGAAAGATATAACCAATATGGTTTGAGCGAAACCGATCTCGCTCTGATAAGCTCATCAACTGAGTTTTCTGGCCAAGTATTTCAACTTCGCCTTTTTGCCCGGTGATCACTCCCGCTAAAATTTCTAATAATGTGGTTTTACCGCTGCCACTTGGGCCAAATAGAAAAATCGCTTCATTTTTAGTAATTGTTAAATGCGGAATCAATAATACGGGTTTTGTATCCGCACCGTATGAAAACGACAGATCTTTAATTTGTATAACTTCTGACATGTGGTTCACCTACTTGTAAGGTTCAATATAATCGCCGGTAAGTTCGAATGAAGCTTCGCCGTATTGAGATTGTTTTAACGTGATTTCAAAATCTCCGTAAACCCAGATTGGTCCTTCGGCAGCCGGAACGCCTTTTTTCATTTTCACATACACCATTTGATTTGGCGGAGGCGCTGGCACGTGAATACAAGCCTGTGGGCTTGGCACTAACAAAAATTCAGTCACTGCTCGTTGGTTATCTTCAAGCGGCACCATAAAACCTGGAATCTTTACGCGGGTTTTATTTAACTTTTCTAGTTCTGGTGGAGCTTTTTTGTTCACGTAATCCATTTGATCAAGCGCGCGCCAGTCAACTTCAGTGGCACTGCCCCCTGCCGAACGACCCATAAAGTACAACGCGCCACCGACAGTTAAAGAAAACGCAAAAATTCCTGCTAAAATCCATTTCATCATGATGGCAACTACGATATGCTCATCACATCTATGAGTAAATACCAAAGCGTGCGCGGCACGAGAGATTTATTACCCGCTTTAAAAAAGACCTTCAGAGCTATTGAAGCAAAAGCCTATGGCGCTGCTCAAAATTATGGCTTTAAAGAGATCGAAACTCCTATTTTTGAATTTTCTGACGTTTTTCATCGCTCTTTAGGTGAAACTTCAGATGCGGTTAGTAAAGAAACCTACAGTTTTACCGATCGCGGTGGCGAATCAATTACTTTACGCCCCGAAGGCACAGCCGGAGTCGTTCGCGCTTATGTGTCTGAAGGTTTAGCTCAACACAACCCCAACAAACTTTACTATTATGGCCCGATGTTTAGATACGAACGGCCACAAAAAGGTCGCTACCGTCAATTCTATCAATTGGGCGTTGAAGTTTTAGGTTTAGAAAATCCACAAGCTGACGTTGAAGTTTTAGACTTAGCGTGGAGAATTTTAAACGATATCGGTTTAAGCGAAAAAGTCACTTTAGAGATCAATACTCTTGGCGATAAAGATGACCGTAACGCTTACCGCGAAGCTTTAGTGCAATATTTAACTCCGCTAAAAGATCAACTTTCTGAAGAATCAAAAATCCGCTTAGAAAAAAACCCAATGCGCATTCTAGATTCTAAAGATGAGGGAGATAAAAAATTAGTCGCTGAAGCTCCTAAAATGGATGCCTTTTTAAGCGAGACTTCACAAAAGTTTTTTATGGCTGTGACTGATGGTTTAAAAGAATTAAATATTCCGTTTAAAGTGAATCCAAAATTAGTACGTGGTCTTGATTACTACTGCCACACAGTTTTTGAATTTGTGACTACAGAACTTGGCGCTCAAGGTGCCGTCTTAGCTGGCGGAAGATACGATGGTTTAGCAGAAACTCTTGGCGGACAAAAAACTCCAGGTGTCGGCTGGGCTTCAGGCGTAGATCGTTTAGCTGATCTTTGCGAATTAAGTCAGTCTTTGCAAACTCCGCAACTTACTCCGATTGCGATTATCACCTTAGGCGATAAAGCTTTAATTTCTGGCTTAAAAATCGCAAGTGCACTACGTGCTCAGAACAAATACTGTGAATTATTTATGACTGGTAATTTCAAAAAGAAATTAGAGCGTGCCAACAAACTTAATACAGAAAAAGCGGTTTTACTTTTCGAACAAGAAAACGGAACCATCGAGTACAAAATAAAATACTTCAAAACCGGCGAAGAAAAACCAGCTACTTTCGAAGAGTGTTTGAAAATTTAATTTTTATGGCGTAAAAAATGAAGAGCTGCAAAGGTGGTAGCCTAGCAGCTCTGTCAGTGATGCCGACATCCGCTTTCGGACTTCTAAGATCCGGAAAGGAGGTCGCCATGCGAAAAATCACGTATTTTAAGTATCGGCGCCTACTTAGTATTTCTAAAGAAATTCTAAGATTATTTATGATGATCCTTGTGATCATTATTGTAATTCGAAGTATTTAGAGATCTAGCCTTCTGCACGTTCGTTCCTAGATCTTGATTTGAAATCAAGACCATCGTCCAAGACTATGGCCGCTCGATGGAACGAGGGACTCTAAATCCTGTGGGATAGGGGCAAAACAAGGAATAGAGCAGCTAGCGCTACCACTCTTTGTCCATTTCTTAAAATTTAGAACTACTTCCTAAAAACTAGATTTTTTAAGCCTCAGATCTATTTTATTCAAGCTAGCCGATTATGGTTCTGGCTCCCTCTTTGCTTTTAATAAAATCACGAGGGAGAAAAAACATATGAAAACTAAAAAGACAGGTAAATTGGCTAAAGCTGCTTGTTGTAATCCAGACTTAACTTAATTGAACAACTAAAGGGCTCGTTACCTATTAACGAAGCCCTTTAATCGGAGAAAGTCTATGCGCTACTCAAATTCAGTAATTAAAAAAATTGATCTAAAAAGAATTGTTAGTAAAATTTCATCAAATGACATACAGATCACTCACAGTGAAAAACGTTGGAGTCGCAAAAAAGCGAATGAGGCTGTTAAACAATACAAACGTTATTTATGGCTAATTAAAAAATATCAAAAAAAGCATAAATTTATTCCGCCTTCATATGAAATCGATTACATCTGGCATGCACATATCCTTGATACCAAAGCTTATGCACGTGATTGTAAAAAGGCTTTTGGTAAAATCTTACATCATGATCCTTACTTTGGCGTAAACGGAAAATCTGATCGTAAAAATTTATTCAATTCATTTCAACTTACACAAGATCTCTATAAAGCGGAATTCGGTGAATACATCTATTCCTTAGATGATGAGTAGTTATGAAAAAATATTTTCTATCCACACTTTGCTTTTCAATTCCTATTATCTTTTCGCGAGCTGGTTCACAAATTTTAACAATGCTAAATATTGCAATCATTGGCCAATACGGAGCGAAAAACCTATCAACATTCAGTTTAACTAGTTCTCCTTATTTCACATTTGTCTTAATTGCGCTTTGCCTGACAAGTGGTCTACCTATTTCTTTTGCTAAGAACAAAAATAATAACGATTTGCTCTCGCATAAGTTATTTATCAGCTCTCTTCACTGGATTGTTTTATCTTTTTCTGCTGCGGTAGCATGTGTATTTTTATCAATGACTGTTAAAAATCCAGAAGTCCAAAGAGTATTTATTTTATTGGCTTTAAGTGCACCTGGCTTCATTGGCACATTCGTATTCGGTAGTTCTTTAGAGGCCTTAGGAAAAGCCAAGATCAACGCCCTAACAACATTCACAGCAATTCCCTTGAATGCCGGACTTAACCTATTATTGATTAAACTTTTACCTACAGTTGGAGTCGTTGAGGCTTGTGTCATTGGAATGGGTTTAACTAGAATTATTATGACTGCATTTTTAATACAGCAAGTGTTAAAAATTATTCCCCTTAAATTCGCAGCAAATTTTTTATCTAAAGAATATCAAACAACAATTTGGCAAGAATTTTGGGAAGACATTAAATTTGGTGCTCCCATTGCATTTACCTATGGCTTACGCAGTTCTGGAACTACAGCTTTAACATTATTTATTGCTAAATTTGGCAATCAAAGTGTGGCTTCATTTTCGATTGTTGCGCAGCTAATGTTGCTTTCGACTCTAATCTCTAGAGGCGTATCCTCTGCATCAATCATTAAAGTGTCTGAACTCATCGGCAAAAGACAGGGACAAGAAATCAACTCATTAGTTTTTAGTTCAGTCGCCGTCACGGCATTTTTAATAGGAATCTTATCTGCGATTTTGGGTGTCGCGCCCGACTATGTATTTAGGCTGTTTACAAATGATTCGATGATTTTAACGAGTCTAACTTCTGTAGTTATACCGCTATTTTTTGTTTTTATAACCGATGCAATAGCTGGTGTGCTAATTGGGGCTCTTCGAGCTCTCGGAGATCGCTGGATTCCTCAACTTGCATTTGGTTTATCTATCGTGGTTGTACCTTTTATTCTACAAGTTAGTACTCTAGGTAACTTCCCCAGTATCCTGCCAAACATCTTAGCAACACTTTTTGTTACTCAGTTAATCGCCATGAGCATAATCATTTGGCGATACACTAAATACTTTAAAAATATTAACGGTTACGCGAGTTTATAATTTCCAATTTTCTGGTTTAGCCATTCCAGTGCCCGTAGCACTCTGTTCGACACCAGATAAGGCCTTAGGTAATACTATAGCTTCACGTCTGTGATAAATCGGGATCACAGCTTTTTGTGAAATTAACATCTCATCGATCTTAATTAACATGGTGGCACGTTTTGCTTGCGACCATTCTTTGTCGTATTGTTCTAATAATGTATCCATGTCTTTTGATTTAAATCGTAAAACATTTCCCCCCGCCCAAGCGTTTTTATCTGATGGAATATCTTGTGAATGGTATAAACCTTTTAATGAAGTATCTGGGTACGTCGTATTACCGAATAGGGCGATTTGAAAATTTCCTTTAGGCACACTATCACCTAATAAAATACGTGGTGGTTCATTTTTAATTTTACAAAGAATGCCAACACGCTTGAAGTGATCACAGATTGAAACTTGTAAAGTTTCGTAAAGTTTAATCCCTGCAGAAGTTTTAAATTCAATTTCTAAAGGTTTACCATCTTTTTTGCGAATTCCAGAAGTGTCTTTGACCCAGCCGTTTTTTTCTAAAATAGCTTCAGCTTTTTTAGGATCGTAGGCGGCTTGCTTTTGTTTGAAAGCTAAATCGTTTTCAGAAATGATTGTTTCAGCTGGATTTAATTTTCCGCCTAAGAAAGCTTTCGTTAATTCTTTTTTATTAATCGCGTAAGTTAAAGCTTCACGAATATAAAGATTTTTTAAAAGTTCATCCTCGTTATTTAAGAACAGACCCTGAAAGATCGGTCCATTGTTGAAATGCACGTTAAAGTCTTTTAAAGATTTATCTGCTGCGAAATCCAAAGCTAAATCTGGAGGAAATCCTACTGCAGAAATGCCGTTAATTTCTTTTGATAATAAATAACTTTTTAAAGTGCTCGTACTTGAAACGTGTTTAAGAATGATTTTTTTAATTGCTGGCTTTTTACCAAAGAAGAAAGGATTTTCTTCAAAAATAATATGGCTTCCGATTTTATACTCAACCACTTGATAAGGCCCAGAGTACAAACCTTTTAAAGTTGGATTTTTAATATAATTAGAACTTTGTTCGTAAGACCCAACTTTTGTATTTTGCGTTTCAAAAATATTTTTTTCTAAATGACTTGGCAACACCGGCGGAAGATCACGATCAAAAGTCCATTCATCAGTCGTGTAAGTCACCACACATTTTTTCGGAGTCTTCGCATCCCATTCAATTTTAGCAATTTTTGAATAAATGTTTTTCTCTGTTTTAGAAACATTATCACTTAAACCCACTTGCCAACCTAAATGCCAATCAGCACAAGTGATCGGTGTTCCATCAGACCATTTAGCCTGATCATTCAACTTCCAAGTCGCTTGTTTATTTTTAAGTTTAGGAATATTTGTAGCAAGGTTTGGTAAAATCTTACCACTGGCATCGCGGTAAACCACATCACGAAACATGAATTGCAAAATCGATTCAGTCGCTGCTGTTTGATAACTGACCGGATGAATATTATCCCACTCTTGAATAATACCAATTTGTAATTGCGAATTAGCAGCAAACACAGATAACGGAAACAACAACAAAGCGATTAATTTCATACAGCTTCCTTTTAAGTGCCAGGCCCTGTTTCTTGCCAACACGCAACAAGAAACAGGGCCTGGCACCCTTTTTACTTTCTTGAACCGAGTTTTACGTTTTCACCGCGCATCCAACCGTGAATGGTTTGGGTTTGCGTCCGGCTCCAGTAAAATAACATAAATACACCAAAAGCGAACATACCTACGCTGAGCCATTGGCCACGTGTAAGTCCAAGCGCCTGATACCCAAGTTGAATATCTGGTTCGCGAAACATTTCGTTGACGATGCGAACGAGCGCGTAACATACGATAAAACTTCCAGCGATCACACCAGGTCTGCGAGATTTACGGGCTAAGAAGAATAAAACTAAAAATGTAAATAAACCTTCGCTGGCTCCAGCGAATAATTGCGATGGGTAACGGTAATCTAATACTGGCCCGATCACATCGCGTAGTGCGTGATCCCCATTTTGAATTTTATTAATGATAGAATAAAGCGTATTGTATAATTCATCTTTGGCCGTACTTGATGATTGTGATTCTCTAACAATGTCTAACCAACGCGTTGGATTAATTCCTAATTTTTCAACAACCGGAGCTAGTGTCGGCAAGCGATCATACTCATACTGTGGCCAATTTAAAATATCTGACGGAAAACGCACGCCCAATGGAAATTCAGGTGGAGCCACGCGGCCAACTAATTCACCGTTGATGAAATTCGCGATACGGCCAAATA
Source organism: Bdellovibrionota bacterium (assembly GCA_040386015.1). Classification (GTDB taxonomy): domain Bacteria; phylum Bdellovibrionota; class Bdellovibrionia; order Bdellovibrionales; family Bdellovibrionaceae; genus Pseudobdellovibrio. The sequence goes on along the minus strand of JAZKGG010000003.1, from coordinate 150,633 downwards.
AAACACCGATCGGTCCCACGATTGATACAACATCTAACAAGTACACAGGATTTAAATGATGTTTTCTGGCAAATAAAAAACATGAAACCACGATCCCGATAATACCACCGTGGCTGGCCATCCCGCCTTCATTCACAGCCAACACGCCCCAAAAAGGAAGTGAAGGTCGAAAACTCCAAAGTAGGGATTGGTCGTAGAATAAACAGTACCCAATACGTCCACCAATCAGGGTTCCAAAGGCTGCGTAAGTCACAAAGTCAGAAACCATCTCGGCAGTAAAGTCAGTGTTTTGTCTTTCAGCAAGCCATTTGATAATCAAATAAGCACATAAAAAACCTAGTAGGTACGAAAAACCATACCAGCGTGGGCCAAAGGTTTCAGTGATGCGAAATATAAATGGATTTAAATCATGAACCATATTTTTTACCTCGAATAGGGCTATCATCCATTAGACACTGGCCTCGGTCAATGCTACAAAATCTGCTATGAGCACTAAAAAAGTTTCTGATATTTTTGACCCGAACCAATGGACCGAAGTTGCTGGATTTGATTTCACTGACATCACTTACCACAAAGCAAACAATCAAGGCACAGTTCGCATCGCCTTCAACCGCCCTGAAGTACGCAATGCCTTTCGTCCAAAAACTGTTGATGAACTTTTAACCGCTTTAGAACACGCGCGCATTTCTGCCGACGTGGGAGTTGTTTTAATTACAGGTAACGGACCTTCGCCAAAAGATGGTGGCTGGGCCTTCTGCTCTGGAGGCGATCAACGCATTCGCGGCAAAGATGGTTACAAATTCGAAGGTGCCGATAACAACGGCACGGGAGAAATGAACAAGGTCGATCAAGCAAAACTTGGCCGTTTACATATTTTAGAAGTTCAACGCATGATCCGTTTTATGCCAAAGGTCGTCATGGCCGTAGTGCCTGGTTGGGCTGTTGGCGGCGGACACTCATTACACGTCGTGTGCGATCTAACGATGGCTTCAAAAGAACATGCGATTTTCAAACAGACTGATGCCGACGTCGCTAGTTTTGATTCTGGTTACGGCTCTGCTTACCTTGCTCGTCAAGTGGGTCAGAAAAAAGCGCGCGAGATTTTCTTTTTAGGTCGCAATTACAACGCTGAAACCGCTTTCAATATGGGAATGGTGAATGAAGTTGTGCCTCACGCTGATTTAGAAAAAGTAGCGCTTGAGTGGGCTGCCGAGATGAATACAAAGTCTCCGACAGCAATGCGGATGTTGAAATATGGTTTTAATCTTCCTGATGATGGTCTTGTGGGTCAGCAATTATTTGCTGGCGAAGCGACTCGTTTGGCTTACGGCACTGACGAGGCGCGCGAAGGCCGCGATGCTTTCTTACAAAAGCGTGATCGCGACTTTAACAAATTTCCTTGGCAATATTAGATTTTTAGCTAAGTCCTAAGGTAAATCCTTAAATACCCGATTTGCACTAGCTATCAGTTTTTGTGGCCCTTCGTTTCGCCAAATATTTGGCTGCATTACGATTTGCACATAGGGACAGCCTGTAAATTTCATAAATTTATCAACTGTTTTGTGATTTACTTTAGTTTCAGAAAATTTACTTTCTATAGACAACCAAGGTTTCTTATTTTTAACGATTAAAAAGTCGATCTCTTCTTTGTCTTTATTGCGTAAATAATAAAGGTCAAAATCACCTTCACCCGTATCACTCCAGTAGTGACAGGCTTTGATCAACTGACAAGCGACTAAGTTTTCAAACTTAAAACCTTCTTCCTCAATCTCAGTCCAATCATACAAATAAATTTTTCCTTCTTTTTTTAGTGATCTTGGGATTGATTTATTCCAGGGTTTAACTTCAAAAAAATAATATAACTCTTTTAAATAAGTGAGCCATCTTTTCACAGTGTCATGGGCTACGCTCAAATCTTCACGCAATGACTGCACACTCAGTGGGTTACCCACTTTTTCGGGCAACAGACTTGTTAACATTTCAACTTGGCTTAGCTCTGGCAAGCGACTCAGGTCGCGCAAGTCTTCGCGAACTATTTTTTCATTACGACTTTTTCTCCAAATATTTAGAATCTTTTTTGAACCCGACAAATACGGCTCTGGAAATCCACTTAAAGCCATCAAAGATTCGATAACCTTCTGATCACCTTCATCGATTTTTTTACTAAACAACCTCGACTTCCACTTTTCTGGATCTAACGAAGACTTCGAATGTAATTCACCATAAGACAATGGATGTAATCTAAAATTTAGATACCTTCCCATCAGCGAATCGCCACCCTTTTTGAAAACATTAAGGCGCGCTGATCCCGTAACGATAACAGCTAAATCAGCAGAAAGCTCATCGTAAAGACCTTTGATTTTTTGCTTCCAGTTTTTTGCTTTATGAATTTCATCTAGCACCAAAAGTCGTCGACTGTCGTCTTTCGCTAAATCAAATAAATTCTTTATGCTATTAGGATCTTTCGTCCATAGTCTGCGAAAAGTGCTTTCGTCCCAGTTTTTATACTCATATTCAGTAAATTCAGACTTAAAAGATTTAGCCAACGTGGTCTTTCCGACCTGTCTTGGCCCCGAAACAAAAGCCATTTTTTTTCTTGTTAAAGCCAATTCAAAAATCGGTTTTTGCAGATATCTTCTCATTTGACCATTTTCGCGTATGTCGCGAATTTAGTCAAGACCATTTTCGCGTATGTCGCGAATTTAGTCGAATTATTGGTAGGCCGTTACTTTTTGGCAAAAATTCTTGCGCGCTTTCTTTGGAGCAGCAAACATGATTCTGTCAAATTTTAAGATGACACGGGCCCCCTGCGCTGGCCACTGATTCGCAGATGAACTTCTTTATTAACTTAGAACGTTTATGGGAGACTTTGAAATGGGAAAATTAACATTTTTCAGCGCAGTGTTGATATTTTTGACATCGACAACTTACGCCCAAAATCTTTCATCAGGCACCTCGAGTACAAGCTGTATTGAAAGCGTGTGTGGTAAAACAAACCCCTTTGCACATCCTTTTGAAGAAAACCCGGCTTTGATTCATTCGACTCAGACTAAGCTTAAAGATGAGCTTTTAATTGAAAAGCCTATTAAACTTTATATGGGTCGTCTGATTCATAGAACGCTGATTACAGATCAAGCCTTTAAGTATCTTTTAAGCCAATCAAGCAATTTTGAAGTAAGCCCTCAAGGAAAGGCGTTTCTTACTCTTCTAAGTTACCTAATGCGAATCAATGAATTTTTACCAGCCCTAACCGCGACAAACGAAGGCTATGTGTTTGACCAAGAAAAACTTAAAAAATTACTGCCAGCTGCGAGTTCTGAAGAAATAACGGCGATTATGTCTCTAAGTGCTGTTTTTAAAGCTTCTTCCCGATTAGGCGGCTTAGACAAAAAACCTTTAGAAATGTTCTTAAAGTATTTGCATCCAGATAAAACAACATTAGAAGCACAAGTGATCGAAGCACAAAAGATATTATCGGCTCAAAACAAACTTAAGTCTTATATGAATAATATTTCTTATTTAATGGAAAATGATATTATTATTATAAAAGCTGCTAAAGGTGAATCGCTCAACTACTTAGAAAAAAATCATTTTAAAAAAACAATTTACAACAATACCAGTACCGACGTCATATTAGATGCCGATGTTCAGAAAAAATTTTCAGTTTTACCTTTAGATATTTCAAAAATTTTAGAAAACTTTAAGAACAAATACGAAAACAGTCAGCAAAAAAAATTAGTTAAAACTCCAGAAATATCTAAAGCTTTACTTCAGGAAAATTTGAATATGTGCATGTATAATTTAGGTTCCGCCTATGCTGCACTTCCAAATACCGAACAGCTGCAGAACTTCGATCATATGGCAAAATCAGTGCTGACTACGGCAAAAACTATGATCGAAGAAAAATTTAAAGTTTCAGTTGCTTCTGACGATCTCGGTATTCAGATCGCTTATCCAGAAGCGCGTGATAATATGATTTCTGGCTTTAAGAGTGGCATTAAACTCTTAACTGAAGAATTTGACAAAAATTTTGCGCTCAAAAAGTCAGTCAACATGGAAGCCCCCCAAAATTTAGAGTCTTATCTAATTTTAGCTGCGGTCTTCAATGACAGTAATGTCTTTGAAGACTTACAAGAATACTGCGACAGAGGAAACGTTCCGACCTTAGATGACTCTGCATTATCACAACTTAAAATTCTTAACTTAAGCTGGCCTACGATTCAGCATCCAGAATTGGGTATCAGTATATTTGCTCACGAGATTGGGCACATCGTTTCACGTCATTACACGAACATCACACACAAGACCTGTTTCATGACGAAGCCAAACTACAATTCTCAATACTTAGAAGAAGATTATGCTGATCTTTTTTCTGCAGAAGTCCTCAATCGCCTAAACTACAAAATCGAATCAACGAAACTTGGCAACCTTAGCTGTGCTCTCTTGCCTTATGACCAACATAAAGGATGGCTTGAGGGTGACTTAACTAATCCCTCTCTCACTGATTCGCACTCATCAAGTTTCTATCGACTACTTGCCTTTGACACCATGACAACAGGATTAACTCCGCAATGCCAAGATCATCTTAAAACCTTGAATCAAAACCCATTTACTGACTATTGTAAATGGAGTCAGAATCAACCCTAATTAAGACACACTGTACTTAAAAAGCCACGCAGTAGCGTTTCATCTTGAAACGCTTATCGCATTTTTCGTTTTCAAGCTTTGTAAGTGCTAAAATAGAAGTATGAAACAGCTAGTTTGGATAATTTCGCTTCTCACTTTGGTTCAATTTTTTAACGAAATCGCCGGCGCCCAAGAATCAAGTGGTGGATCAAGCAGACCGTGGTTACTATCGCGCGGCGCTTCGGCCAGAGAAGCAAAACGATTTAATTTATATGATTGGTTGGAGCAGAGAAACCGCAATCAGGTTATGGATATGTGGCTTTCTCTGAACACTCCATCCCCGTACGAATTCATGTTGGGGATTAACATGAATCAATACTCATTGAACGATCACACGAATCCAGTCCAGAAGCACAAAGCTTTTGAAGGAGAGCTTTCTGCCTACGCAACACTAGTGGGCTTGACTGGCGAACATCAGAACAACACCGAAGAGAATTTCAAAGATACTGCTGGAATGTTAAATTTACGTTTATTTGGACATACACTGCAAGGAACGCATTTGACTGTTCACTATGGTATGCGCACACGCACTGACAGCGTTGGCGCATACCGTTTGAATCAGCAATTTGCAGCAGGGACGCTGCAAATTTATTTATTTAAATATTTCGGTATCTACGGTAATTACCGTCAGTATGTTCCGCTGACCGAGGATTTTTACGGCGATACTAAAGCCAACACACAGACAACTGGTGTGTTTATAGACTTTGCCTCGCTACGTGTAATGGGCTCGTACTTTAAAGAGCAGCAGAATTCGATTAAAAACGGCGTAGAGGGCCAAATAAAACGCGAAGGTTCTAAAGTTGCTCTGCAGCTCTACTTTTAATATATCGAACTCTTTGTTATCCTTACAGGCTAACCAAAGGATATACAATGGCAACAACAGCATTTAGAGGCCAAACGGCAAATACAATCGGAACTTTACCTACAATAGGGCAAACAGTCACTTTTTCAAAATTAGTTAAATCTGATTTATCTGAAGCTACAACAGCAACATACGCTGGTAAAAGAAAAGTATTAAATATTTTTCCAAGTATCGACACAGGCACATGCGCTGCCTCTGTTCGTCAATTTAACAAATTAGCTGCTGATATGAATAACACTGTGGTGTTAAATGTTTCTTTAGATTTACCGTTTGCTCAATCGCGTTTTTGCGGTGCCGAAGGCATCAAAAACTGCGAAAGCTTATCGGGTTTCAAAAGCACATTCGGCACAGACTGGGGTTTAACTTTACAAGATTCACCTTTATCTGGCTTATACGCACGCGCCGTCGTTGTGTTATCTGAAGATGATAAAGTTCTTCACACAGAATTAGTTTCTGACATCGTGAATGAGCCAAACTACGAAGCAGCACTTAAATCATTAATTTAAGCTTTTAAACAAAGATCTAAAAAGTAGCTGGCATTTGCTGACAACACTGAAGTTTTTCGTTTGATAAACTTCAGTTGAAACTGAAAGTTTTCTTTCGGGTACAAGTCTAGCAAACTGCCATTTTTTATTTCTGCCTCAACTAAAAAGTCTGGCAACACGGCAACACCTAATCCTTGCAACACTAATGCTTTGTGCGCAGTCAGGTTATTGCTTGAAATCGTGATCTTTGCCTCAGGATAATCTTTTCTTAATCTGTCTAGCGTCGGAAACTTTTTCGTCGACACATCATCAATTTCCCGTGAACCGATAAATGATTCTAAAATTTGAGTTTTGCGACGCAAATCTTTTCTCACTACGAGGTAATATCGAGTTTTTTTCGTGGTAAAAATCTCTAAACGCTCGGGTAATTCTGGAATATGAAAAAATATTCCAAGTTCTAAACTTCCATTTAAAAGTTTATCGAATAACATTGCTGCCGGCCCAGAAAAAATCTGCGGATATACTTTTGGGTTTGCATCCATATACGCCTTTAGAATTGCTGGAATGTAATGACTGGCAACAGGCTCTGCAGCCGCTAAAAGCAGAGGCCCTTGTTTTTCATGACTTAATTGCCCCACAGATAGTTTTAGCGAATCAACTTCGGCGAAGATTTTCTTGCTACTTGCAAAAACCTCGCTGCCTTGCGCCGTTAACTGCACATTGCGCCCGACTCTTTCGAACAATTTAAAACCCATATCTTCTTCAAGTTGATGCACCATGCGACTGATCGCTGGTTGTTGAATTCGTAAGAGTTTCGAAGCCCTTAAGAAGCCGCCCTCTTTGGCCACGGTATAGAAATAATGAAGATGCAATAAGTTCATATATGCTTTTTTAGCATACATTAAATATAAATTATATATTTTTATTATCTATTTAAATCAATAACTATTATTTCAGGAGGATTTTATGAAAAATTTATTAGCTTTAGTTATCGGTTTAACACTTTCACAAGCCGCATTCGGATCAGGCTGCACGCCTTACGATGTTTTTTTAGCTGAAGAGAAATCAGTGGCATTTTTGGGAGAATTTAAAACCCACACTCAGTGCCAAGAAAGCGGTTGTGATTTAACGGCGTATGATACCAAAACCAGCGAATACCACAAACTAAAACAACAAAAACAAACTGCCAATACAGCGCTTGCTCCGCAAAAAGATATCGGCAATATCGCTGTCCATATGTATCGCCAATACTGGGTTAGCTCGTGTGACGAAATAGTAAGATATGTTGTTGGGTCGGACATCAACGGTATTCGCTACCGCGAAGCGAATGACTTAACTGAGTTATAACAGTTCACAAGAATATCATCATAATTGCAGTCATCGCTCACGACTATGTGGGCGTGATGCTTTGATGGTTCAACAAACAAGTCATGCATAGGCTTAACTTGTCTGTCAAATTGCGCCTTAACTCCTTCTGGAGTACGCCCGCGCTCTTTCACATCGCGCTGAAGACGGCGTTCAAAACGTAAATCTTCAGAAGTATCAAAAAACACTAAATAATCAAACTGAGCACGCACTTCAGGTGGATGAAAAATCAAAATTCCATCAACCACAATAATAGGCTTAGCTTTAATATTTAACTTATCTTTTGCGCGCGTGTGGGTTTTAAAATCATAAATTGGGATATCTGTGTCTTTTCCTGACTTTAATTGGCCAAGGCAATGGGCCAATAACGAAAAATCAATACTGTCAGGATGATCAAAATTAACTGAACCACCATCACCGTCAAATCTATGCGATTGATCGATATAGAAATTATCTTGATAAACAATTTCAGCCAGGTCAGATCCCAATTTTTGCATCAGGTCTTTGGCGAAGTAAGTCTTTCCAGATCCACTTCCTCCAGCAACTCCGACGATGATTGAATTATTTCGTTTGAAAGAGTCTGTCACCAGCATCTCCTAAACCTGGTACTAGATAACCATGTTCGTTAACTTCTTTTTCAATATTTAACGTCATGATTTCAACGTCAGGATGAAGAGTGTGAATTCTTTGAATCGCTAATTCACTGATCAAGATCGAAAGAATACGAATTTGTTTCACTTCGTAGCTTTTAAGACGCTCAATCGCCGCGATCATTGTATCTGCAGTAGCCACTAAAGGATCACAAAGAATAGCTAATTTACCTTTAATGTCTGCTGGCATTTTAAAGTAATACTCAACTGTGTTATTCACGAAACGATCGCGGTAAATTCCGATAAAACCTGCTGATGCGAACGGAATCATCGAAAGAACTGCGTCTAACATACCGTTACCGGCACGCATGATTGAAACAACAACTGGTGTATTGTGAATGCGTTGCACTTGGGTTTTTGCGATTGGTGTTTCGATGTCGACCATACGCATGTCAGTCCAGTCGCGCATAACTTCGAAAGCTAAAATACGGCTAATTTCTTTTGTTAATTCGCGAAATTCACCAGAGCCAGTTTCTTTATCGCGCAAATAACCTAATTTGTGAATTAAAAGCGGATGATCTAATACTGTAACTTTATTTTCCATATTCTCAATTCCTTGCGCATCTTCGATGCGACCTTAAAATACTGTTCCATCACTTTGGATGTTTAACGGTGGATTACCACCCGCACGTTTTTCCTGAGCTAAAAATCTACCTGCCCACCAAGTTCCGCCTTCTAAAATTTTAGCTAATGGAAAATCCTGAGGAGATTTATTTAAAGATTTTTGAATCGCAGCACCGATTTGATCTAAAAGATAAATCGTTAATGAGCGCCACTCGATAATTAAATCAGAATCCGGCGTCCAAGCTTTGGCAAGATTAGCCTGATCCTTCATAGTCAGGAGTCCTGAATCGATCAGTAAACCACCGTTTCGGTATTCTGCAAGGCCTGTTAACCCTTCGACAGTCGATACTTCAAAGCCTGCATCCATAATTGGTTCTAACAATGAATATGTCATCCACTGAGATAATTTATGAATCGGCACTAAATCTAATTTTGAATGCTGCCAAACATCACCTAAGTTTACGTTGCCTGCAGAAATTCGACCTGGCCAAATTTCACCAAGACCATCAAGGACCGCACGCAGAACTGCTGTTGCAGGAATTTTATTTCCGTACTTTTCAGCTAAGTGATCGATAATGTTTCCTGGGCGATGATCCTTTTTGAAAACTGGATTACGCGCACAAGCCTTACCTAAGTTATTTAATAATTGCACTCGGCCTTGAACTCCAACTAATGGATTATCAGCCGTCACTTGAAAATGTTTTTCAAGTTCAGCGGCGGTCACAGATTGCAAACCTTGCGCATCAGCTTTCCATGATTTTTTATCCGAGCACATAACACCTGACTTAAACATGTATAGCGAAGCAACCCCTAACCCTTCAGAGCGGTTAAAAGATTTCTGTGAGCTATCTTCAAAGTATTTCCAAGCTGCACCAGCACCAGCATCCAATAAAACTGATGTGATCACTAAATCTAATTTCGTCCGCGCTAATTCCATTTTATCAGTCATTGTTTCGAATTGTTTTGCGCGGTCAGTTCCGCCGACGCGAAAGTGCCCCCAACGAGAATGAAATGGAATATTTAAATCCGGATAATTTTTGCGAATGACTTGTAAAACGTAATCAACCGTTGGCTGCATTTTATCTTCGTTAAAAGCAAAGTAACCATCTCCGGCCACCGTGAAGTCAAAAACTTTTTTTGACTGATCACGAATCGCTGTCGGAGATAAAATATAATCAATTTGTGTGTCTGAAAGACTAACTTGCTTACTCAATGTTACGTCCTTTAACTTTTTTAAGACCTTCGACGTCTTTAGCACCTTCTGGCGCAAAATAACCAGCAGCTTTTTTAGCTTCCATCTCAACTTGGGCATCACCCGGAATTAAACCCTCTGGAATTGAAATACGATTTACAACTTCAATACCGCTTTTCACGATCGAATCATATTTCATATTACTCATTGAATGAAGGTTATGAATTTTTGTAATCCCAAAGAAATGAAGTGCATCAGGCATGAACTCCTGAAAACGCGCATCTTCAACCCCCGCAACGCACTCTGTACGTTTAAAGTAAGTAGCTGCAGTGTCTCCGCCCTCTTGGCGTTTACGAGCGTTGTACACTAAGAACTTAGTCACTTCACCAAGTGCTCTGCCTTCTTTACGGTAATACACGATAATACCCACACCACCACGTTGAGCGGTACGAGCTGCATCTTCGATGCCGTACATTAAGTAAGGACGACAAGTACAAATATCAGAACCGAATACATCTGAACCATTACATTCATCATGTACACGACAAGTTAATTCAACTTTCGGATTTGCCAATTGAGTCGCATCACCAAAAATATAAGCTGTAGAGCTTCCGATGGGCGGCAACCAAACTTTTAAATCCCGACGCGTGATAAATTCTGGATACATACCGCCAGTTTCTTGAAATAAAATACGGCGTAATTCACCTTCTGAAACATTCAAACGTTGAGCAATACCTGGTAAATACCAAACAGGATCTAAAGCCACTTTTGTTACTTTCACATCACCATTTTCTTTAATGATATGACCATCTGGTTTTAAACGACCCGCTTTAATAGCTTCCGCGATTTCAGGTAATTGTAAATGCGCCTGAGTCATCGCGATCGAAGGGCGAATATCATAACCTTGATCAAAATATTCTTTAAAATGTTTCATCGGATCTAAACCCCAAGGATCTAGAGTTACAATTTTTTGCCCATCAATCCATTGAGGATATGGCCCAATCGGAGTTGGCGCTTCAGTATTATGAAGATCAGGTCTGTGATCTTGCGAAAATTTTCCGCTCGCTACAGAAAGCGCACGATAAACTGTGTAACTTCCGCTATGAGAACCTATCGCGTTACGCGCTTTTGCACTTGATACAGAAGCCACGATCGGCCCACGTTCTTTCGCTGTTTTTTCTCCCCAGTTAACTGGAAGAGTTTCTTTATACTTAAGATTAGTGTGTGAAGCTAAAATAATATGATTCGATCTTTTCGTGTTAGGTATATTCATACTTTTTCCTTACGACATCCAGTTAGAGTCGCTTTGCATTTCCCACTTAGTAGTGATTTTTTTATAATTAGACCAAAAATTTAAACTTTGTTCGCCAGTGATATCACCATGACCAAATTTTGATTCCATTGTTCCACCAAAAGAGAATGGCTCACGCGGAACTGGAACACCCACATTTACTCCGACCATACCCGCGTGCGCTTCTTTAGCTACACGTTCTGCTAAAGCCCCGTTTGAAGTAAACACACTGCACGCGTTGCCGTATTCACTGCTATTAGCAATGCTCATAGCTTGTGAGATATCTTTGCAACGAACGATACTTAAGACCGGCCCGAACAATTCTAATTTAGAAGCTTCTGAATTGGCTTGCACATTGTCTAAAATGGTAGGCCCGATCCAGTTGCCACCTTCCATACCCAAAGGTGCTTTGGCTTTACGGCCATCCAGAATAATTTTCGCTCCAGCTTTTTCTGCGGCATCAATAGATTTATTTAAAAATTGAACTTGTTCTTTGGTGATGATCGCACCCATTTGTTTACCAAGTTCCATCATTGAGGCACGTTTTACGATTTGTTCGATATGGCCCGAAGTATCACCCACAGCTAATAAAACCGAAGCAGCCATACAACGTTGACCAGCACAGCCTGTGAACGAATCAGAAATTCCTATGCCGCTCATTTCTAAATTTGCGTCAGGTAATAAGACGATATGATTTTTCGCTCCACCTAAAGAGAGAACGCGTTTTCCTAAATTCGTACCACGCTGATAAACAATCTTAGCTACTTTCGTAGATCCAACAAAGCCGATCGCTTTAACTGCTGGATGATCGATGATCGCATTTACGGTTTCATGTCCACCTTGAAGTACAGTGAACACGCCATCAGGCAAACCTGATTCTTTAAGTGCTTCAGCAATAAAAAAAGATGTTAAGGGAGTTTTTTCAGAAGGTTTCCAAACGTAAGAATTTCCTAAAGCAATCGCGATAGGAATTGTCCACATCGGAACCATCGCCGGAAAATTAAATGGAGTGATGTTAGCAACTACACCTAAAGCTTCACGACGAAATTCGCAAGAAACTCCGCGCGACACTTCAGCTTTTCCGCCAGTGTCTAAATTTTGAATTGAAAGGGCGTATTCTAAAACTTCTACGCCTTTCATTAAGCCAGCTTTTGCTTCAGCAAAAGTTTTTCCGCATTCAGAACCTTTTAAAAGTGCTATTTTATCGATGTCGCGAAGTAAGATATTACGAAAGTTAAATAAAACTTTACTGCGCTCTTTAATCGGCAATAGGCCCCACGCTTTTTGTGCATCGGCTGCCTGATTGATGGCTTGACTGATTTGTTCTTTTGAAGGAACCGAGAATGTTCCGATTTGTTTTCCATCGTAAGGAGAATGAATGGTCTGAACACCTACAGAACCTTCTGTCCATTTTCCTGCGATTAAATTATTGGCTACGACCATGCGAACCTACCTTTTTTGGGTAAAGGATAAGGTTAGAACATTTAAACTCAATGTTAAAGTGATTTTCTCTCTAGAAGAGCCGCGTAAAAACCATCAAAGTTATCTTTATGTGGCCATAAACGAATGTCTTTTTTAAAGTTCCAGTTTTGGCCCTCTGGAGACGCCAAAAACCATTTAACCTGTTCTTCGTTTTCTTTGTTTAAAATACTGCAAGTTGCATAAACCATTAAACCACCAGGTTTGCACATTTTTGCGTAATCAGTGATGATTTCACGTTGCAAAGTTAAAAGACTGTCAATTTGCTCAGGGCTAAGCTTCCACTTTGTATCTGGGTTACGACGAATGACTCCCCAGCCCGTGCACGGAACATCCAATAACACTCTGTCAAATGAACCCTCCAAACGCTTTGTCGTTTTTGTGTTTTCGATAACTTTAACTTCAATAATATCGACGCGATTACGAGCAGCACGCTTTTTTAATTCACCAAGCTTCCACTCGTGGATGTCCATGGCGATAATTTTGCCTTTGTTTTTCATGAGCGCCGCCATATGAAGCGATTTACCGCCAGCACCGGCACAGGCATCCACGACACGAAGACCTGGTTTTAAATCCAACAACGGCGCAATAAACTGCGAAGCGGCATCTTGAACTTCAAAATAACCGCTTTTGAAAGCAGCCGTTGAGAAAACGTTTTTTCTTTCAAGAAGACGTAAACACTCAGGTAAGTTTTCAACTTTTTCTGTGAAGATTTCTTCTTTTTCTAGTTCTTTGATTAAGGCTTCACGAGTAATGCGAAGCGTGTTGGTGCGAATGTACACGTCAGCCTGTTTGTTTAAGGCCTTCATGATCAACTGCCACTCTTCAGCACCAAATTCTTTTTCGCCCATTTCGTTCATCCAGTCAGGAAACGATTCTGTGACAGCGATCGGGTATTTCTTTTTTAAATTGGCTTTGATTTTATCCACATCGATCGGGTATTCATCTTGAAATTCTTGCGTGTCTAAACCGTTTTTTACTAAGTGTACACCTAACAAATTGTACGACTCATTTGACTGAGCAATGGTTTGGTAAAATCTATGATAACGAACGATTTCATAAATTGTTTCAGCGATAAATTTGCGATCGCGCGAACCAAGCTTGCGGTTACTTTTAAATAATTTCTCGATCACTTTATCCGCGTATTTTTTGTTTTCAAAAATATCGTGTAAAGCCTCTGCGACTTTTTTTAAGAGAATAAAGTGTAATTTCATGTGGAACTCCTCGCGGAGCTTCCGCGAACTTAGAACGTAAAAACAGCGCCGGCCGAAACGTAAGTTCCGTTTAACTGACCATCACTTGTTAAATGCAGATGGTTTTTTATACCACCTTCGACGAAAAAACCAGTTTTCTCGAATAAATTAAACAGGCGAAGCCCTAAAAACATATGATAATCCAAGGCCACCGTTGATTCGCCATCAAGTTGTTTGAAAAAAATTCCCGGCCCCACCGCAAAACCGAAATACAGAGGAAATTTCGAGGTCGCATCGGGAAAAGTCATCCCGTACAGAAAACTCATCTTCTGCGCCTTGTCTCCAGCAACGTTGAATGTGTTATAACTTAAACGAATGATCTCGTCGAAAAGTTCATAGTCTTGAGTCAAGCGATAGCTGACATCAAGGCCGGTCTTAGCCACGTCTTCTTCGCGGTTGATTCCCCAATTATAGGCTTTTGAACTTGTGTACGAACTTAAACCCACAGCCATAAAGTGATCTTCAGCAGTTAAGGCCTCAATAGATGAGGGGTAACGAGGTTCATAACTTGTGTCGCCTTTGGCCTGAAAATATTTCGCTGCGGCTTTTCTGCCAACTAACGGTGCGCCGGCGGCCTGCACAAAACTCGCTGAAACTAAGATGCTAAAACTAAGAAGTATTATGTTAAGTTTGTTCATGTCTTTAAGCATAAATTTACGCTCACAATTTGACCACAACTTACGAGTAACGCCGCGCAGAAATCGAGTCCAGTTCTGAAGCCCTATTGACCGACTTAGAACCCTACCCTAGGTTACCAATTAGTAAGGACTTACAACCATGAAATGCCCTTTTTGCGGACATTCCGAAGACAAAGTTTTAGATACGCGAGTACAAAAAGATGGGGGCATCCGCCGCCGTCGCGAATGTTTATCGTGTAAGTCTAGATATTCTACTTTAGAAAATGTGGTTTTAAGTTATCCGTTTGTGATCAAAAAAGACGGACGCCGTGAGCCTTTTAATAAAGAAAAATTACTAAGAGGTTTATCATACGCCTGCCAAAAACGCCCAGTTTCTACAACTCAGCTAGATGCAGTTGTAGAGCGAATCTCTTCTTGGGTAATTACCCGTGGCGAAGGTGAAATTTCTGCGCGTGTGATCGGTCGCCGTGTGATGGCTGAATTAAAACAACTCGATGACGTGGCTTACGTTAGATTCGCCAGTGTTTACAAAACCTTTAAGGACGTCCAGGATTTCTTAGAAAAACTTGAAGGTGATGAGCTCATAGATATGATTGATACAAGCGGTCCGCAATTAAGCTTAACCACTCAATTACAGCCGTCATTAAAACCGAAAGAAGCTACTGATGAGAAGACAATCAAGGGAACTCGCACTCCAGATCCTATTCCAAACTGAATTCGCCCCACAGATGTCACTTTCTGATTTAGCTACGGTCTTCGATAAAAATTTTGATGAAGCCGTTCTAAAATACACTTACGACATCGTCAAAGCCGTTCAAGCCAACAAAGAAAAAATCGATGCAAAAATCCAAGAAGCTTCACGCCACTGGAAAGTTGACCGCATGGCTTCTGTTGATCGCAACATTATCCGCATCGCGGTTTGTGAAATTTTTTATAGTACTGAATTGATCGAACCAAAAATTGCGATGAATGAAGCTATCGAAATCGCAAAAACTTATGGAACGCAAGATGCGGGCTCATTTGTGAATGGTATCGTCGATCAGGTGATCAGAAATGAAAGAAGCTAATCTTTCAGCCACAGCTTGTAAACTATGGGTCCTTCACGAGGACCCTACAAATTCGTGGTGGCAGAAATTAAATTTTAATTCTGGTTTTTTACTATCAGAAATTCACCGCCATCGAAAAACAACGCCGCCAACTGAACTGACTCATCTGATGAGTGAAATCAATTGGCCCGCACAAACTGAAAAACCTAAAAAACCATGGACTCTGATTGGTTGTAAAAATCACTTTGATGCCGACTGGTTATTCTTAATTCACGATCCTAAAGAATTCAAAAGCCAAGATTTAGAACAGATTGTTGAACAGTTACAGATTAAAAACTTGCGCTGTTTTGCGCCGTTTGAACCTTCAGCTAGCCTTAAAGCTAGATTAGAGCATTGCGACCTCGTAACTAGCTCAACAAATTAGATTTCTTAATTCAAGATGAATGAATGGCCAACAGTTTCATTTCAAAAATCGAAAAATTTCTAGATCACGAAGAGCATTTTGATGCGATTAACTTTCCTCACACCTCTAACTTTCAGATTGAATCTAATCATTTACTATTAGAACAAATTCAATTCGCAGCTGGCGACAAACAATGGGAAATTTTATTTTCGCGTTTAACAGCATTTTTTGAAATGGGTTTATTAATCGAAGGTAACGAAATTCAAAAAATGTTTTTCTATGGCCAAAACATAGATAAAAAATTACCTAAAATTCATTTTAAGCTTCCGGCTTCGCCGCTTTTTAATATTTTAAAAACACGCGCCTCGTTATTCTTACGTAAAATCGGATTTAATCATCTTCCCGATGCAGCAAAAATGGTTTGTCTATTGATCAGAGTCGAAGAAAATCGCTATATTGTGCTTATGACAAAACAAGCTGAACCTTGGTTGCAATTGCGCTGCGAAAGCCTAAGACACGCCTTAATAGTTCATGACTACAACTAACATACACACTATTTTTATTTTATCTGATGGTACTGGCGAAACAGCCGCAACGATGGTTCGCGCAGCTTTAGTTCAATACGCCGAACAAGAAATTAATATCATTCGCTGTAAAAATTTACGCACTGAAGAACAGATCTTACGCGTGATCGATGACTGTTTCGAAAAACGCGGCATGATTGCCTACACTTTCGCATCACCGTTAATTCGAAAAAAAATCGCCGAAACTTGCATCGAAAAAACGCTCCCTGCCGTAGATCTTCTTGGGCCGCTTATAGTTACGCTTGATGATTTTTTTGGTGTAGCCTCAGCCAGCCAAACTGGCTTATTACGCCAAACCAACGATCATTATTACAAACGCATCGAAGCCATAGAATTCACGGTGCGCAACGATGACGGTAAAATCTCAACTGAACTTGATAAAGCCGACATCGTGCTTGTGGGCATTAGCCGAACAAGCAAAACACCGTTATCCATTTTTCTAAGCCACAAGGGCTGGAAAGTGGCTAATATTCCTTTAGTTCCTGGCGCTCCGATTCCTAAACAGCTTTTTGAAATTGATCAGCGTAAAGTCGTTGGCTTAATTATCGATATTGATTCATTACAACGGATTCGTAAAAACAGATTAGAAAAATTTGGCCAAGATACTGGTGGTGACTACGCCTCTTCTCAGCAAATTTTAAAAGAAATTGAATACGCCGAAAATTTATTTAAACAAAATAAACGCTGGCCAGTCTTCAATGTCACCGAGCGGGCATTAGAAGAAACAGCCAGTGAAATTGTGCGCTTAATCGCAGCCCGCATGGGCTTACCGGATTCAGTTTTATTCTAATCCGCGCTGCGGAACTCATTTATAAATTTTTTGATTTAAATAAATTAAAACATGACTTAAAAATAGCTTAAGCAGAGGTCTGCTGCTGCAAACTCTCTGCTTAAGGTGCATGTGGATCTCCCTTTTTTTAGAGGAGGTCCGCATGAAAACTACATCGTATAGTTTTCTTCGACGGCTTTTGAGTATTGCTTTAGTGATTTTGAAAATAATTTAGCTTATTTTAGAAATTTTCAGAAATTACTCAGACACCAACTAGACTAGTTCTGATTTCTAATCATGTTACTTAGTCCTTAGGCGCTTTGCGCCCAAGTCCAAGGTTGGGCTTTATCATAAACCAGGGAGGGGGCAAGCACCACGGAAGCGAGGTTTGCAGCAGCACTTTGATTTTATTTTAAAGTAGGCCGTACCATTGCTATCGCAAAGAAAGCGAAATTATTGCGGTAATAATCAACGCTCGCTTCAAGAATTTACACCACGAAGAAAATCATTTGCGCCCAAAGCGCTAAGATCGCAAACCAACTCAATGTGAAGAATGGCATTCTAAGTTTAACGTTGTTACTGCCTAAGTGAATAAAGCTATGTAACAAACGGGCTACCACAAATAACCACATTAAACCTAAAGTTAACGGATTCGCCATGCCTAGTGTAAAGTGCATGACTCCGACTGGAAAAAACAAGGTCGGCACTTCAAACTGATTTTCATAGTGACGTTCAGCCACTCTTGCATATTCAGGCGGAGGCGTATCTGTGTAAGATTTAAAATACTTAAATGAAACTTCTCTATTTTTTAACGCTCTTACACGTGTGCGAAATAAATAAACTGCGATGCCGAACATGTAAAAGGCATAGAATGCCATTGGGTAAATCAGTAAATTCTTTTGAAATTCCATTAGCTACGCCCCTGATCGCCGGTCATCGCTTGAAATAAAATCTCGGCAGTTTTTGCTGAAGGTCCGCTTGAACGACGGTAATAAATAAATTCAGTTTTATATTCGAAATCTAAAGTTTGAATCTTATTTAAACGACCACCACGAATTTGTTTTTTTACTGAATGGGCCGGCAAAAAACCGATGCCCAAGCCGTTTTCGATAACACGTTTTAAAGTGCCTACGTTTGATGATTCAAACACTGCTGGTACGATTCCTAATTTTTCAGCTAATTTTTTATCAAAGTGAGGAAACTCATTGGCAAAATGCACGTACGGGATTTTTGCAATGTCTTTCATGCTAACTGTCGGTGGGTAAAACTCATCTTTACCAGAACCCACTAACCACATTTCTTCTTTTAATAAAACATGTGCAGCTGTGTCTTTAAAAGTTTTACCGTAGTTCATTTGCATCTCAGGCAAAACGACGACATCTAAATCGCCTTTTTCATAAGCCGCGATTAAATCTTCGCCTTTAGCGTAATCAACTTTGATTTTAAAATCGGGATTAAACTTTAATAAACGACTTACCACTGGGCTCATTAAATGTAGACCAATCGTATTTAGAGTTCCGATACGCAGTTGGCCGCGCAATTGGGCGCCCACTGATTTAATCGAAATTTCGGCGGCCTGCACAAGACTTAAGATTTTTTTGGCATGTTCGTATAAAACTTCGCCCTGCGCCGTGGTCTTGATCGACTTTGCCCCGCGCACAACAAGCTCAACCCCTAGTTCGTCCTCTAGGTTTTTCATCTGCTGACTTACTGCTGGCTGAGTTAAAAAGAGTTTGTCTGCAGCTGCCGTCATACTGCCTTCTGATACGACCATGACAAAGGTCTGGAGTTGCGAAAGATTTAACATAAATTACCTCGTTCAATGCCGAACCGATTTGATAGCTAAGCAAAAAGTGGTTACAATATTTACACATTAACTATTGTAGATGGAATGCAACAAGCGAGGCAACATGAGATCATATACTTTTAGACTATTACCGTTAGTTTTCTTTCTGATCGGTTCAATGTCTGAAGCCCGAACTTTTAAAAATGCCTATATCTCTTTTGAAATGTTAGACACATGGAAATGTAAATTAGAGCAAACTGAATGGGTGTGCCGCGCCGAAGATCCACAAGAGTCTAAAGAAGCTGTCATTATCTTAACGGCAAAAGAAAAAGGCCCAACCGATAATTTTCCGATCTACATGGATCACATGTCTAAACCCATGTTGTTAAATTTACGTACGGGTGGAACTGCGCAATCTACAGTGACAATGCCGCCTCGCGAAGAATTGATTAACGACCAAAAATGGCTAGATGGACTGCATGCAAACTCTGAAGTTCAAAACTATTTCACACGTTATTTAGCGACAATTAAGGATCAAATTGCGATCTTAATTACTTTCAGCGTGCATAATAAATATTACGCAAAACACAGAGCGCATTTCATGGATACAGTGCGTTCATTACGCGTGATCGCGACTAAAGATTTATTATCACGTCCCGATCTTGGACCTATCCGTGGATCTGGCGAAGTTTTAGGTGCTGGTATTGGTCAAGCTATGCCAAGTGATCTATTAGCAGCCGACGATGACGGCCTAGGCTCTGACGATAAAAAAGGTCTATTACAAAATGAAGTGGTCATGGGCGGCGGCTTACTTTTATTAGCGATCTTAGCTTATGTTGGCATCAAGATGTACCAAAAGAGAAAAAGCTAAAAAAAAGAAAAAGACATTCATTGCAATGCTCAAGCTGAGTCGCTGGCTGTGAAGTTTATCTTACCACAAAGTCTGTAAAATAAACGTCTTTAACAAGTCCTACACGTAGGACTTTGTTTACTTCTTCGACGATTCTATCTTTTAAAAATAATTTACCCTGAATCGTTTCAATATCTGAATACGATTTATCATTTAATAAACGAATAATACTATCACGCGCGCGCGCTGTTTTATCTGAATCCATAATCTCTGTGAATGATTGAGCATTTAACATATCAAGATTAATTTGTAATAAAATTTGACGTTGCGGTTGACCAGATAAGTTCACTAAGAATTTATCCATCGTGTAAACGTTCATGCCCTTTTCTACCATATCAGGTAAGCTTGCTGGCTTTCTTAACGCCTCTTCAACGATGTACGGTGATTCGTAACCTAGGGTCGATGCATAAACCCAATACGCACCCGTCCCTAATCCGCAGACGTTTAGAATAATTAAAAGACTATTTAAGATAAGTTGCAGCTTCTGTTTCATACTGACTATATCGGTGAGCTAAACCAAGGTCTTAAGACCAAAGGTTGGAAATCTGTTAAAAATCGATTATCCTAAGTCGTAATACCACACTCTATGAGTTGTCAGTTGTATCAGATTAGGACAATATTAATTTACGAATGAAAATGTACACTGTTTTGCCAATTTTAAATGCCCTGACCTGTGCTTTACTATTACAAGTAAAGCCAATCGTCGCTTTTGCGCAAGAATCTGTGACTTCGCAAACTGCCAAACTCCCGAATGAAATTCTACAGATCTCGGATGCTCCTGAAATCAAATCCTCGATTATGATCGCTGATAAGACCGAACGTAAATTATACTTCTTTGAGTCCGAAGAAACACTCAATGCACCAGTATCCTACGAAATCGATATCGGCAAAAAAGACGGCGCCAAAACTAAACGTAATGACAAAAAAACTCCCGAAGGGATTTATCTATTACAAAAAAAGATGACCCAACCAGAAATCCCGTTTGATCAATACGGATCCCTTGCCTTTACCACCGACTACCCAAATGTCTTTGATAAATTCGAAAATAAAACGGGCGATGGCATTTGGCTACATTCAGTTCCTGATAAAGTTCCACTTAACCGCGGCTCGAAAGGCTGCGTTGTTTTACGCAATGATAATATTCAAAAGTTATCAGATCTAATTTCATTAAACAAAAGTCATCTGATCATCAATGCCAAAACAGACTGGGTAGATAGTCGCACTCATACCGCCAAGAAAAACAAAGTAATGTCATGGTTAACAACCTGGAAAGACTACTGGCAAAAACAAGATTTAGAAAATTACAGCAAAATGTATTCTGATGATTTTTCTGCACCAAGCTTTAATAAAAAATCATGGCTTAAACATAAAGAAAAACTTAAAAGCATCTATTCAACGATCACTATTGATTTTTCTAAACCCAGTATATTTCACACAAAAAACCAATACCTAATTAAGTTCGTGCAAAACTATTCGTCTGATATGCATCAAGATAAAGGAATCAAAACTTTATATCTCATTGAAAATGGCGACGACCTGCTCATCTTGCGCGAAGAGTGGTCAAAACTATAAAGCACCTACAGCGATAAATGCCAATCGGTGCTGGCTAAAATTTTTCCATTAATTTGAATTTCTAACCGATGTAATCCAGCATAGTGTCTACGTGTAGTTACTGGTTTTAAAGAATGATTTTTCTTTAGCGTGAACACTTCTTTCGGCTTTAGATCTAAGACTTTAAGTTTAAAAACTTTCGGTGAAAGTTTATTACCCGCTTTTTGATAATAAATAATATAATCTACCGCTAAGCGCTGAGGTTTAGAACTTTTAGAAATGAATTCCAGTTCAAAAGTAAGAATATCTTTTTCAGTGAATTTTTTCTTATTCAGCTTCAGCTCGCCCAGCTTAACCTGAGCTTTGTCACCAAAGCCTAAAACCTCAAGAGCTGGCTTATAGCCCTGCTTTATTAAAGTTCGCAACGCTTGCTTTTCAACCCATTCAAGCTTGGCTTTGTCTTTTGCGGTCACTTTCTTCTGCCAAGATTTTAAGGTAGCAATAACCAGATCAGGATGATCTTTGGCAATATCATTTAAATGATTGGCGATACTTTTTCTAACATAAAGCGAATCATCAAATTTAAGTTTTTCTAAAATGTCTAAACCCAGCATTGGATCAACGATCGAAGCATGAAGCTTCATCCCCCATGGCAAACGTGGACGTGATCCCTCACTAGTCCAGCGGCGAACGTGCTCACTTTCATCACTCGCCCATTTTTTCAAACAAGCAAAAGTTTTTTTCGGGTGCTCGATCAAAAACGGACGTACAGCAAATTCCGCCGTGAATTTCTGAGTGAGAGTATGTAGCGCATCTAACGAGGCATCGACATGCTTTAAACCGTAATGCTGAATAAATTCAGTGTATGGCCAAAGTTCGAAACCTTTTAACTCGCCAAGCTCTGCTGATTTTAATAATAGGCTTAAAGCTTTAAGGTAATCCTGCGGAAGCTCAGCAAACATCGCATCGCGAATAAAAAGCACTCGTGGCTTCATTTCTAAAGCTGCTAGCTTGGGTACAACCTTTAAAAAGTTCTTCGCATTAAAGGCCGGATAAGCTTTTTTAAGACTACCCGAAATACGTAAGACTAAAGCTTCGTTGAACCAATGTTTAAAGGCAGCGGGATTATCTTTTTTAATTACAGCAGGCATACATCCACCAAAAAAAAAGCACCCCAAAATTATTGGAGTGCTTTTCATAATTTTTGAATATCAAAACTAATTGATCTCTGCTTTTTCAGATTCAAGATCAAGTTTTTCAACTTGTGATTCAAGATCTTCTAAAGCGGCATCATGTTTATCAACTTCTTCTTGAGTGATACGACCTAAACGAATGTTTAATTCAGTTAATCTTTTATCAAATTTTAAATCTTCTAAAGCTTTATTTAATGACATAGGTCCTCCTGCAGAACGAGTAACAGTTTTAAAGCAAAACACCCAAAGCCGTCAACAAAACCCTAGGCCTGACAGCAGGAAGCCGTCAGTAGAAGCCAGCCAAGGATGGTAGCTTCGTAACTAATTCCAATATTTAGGGTTATTCGAGTCTTTGTTTGGCTTCTCGTTATCGACAACTAAACGTAAATTAGATGCCTTACGCTTCAACTTAGTCTTCGCCTGATAGTTCTTATATTGAACATGGCCGCGCAGAATCAAGTAACCAGAGGCAATGCCTCCCAAATGAGCTAAATAGGCAACCTCACCACCGGCAAAGCCTGTTCCGACCAAAGAGGCCAAATCCATAGCTCCAGCAAGGATAACAAAGTACTTAGCTTTAATCGGGAAAAACCCCATAAAGTACATTTCGCGCTCAGCATAGATAATCCCATAGGCTAATAACAATCCGAAAAGGGCCCCCGAAGCACCCATGACAGGAGTCAATAACACGGGCCGAACCCCTGTCATCGCGGCATATATAGCAACACCGATACAGTAAATAATCGCAGCCCCTGCACCACTCGCCAGATAATAAAACGTAAAAAATTTACTACCCCAGCGGCGTTCAAGCTCTGAACCGAAGAACCACAACATCAGCATATTGAAGAATAAATGAAACGGCGAAATGGCGTGAAAAAATTGATACGTCACTAACTGCCAGATATAAAATTTTTCAATCACAAGTTCAGGAACTAGAATTAACCAACGCCATTGGGTAAATTCAAAAGCGCGATCTAGAAAAATTTGCACTACCACCCAGATCACAGCGTTGATGATTAGTAATTTTTTAACTACCGGAGACATTGGAGCTACAGAAAAAGCTGTCATATAAGTTTCCGCCTAACCTTTTTTTAGAAAATATTTTTTAAGTTTGCTATAGGTCTGCTTCGGATTTTCGATCACTAATTTTGTTTCAGCAATCAACGGGAAAAAATTCAAGTCCCCATGCCAGCGTGGCACAATATGATAATGCAAATGATCTGGAATACCCGCACCACTTGTTGCGCCATGATTCATACCAATATTTAAACCATTCGGATTATAACACTCTTTGATCGCTTCTACAGATAAACGCAAAACCACGTGTAAATCTGTGTATTCAGCTTCAGTTAAAGTTAACAAATCACCCGTGTGACGAAGTGGTAAAATTAAAACATGACCATTATTGTACGGAAACTTATTAACCACCACTTGCGTGTATTGAGTTTTATAAACACACAGTGTTTGTAGGCTTTCTTTTTTAGTCGCTGAAGTGCAGAACACACAACCACTGGGCTTAATAATTTTACGCACATACTTCATTCGACCCGGACGATAAAAAATATCGCGCTCGATCGGCCAAATTTCTTTATCCATCTTAACGTGAGCTAATTTATTTTCTTTTGCTTTAGCTGCCACTAGCGATTACTCCCAGTATCCTGGCATAATCATCATTGGCTGATTAAGTGTTTTCAATTTAAAAACATTTCTTAACGCTTGCTCAACAGACTGACTTGTTAAATTACCTTTAATAGCTGCCTGTAATTCAGATTTAGAAATAGAATTTAAATCATCGCCGTCTTCATCATCGGTTAAGAAAGATAAAAACGAAGGACGTGCGCGACGTGGACGAAGAACATGGTATTCATCTTCTTTTAAGCCGACTTTAGAAGCTGCCATACGAATCGCATCTTCAAAAGTTCCAATCGAATCTGCAAATTTTAATTCAACGGCTTTTGCCCCAGTCATCACGCGACCATCAGCATACTCAGCCACAAACGGAATCGTTAAGCCACGCGCTTCAGCCACCGTGTTGCGAAATTGTTCGTACACTTCATTAATCATTTCTTGAAATAATTTACGTTCATCATCGCGCATCGCGCGGTATTCAGAACCTGAATCTTTAAATTTACCAGAAGTGATTGTGTAACGTTTTACTTTTGCCCAAGAGTATAAATCTTCAAGGTTAGCAAATTCCATAATCACACCAATTGAACCAATCATTGTTCCCGGAGCCACAATCAACTGATCACAAGCCATCGCCGCGTAATAACCACCAGAAGCAATTAAGCCCGTAGAAACACAAATCACAGGCTTACCGTGTTCTTCTTTAGCGCGCTTAATTTCCATAAATAATTCCTGTGATGGACCAACTGCACCGCCAGGAGAATTAATTTCAATAACGATAGCTTTCACAGCTTCTTCATCTGCATATTTTTTTAAATTAGAAAGAAATTTTTTGCCGTTCATAATAACGCCATTAATTTCTAAATGCAGAATTTCATTTTTACTTAAATTTAAAGAGCTTTCTTCAGCATCTTCCATCGTAGTCGTAGCAACTTTATAACCGCGGTAACCTAGATAAACCGCGAAACCAACAAACACACCAAGTACAATCATTTTACGCATAGACATTTTCATAAACACTCCAACCATGGAAACACGAAACACTTTCCTCCTAAAACGGCCTGACGGCAGGAAGCCGTCAGAAGCCCGACCAGGATGGCAGCTTCGTAAAGATGTTGGCCCATCGACAAACACCCAGAGTTAATTCTAAAGAAAAGCAAAAAAAAAGGGAGTAATTTCTTACTCCCTTTTAAGCTATCAATAATTTTTACGCTAGCTGTCTAAACTAATTAGTCCTTTTTAAGACCTTTTAATTGGTCGCCGAATAAATCGCCTAAGCTAGTTTTTGAAGTAGCTGTAGCTTTTTTAACGTACTCTTCAACATCGCCTTTTTGTTCGCGAAGTTTAATAAGTTTCGCTGATAAACCCACTTTACGTGCGTCTTTATCAATCGTGATAACTTCAGCTTTAATTTTATCGCCTGGTTTAACTACATCTTCAACGTTACCAACTTTATCAGTAGTTAACTCAGAGATATGGATAAGACCTTCGATATCTGATTCAAGCTCAACGAATGCACCAAAATCTACAACTTTAGTAACTTTCACTTCGTGCTGAGTACCAATGCCGTATTTAGTTTCGATTTGTGCCCAAGGATCACCTTCAAGTTGTTTAATACCTAAAGAGAATCTTTCGTTTTCCGTGTCAACGCCAAGTACAACCGCTCTTACTTTTGTTCCTTTTGTGAACATTTCAGATGGGTGATTTACACGTTTTGTCCAAGAGAAGTCAGAGATATGAACTAAACCATCGATACCCTCTTCAATTCCAACGAACACACCGAAGTCAGTGATAGATTTAACTTCACCTTCAATGATTGTTCCTGGTGGGTATGATTCTTTCATTTCTAACCATGGGTTAGTTTGAAGCTGTTTCATACCTAACGAGATACGACGATTTTCAGAGTCGATAGCTAGAACTTGCACTTCAACTTGTTGGTCAACTTGAACCATTTGGTTCGCGTGTTTAACACGTTTTGTCCAAGACATTTCAGAGACGTGGATTAAACCTTCGATACCATCGCCTAATTCAACAAACGCACCGTACTCAGCTACTGATACGACTTTACCTTTGTGTTTAGTTCCGATTGAGTATTGAGATTGAACCGCTGCCCATGGATCTTCAGTTAATTGTTTCATACCTAAAGATACGCGCTCTTTTTCAGTGTCGTATTTTAAGATTTTAACTTTGATTTCATCGCCAACGTTGATCACTTCAGAAGGATGTTTAATACGGCCCCATGACATATCAGTGATATGTAATAGACCATCTAAACCACCTAAATCGATGAATGCTCCGTAATCAGTGATGTTTTTAACAAGACCGACAACAGTAGCGCCTTCTTTCATTTGATCAGCTGTTTGAGCTTTTAATGAATCGCGCTCTTGTTCAAGAATTGCACGGCGAGATAAGACGATGTTGCCGCGTTTTTTGTTGAACTTGATAACCTTAAATTTATATTTTTTACCTAAGTAAACATCCATATTACGTACTGGACGTAAATCAATTTGAGAACCTGGTAAGAACGCCTTAACGCCAATGTCTACGCTTAAGCCACCTTTAACTTTAGCAACAACAAGACCTTCAATGATCTCTTCATTTTCAGCTGCTTTAGAAATGTCAGACCAAGCACGTAACATGTCAGCTTTATCTTTAGATAATGCAATCATGCCGTTTTCGTTTTCGATACGATCGATAAGAACTTCGATTTTGTCGCCAGCTTTAATTTGACGAACACCATCAATTACTCGGAATTCATTGATTGGAATTAAGCCTTCAGATTTGTAGTTGATATCAACTAATACGTAATCTGACTGAACTTCAACAACAGAACCAGTGACGACGTCACCAACTTTGAAGTCTTGTTCTTTTGCGAATTCTTCGAACATTTGCGAGAATTCACCTTTTTTGTCACTACCCGCGTGAATACCTGGATTCTCCGGGATTTTTGAGTCTTCAGCATCTAGCATTGCTAGTACCGATAGTTTTTCTTTTTGGCTTTTGCTTAACGTTTTGTTCATTGTTTTTGTTTTTTTCCTTTTCACGCAAAGAATCCTCTAGGAACTCTAAGGTTGAAGAGTCGTTCTACGGGAGTTTATTTAAGTGGTCAATGGAGAATTTTGGGACGTCCGGGGCTGCAACTTTCGAAGAAGGTTAGATCATAACTAGAGAGAGATTTTCGAGCGAATATGCTTTTCTGCGGTGGCCACAACAGTTTCTAAATCCATCGATGTCGTGTCGATCACTAAAGCATCGTCCGGTACCGACAAAGGCGCTACTTTACGAGTTGAGTCCTGCTTATCGCGAATCTGTTGCTGCTGAACCAGGGATTCTTCATCCATGCCTAACTCTTGAGCTCTTCTCTGGGCGCGGTTTCCAGAGTCTGCGGTTAAGTAAAGCTTAACTTCAGCATGCGGAAATACCACCGTGCCGCAGTCGCGACCTTCAGCGATAAGACCGTCATTAATTAGGGCGCAATTGCGTTGGTGATCCAATAATGATTGGCGCACTTCAGGGTAATGACTGATTTTACTGGCCACGTTTCCGACCGCCTCTTGAGCGATAAGATCTGTGACATTTTCATTATTAAAGTAAACTTGTGTTCGCTCAAAGGCCAAGCGCACTTCCCAAACATTTGAATTACAAAGTTCAGATAAAGCTATGGCATCAGTTAGATCAGTTTTAAGCTGCAGCGCCGCATAGCCTAAGCCACGGTAAAACGCGCCGGTTGAAACCCACGGACAGCCTAATTTTTTTGAGAGTTCACGACTGAGCGAAGATTTGCCCGAAGCCGCTGGCCCATCGATTGTGATCACATAACCCATGGGAAGGTAACCTACCTTAACGGCTGGAATATTGTAAACAATTAACTACTCGGGCTTAGCGTTTTCTAGTTTTTCAAGCACTGCTAATTCACGCTCTAATTCAAAAGCGTAAATTCCCGACATTTGCGAGTACGTGATTTCTTTAACTGCTTTAATAAGTTCTGCACTAGTTAATGCAGGCACTGATTTTCCTAATGCTTTTAAAATGACTAAAGTGTTTGCGGCTAGTGCTTCTTTTAACTGCTGCGACTGCTCAAGAAGTGAAGTCTTCATTTCACTGTGTAATCCAG
Source organism: Bdellovibrionota bacterium (assembly GCA_040386015.1). GTDB lineage: Bacteria > Bdellovibrionota > Bdellovibrionia > Bdellovibrionales > Bdellovibrionaceae > Pseudobdellovibrio. The sequence goes on along the minus strand of JAZKGG010000003.1, from coordinate 122,186 downwards.
TGGGCCAATTTTCTAAGACGAAAGCTTTGATTAACGTGTCACGGTTATAATTAGAATAGCTTAACAATTGAATTTCTAATTCTTGGCCATTCACAGTTACTTTTTTAGCGGCGTCTTTACCAGAAAGAATAGCCTCTTTAAATAAGCTCATTAATAATTTTGCATCACCTAATTTTACGCCACTGCGATAACGCATAATTGGAGCTGGATACTTATCTGGATTTTTTTGTGCATCTTTATATTCTTCAATAGTTTTGTAGTTATAATTTCCTTTATACACAGGAACAAATTTAACCATAACCGTCGATAGAAGTTTTTCGTCTTCTTTTTTAGCAGACTCTAGCATTTTATTCGAAATCACGATGAGCATATTTTGCTCGAAGCCCGATTGAGCCGCATCTAATTTTGTAAAAAAATCTGCGACTTGATTTTGAATAGTTTGAAATGCGCCATTTGATTGGCTTGATAATTTCAACCAATTTGAAATTAAGCCAGTTAAGCCGCCGATTGATTTTAAATCGTCAAACATTTTACTTTCGATAGAGTATTCAGATTGCAAATCACCCTTCATAGAATAACTAGATTGAAATGAAGAAAGGGCTGTATCTATCGAAATCACTGTCGTTTTGTCTTTTTGTGTAAATAGAATATTTTCTAAATCGCGCAGATTTACTTGCACTGAAAGCAAATCTGCCGACTCTTCAACCTTCGGCGTTTTTTCATAAGGATCGTTGTCATGTTGAATAGACAGTAAATCGCGAAACTTCTTACTGACCACGTTATCAAGAGCTGACTGAACAGACTGCTGAGCGCCAAGAGTTGGATTTTTTAGCGCATCAAATCTTTCGCAACCATACACGACCGCATTATTTTGGTTGGCAATAGCAATGTGTTCATCAGAACAATAGGTGTTTTTTGCAAGCTCGATTTTTTGATCTTTATAGCCCCAACCGATCGCTGCAGAATCGTAAGGTAACACCGAATGTTTAATTTGCGCACCTAACATGGCTGTATGCAAACCACGTTCGTAATCCATAACTGTAGATGAAAGTGGAAAACCCGTGTGATTTTCATTCGCTAAATAATCTGACTGAGCTTTTAAAAGTTCTTCGTCACTGCCTTCATGATTAAATGAACCGGCAAAGTTATGGCGAAGCCCCATCACATGACCCATTTCATGGGCTACAACCATTCTGATTGTATCCTGTGCGAATTTTAATTTATGCGCGCTTGATAAATTCGTCAGTGATTGCGCCGTTTGCATTGCACTCTGCTCCATCACACACAAACCACTTTTGTTTTTTGCAGCCTTACCAGCGATCGGCGCTGCAAGTTCTGCTTGTTGCATTTTAAGCCATGACGATGTCATAAAAACCTGAGCTCGTAAAATTTCGCCGGTCATTGGATCTGCTTGCATAGATGCGTAAGCAAATCCCGCAGAATCCCAATGCACCCAACGTATAATAATCATGCGATCACTCACACGATCAGTGGCTTTGAAACCTCTGAGAATTGTTAAAACTTCGCGCCCGATAACTTTATTCCAGTAAGTAACCCCTTCAGCCACAGCCTCAGAAATTTCAGCCGGAATATTTTCTTCTAGAGCTACAACAATTGGTGCGCGTTTTTCTGAGATGTCCCATTTTACGATTTGCGGCAGAGCTTCTTCTTGCTCAGCAAGAGTTGCGAAGTTTATGAAAAATCCCACGCGTTGAGTTTTATCAAAAAGCTGCGACTTAAATTGTTGATTCATTACATAAGGCTTAATTTCGATAATCACTTTTGCTGTCAAGGCCACCTGAAATGGACTTAATGCTTGCGAGGCTTGCGCTTCTTCTTCTGATTCTAATATCGGTAAACTTCCGAAACGCACAGCTTGTTCGATATACATCGTATTATCAGTCATTTCTGATTTACGAATTAACGCCTCTTTAATATCAGCTGTGACTTCGTATCCTTCGCCGACAACAGATTGTTGCTGATCAATCGTGTCGCGCTCTACGATACTTAAATGCTCTTCGAAACTTATATTTCTAAAACCCTCGCTGATATCAATTGTTAAAGCCTCAGACGTTTCTTTAACGATACGAAAAGTCTGAAGCAATTTATCGGTAGGAATAGAGCTGTAAAGATTGTTTGAACTTAAACGAAACATTCCCAGACGACTTGCCGAACGTTCAAAAGAAATAATTTGTGGCTTAAAATCATTAAAGTCTGGTGTGCGTTTTGATAACACCAGCGATGGGGTCATTAAAAAGGCTTTTCCTAAAGCGCTTTTTTGAATAACTAGCGTTGATTCACCTGACGTAAGTTGCATGGATTCAGCTAGATTTTCTGAAGCTTGACGTTCTTTAATTACAGTAGTTTTTTCGTCTTTAGGCGCGCACGCAGATACCACGAATCCAACAATAACCACCAAAGACAGGTGTTTTAATAACGTCATTATATTCCCCCTACATTTACAATCAGGGGATATTACTTGAAATTTAGTCGATTAAACACTGTCAGGTTTTTAGACAGTAAAGGCTACAGCTTTGGAACCTCAGTCAGCATTTGTTCGATTGCAGCTATGGCTTTTTGATTTTCTACAGCTTGGCCAACGGTCATACGTAAATAAGTCGGAAAACCGTAGTTGCCAACTGGGCGTAAAATAATGCCTTTTGATAATAAATTTTTAAAACAAACGTCAGCGTTTCTTTGGGTGTCGAATAACACAAAATTAGCTTCAGATTTAAAGAACGAAAGTTTAAGCCTGGTTAGTTCTTTATAGAAATAATCTAAACCTTCCCACACTGATTTTTGTGAAGCTTGCATGTATTCAATATCATCTAACGCTGCAATACCCGCAACTTGTGCTAATTCATTCACGTTAAATGGATTTCTTACGCGATTATAAAGTTCTAAAACAAATTCTGGCGCCAACATAGCACCTAAACGAATACCTGCTAAACCGTAAACTTTAGAAAACGTTTTAATCACAATAACATTTGTGTATTTTTGATAAAAACCTGCAGCTGCTTTAAATTGCGGATCACGCACGTACTCAGTATAGGCTTCGTCGAAAACTAATAACACGTCATCACGATTTCCAAGACGAGTTAAAAACTCATCCATTTCTGCGCCGCCCACTGAGGTTCCCGTTGGGTTGTTTGGATTTGGAATGAAAATCAATTGAGTTTTTGATGATGGATTACGGTAAAAATCATCGGCCATGGCCTTTAAATCCATCGTTAAATCAGGGCGCAATGGAATAGCTCTTACTTTGACTCGCGCTGCTTGCGCGCATACTTTGTAAGCTACGAAAGCCGCTTCAGCTGTTAAGATTGAGTCGCCGGGTTCACAAAAAATACGAATTAATAGGTCAATAATCTCGTTTGAACCGTTGCCGATTCCCACTTGAGTCGTTGGAACGTTCCATTTTTTTGCAATCTTTTGAACTAAGTCATAACAAGATGGATCTGGATAACGATGCTGCTCTGTCAGGGCTTTTTGAATGGCTTGAATAGCTTTAGGGCTTGGACCCAACGGATTTTCGTTGCTGGCCAATTTGTAAACTTCAGTTAAACCGTATTCGCGCTGAGTTTCAGCGATTGGCTTACCTGGCTTGTACGGCACTAGACTTAAAATTTCTGCAGATACTTTCATAGTTATTGACCCTTAATGTAACTATCTCTAACATAGACCAACTTAATATGTCCAATGCTTCAATTGCCATTTCTCAAGCTTCGCTTGCTATTTACTTAGGAGAATCCTACGCGGAAATCGAAGCCCGTGCTGGCTCGACAGTCTTGCTGAAGAAAACCTTCTTCTTACCGCAGACATCATTAAAATCCATTTTAAACCAGTATATAAAACCCTTGGCGACTGAACACACTATAACTTCTGTCTATGTCGTTACGAAATATTTAGATCGTTTAAAATCGTTTCGCCTAGGTGGCAGTGTTATTCAGGTTTTAAATGAACACCAAGAAAACAATTACACTTTCGAAGACTCAACGTGTTTATCTTTAGCCGCAGCAGCGCTGATCATACCGCTTGAAAAAAAATTTACCATTGATCTGCTTAAAACAGAATTAGAGCGAGTTAAGAAAATCAATGCCGAAGCTAATAAAGTTGTGATCAGCTTAAGTCAGTTTACTGACGAGCAATTGACTTCGATTGAAACCTTCTTCATTGAGAATAAATTTTCGGTATTTAAAAATCCAGAACCTGACAGTCTAAATTCTTTACGCAAAACTTTAATTAATGCAGGCTCTGAAGGCACCAAAGAAGAGATCGTCAGTGAAATCACGGCCTGTTTAGGCGAACCTGAAATTCATTTTTGGGTAAAAAACAAATTTCAAAAAAACTTTGAAAATATTGATCTCTATTTTAGTGCCGATCAGTTTTTACACTATTATTTTCAGAAAAATAAAAAAGATTTACTGATTCACACAGACTTAGAACGTTGGATCGTGATGAAAGATAAAACTTCGCCTGTTTGGAAAAGCCCATGGGGCAATGTGAACTACGACCATATCGAATCTGAAGCCATCGGCATTCACCCCTTTTCTGAAGTTAAAATTCACTCATCAGGGCATTTAGTGTTTTCAAAAGTACCAGCAGCCATTGAGCCAGGCCCGATGTTAGCCGGACGTTCGGTCAAAACTTTAGTTGTAGACGCTTTTTATAAAACCATCGCTAAAGAAGAAAATTTGGTTCAGCTATTTCCCAAATTAGCTGAAAATGCTTTGTGCAGCAAAATTGAATCTCAATTTAAAGTTTTAGAAAAAGGCCAGGCTCATTACGAAGAACCTTTTGATTTAAAGATCATCCAAGATTTCGTCGTCAACAAACTAGGCTACGATATTCTTCTACACAAAGTGAAAGAAGAAAAGCTTGAGTGGACTGGCCACTTAAATATTTTATTTAAAAAACTCGATAATGCCGTTAGCCCCTTTTCGTGGACTGCAGAAATTTTTAAGAGAATCTAGATGTTTGATAATAAAAGTTTACAATTAGCCTCATACGGTCACTTGGATTATCACTACTTTCAAAGTTTTTTGAACCATTTCAAAAATGCATCTCTGGTGAATCTTAACGGTGAATTGTTATTTTCACGTGATTCTGAGCTATGCTCGACAACAACCAGCCGTCTGGTGAGCTACCAAATCGTTAAAAAGTATTTGAAATTAAATCCGGGTGATATTTTTATCACTAATGATCCTGAAAATGGCGGCTACAGCTATTCTAAAGTATTTTTTATATCTGCTTTAACTGAGAATTTATTTTTAATTTGGAGCGATGACATTAGCCAAGTTCAATTTAAAATTCCACTTTCACCTTTAGTTGAAGCCCATAAGAAAAATGGCATGTTGTGGTCTGCCATGATCGATCCACATCCGCAAAAAGTCGTATTATCGCGGTTTTTCGAAGATCAGATCGAACATTACACAAGTTGCTTTCGCGCGACTCCTTATTTAGATTTTTTAAGTGAACCTGATTTTCAACAGATTTGGTTTAAGACCTGCAAAGATGAATTTGAGCGTCAGTTTGATTTACGTGCACAAGGCCAAGGCGATTTAAGCCTGAAGTACCATGATAAACTGATCAAAATGGGTTTAGGCATTGAAGAAAAGCAAAATCAACGCACGATCACAATTGATTTTTCGAACACTCAATTTGCTGAAAAGATGTGTGCGGCATCTCATGTGATCGAAAGTGCGATGATCCAAGAATTTGTTTATCACTACAAGTTACACCAATTTTTATCTCAACCGATTTTAAATCAAATCAAGCTAATGATGCCGCCAAAATCTGTTGTCTCTAAGGCCCACACGACAGGTGAACATAACTTTGAATTACAGGGCGTTATTCGGCAGATGTTAAAACATCTATTGCTACAATTGATCAGCAATAAAAAAGGTGAAAAGTTTGCTCTGAAATCAGAAGCCCAACTTAACTTTGTTGCTGATTCAAATGTACGTGCCGGATTTTTATTAAACGAAAGTTTTTCTTTAGAAGATTTAACTCAGTTTTTTAAACCCACAACGATGTCGATGAAAGAAAACAACTATCACGGCGAATACGTTGTTAAAGGTGCTGGCTTAACTTTAGATACATTCTATTTATATTCAGAGTTTGATCACAATAAACGTTTTATTAAGATTAATCAAAAATCGATTAAATCCGGCCGTCATCAATTAAAAGAAAACGACCAGCTATCTATTCACTGGAAGCTTTAGCTTAAACTAAAACTTTTGCCCCGGTTTTTTCTAAAGCTTCAACAATACGATTAATATGTTCGCGCGAGGTCGTCTCTAAGACGAAATCAATACGCGTTTCTTTTAAGTTTAAACCATGGCGAATACGGTCATGATGCACTTCTAAAACATTGGCTTTATGTTCAGCTAAAATCTGAGTTAAACGACTAAGACTACCTGGCACATCAGGCACGATGACTGATAATTCACAAAGTCTTCCGCGTGCAATTTGACCACGATTGATAATATCAGAAACGATATTTAAATCGATATTACCACCACTCACAACTAAACACGTTTTTTTGCCCAAATTAAGTTTACGCGAAAGAGCTGCTGCCACAGTTACGGCTCCTGAGCCTTCAGCCACAGTTTTTGCGCGCTCTAATAAAAATACGATAGCTTCTGCGATTTCATCTTCAGTCACAGTCACAACTTCATCCACATTTTTTTCGATGAAAGATTTAAACATAACTTCACTTGGTGTCTTTACAGCAATACCATCTGCTAACGTCGCCACAGGTTTAGTTAAAGGAATAAATTTTTTCGTGTGAAACATTTGCGCCATCGTGCTGACTAATTCTGTTTGCACACCAATGATCTTGATTTTTGGATTTAAACTTTTGACCGCTAATGCAATACCAGAAATTAACCCTCCTCCGCCGATCGGGATAACAATAGTATCTACTTCGGGGATTTGCTTTAAGATTTCTAAACCAATAGTGCCTTGACCGGCGATGACTTTTTCGTCTTCAAAGGGATGAACGAACACATAGCCGTGCTCTTTAGCCAATTTCAAGGCGTGATCTTTAGCTTCATCAAACATTGAACCATACAAAATCACTTCTGCACCATAGCGTTTAGTCGCGTCTATTTTGGCAATAGAGGCGTTCTCAGGCATGACGATGACAGAATTAACATTATTTAACTGCGAGCTTAACGCCACACCTTGCGCGTGATTTCCGGCAGAGCAGGCAATCACACCGCGTTTTTTTTCATCCGCTGTTAAATTTGTAATTTTATTAGAAGCTCCACGAATTTTGAAGCTTCCGGTTTTTTGCGTGTTTTCTAATTTAAGAAAAATTTCTGAACCCAGTAGATCTGTCATTGATTTTGAGTAATCACATGGCGTGTAGCTAACCAGGTTTTGAATGGTCTCTTGGGCTTTTTGGATGTCTTCTAAGGTAACGTTCATGTCACCAATATACTGTAAGTCCCCAAATAGGTGGATAAATAGTTTGTGTGGCTAGACGGGTTATTTTCATCGTGCTGGATTTTTTGGAAGGCTCTTCTGACGGGCGACCATCCGAAACCCCTAAAGCATGCTGTTCATCGAAGAACACAAAGGGAGCCAAGGCTTTACTGCAACTGCCGCATCGATCAACCAACGAATTTGCGCGCTCATTAAATGTGCCGCAAACATGACATCTTCTAAAGTGAATGTGTTTAGCTTCTTGAACATTATTTATCTTAGACATGGTAGCCTCGCTTATCTATTATTCTAGACTTAAGGCTATGTTCTGCAAAACACTCACCGGTATTTTCCAGCTTTAAGATGATCTAATTGAGGCAGACACTTTTTAGTACGATCAATGACTTGACGCGAAAGCTTAAATTGCTAGGCACCGTCTTAAAATGAAACACCATTTGCACCCGAGTAATGTTGATTTATTGCAAAGAACCTTAATTCAAAATTATTATTTTTTTTTAAAAACACTTACTAAAAAATTAAGAGTCAAAAACTTACTAAAAACTTTTTATAGTATAAATAAATAATTTAGTTATACTATAAAAGTGTTTCGTGTGTGTTTTATTTTTATTTTTATTTATGCGCTACAAGTTCAAGCGCAAATCTTCATTCCCATGGGAATGTGGGGACCAAAAACATTAAATGTTATTATTTCAGATTCGCCGGCCTATGTGTTTCCTAGCGCGAGCGCGGGAACAACCGTTGAAAGAACTTTTACCATTTCAAATCTTGGACTTTATACCGTTTCGCAATTAACCGCCGCAACCTTCGCGACACCAAATTTCAATTTTAAAGGTGGAGCATTTCCAGGAGCTGGTGGCAACTGCACATCTACACTTCCCGCAGCCAGTAGCTGTGCAGTTGTCGTTACGGCGAATTCAGTCATGGGCGGAACATACAATGATCAATTAATCATTTCCTACCTTGCGTCTGTTCCACAAAGTGCCACAGTTGATTTAAGTTTTTATGCGATGGCGAATACATCGCCAACAATTACAACAATAGCTAGTCGAAATATCTACGAAGCCAACTACCCTTACATTCCGTTTCAAATTTCAGATATTGAAAGTACTTTGTTTTGCAGTGGTGCAAATCTTGCCGTGACGTCGTCTGATAATGCGGTGGTTCCACCAGCTAACATCACTTACACTGGTATCTCGCCATTTTGTTATTTAAATATTATTCCTATCGCCGGAAGCACTGGCACAAGTAACATCGTTTTAACCGTACATGACTTAGGTTTTCCAAATATCACAGCTTCAACATCATTCACTGTGACAGCTATTCCACTTGTATCGATGACGATCTTGCCTGAGTCTGCAATTATTCCTAGAAATTCAACTTTTCAATACACTGCAGTTGCCACCTACAGCGATGCAACCACATTAGATATTTCTCCGTCAGCAACTTGGACTGTTCCGGCATCAGCGAATTACACAATTACAAGTTTTACCGGCGGTTTACTTACTTTAGGAACTGTCACTGGATATCCCCGCGTTAATATCACAGCCACTTATTTATCTCTATCTGATTCAGTCAGTGCTACATTTAATTCTGCAACTATCACAAGTATTTTTGTTACTCCAACTTCGGCAAGCATTAATGTCAGTGGTACTGTCGACATCAAATGTTATGGTCGTACTGCAGATGGTGGTACTTTAGATTTAACAAGTGCGTGTGGTTGGTATTCACCCAATGTAATGCAGGCCCAAGTGAATAACTTTTCTCCGAAAGGCGAAGTGACCGGAATTACTTTAGGTGGCCCAACAATCGTATCAGCAACCTATTCAAGTTTTACCGCCAGTGCGTCAGTGAGCGTGATTTCAGGAACTCCCGTTACGGTTGAAGTCGGCACTGGATTACATGCTCGGTATTTCACCGGCATGAGCTATAATACTTTTAACAATCAGCGCATAGATGCTAATATTTCTTTTGCCTGGGGATCCGGTAACAACCCCGTCGGTGGTGCCGATGTTTACTCTGTATTATGGACAGGGCAAATCTTAGCTCCAGAAACTGGAACTTATACTTTTCATACAAATTCAGATGATGGAATTTACCTTTGGGTAAATGGCACTTTAGTTGAAGATTTTTGGACAGATCACGGCCCAACAACCACAAGCCGCAATGTCGTACTCACTGCAAACACCAAATACGATATCGTGATGGGCTTTTTCGAAAATGGCGGCGGCTCTGAAGTGCATTTAAAATGGAAAATCCCAAGCTCTGCGTGCGCTACTTATGCTGCGTGCCCATACGTGCAACAGCAATATTTATTTCCGACAAGCGGAAATGGTCTGTCGTTAGCTGTAGCCGGAACTGGTGATTCAAATCCTGCAGACCGCGATTTCGTCAATGATGGAATTATTCGTTACAGTAATGGCGATGGCGCTGGAAACATTGCCAGCGGCGCCACTGTGGCAGCCCAAATTGGAGGGCTAAATTTAACAGCTTCAAATGTTAACGGTACAGGCTTAAGTTATGTCGCTGGCTTAATTGGGCAAGCTTTTGATTTTGATGGCGTCGATGACTATTTTACATCAGCAAATACAGGTTTAATCACAGGTACAGCGGCACGTTCATTTTCGTTTTGGATTAAGCCAAATAATATCGGTGTTGATCAAGGTATTTTCTTCTACGGCGCCAACGCAAACAATCAAGGTGCGGGAGCATCCCTTCTTGCCGACGGCACACTTCGCGCACTGGGCGGCGGAACAACCGGCTGCAGTTCTGCTGCAGGAGCCGTGACCTTCGGAGAATGGAATCATGTCTCAATTCGTTTTACATCACCAAATGTGAACGTCACAGTAAATGGTGTAAATACAGCATGTGCTGGCAATTCGTGGAATACAACAGCAGGCGTGTTCTATTTAGGGCGCAGCCTTAGCTTGGCACAAAGATTTTCAGGAAGTATTGATGAATTTGCAAGTTGGAATGTGAATTATGGTTTAAATGCTAATAACCATTTGCCGACTTTTATTTATTTAATACAAAATCCAAAGCCGGCTTATACACCTTAAAAAATAAAAATTAGTGCGAGCAGATTTTCATGAAGCTATCCACCTCAAGGGCTGCTCCGCCAATTAAAAAACCATCCACATGCGGAACTTGTAAAAGTTCTTGCGCATTATCTGGCTTAACACTACCGCCGTATAATAATTGAAAATTTGAAAAATTAAGATCAGCCATTTTGTGATAAAGCTTTTCGTGAATTTCTTGAACTTGCGCCACCGTCGCTACTTTGCCTGTGCCGATCGCCCATACAGGTTCGTAGGCCACGATGATGCGTTTTGACTGATCAATGCCTGTTAAAGCTTTGGTGATTTGTTCAAAACAAATTTTTTCAGTCTCGCCAGCTTCACGCTCTGCTAAAGTTTCACCAATACAAAACACCGGAAGCAAATCTAATTCTTGGCAAAGTTTTACTTTTTTATTTAAAGCTTCATGTGTTTCACCAAAAAACTGGCGACGTTCGCTGTGCCCTAATAAAATCGTTCTTGCTCCCACTTCTTTTGCAAATACTGCTGAATTTTCACCCGTGAAGGCACCAGATTTTTCAGTGTGAATATTTTGTGGACCTGCAAAAAGCGGCGTGTCTTTAGTTGCATGAACTACAGTGTCTAAAGAAAAGTTTTGCGGAAAAATGAAAACTTCTTTGTGATCCCAAAAATAAGTATGAGCCAAAAGCTGAGCACGAAAAGTTTCACAGAACTCTTTGGCTTGCGCAGGTGTTTTTTGTAATTTCCAGTTTGCCGCAAAAATCTTTTTCATAAATTACAACTTTCTTTTGTAAGCCTAAGGCATCACTTCAGATTGTTTACGTGGACGTAATACTTCTAAGCCCGGAAGTTTTTCACCTTGAAGGTATTCCAAACTTGCCCCACCACCTGTAGAGATGTGAGTCATTTTGTCTGCAAAACCTGAAGCTTCTGCTGCCGCTGCTGAGTCTCCACCACCTACAATAATTAGGCCGGGATTAGCTGCTAAAACTTCTGCGATGGCAAAACTTCCTTTAGCAAAAGCCGGAGTTTCGAAAACGCCCATGGGGCCATTCCAGAAAACTGTTTGAGCTTTTTCTAAACAAGCGCGGTAATTTCTGATTGTTTGCGGACCGATATCTAAAGCCATGCGGCCTTCGTCGATTTCAGCCGTCGTCGTTACTTTGATATTTGTCGTGTCGCCAAAACTTGTCGCCGTTACGTGATCTACAGGCAATAACATGGTTTTACCACGAGCTTCTATACGTTGAATCATCTCTTTAGCGTATTTTACTTTATCAGCTTCTACTAAAGATTTACCTACCGGAATACCTTGGGCTCTTAAGAATGTGTAAGCCATAGCTCCACCGATCACAAACCCATCAACGATATTCATTAATTTTTCGATCACCGGAATTTTATCAGAAACTTTCGCACCACCAAGAACGGCGATGTAAGGCTTTTTAGGGTTATCAAATAAACCATCTAACATTTTGATTTCTTTTTCGATCAATAAGCCAATCCCTTTTTTCTGCATGATTTCAGGAAAAGCATGAATACTTGCATGCGCACGGTGTGAAGCCCCGAAAGCATCATTAATATAGATGTCAGTGTAAGACGCCCATTGAACGGCAAGTTCATTTTTATTTTCTGTCTCACGTTCATCAAAACGAAGGTTTTCTAAACAGATAATTTGTTTCTTCATCGGCGCCGAAAGAAAATGTTTAACCCCTTCTGAATCTGGCTCATCCATTAAAACAACTTCAACATCCAATAGCTCACCCAAGCGTGTAGCCACAGGCTCCATTGAATACTGTTTATCGTCTTTTGATTTCGGACGCCCTAAGTGTGAAGCGATAACCAATTTAGCGCCTTTTTCAAGAGCGTAATTAATTGTTGGCAAAGCAGCTCTAAGACGATTTTCGTCTGTGATTTTACCAGATTTATCCATCGGTACGTTGAGATCGAGTCGTAAGAATACAGTTTGACCTGCTAATTCGAAATCACGGATTGTTTTAATCCCTTTTAAACCTTGAGAAGACATATTATTTACCCATCATATAAATGGCCATATCAACCATGCGGTTTGAAAAGCCTACTTCGTTATCGTACCAAGAAAGAACTTTAGCCATTTTACCACCGGCACCAGAAATCACCATTGTGGTTTTCGCATCAACGATTGAAGAATGAGTGTTGCCGTTGAAATCAATGCTCACTAAAGGTTTTTCTTCAACAGCAAGAACACCTTTTAACTCGCCACCGGCAGCTTTTCTTAAAGCGTCGTTGATAGTTTCAATAGTCATAGTCGTTTTTGCATTGAACGTAAAATCAACTACCGAAACATTCGGCGTTGGAACACGCATCGACATACCGTCGATTTTGCCTTTTAAATTTGGCAATACTAAACCAACGGCTTTTGCAGCACCCGTTGTTGTAGGAATCATTGATACAGCCGCAGAACGAGCACGGCGAGGATCACTATGGGATGAGTCTAAAATACGTTGGTCATTCGTGTAAGAATGGATCGTCATCATTGTACCCGACTCGATACCAAATGCCTCATCTAATACTTTCGCTAAAGGAGCTAGGCAGTTTGTTGTGCAAGATGCGTTTGATACGAAAGTATGTTTTGCTGCGTCGTAGTCTTTGTGATTGATACCGTAAACTACAGTCATATCAACACCGTCTGCCGGAGCAGAGATCATCACTTTTTTAGCTCCGGCTGTAATGTGCTTTTGGTAGTCTTCTTTACCTTTAAGAGCGCCAGTACATTCCATCACTAATTCTACGCCCCAAGCTTTCCAAGGGATTTGTGCTGGATCTTTAGTTTTCGAAACTGGAATTTTTTTACCGTTAACAATTAAATTTTCGCCATCATGAGAAACATCAGCATTAAAAATACCATGAGATGAATCGTACTTTAACAAATGAACAATACCTTCAATATCATCTAAAGAATTGATGCCTGCAATATCAACTTTATCAAAAGCCGCTCTGAAAAATACGCGACCGATACGACCAAAACCATTAATACCAACTTTTACTTTAGACATAGTCTCTCTCCTATTTTAATTTTTTAAATAATTTTTTAGCATTTTCTGTGGTGATCTTCGCTAACTCTTCAACAGAGATATTTTTTAATTCAGCTACAAGCTTTGCGGTGTGAACCACGTAAGCCGAGGTATTTGGTCTTCCACGCATGGGCACAGGAGCCAAAAACGGAGCATCTGTTTCAACATGCAAACGATCTAGCGGAACCACATCTCTGACGATGGCACGTAATGAATCCGCATTTTTAAAAGTCACAACACCTGAGATTGAAATATTAAACCCTAAAGCTAAAGCCTCGCGCGCTAACCACTCAGTCCCGGTAAAACAATGAATCACGCCATTCACTTTGCCCTGAAATTCTTTTAAAATTTCGATGGTATCTGGCTCAGCATCGCGGGTGTGAATTTCAACTGGCAAACCCACATCTTGGGCGATTTTTAACTGTTCGCGAAAAGCATGAATTTGTTCGGCTTTTGGTGACTGGTTGTAATAATAATCTAAGCCGATTTCACCAATCGCGACCACTTCTTGTCTATGAGCATTTTCACGCAAAAATTTACCCACTTCGTCAGTGTATTTAGTGCCTTCGTGCGGATGAACCCCGATGGTGCAATAGACTGCAGGGTAATACTTTTGCGCTAATTCTAAAACAATCGGTAGATCTTCTGGTTCTGTGCCGATCGTGATTAATTTTGTAACGCCATTTTCTTTTGCTAGTTTTAGTGCAAACTCAGCGCCGCCTTCTAAACGGTCTAAGTGAGTATGAATATCAATCCATTCAATCGGTGCTGCTTGTGAATTAGACTCTTGCATGTTTCACCCACAGTGATTCGAATAACAAAGTCATATCTAATTTGTCGATATCTTGAATGGCTTGGATTAACGCCGACGAAAAATCGTAAAGTTTCGCGGGCGGAATAAAATCTAATTTAATTAAAGTCGTGATACGATCAGAATTCAAAATTTGCTCACGTGCACCCTGAGCTAAAACTAGCATATCACGAGTAAAGATGTACCAATTTTTTAAAACCGCAGACGCCGCGGCGCGATCTTTGGCGTACTCTTTAATTTCAGTTTCCAGAATAAAATTTTTGTTAGACCAGAAATGTTCGTAAAATCCTAAGTCAGAATTTCTACGCTCTAAAGACTCGCTTTCAGAAAAATCGACTAGTTTGCCCGCTTGCCCGCGTGCTGATTTGTACATCCAACTTGAAAGGCCCGGTTTAATTTGTTGTAAACTATCTTGGCTAAGCGCTTTAAACGAAATGATTTGTGAACGCGAACGAATCGTTGGCATTAACAAACGCACATCTGTTGTCGTTAGAATAAAATAAACATCTGGTGGTGGTTCTTCTAAAGTTTTAAGTAGTGAATTTGAGGCTTGTGGATTCATACAGTTAGCTTGATCGATAATCACTACCCGCTTTTGCCCATCGCTGGCTAAAGACAAATAGGATAAAATATCACGAATCTGATCAATCTTAATGTTCAACCCTTGCGGAGCTACCAGGCGCAAACTTTCAGATTGGTTTTTTGCAACCCGAACACAAGCTCCACAATAACCACAGGCTTTTTTTTGCACTGGCTCTTCGCACACTAGATTTTGTGCGATCGCCATAGCTAATTTAGTTTTACCAACACCTGAAGGGCCTGAAAAGACCATCGCGTGGGGCAGTGATTGATTCTCGGTCGCGGCTTGAAGCATGTATTTTTGTTCTTCATGGCCTACGATGTGCGAAATTAACGAAGCCATTGGCGCTCCGTTAAATCTTTAACTAACTGTTGGTACAATTCTTCAGGTGTATGAGCAGCATTTAACACTAACCAGTTTTGGGGATCAGCTTTGGCTTGATCTAAAAATCCTTGGCGTACTTTTTCATGAAAAGAATCGGCTTCGGCCTCGATACGATCTTCGGCGACTGCTGTTTGATTTTCACGGTTGGTTCTGCGTTTTTTAGATTCATCGACTGATAAATCTAACAGCACTGTTAAATGCGGCTTAAGTAAATCTGTAGAAAAATTATTTAACCAATGAACTTGATCTAACGAGATTCCGCGACCGCCGCCTTGAAAGGCCACCGAGCTTGCAGAAAAACGATCACACAACACCCATTTATTCAGCGCTAAGGCCGGACGAATCACTAAATCAACATGTTGAGCACGACTTGCTTGATAGAGAAGTAACTCTGTACGTGCAGAAGGAGGCTGTGCTTGTTTTTTTAAAATGATTTCACGGATTTCATCACCAACTGTGGTGCCGCCAGGTTCGCGGGTCATGATCAGATCTTTTTGCAGATTTTTTAAATGCGATTCCAGCCTCTTCATTAAAGAGGATTTACCCGAACCATCTAAACCTTCAAAGACCACAAAAAACATGCATTTAGATATGCTCCAATCAGTGGGTTTTGTCACCTTTAAACACCGCGTAAAATGAACCCTTGCTGGACTGAATTATGTGAATTAGATAAGTTATCGGTTTGTTTGTCTGATAATTTTGAAGGAGCCCTGCCATGATCACATTTTTAGCTACTGTTCACATTCTATCTTGTTTAGCCCTAATTGGTTTAGTTTTAGTGCAAGACTCTAAGGGTGGTGGCGTATTTACAACTCAGAGCTCTTCAAATTCAGTATTAGGTGCAACTGGAGCAACGACGTTGGCATCCACAATGACTAAAATCGTATCTGGTATCTTAGTTATAACTTGCATCAGCCTTGCGATGTTATCTTCACGCACTCAAACTTCAGTGGTTGATTCTGTTGTTCCATCAATGCCTGAAGCCAATGCAGCAGCAGCTTTACCTGTTTCTGCAACAACTGAAGTTCCAGCGGCTGCAGCCTCTGCACCTACTAAATAGTTGCATTTTAAGTCCATGAAAAACCGAGTTGTCATCGGTCTCATCATTATTGGAGTGCTCCTCATCTTGATTTCGGTTGTTATTCCAACCCGAGGCCTTGATCTATTAGCCTCTAAAGAATTAGCTAAAATCACAGAAATTAATTCTGATAATCCCACGGGGGTCATAACTCGTGGCTTAGATCAGTACGATGATATTCCTGCCCAAAAAGGTTTAAAAATTCGCCACCTCGATTTAATCAAAACAGCTCCTCTAGCAGACGCATTGATCACATTTACAATTACTGGCGGCGAAGTTCGTGTTTTAGAAAATTCAGAAATCTTAGTTGAACAAACCGACGATAAGACCACACTTGTAACTGTACGTTCAGGTGATGTGCTTATCGAGCGCTTTGGCAAAGAGCCTTCGTTTTGGGTGCGCAAAGAAGGCCGGCAATTAACCGCGATGGATTACGCCCTGTCTAACGAAAAAAATGCCGAAAGCCTGCGCCAAAAAGGTATGAAAACCACTCAACCAGAAGATATTTTACCGCAATCTAAAATCGAAGAAATTTTAGCTTCTAAAAAATCAGATTTTTTCAGATGTTATGGTCAGTTGATTCAAAAAACCGAACAAGCCCACGGCCAAGTTTTAATTTCGTTTGAAATTAGCCCCATTGGTAAAGTGACTAAAGTAGAAATTAATCGCTCTGATATTCAGGATAAATCTTTTAAATCATGTTTATCAGAAGTTGTGGCACGCACGATATTTCCGAAGTTTTCGGGCGCATCGATCACGACGGTTTTTCCGTTGAAGTTTGATTAGCGGAGCTACCATCCGTGGCGGGCTCCTGACGGATTCCTGCCGTCAGATCAATTTAGAAAAAATCATTCCGATAATTGACGTTGGTCTTAACCCACGGTTCGAATAAGCCGTCTAATTGGTACACGTGACCGTTTTGTACGATCTTTTCTTTTAATGGTTCAAATTTTGGAGCCCATGATAAAGAAACTTTTTTCTTTTCGATCAGATAATTCTTAATCATTTCAAACGACGATAGCCCGATCACACGGCGGCGAATTAAGTCTTCAAAACCTTTTACCAGCTGTGTGTTTGAATAACTGTATTTTGATTCAAGCGCTTCCATCACTACGCCTAATTCTTCTAATGACAGACGTTGATCTTGTACTAGATCTAGCGCCACTTGAAAAGTGTCGTAAGTGGCTAAGGTTCTGCGTCCGAATTTATTGTAATAATCTGGGTCAGTGTCAGTGGCTAAATTGATATAAATTTTTTCTACCGGATCTTGAATCGGCACTAACGACTGAAGTTTCAAAATTTCGTCGATCTGGGCGCGCGTAATACCTAAATCTTGTAATAATTCTTCTAAATGAAGTGGTGTGTATCTTCTAGCGCAAATGTCTGAAAATAGATTATAAATGATCGCATCTGATTCAGAATCATCACCAAAACAAATCATGCGCACATCGTTGTTTAAGTGACAACGAAGCTGCATCAAAGATTGCAGCTTATAACCGATTTGCTTTTTTAAAAATAGTAAACGCGAAGGCGCTAAATTACGTAAGTTATCTTTATAAAACATTCCCAACGGAGCAATTTCATCCAGTGCGAATTTTTCGCTGATTTTAGATTCCATTTGCGGCGGTGATGCCGACACGAAAAACAACGGAAAATCTGATTCAGTAAAATGTTTTTTACGGGTGCGGGCGATACTTTTTAGTAATTCAGAGGCGCCAGGAACGTTCTTCTTAGTTAAAGACTTTTCGAAAATTGTTCTAAAAAGGCCTTTTAATGAGTCAATCGAGGTATCTAAGTAGGTCTTATCCAGATCCCACACATAAACTTCAGCGTGCTGAGAAAAATCATAGCCTTGCCTGTAGTTGAAATAAACCACATCTAAGTTGATTTCTGCCGTATTTTTCCAGCTTTTCACTCAAAACACCTCGTAAACAGTATAAAATATCTTTGCGCTAGAATTAAGGCTTTATTGCCAAAAATCCTAAAATGATTTAGCACCTAGACCATGGGTATAGATCAGTTTTTACTTAAAGCCAAAGAATTGGGGTTTTCAGCCACGGTAGAACCATGGTTAGAGGCCAAAAAAGTAAAAGGTGCAGACCTTGCCTTCTTATCGCCGCTAAAAACTGATCTACAATGGCAGTTATTATTTAAAGCTTTATTACAATTAATCGAAGCACGCACATCGTACACTGATTCTTTAAAAAATTTAGAATTAATCAGTGACCTGATCTTAATGGGCCATGAAGAAACCTTGTTTGAACAATCACATGACTTTGCAAAATGGTCTATTCACTTACGCGCCCTACGATATCCGGCGACAACTCAGCGTGATGATGTTTTAAAAAATAAATTAGAAAAGCTTCCGTGGCCGTATGGTTCAAAAACTAAATTTGAACGCCGTGGTGATCGCGCAGGTATTGAACTTAAAATGTTTATCACCTCAGAAGCTGATTTAATTAAAGCGATTTCTTCTTTAGAACGTGTGAAGGAGCAAATCAGTGAATAGTTCGCTTCCGGTATTTAAAAAAATCTATATCGAACGCTGTTCAGAAAACTCTGAAGTGGCTGTGCGTGTGCGTTCGCTATATCCTGCCGAAATTATTGAAGTGGTTGAACACGGCTTTTTAGCTGCTCAACGTGGCCCGATGACAGCCGAAGAATTTAATTTATCTAAGCAGACATTGCTTTTGACTGAGTTTAAAGGTCAATTTTTTAAACGTTGCCCGGGTGCTACTCAGAAAAAAACTTTAACCTGCTGCAATTACCATGTTTTAAATTTAGGTAGTCAGTGCAATATGAATTGCAGCTACTGCTATTTACAAAGTTATTTAAATACAAAGATGTCTTTGATCTACACGAACATCGATCAAGCTTTAGAAGAATTAAAAACGATGATTAATGAATTTCCAAACCACCCGTTTCGTGTGGGCACTGGTGAAATCATTGATTCGTTAAGTTTAGATGAAATCACTTTGTATTCACGTAAGCTGATTGAATTTTTTAAACCTTATCCAAAATGGGTTTTAGAATTTAAAACTAAATCTAATAAAGTAGATCAGTTTATTGATATTCCGGGTGCTAATAATATCACGGTGAGCTGGTCGATTAATCCTCCGTATATCATTGATCGCGAAGAGCACGGCACGGCACGCTTTCATGAACGCATCGAAGCGGCAAAAAAATGCCGTGATCAAGGTTACAAATTAGCTTTTCATATTGATCCGATGATTTATCACCCCGAGTGGAAAGAAAATTATGGTTTTCTTGTGGATCATATCACTGAAACGTTTACCCCAGAAGAAGTGCAAATTATTTCGATCGGTACTTTACGCTATCAACCAGAACAGCGCCACATGATGCGCGATCGTTTTGGAGTTCAGTCTTTAGTGGTGGGGGCAGAGATGTTTCCGTCTGAAGGCAACAAATTAAGATACGACGCCACTTTACGTGGTGAGATGTTATCGTTTGTATTTAAACGTTTAAAATCTAAAAACGAAAAATGGAATGCGTTTTTCTGCATGGAAACTCCAGAAACCTGGATCAGTGCTTTAGAAAAAGTACCGATGCAGATTCCTGAATTAAAAGAGATGTTTAAACCGCTTCCTCAAAGGTAGGCCGTTACTTTTTGGGGAGCAGCGCGTTTAAAAAGCGGGGCCTACCCGGCGCCGATTGTCCGTGCAATTATTGTTCGATGAAACTAAAAAATATTTTATTTATGCTCGTCTTCGCGGTCACTAGTTGCACAACTTCGCAAAAGCCAAGCAACGACACGCCAACAATACAAGATATCAATAAAAAAATCGTTCAAACTATTATTGTTAAAGACTTTGATAAAGAAAATATTGCGTCAGATATCATAGAATTTTCTCAGATTATTCAAAGTAAGAGAAAACTAAGTTCAAGTGATCTAGAGCTTTACGACACTTTATTTGAGACTTACAAAAGTTTAAAATACAGACCTAGTGAAAACAAAATTAAAATTCCTGCTCGCACAAAATTAATTATCCCATTTAAATCTTACTGTCTTGATAGCAATAAAGCTTCGCCATCACCAAAAGAAGTTTTCAAGTGGAGCAAACAAAACAATGATATTCCCTATCTAAAAGAACTCCTGAAGCTATCCGCTGAAAAAAAGTATGATCAAGAGCTAATCCAAGAGCTAATTTGGAACATTAAAAATAAAACATATTGGGAAAATTACCCAGACAGTTATAAGGAAATCTTAAAAATCATTGATCCCGATGCTTCAACAAATATGCCCTCAGAGCGGTCAAAGAAAGTGATTTCTTTCATCAAAGACAAAGTGATCCAAGCCCTACCGACAGACGCACAAGACAAAATTAATTATGTTAGCGGGAAGTTTTATAATTTTAAGACTTTAAAAAACCAACTAGAGAACCGTAAATCAAATTTAGAATCTCCTATTTCAAATATTGCTGAATTCGAGAATATCTCGAATTTATATACCTCAAATGAATCCGATAACTTTTCAAAACAAGAAGTTAGTTTTTACAACACAAGCGATAAGCCAATTGCAATAGCGTTAACCGACTATGAACAAATCCCTTCGCGGTCTGATGTTCAAAGACTAGCCGCGTACTTTACAGACTCCCCTGATTCAGCCCATATTCTTAAGCAATTAGAAAAACTTCTTTACAGCGATATGGCTAAGTATGGATATGGCTTTATACCTGTTCTTAATGATTTGATAGATCTATACGAAGTCACTTCTGGAAATAATTTTTTCACCAACGATACTTTATCCAATCAAGAACGGTTTTTATCAGCGCTGAGCTTAGTATTAGGAAATGCCGAGGCTTACAGACAAGCTTCAAAGATTTTTAACGGTCCACAAAGTTATATAGACGATGCATTCAAAAAGTATAGAAACATAAAAAATGAACAAAGTTACAAAACGCTTGAAAAGCTGGCCCATGATTTAAAGGATAGAAGTATACCCGACGATTGGTTAAAATTGCGAATAGTAAAACTAATGGCACTTCTCTCGATAAAAATGCGGCTGTCGTAAAAAATGACAGCGAAGATGCCCACATACCTTTAGAGGAATTTAATTTCGATGTCTTTAAGGATATTCTAAAATGATGAAATCACTTGGTATAGATTTTTCAGCGCCATACACCATAGTAAAAATTGACAACAATTATTATAATAAAAATGGAGAAGCAGTTCCTAGAAAATCACAGCAGGCCCATATTCTTTTAGATGAATTTGGTCCTGCTGTATTCAATGATTTTAAAGCGACAGACAAATCAACTCCTATAATGAAAGATCATTTCGAATATCTAGAGGCAGAATACGGCTTAAAATGGAGCGGTTTTTTTACCTTCATTGAAGATTTTGCCAAGAAGAAGAGCGTATTGAGTGATGATCAAAAATACTTACTCTCTGTATTTGGATATAAAGAAGTTTCTCATGATTTTGACGAACATCGCAAAATGATTAGAAGTGAGCTCCGTAAAAAAGATTTGCCTATTCAACGCGATGAAGGCTTAGCCTTTATTCGCTTATGCGTCTTAGTCACCATGTTTGACCGAGAAATGGATAAAGCACCGAATAACGACGAAGACTTTAGGTTTTTTTGTTTAAGCCATCCGCTTTGGCCGCGCATAGAAAAGCAAGCTCGCGTAACGCTAGAGCTATTTAAAAAGAATCGTTTAATTCGGAATAGCTACGGTAAAAAAGAATAGTAATTCGCGAAAGTGCCAGGTCCTATTTCATAGCGCATCGCTCCCCAAAAAGGTACGGCCTACTTTGATAAATCACACATTGGTGCGACACTTTTGAGCCCAATCGCAATTAGCGACCACTACGCAGCTGGCTATGTTTCAGATTCTGAAACAGTGTTTCAAAAATCGACTTTACATCATTATTAAACTGCGACAGGCTCAATTCTATGAACGAATTTGCCATTTTAATGAAAGCCGAATTTAGCGAACGCCAGAAGAAGAACCCCAAATTTTCTTTGCGTGCTTATTCTCGCTGGCTAGGACTTAGTCCTGCCCAAGTATCGCAGATTATGAGTGGCAAACGCAGCCTCACCGTGAAAAGTTTGAATAAAATTAGTGATAAATTAGGCCTCTCCCCTTATGAGCAGAAAAAATATCTTTTTGCCTTATCTTCAGATAAAAATTCTGTGACGACAAAAGTGCAACAGAAAACATTAGCAGAAGATCAGTTTCATTTGATTACAGACTGGTATCACTTAGCTATTTTAAGTCTTACACGAGTTAAAGATGCTAAATCTGACCCCCGCTGGATCTCACAACAACTAGGTATTTCAGTGCAGCAGGCGAATGAAGCCATATCTCGATTAATACGTGTTGGGTGTTTGCAAATTAAACCTACGTTTAAACAAATTGGTGAACCTTTTGAAGTGGCTTCAGATATTCCTTCTGCAGCTATTCGAAAGCATCATCAACAGAATTTACAATTAGCTGCTCAGAAAATCGAACAAGTGCCTGTTGAAAATAGACAATTTCAGTCATTAAGTTTTCCGATGAGTCTGAAAATGGTTCCTAAATTCAAAATATTAATTGATGCGTTTCTCGAGGACGCTTCAGCAATGACCGAAAAATCAACCAAACAACAAGAAGAAGTTTTTCAACTCAATGTTCAACTTTTTCCTGTCACTCAAATTCAAAAATAATAAGGATATTTAAATTATGAAAAAATTAATACTCTTGATGACAACCTTAGCCGCACTTAGCTGTGCCTCAACTCACCCGGGTAAAGAAGCGATGCCTTTAGAGGGACAAAAAGATCTGCAGATGAAAATCAGTGTTTTACCAGTCGAACAAGAAGCAAAAAGTGCTTTTGAAATGTTTGAAATCACTATCGAAAATCTAAATGAAGACTGGCTACGTATCGATAAGACGACTTTATTAACTGATCCTTCAGTTTCTAAAGTGAGTGTTGTGGTTGGTAACGATTTAAAGTCATGGGCAGAAGCCACTGCTTATCAAAACAATATTGATCATCACAATAAAGACATGGCTCTTGCAGGAACCACTGCCGCTGGATCATTACTTATGGTCGCTGGTGGAGTTTCGAAAAGCGATAACTTGGCAACGGCGGGTGCTGTAACCTACTTAGCTGGTTTAACTTGGGCCGTAACAGATACAATTTCTAGTGCGCGCACCCAATCTATGGGTGTGCGCAAAGTTCCTTCTTCGCATATCTACGAACCATTTGCTGTACCGGGAAAGATGTTTTTGCGAAAATGGATCTTAGTTAATAAACCACCGGGTTTAGTTATGAATAACATGGTTTTACAATTTGAAACTGTATCTGGCGAGAAAACGATTTATGAAATTAAACTATAGATACTTCTTTTTACTACTTATTTCACTACAAGCTTTTGGCCAAAATAAAGTTGGTAACGGTGGCGATGTTGTTCGCTGTAAAGACAAATCACCGCAAGTATTAGATCTTTTTGAAAGCTCAAGCACGATGACTTCTGACGAGCCTGATTATCAGAAAATTGTTTCTGAACGTTTGGAATTGCTAGCAAAAGCTGATTTAAAGTTAGCCAAGCAATATAAAAGTAAATTTTCACAAATATTAAGTGAAAGCGAGTTCAAGCAGAATGCTAAGCTCGTTGATATTAACGATTCAGAACATCTTTTTTTACCGAAAGACTGTGTGCTTCAACAAGCCGCTATTCGTAAGAATGTAACGACAAAAAATGAAAAAACTTTTCTTTTTGATGAGGATAATTGGAACCAGCTGGATGCTTTAAATAAAGCTGTGCTTATCATGCATGAAATTATCTATGACCATCTTTATAAATTGGGCGAAAGAAATTCTATCAAAGTTAGAAAAATTAACGCCCTCCTGTTTTCAAAGAACTTTAGCAAAAAGCAGTTTTGGGATCTCATTCAAGATCTAAAACTGCCTATTTACCCCTAAAGGTAGGCCGTCCCTTTTTCGGGAGCAGCGTGACATGAAACAGGACCTGGCACTAATTAAGCTCCGGCAAAACTTAGTTCTGAAATTAGAACATCTGGACACATACGGCCGCTTGAGCCGTTATTTAATTTGTTACTTAATGCTGTGATCTTTTTCAGGGTTTCTAGAATGTTTCCTGAAACCACGAACTGATCTACAGGCCCAACTAGTTTACCATCTTCATACAATAAACCTTCGGCTGGCATCGAGAATTCACCCGTTGTTTCATTGTAACCAGCATGTAAGCCACCAGTAAATTCAGTGATCACTACAGTGGCTTTATTCTTTGTAATTAGTTCTTCAATTGAATCTTTTCCTGCTGGAACAATTAAGTTACTGCAGCCAATCGACATCGTGCCTGCAGGGGAACGAGCCGCATGGGCAGTGTGAGGCAAATTCATTTTTTCAGAATATTCTAAATTTGTAATAAAAGTTTTAAATTCACCCTGATCAATCAGTGTCGTTTTTAATGAAGTTGCGCCTTCTGAATCAAACGGACGATATCCTGGAAGTGATTCTTCTAGAGGGTTATCCACTAAAGTAAATAGCGGGCTTGCGATGATTGAACCGATTTTTCCCTTTAACAGAGATTTACCTTCGAACACTTGTTTTGCAGAAAAATAACTTTCAAACATATTAATCATCGTCACAAATTCATCACTTGTGATGATGGTTGCGTAATTGCCTGTTTTTAAAGTTTTAGCGTTTAGTTTTTCTTTCGCTCTTTTAACAGCTTCTGAAGTGATGTGATTCACATTAATATCTTTAAAATCGCGTGAAATCATCGATTCGCCGCCCATTTTAGAAGATTCACCATCTTTAGCAAGCGGGTACGCGTAGGCTGAATAATATTGAAATTTATATTTACAATCTACTCCTGCAGAATTTAACACCCTAACAGCGCCTTGGCTTTCAGTGAATCCTGCCCAAGGAACAGATTGAATTTTGTCTTGACTTAAACATTGAGATTCCAACTTTTCAGCCACAGCTTTTTTTTCGGCGATTGGAATTTCGCTAAATTTTGGGTCTGCGACTTTAAGTGAAGTGGGTTTAACTAAATTAAGTGGCTTATTCGTTTTATCCGCTGATAGCGCATTAGCTTGGGCATTATTAAATGCTTCACTGAAAGTATTTAATAATGAAGCCTCGGATAAGTTTTCAGTATACGCATAACCTTGTGACGAACCAATAATCACACGCAAGCCCGCAATTTGGCTTTGAATAGATTCGAATTTATCTAATTTATTTTTTTTATAACCTAAGTTTAATTTTTCAGATTCTGAATACAGTAATTCTACCTGGGCTTTTTTATCTTCGGCTAATTTTACTATTTTTAAAAAGTTATCTTTAATTTGATCCATATTATTTAGCCTTTCCGCCAACCATTAAACTTGAAACTAAAACTTCTGGTTGCCCAACACCTGCTGGAATACTGCCACTGATTGAACCACACATGCCCGTGGCTATTTTCATTTCGCTGCCAACTTTGGTGATTTTACCTAAAGTTTCAATACCACGGCCAATCAGACAAGCCCCTTTGACGGCTTCTTCGATGCGACCTTTTCTAATCACGTAAGCTTCACGCACCTGAAAGTTGTAATCACCCGTGCTGGTGTTCACTGAACCACCACCCATGCGCTTTGCGAACAAACCGTAATCAACATCTTTGATCATATCTTCGAATTTATCTTTTCCGGGAGCGATAAAAGTATTACGCATGCGCGATGCCGGAGCATATTTATAAGATTGCTTACGACCACTGCCTGTGGCTTCAAATCCAGTTTTTAAAGAGCCCATTTGATCGACTAAGAATGATTTCACCACACCGTTTTCGATCAGTGTGGTTTTTTTCGTTGGCATTCCTTCATCATCAAAATTTAATGAGCCCCATTCATTTTTAATGGTTCCATCATCAATTGCGGTTAAACAATCGTTACCAATTTTCAGCCCCATTTTGTCAGCAAAAACAGAATCTCCAGTTTGCACTGATGTGGTTTCTAAGCCGTGACCGCAAGCTTCGTGAAGAATTACACCACCGAAGCCATTCGCCAACACCACTGGCATTTCGCCCGCGGGTGCAAAGCCTGATTTAGTTAATAAGAGCGCGCGCTCGACAGTATCTGCGGTCATCGCTTTGATATCAAACCGATCAAAAATTTCTGAAGTGCCCATATGGCCATGATTCTCGCCAGAACTTTCTTTAGTACCATTAGTTTCAACGAAAGTTTCAACATTAAAGCGTGAATAAGCGCGTTCATCATATACTGAAACGCCACGAGAATTAACAATTTGAACTTTTTGGAATTTTTCATTTAGACCTGCCTCTAGTTGGGTGACATGTGTACTTAGGCTGCGTGCATGTTGATCCGCTGAATTGAGCCAAGCCATTTTTTTGTCACGGTTAATTTCCCACGGTTTATCACCGAAGGTGTGAATTGAGTCGAACTGATTCGGATTATGTAAATGAATCGGTGTAATAATTTTTGACGGATCTCCAGTTTGGCTATTGGCCGCAATCAGCGCAGCCTTAACTAAGCCTTTTTCTGAAAGATCACTTGTTGTGACATAAATCACTTCAGTGCCAAAGACCACTCGAATACCTGCGCCGTACAATTGGCCAACAATGGCTTTATCTGGGCGAGAGTTTAGAACTGTTAGATTTGATGAATAAGTGTCTTCAACAAAGATATCGGCAAAATCAGCTCCTGTTGAAAGAGCTGCATCTATTGCTTTTTGTAAAATGTGTGTTTGAATAATCATGCAAAATCCTTAATCTTTAAACCATCAACCGGAAAATCAATCCAATCTTCTTCTGGTGGAAAACCTTTCGGTCTTTTTTCTGTTAAATTTTTATATTTTAAAAATGCAGTCATACCACACATAAAAGCTTCAAAGGCATGATTGTTTTCAACCATGTGCTTGGCGTCTTGGTGGTAAATAAAAGCGATATTGTTATCGTTCAGCGCTTGAATAAACTGCGCTCGTGACTCATCGCCGCCAAAGGCTGCGCGATGATCGCTGATTTGCGATTTCATCATATTCAAGGCTTTTCCCATTCTCCATAGAGTTAATTTTGGATAGGCCTCGATGCAATCGACTGTTAATCTTTTACGAATAAATGAAGCTCGCGCTAACAACGGCGCGGTGTTAGCTCCCATCGCATGATGCAGATGAAAAACTTCTTCGAGCTCTGTCGAAAAATACATTTCAACGGCGCGCTGGGTGTACGGCGTAAATAATTTTTTTGGACGTTTTTTCTTTAAACGATCTTCTTGATGCTTCCACATCCATTCGACATGGGGCTGATGGCAGTTTTCATAACCTGGACATTTTAATTCGCAACTTAAACAATTCGGCAAATTCCAGGGTGTATCAAACGCCACATACTTCAACGTATCAGCGTTTTGCAAAATTAATTCATGGATTTTTAAATCTCCAGAAATGGTTTCATCAGATTTTATTTTTTCAAATAATCTCGATAAAAATATCTTTTTGTTTTCTGGGTAATACTCTAATACAGCAACGCACGCCTTATCAGATTTGCCTCCGGCTAAAGAGACTCCGACAAAACGAATAACATTATTCGATGGTTGAGAAGCTACAGCGCTGCTAGCAAGGGGCTTACTGGCCTTGCGTTTAGACACTGAAACTTTTCGTTTTCGCATGCGCTGATCACTTTCTGACGATGCTCAGGACTAACCCAGACTAGGACACATCCACCACCGCCGGCTCCACATATTTTAACAGCGAGCGCTCCGTTTGATAAGCCGATTTGATGCAGCCTTTCGATTTCAGGACTGGTAAATGCCGGAGTAAGCTGAATACGTGCGTCATATTCTTCGCGAAATAGCTCTGGAAGCTTATCCCAAGCTTCATCTTCAATAGCTCGCCATAAATCATCTGCGATAAGTTTAATTTTCTTCAACGCAGTCATCACTTTTACATCTTGCGCAATAGCCGCTTTTAAAACTTCGAAGTTGTTTAAGCCGCTATGGTGACTTCGGCCCGTGTAAACTAATAAAAAATTATCATGCAGTGGCGTGCCTTTGGGGTCAGTGATTGTTTGGGTAATTCCAAATGTGTCATAGTTTAAATAATTTAACCCCCCTGTGATCGCTGGATAATAATCTTGCGTGCCCGTTGGGGTATTTAAAATTTCGGCTTCTAAATTATGTGCCCAGTGAACCATTTCGTGCGGTGAAGAGAATTTGATGCCAGTCAGCTGCGAAAAAGCCTTCATCATTGAAACGATCAAACTACTGCTTCCGCCAAGCCCTCCACCGATCGGGCTTTCAGATTGGGTTGAAATGGCAAAGCCCTTTTCAACAACGCTTGGTGCTTTTTTGTGAAACTTTGAAATCACACTTTGATATAATTGCAGTTTTGGATCTAAAGTCTGAATAAATTGAGTGTAATTATCAAAATTCCACTTTTGTTTTAAATCTAATGAATACACTTCAATTGATTTATCAGTGCGCCCTTCTAAATTAACCTTAGTCCAAATATCAATGGCCAAGTTAACCGTGCGAGCCGTATCAACAAAGTTATATAATGGCCAAAGATCTAGGGTACCACCGGCAAGGTCTACACGGGTTGGAGATTTAACTGTAATCATTTTTTTCTCGCTTTACTCTCAGAGGGCACTTCAACGTGGGCCACTTGATCTTTTAAGATTTTATCTAAAGGAAGTTGATCTATGTATGATTTATTTAAACCAAAAATATTATCGCTGGCTTGCGTGCGAGCTAGAAAATAATCTTTTTCTAAACCGGCTACTTTTTTATGTTGCAAAGGCCCCCAGTTTAATTGAAACAACAACTGATCTTCAGACGTCTTTAGAATAATCATGTCGCTGCCAGTAAATTCTTTGCCTTCGGCTTCGGGTATAAAATAAGTGATCTCTAAGTCGTGCACTTTATTGATTAAATCAGCCATATCATCATTATTAATTTTAATTTTTTCAATTAAGTTTTCGGCTTCGGGACGCCATTTTGAATCTTCTTTAATAAGCTGTAAACTTTTAGCACCGCTTCTAACGAAAACACGGTTCACCATTTTCGCATCAAAAGTCATCATTGTTTTACGATCACGAAGCGCATCTAAATTTAAATTGCCGAAAAGCTCCCATTGCGACAAATCTAACTTAACTAAATACGTTGGTTTTTCAGTTAAAGCATATAGCGCCTTATCAGTTGCATGCATATTAACAGTCACAGCCCAGCGATCTTTTTCAGTTTCAAAGATCACCTCTACATAATCTTTATTTAAGCCCTTTTCATTACGTTCCATATCTGAAGGATCACCTTCACTGATATATTCTTGAATCGTGTTTTCAGCGATGGCTTTAATCATCGAACGAATTTTAATTTGATCTAAAATATAATGTTCAAAGACTGGCGACTGCCAGCCTTTATCAGTATTCACCAAACTAAATTTATCATTTAATGAACGAACCGTAATTTTTTTAATCGCCGCAATCTGGCCACGGTAAAGGCTTTTCTCGCGGTAATAAGTTAGTTTTTCAGTGGTAAAATTAAACCAGCTTGGGCTAACCACTAAAATTTTTTCAACATTATCTATGCGCGCATAATGATTGCCTTCAAAGTTTTTAGTCGCACTTAGAAATATTTTTTGTGATTGGCCTAAATTATTTTTAATAACCATGAAAGATTCTGGCGTATCTAAACCGAATTCGGCCCAATTGATGCCCGGGCCTTCTTTTGCAACAGCTAATTGTTTTTCATTAGTTAATTGATTTAAAACTTCTTCTAAACGCTGATCGTCTGCAATATCTGTGATGGGCTCTTCGATATTCCAACCCTGATCATTTTTTTGAAAAACAAATTTGACGTTCTTATTTTGCATTTCAAGATAATTGATTTGTTCTTTTTTTAAATAAACAACGATAGAACTTGCTTGGTCGGCCTTTTGCGCTTCACGGATAACGGTAAAATAATAAACTCCACCAGAAAAAGTCACTGTAAGCATTGCTAAAATTACCGTTCTATAAAACTTCATATTCAGTTATTCCTTATGCGTGACGGCGTTTAAGCCATAACGCGATGCTGATTCCCAAAAACAAAAAAGGTAACGGAAAAAATATTCCCATAACCACAAACTTGTAAAACTGGCTAAATTCTGGAGGCGACATTAACATTTGTGTGATCGAAACTTCTTTCGGCGCAATTGAAATCAGATCACTATCTCCCAATAAATATGACATTGAATTTAGTGCGATATCGCGATTTACATTCTGAAAAATCGCTCCATTAGATAAAAAATCTGTATCGGCGGCAACGACAGCTTTAAAAGGCTTGGTCGCTTTATCTAATTTACCATTTACTTCGGCCATAATGTTAAACGACCGTGGTTTGCCTTCGTAATTTACGCTATCCATTTTTAGCAAGGCGACAGAAGCTTCAGGTGTGCGCACAATGATTTCATTTTTAATGTCTGGGCTGATCGGCAGCAAGGCGAGTGAATTTGGCGCAATAAAAATGGCCTTTTGATTGCTTGTAAAAACTTTTGTAATGGGATTTATCGCTGAATAATCAACGGCCACAGTGGGCTCATTTGAATTTACCACTTGACCCATCGGGGAATTAATCACATTAAAGATGTATTGCGGTTCTAATTTAAGGCCGAAGGTATTTAACAAACCAGAAAGACCCGCGGTATTTTTATCATCTAAGGTTAAAAATAAAGAACCACCGTTAGCTAAATACTTTGTGATGGCATCGATTTGAAATTTTTCTAGCGCGCTCTGTGGGCCAAGAATCACCACCGCGTTTGCTTCTGTAGGAATGCTTGTGGCTTTAACTAAATTGATTTTTTTAACAAGATAAGAATTTTTTTCTAATAATTGCACGAACGAAGAAACACCACGTTGATTTTTTTCATTTTCGATATCACGCTCTTCATCACCTTCAACGATATAGATGATCTTTTTTTCTTTGCGGGTCACTTTGATGATCGCATTGGTAAAATCTTGTTCGTTAAATTTTTGCCCTTGGCTTCCTAAAAATTGCGATTCAATGCGATTTTTTTGGCCTTTATAATCAATAAACACTTCGCCCACGGGGCGATTTGCGCCAAAATCTGCTGTCGTTTTTGGGTTTGAATTCATTTCTATGTATTCAATTTTTACTTGATCAGAAGCTTCAGCATACATTCGTGCTGTTTGTGCAAACGCTTTACGATTGGCCTCAACGTTTTCTGCACCTTCTTTATAAAAGAATTTAACGCTTAAATCAGCTTCAAGTTGATTTAAAATCTGAATAGATAAAGGCGACAGCGTGTGCAAGCCCACCTGCGAAAAATCAAAACTTTTATTTTGCTTTGATGATAAAATATTTAAACCAACTAAAAAAACCAAAGCGATAAGAACTAACATTCCCATATTTAAGCCGTGCTTTGTGGTTTTCATCGTCATTAATTCAAATAATAGTTTGCGGTCATGATAAATCCAAGCCACAAATGACAACCCTGCCGGCCCTAAGATAAACCACATAAATGGCATCCAGGTCTGAATGGCAAAATACAATCCGCCAAAAGATAATAACAAAATACTTGCGATACCTAAAAGTAAACGTCCCTTTTTACTCATATTACGATCTCCAGCGGGCAGATTCGATCACCCGCTCGGTCAAAAAACAAAATAGAAAAATCACACTGATAAAAAACACCAAGCCATTTAACCGAAGCACGCCTTCAACTAAACTTTGTAAATGCTGATTTAATGAAATTTGATCAAATACGGCTTTCATCGCTGTGCTTTCAACTAATTCGGCAAAGCCTCCTAAAATCCAAACCGAAATATTAAACACAATCCCCACAAAAAAGGCGATCATCGTGTTTTCGGTTAAACTTGAAGCAAACATACTTAAAGCACTGTAAACAGCACCCACTAAAAATATGCCTGCTAAAGCTAATAAAGCTGGTGCCCATGCAAAATCAAACATCTTACGCGCGACAAGCACGTAGATAAAAGCTATCGCTGATAAACCTAAGACCACAGCTAATAACGATAAGTATTTGCCGACCACAATTTGCACTGAAGAAATGGGTGATGTTAACAACAAATCAAATGTGCGGTTTTTCTTTTCTTCTGAGATTAAGCGCATCGCTAGGGCTGGCACCATAAACATCAAAATTAAATTTAATAAGGATAAGTGCGGTAAAAACACGACATAGTGAATATTCTGCTGCTGTGAACTACCCAAACCCATCGCCAACATGGCATTTGAAATTTGATTCGCGAAATTTAAAATTGAAATCGAAAATGTGATTCCTAATAACACTGTCGTTAAAAAGGCGATCACATAAAATAGTGGCGAAAAGAACATGGCCTTAAATTCTTTTTTCAAAAGAGTTAAAATTTGGTTCACACTTGCTCCTTAGTCGCATCTACACCATATGTAAGTTTTAAAAACACATCTTCAAGATTTGCTGTAGCTGGAGTTAGTTCGCGAAGGCCCGCACCCGATTTAATAATTTGTTGTGCGATTTGATCTAACACATCTTCATCTTTAATTTGAATACGGTAAGAAGCTGAACCCATCATTTCAACATGCTGAACACCAGCGATTTTTTGTAACTCTGTGGTTAGCACAAGATCTTTTTTAGTTTTCACATTGACTGTGATTAAACCCTGATTCAGTTTTTCAATGTTATCAATAGAGTCTTGCGCAACGATGTGGCCATTATGAATAATGATCACACGATTACACGTGGCTTGCACTTCAGGTAAAATATGCGTTGAAAGAATAATTGTGTGTTGGCCTTTTAATTCTTTAATCAGGTCGCGCACTTCAGCGACTTGTTTTGGATCTAAACCAACCGTAGGTTCATCTAAGACTAAAACATCAGGGTCAGACACTAACGCTTGAGCGATACCCACACGTTGGCGAAAACCTTTAGATAGGTTTTTAATTAAACGAAATTTCACGTCTTGTAATTGCGTTTTTTGTAAGGCTTTTTCGATTAACCCTTTTTTCTTAGAGCTTTCAACAAGCTTAAGATCAGAAACAAAATTTAAATAATCTTGCACTGTCATATCTAAATAAACTGGCGGAGCTTCTGGCAAATAACCAATTCGTTTTTTTACTTCATAGGGGTTTTCAAAAACATCAAAGCCGCAAATTTTTGCTACACCAGAGGTGGGCGCCATAAAACCTGTGATGATTTTCATTGTGGTTGATTTTCCTGCGCCATTTGGCCCAAGTAATCCAACCACATCACCTTGTGAAATTTTAAAACTGATATCTTGAATGGCTTTGCGTTCGCCGTAATTCTTACAGAGATTATACACTTCTATCACAGACACCACTCCATCGTTGTCATTTAGATCTAAGTGTTAATTTAAGCAAAATTTTAGACGGTAATCAACATTTCCCGAGGATGATGATAAGTCACACGCCCAATCTTATCCCCTTTGATCGGCTTCACGTGACGACATTCGACAATCACCACAAAAAGCTTTGCACCATCCATATGTTTTTTATTTTTAATCGATTCTTTGACTAACCACTGGCTGGCTTGGATTAAGACCTGATCCGAGACATTTTTATCCTTAGGTTTTTGCAAAATGGCATAGGCACTTGGATAATCTTTAAGATGTATCCAAAGATCCCAAGCTTTGGCTTGGCGCAGTAGTTTTAAGTTTTCACCGGCGTTTTTTCCCATAAGTACGCTGACTGGGCTTTCACCTTCGATATTTAATTTTCTGAAACTACCTTCGGTGGCTTTGCGCAGACCTTGTTTTGCTTGTTTAACAGCCAATTCACTCAAATGTTGCTGAAATCGCTTTTCAGAAACATCCATTGCCAATTCAATTTCTAAAGCGATTTGTTTTTTACGCTCATCCGCCCCTAAAATTTTGTGGGCGACTTGTTTGGATTTTTCAAAAGCTTTTTCGATACTGAACGAGGCTTTTTGTTTAAAATCGACGTAAGGTGACCACTCAAGAGGCAGATCTTTAAAACCATAGGTTTTTAAATAATTACCGATGTCTACCCAAGGAACTTTAAGTAAAGTCATTTTTTGTTCGTCAATTTGCAGTAACGCTTTT
Source organism: Bdellovibrionota bacterium (assembly GCA_040386015.1). GTDB lineage: Bacteria > Bdellovibrionota > Bdellovibrionia > Bdellovibrionales > Bdellovibrionaceae > Pseudobdellovibrio. Next base: position 87,756 of record JAZKGG010000003.1, on the reverse strand, counting down.
TGTTTTTTCTGCAGATCCTTTTTGCGTTGTTGCATCCATTTTTCATAGGGCGATTGACCTGAATTAACGTTGCTTTCGTTAACTTTGGCTTTAGCACGACGCTCAAACCACTGTTTAAATAAAAAAGGTATAGAGCGGTTTTCAGATTCAAAATTTTCATCTATCGTTGCGACAACGAGATCGCGGGGTTTATCCCAGGAAACACTTTTTTCATCAGCGGTGACAATGACATTGGGCTGTTTCGGAATCAAGCGCACTTGCAGGACTAACTTTTTGTCTGGAAGGCTAAAATCAAACTCCGCGACGCGACCAAAGTTTTCTAAAACCTGCACATCTTTTAAATGGGTATTTTTGAAATGTGAATTTAAAAACAAGGCCACTGGTTTAGTTTTTTTAATTTTAAGCCACGGATTTTGCGGATACAGCCCGACGAAAGGAAACTGTGTATCTAAATCTAACACTAACCATACGGCTTTAGGCTCATGCACGAAGCGATAAAAACCAAACACCAGGCCGTCTTCCGTCGAGATCACCTCTTGCAACTGACTTCCGATCAGTTCGTCATGCAGAAACTGGATAATTGTTTGAAATTCAGAAAAACTAGGCGATTTCACAGTTTAGGTTTTAGCGTAAGATTCCGAAAAAATCTATATATGAAAAAAATGATTCTGCAAATTATCGAAGAAGAGATCAAGTCCACTCACAACATTTCTGAGACTGCTGACCAATTCATTGAACGAGTGACGCAACTTTTCGTCGAAGAGTTTCAGCATCTTAAAATGTATGCCCCACTGGGTCTTGACGTTGAAGTGATCGAAGAAGTTCAACAAGAAGCCTTAGACCTTTACCGCATTAAAACCTACGGCCATTACTCCTTGCAAAGTTATCGTCTTGCGTTGCTGCAGAAGCCTGACACGTCTAGCGAAACCCTTAGCTAAGCGACCTAGACCAACATCCAGAACACATACCTAGTCGGGTAACTGTTTAGGCAAAAAATATGATACGATTTGAAGGTCATATACATATATAAGACAAGGATGTTTTATGCAAAAAATCGCTCTTATTTTATCGCTCACTTTAATCACCATTACAGCTGATGCGCAGTTAATTAAATTCGGACAAAAGCTTCCTCTTGTAGGTAAATACCTGGATAAAAAAGACGAAGCCATGTTGGCCGAAAATAGTAAAGACCTCATAGCGAAAATGAAACAAGGTTCGGCTGATGATTACTACATGGATATGGACTATGCTTTAAGCCGTCCAGAAAACCAAGATCAAATTCATAATGCGTTAAAACCTTACGTTCCAGGAATTACAAAAGCCGATGCGGTTAAAGCCTATGTTAAGGGCCGCAATAACTGGATCGCCTGGAGTGGTGGTAATGATAAGTTCTGGGATTTTTTAAGCGACCATACGTTTGGTAATTTAGATTTCGTAAAATTAGTTTCGAATGATCCAAACCAACCTTATTCGCGTGCGAACCGTTGGCAACAAATTGGTTTAGTGAATGAACCTTGTTATGTTAACAATAAAGAGCCACTTCCAGAGCGTTGGGGTTTAAGACTTGATAAACGTATTGTTTCTTCAGAGTGTCCTCCAGAACCTTTTTCGGATGCAAAAAAGTATCCTGGCGCCAAACTTGGAGCCCGCGGTACAACGTTAACTTACAAGGGCCAGCAAAAACATTTAGAAGTAGGCTCTTTCTACGGAGTCCCTACAGGAGTTATTGGTCTTCGTTTATTTACAAATCCTAAATTCGATCAAGCAGCAGCAAACCGCTGGGATCCAATTCGTTATTACAATGACCCTGCTTACTACAACGATCCAACATTAGTTAAACCTTACCGCGTAGGTATGAGCTGTGCATTTTGTCACGTTGGACCAAATCCTGTAAATCCACCGTCTGATTTTAATAATCCAAAATGGGCCAACTTAAATTCGAATGTTGGTGCACAATACTTCTGGTTTGACCGTGTATTTAATTTTAACTACAAAAAAAGCGTAGATAACTTTATCTACCAATTAGCTCACACGGCCCGCCCTGGTGCTTTAGACACTTCATTAGTTTCTTCAGATCAAATTAATAACCCACGCACGATGAATGCCGTTTACGAATTAGGGGCGCGTATGCACGCGGCTGCTAAATTCGGTAACTGGGAAAACTTAAAAGATGGCGAATTATTAAATACCCAATTTTCGATGATGCCGGGAATGCCAAAAAATTCTCCGCTATTAGGCTTCTCGAAAAATAATAACACGATGTCTCTTTCTCCACGTGTCTTAAAAGACGGTGCAGATTCAGTTGGCGTATTAGGAGCTTTAAACCGCGTTTATGTGAATATCGGTTTATTCTCTGAACACTGGTTAGAAAACTTTGCACCAGTTATTGGCGGAGCCCACGTCACCCCGTTTCAAATTAAAAAAGCGGCGGCCAATTCTGGTTACTGGCAAGCCAACGTCATACAAACTACTGATTTAGCGATGTTCTTAATGGTGGCGTCACGCAAAGATGGTTTGGCACAAGCTCCAGAAGGAACTAAATACTTAAAAGACATCGAAAGTGAACAAGTTAAACTTGGTAAAAAATTATTTGCCAACAACTGTGCTTCTTGTCACTCAAGCAAATTACCAGAAAAAGTTTACGGCATCTTTAATCGCCCTGAGTGTGTTGGCGCAGGTTACATGAAATGCTGGTCAAATTTTGTTGAGTACACAAAAACAGCTGAGTACCACACACAAATCGAAGGTATCGTTAACCAAAATGATTTCTTAGCTAACAACTTCTTATCGACTGATATTCGTATTCCGATGACAGCCATCGATACAAATCTTTGTAGCTCGGTTGCAACGAATGCGATTAAAGATAACATCTGGGATAACTTTGCATCTAGCTCGTACAAATCATTACCTTCAGTGGGTACATTTCGCATCAACTACCCGATCACAATGAGATCAGGCAACAACCAAGGTGTTGTTTTAACTTCTGCAGAGATTCAAGTTCCAGCTGGTGGCCGCGGTTACTTACGTGCACCATCACTCGTCAGCTTATGGTCAACGGCCCCGTTCTTTCAAAACAACTCGCTAGGTAAATTTGATGACCGCGGAACAGTTGAGGGCCGTATGGTGTCGTTCGAAGATTCAATCAGAAAACTATTAAATCCTGATTTACGTGGTGAACCTCAACGTGCAGGTGAAGCTAAAGTTCTCTACACTTCAATCTACGGCGATAAAGTGCCGGGTTTAGTTGACGTTCTAACGAGTGATAGCTACATCAAAATTCCAATCAAGTTCGTGCCGTTCTTACTTAAATCAGCGGTTTTCAAAACGATCTTAGCTAACGGCGGATCGTTTGAAGAAGTTGATGGTGAATTTGTAATTACATACACTAAAGAATCTTTAGAAAAACCGATGATTGCAGCTAACGAAATCTTCAAAAAAGATAAAGATAAACGTAAAGTGGCTCAGTACGATGCTCCAATCGATAATGCGATCACCAACGAAGCCAATGTAGGAAAAATTCTTAAAATCGGACCTCTTCCTGCAGGCGTTCCAGTAAATTTACTTTCGAATCTCGATTTAACTTATGCGGGTCTTAAATTAGATGTGTTTTTTGCTCCGAAAACAGTTTTACAGGCGCAATACCAATTAATCGACGCGATCACGTCTTTAACTCGTGCAACCTTCGAAATTAAATTCAAAGGCCTAAAGGGCGAAGTAGCTCGCGACCGTTTCATGGAATTAGCCGCTACAGATTTAATAGAAGCCAGCAAATGTGCTGATACTACAGTTAACCGCGGTCACTACTTCGGTACAAAATACTCTCGTAATAAAGTGGGTTTTACGCCAGCTGAACAAGATGCGCTGATTGAATACTTAAAACATTTCTAATTCGAATAAAAAATTAGCTTACTATTGACCCACACTTTTATATAGCAAAGTGTGGGTTTTTTATTTGATACGCTTAAGCCGGATGTTGACCGTCGTCAGAGCGCGTAGATGGATGCTTAGCCTAACTTATTGTGAACACAGGGTGAGTGAATAAGATTTGGTTTCGAGCGGCGCAGCGTATTTTCTGCTCAATTGAAAGATCCTTCTCAGTGTGTTGAGATTTCTATATCAAGGAGTTTCTATGAGAATACTAACATTAATGAGTTGTCTTTTATTCGTGAATTTTGCTTTTGCAGGAAATGATTCAATGGCATTTTTTTGGAATTCTAATCAAACTACAGTTGTGATAAACGAAAATTCTTCAACTTTGAAACTCAAAGATTTTATTCAAAGTACAGGACTTGGAAATTCTTTTAATCTACAATCAAAATCTGGTGATGTAATTATTCAATGTAAAACTGCTTCAGGCGCTGCATCTTGTACATTTAAGTTTAAAAAATCTAATGAGATTGAATTGCAGGATAAATATCTATTCGCCTATTCTGATTCAGAAAATACTACAGCAGTTCGTGCTTTAAATTTGGCTCAGGGTGAGTTTGAAAATGCCAAAGGTGAACGTTTTGCAGTCTGGTTAGATCAATTTCAAATAGTAGCTGAAGCTATTAAACCTTGATCATACAAGTGAACTTTCTTGTCCAAGACAATAAAATTTTAATTTAAAATTCTTGGGTTCGATTCTCACGTTTGGAGTTCAAATTTCAGAAATTTTAACTATTGAGTCCAGCATTCTAAAATAATTTGACGACTTTGTTTGGTCTTTTCAAGAGAAATGCTAACATGACGATTATTTACGAAACTGGCTTTAATCGACGAATCTAGAAGATCAACACTTACGCCAGTTTGTGAATCAAAAATGCGTAGATAAGTTGGACGACCGTCATATATATTTGTTGTGACTAAAAAAGAATACTCTGAAACTTCGCCAGTCAAAATTGAACCTTCTCCAAAATTACTCTGAAACTTCGCCAGTCAAAATTGAACCTTCTCCAAAATTACTCCAAAACTTCTCACCAACTCGAGAGTAACTTCGATGACCATTTTCATCTTTGTAATCCAAAACACTAGCATAACAGTTCAAGTTGATTGGAAAAAGTATGACAGTTCCAGCCTCACGGGGATGACCTGAACTTTGAAGAATTTTGTCAACACGCTCATTCGCTATATCTATAGGCAAATCGGCAAATATTGTTGCAACTAGCTGTTGTGTGCGAACTGAAGACTCTTCATCATTAGCTTTTCTTAATACATAATAAATATGCTCATGCATAAAGATGATGGCCTTATCAACTTCTTTCATCATAGGTTGATGCCAAATTTTTGAGTCAAGAAACAAAAGATCTTTAGCTATGAAATCTGCAACTTGTTCAAAACCAACCCTTCCATCTGGACAAGATGATTTTAATGGACGTAAATCGATACCGCCGTCACCAATAAGGTCAACGCTGATGTCTTCAATCCTTAAAATACTTTTTAAATCTAAAGGGTACTGTTGAATCATTTTAGCTAAAGACGGAAAGTTTTCTGAAATTAATCCAAGTTGCATTTCATAAATTTTCCACGCTTTCATAAAATCAAACTTCTGAGACAGTCTATCAAACATCTCCAATAGAAAAAGATCATGCGATTTGATCCACACCACGTTAGCTGTATCATTTTTACGACAAACCCAAACGCCGCCGCCATTGTTAACTCGCGGTCCTGCATAAGCGAAATTAAAGGCTATAATTAGAAAGAAAAATAAAACATATTTCACATGGTCTCCACTTTAGACTTAGTTAAAGGATAAAGCTGAACATTTAACTGGAAAACCTCATCCATGCCCGCCTGATCAAAATCTCTATTAAACTCATCAAAAAAAATGCGCAACCGTTTTTTTGCTTCGGGCAAATGCGAGTAATTCATAACAACGGATAAGTTGCAAAATTCTCGTTGATTAGGGGTAAATATTTTAAGAGCATCGATAGCTTTTTGTAAGTGCTGTCGGTGGTTTTCACGAACATAGGATTCTGAAATATTTTGCGGAGTTTCAATATTAGCGTCTTCAACGGCTGTATAGCTTTTTCCTTTAGACACAAGTAAATTTAATGCTTGCAGCCTCTCGACAGCAGCGTTTACTTTGCTAACGCTTATGCCCAAACGATCAGCAATCCAAATAGGATTAGCTTTAAATTTTTTGGTTTTTGTGAGTGATAAAATTGCAAAGTGTTCCCAATCAGCGATAATGCGAAAATTTTCAATCGAGATTTTTTTTGAAGTAGGAATTTTTTTTCGGTTTATTTGGTCAACAATTTTTTGTCTTTGCTTTTGGTCTTTAGACCGTTCAATTGAGATAAGATCTAGCAGATGCTGAATCTCTTCGGTTCCAAAGTTTAAGGCCCGTGCAATGCGAATTGCCAACGCCGGCGTAATTTGTCTCGAGCCATTTAATACACGAGTTAAGGACGATGCATTAACGCCAGCTGTAATAGCCAAGTGCCTTAAAGATAATCTTGTGTTTCGAAGCTTTCGCTCTTGAATTTCGAATGCAAGAAATTGCCTAGGCGTTGTAGACGAATTTTTCATGACTAATGTATTGTACAGAATAATGACTAATGCAACATCAAGAAGTGATTATATTGACATTTGGCAACACTTTTTCGTACTTTTTAATTTTTTAGACTTTAGTGTTCCAAAATAAAGATAACAAGCCAATCATCAAAAAGCTAAATATAGAAACGGGAAGACTTAAAAAAATTATAACATGAAAAACAAGGCCTAAAAATATTCCATGTTTTTTAAATCGCGTCAGCAGAAGAATTGGAATAGCAATTTCTATAGCCAAAGACAGATAAGTCATAAGCAAAAGTAAAGCTATTAGTTCTTTGGAAGCCCCGTCAGAAGTACCATAGGTTGTCATGAAAATTTGCTGTGCTTGAATACCTGAAAAATACCAAAGATTTGTTTTTACAAAAACTCCACAAGCATAAATTATTAAGAGCAAGAGTTTTAAGATAGCCAAACTAGGGATAAGCTTTCTTGAGAACTTGTTTTCTCGAAGCATTAAGAAAAAATTACATATTACAAAAAGTTGCCAGTGATGAGTCGAAAATTTTTCAACTGAGAAATAATCAGAGAATATATAACTTCCCCAAAATAAAAAAAGAGAAAATAAAAATTGTATAGCAAAAATAGCTTGAGATTTTTTTTCGAAGACTAAAAAAGTACTTGTTGCAAACAAACAAATACAAATTAAAAATTCAAATAAAGATGCTGATTTGTAATAAGGAAATACTTCGCTGACTTTTAGTAAGCCACAAAAGCCAATTACTCTTTCAAAAACACGAGTGTCAAAATTTTCTTGCCGATCAAACCAATCTTGCCAAGATGTTGCTAGATGCTGCTGCATTCTACTTCGCCTTTGTAAGAAATTAACCATTCACCGTTAGGATTACAAAATAGAATGTATCTAACAGTCTCAACTGGTTGCAATTTTTCGACTTTACACAATTGCACAGCCTGAGCATGAGCTTCGCGAGATGTATTGATGAAACGAATTTGAAGCGGAAGCCGCCATGCAGGGCCTTCATAGCCTAAAAGTAGAGGCCGATTTTTAATTTTGTGTGTGTAACTATTTCTAGAAAATTCAAATTCAGATTTGCAGATATTTCGGCCAAACCCTCTAAACATTGTCCAACCACCAAAAGTTGCGCTTCTTCTACTAAGAAATCCTAGAAGCGAAAGCGAAAGAAAAAAAAGAGCAAAAAATAAAAAGAAAAAGCTTCTCATATTAAAATGAAAAGCTTTTTTTAAAAGCATATGCTGCAAATTATCTTTACCAGATTTTAAGCTGCGCAGCCAACACACATTTGCTCAAACGTTTTAGAATCAATGTTTCCATTTTTATCAATTGTAAATTTAATAACGTTGTCTCTTGGGCTTTCTGTGTTGCCATGGTCGCCATCGCTCCACATGGTAGAGTATCCATCTCGAACAAAACAGCTCAATTTTCCAGAGTTATCATTTGAAGGAAAGCAATCTAAACTAGACCAATTAATTTTATCTGTAATAACCTGTTGCCCGTCAATCGTTTTATGGCCTTGCTTGCCTAAAGAAATAAAATTAAGTCGAATTTTTTCTAGAAAAGCTTGTTGCTTTCTATCTTTTTCTTTTCTTTCTATATCTGCAGAAATAACTTTCTGGCAATAGCTACGCGCGCTTTGGCTAATTGAAGTTGTAACAACAGAAACACACAAAGAAACTTGATCTATTACGCTGACTGAACTTGCAACTTGTGCTGGGCTTCTTTTTTTTGCACTAGCTAAGGCAAGATCGCTAAAAGCGAACATACAACTTACGATCACGAACGAATTTAGAAAACATTTGGCCATATAACCTCCAAGTTATAATTTTTTATCTTGATATTTACAGTATGTGATAAATCAATATGAAACAAGACCAGACAGGATAAAGTTTTGCCAAACGTCAACACAAGAACGTGGTCTATTTTCGTTTTCTTATACAAATATGGAGTCAGGCAGAGTCACTCAACCACTCTCACTAACAGTCACTTCTGACGTTTTGACAAAACGTGTAACGAGTGAATTTGACACAATAAAAATGGTTGAAACACAGGTTGTTCGAACTGTTCGCATAGTGAAAATGATACTCACCCCACCAGGCGATCATTATTCAAAATAACTTAGACTAAGCGAATAAGATTAGGTTTCTTGTCAGCGTGGCTTGAGTCTATTAAGCTAACCTCGTGAAGAAAGACTTTCTGCTAAATAACATTTTTTTGAAAAACCGCCTCACTGAAGAAAGCATCAAACAATGGTGGTTAGCCGAACAGGTCGGAGTAGATCGAAAAACTGTAGTTCGTTGGGTTCAAGGAAAAGTTAAATCTATTCAACCCGAAAATGCCGAAGCTCTTTGTCGGATTTTAAAATGTAGCTTAGACGAGCTATGTCTTCAAAACGAAGCCGAGCAACTAGCAACCCCTCAAGATCAAAAAACCGCAGCTGAATTACTGACTCAAAGTTCATTAGTTGAAAAGCTAGGACCTATTGGCGAATGGAATGTCATTGAAAGCTTGCTCAAAGCTACGATTTTGCAGAATTTGCCGTTGGCTGTGCTTGGTCAGCTTTATAATCAACTTACTATTGCCTCATGGCGGCAAGGCAAAGTCGACCAAGCAGAAATTTATAATAAAAAAGCCTTAGAGATTGCTGATAAGCTTCAAGATAAAACGGTAAAAGCTCAAGCTCTTCTAAGTCAGGGCAATATTTTTTCTTGGAGGGGCAAAACGAAAAAAAGTGTCGAAACGTACCAAGCCTGTCTTCAATATTCAAAATTTATTGAACCTAAGACTGTTGCAGCAACATATTCTAATTTAGGTGCAGTCTACTATGAATCTGGACATTTAGATTTGGGCGAAGAGTATGAAAAAAAGAGTATTGAGCTTTTTAATTTTCATGGAAATCCAATGAACCTAAGTATTTCATTTGGTCACCTAGCCAGAATTTATTTACTCAAAAAAACATACGACGAAGCCAAATCTTGGTGCGAGAAATCCATATCATTTGCCAAACAGGATGATTATCGTCGCGGCGTCTGCTTCGGAAATCTTTTATTATCTGAAATTTATGCGCGTAAAAATGATTTCTCTCAAGCTAAGAAAAATCTACAGATCGCTCTTAAGGGCTATCAGGATTTAAAAATTGAAGAAGGTCTTAATTATGAGTTTGCTGGAAGAATTTCTCGTCTGATCGGCGACCTTGAAAGTTCAAAAGCCTACTTAGAAAAAGGGGTTTTGGTATCGCAGGCTTTTCCAGTTGAGCAAGCTGGCGTTTACGCGGAATTCGCTTTTACCCTAAAAGCCATCGGTCAAAGCCCCGATGTTGCGATCAAAAAAGCTATTGAGCTTTATAGTTTATCTGAATGCGATTTAAAGGCAAAGGAACTACAAAGTATTAAATTCTAATGTCCCCCCATGTCCCTAGGTTGAATCCCTGATTCTTGCTAGGCTGCCTTTATTACAAGGAGATAAAGTTATGGATTTTAATACTTACCTAAACAAAGCTTGGGATGATCACGCAAAGGATGCAGCTCAAGTCACAACTACTTTTTCAGAGGGACTTAAGCTGGTACAAAATGCAGATCAACTTGCACAGCTCGGTCGCTTAAGCGCTCACGTTTTTGGTGAACATTTAGGAAAATGGGATCAAGGTATTTCGTTTTTAAATGAGCTTAAAACACATTCTCAATTCACTAAAAACTCAGAACCTGAAAAATTATTGATGCTATACTCAGCGTCACTTGCCTTATCAGGTCAGAAAAATCCAAATCTAACGAAATTTTCTAATTCAGAACAGATCAGAATTTTGGCTATGTCAGCTAGTTCAGTTTATGAACAGGGAAGCCCAGATAAAGCTAAGGAGTATTTTTTAAAAGCTCTTGATTTAGCTGCGTCAAAAATTTCTAAGGATGATCCTGCCAATCGGTCACTTGCAGTCGCTGGAAATAATTTAGCCTGTAGTCTTGAAGAAAAGTCTTCAAGAAATTCTATAGAAGATGAGCTAATGATCTTGGCCGCTAAGGTAGCCCGTAAATTTTGGGAAGTTGCTGGAACTTGGAAAGAAGTTGAGAGAGCTGAGTATCGTCTTTCATACTCATTTCGTCAGGCTGGGAACTTCGATGAGAGCTTTGCTCACGCTCAGCTTTGCGTAGAAATTTGTGAAACAAACTCAGCGCCGGCTCTTGAGTTCTTTTTTGGATACGAGGCTCTTGCTCTTGTTGAAAAAGCTAAAAGCAACGATTTAGGATATAAAACAGCTGTTCAGCAAGTAACGAGCTACTTTGAAAAACTGTCTGAAGATGATAAATCTTGGTGTAAATCTTCATTAGAAAAATTGAGTTAAAATATTCTGAATCAACATCCAGCTTAAGTGAGCTTGCGAACAATTGAAAAATACATCGGACCGAATCCATTCGATCGGTCCGGCAAAATCTGATAACCAAATTCAGTTTTTTCTAAAAATGGATATTTACTAACCTCAGCAAATTCTAAAAATTCTACACTACGCTTCTTCTTTAATTTTTTAACGACATCATCGTTTTCAAGCGGCGAAATCGAACAGGTCGAATAAACGATTTGTCCACCTACCCGACAAGCCAAATACGCTGATGATAATAATGAGTATTGGCGAATGGCTAAATTTTCGCTGCGACGTTTTGTCCATTCGGCAAATTCTTGTGCGTTTTCTAAAAGATGTCGCTCTCCCGAACAAGGCACATCGGCCAGCACACGATCAAAAACATCAGCCTTGTCTCGACCAAACGAATTACCATCTTTACCCTGTACAAACACATTCTGGCGCATTTCATGTGGTAAATATTCGCGCACCACGCGAACTAAACGTTCACGACGGGCATTTGAATATTCGTTAGAAACCAATTGCCCTGTGCCATTTAATTTTTCGGCTAAGATTAAAGTTTTGCCACCCGGAGCTGCGCACATATCTAAAACTAAGTCTTCGGGCTGCACATCAAGTGCTGTGGCTACTAGTACACTGGCCGGATCCATTTTGTAGAACACTTGAGTTTCTTTATCGTCACAAAGGTTGTGCACATTGATTGAAGGATTAACTTGAAAACAATTATGAAAACTAGCTGCTTCGAAATCTTTAGCATCATAATCAGCAAATAAATTTTTACGTAACACTTGGGTTTCGCTAGCTTCTAAGGCTTGAGAAAGTGTTACCCAACGATCGCCATACACAGAAGAAAAATAAGCTTCAAACTTTTCGTTATGTAATTTCATGATTTATAACCCGTTAGGAAATTCACAGGTGAATTCACAACCTTCACCGATATCAGATTGTAACGAAATCTGACCGCCATGAATTTGTGTGTGATGTTTAACTAAAGCTAAGCCAAGACCTGAACCGCCTTGATTACGGTTACGACCTTTATCAACACGGTAGAAACGTTCAAAGATACGACTTTGATGTTCTTTAGCGATACCAGGGCCGCGATCTTTAACCACTAATTGAGTAGACGCACCATAAGTTGTCCAACGCACTTCAATCACTTCAGCGTCGCGCTCAGTGCCCGAATAACGAATGGCATTGACGATTAAATTACGTAACACTTGCGTAAGACTTGAATAGTCGGCAAATACGAACTCTTCGTTGAAATAACAAATTACTTTTTTATGGTTCATCGCAATGATTGGCTCAAGTTCACTTAAAATATCTGCCGAGACTTCTTTGGTGCTAATTTTTACTTTTTCAATTTTATTTAAATTATCTAATCGCGAAAGATTTAATAAATCATTTAAAAGTAATGTCATATGATGCGCACTTTCAACAATGGGCCTTGAAAGTTCGGCATGCCCCGAAGCTTCTTTTTGTAAATTCGAATTTAATAAATCCGCATAACCACGAATCACCGTCAATGGCGTACGTAACTCATGCGAGGCATTAGCCACGAAATCGACACGAATTTTTTCGGTTTTTTGAATTTCAGACATGTCATAAAATACACCTAGCGCCCAAGTTTTATGGTCTTCGACCGAAGGTAATATACTTGCAAATAATTGGTATTCGCCGATATTTTTTCTTTCGGCATCGCCACCTGAAAATACTTTTTTGAAAGCTTCTAAAATTTCAGGCTCACGAATCACATCTTGTAAGTAGTAGCTGCTATTTGCGTTTGCTGGCGCCCATTTAAACTGCTGCATGAAAGCGGCATTAAAAGAAATAATTCTTAAATGACGATCAATTGTTACTACGGCTTCGGTTAATCCAGAAAAAATTGTTTCAAAAACGGCGCGTTCATCAGAAGCATTTTTTTTAAGGCGTAAATATTTACGGCGTAATGTGTACGACGCGCGCTCAAGGTCTGAGAAAAAATGACCATCGTCATCTTCAAAGGCATCATCTGGGCGATCAAGCTTAAGCTCGTCGGCCTTCATCAGCTTTACCATTTTACGGGTTTGCGTTCTGATTTTACGGCTGAAAACCGCGTAGGAGACAAGCCACGCGATAAGTAAACCTAATGAGAAACAAAGAATATAAATCAGAGTCATATAGAGTAGTTAACTCTATACCCAACTCCTCTAATTGTTTCAATATGTTCAGACCAGTCTAAAAGTTTTTTACGAAGCGCAAAGACGTGCGTATCGATCGTTCGACCGGTAACTGTAACATCTTCGCCTTGGATCAAATCTATGAGCTGATCACGCGTTAAAACGCGCCCCTGTGATTTTAAAAGAAAACCTAATAGCTTAAATTCTGAAGGTGTTAAATGGATCGGGTTTTGTTTAAGTGTAACTTCTACACGACCGTAATCAAACTTTAAGCCGTTCAATTCAAACACTTCGGTAGAGCCAAGAACTTGCGCTTGGGCTTCAGCCTGTTTACGGCGAAGTAAATTTTTAACCCGTGCAGCAAGCACGCGGGGATCAAAAGGTTTTGAAACGTAATCATCAGCACCCGCTTCAAGGCCGCGCACGATCGATTCAGAATCCGCTTTTGCGGTGATCATTAAAATCAATTGTTCAGGGCTTTTACTTTTTACCGCTGTCACCAGATCGATACCTTGCAAACCCGGCAACATCCAGTCGGCTAAAATTAAATCATAAGATTTATTTTGTAATAAAAAAATCGCCTGCTCTGCTGAAAATGTTTTTTCAATAACCGCATCAAGTTCCTTGATAGTTAAAGCAATTAATTCAGCAATCGCTGGCTCATCTTCGATAATTAGAATTTGCGGCTTAACTTGTACTTTAGGTGCTTCCATGACGTATATCTTTTCCTGTAAAGGCAAAGATCACATCTTCAGCAATGTTCGTAGAGTGATCGCCTAACCGTTCTAGGTTACGCGCTACCATAATAATGTCGAGACAAGTTTCTGTTAGGTTTGCATCGCCTTTGATCATTTTGATGTTCGACGCCGTCACTTCATTTTTTAAAGTGTCTACTTCGTCGTCCATTTTAAGAATTTTTTCAGCGGCAACAGCATCCATACGCACAAAACAATCTAATGAACCTTTAACCATGGCGCGAACAGTGCCAGCCATGCGTTCGATTTCGTTAATGGGAATATTTTGCGGCGGACGTTTGATAATATCTTTTCCAAGATAGGCGATATTCACGCACTGATCACCCATACGTTCAAGATCGGTGTTAATTTTGATCACTGATAAAATTAAACGTAAGTCTTTAGCCACGGGGCCTTGTTTAGCTAAAATATTTAAACATAAATTATCAATTTTGATTTGTAGTTCGTTCACATGCTTTTCAATTTCATGCACCGTCGCAAGCAAAGTAAGATCTTTCTTCATAAACCCATCAATAGCCGTAGCTAAGGCTTTTTCGACAAAGCCTCCCATTTCAAGGATTGTTTTCTTTAAGTCTTCAAGCTGAGCGTCTATGTTTCTTTCCATAGCGAATATTAGAACTTGTTTTTACACATCTTGCAATCTGCCAGAGGTCAATTTAGGATATTTTAAAGGAAACTTTATGCGAGTTAGTTCCATTGACGTCGGTTCGAATGCTATACGCCTCGTCATTATCGAAATTCATGAAAATGGCCAATGGGAACAAATCAAGAAGTTTAGAGCCCCTCTACGCCTAGGAACTGACGTTTTTGAACACAAAAAGTTGCTTCCGGAGACTGTGGTAGAGCTTGTCGAAGTCTTTAAAAAAATCGCAAAACTGAACAAGAAATACAAAGTGCTAAAAACCATCGCTTTGGCCACAAGTGCCATGCGCGACGCTAAAAACAACAGAGCCATTGTCAACCTGATCAAAAAAACTAGCAAAATTAACCTGCAAATTATCTCGGGCCAAGAAGAAGCCCGCTTAATTCGCAATGCCATTTTAAAATCAAAATCAAATAATTTTAGCGACGCTTTACTGATCGACATCGGTGGTGGCAGCGCCGAATTAACAGGGCTTTCACAAGAAAAAATTCTATTTTCGAGAAGTTACCCGTTAGGTGTAGTTCGCCTGTTGTCGATCAAAAATAAAAATAAAGACGTGCATGAATACTGCGAAAGCCATTTGAAAAAAATTAAAAATGGCCGCCATCACTTTTCGGTGGCCGTTGGCACTGGCGGTAATTTTGATGCCGTCGCAAGACTTAAACTTTTACTTCTAAAAAAAGCTCCACAAACTCATTTAGAAAAAGCCGAGTTATTAAAAATCCAAGCGCTATGGAAAAAACTAAGTTACGAGAAAAAACTCGCCCTTGGTTTGCGCCCCGATCGTATCGATGTTTTAGATTTAGCCATGGATTTAATTTTAATGATTATTAAACGTTTTGAGATTACGAAGATCAAAATCCCAATGACTGGACTTAAAGAAGGCTCGATCCATAATTTATTGGCTTAAACGAAAAGCTCGCTCCATTCGATCTTGCTCTAATCGAGAAATTCCATACTTGGCAGCCACACTTCGCCATTTTCCGACCTCTGCCTTAATTTGCATAATCAAAGCATCCGCTTTTTCATTATCAATTCTAAAATCAGAGGCGACTTCTTTAGCCAGTTCATAATCAAGAGCATTACTTTCTATAGAAATATTTAAACTCAAGCCTTCAGCTGCCGCATTTGGATTAATATCGTAAGCTGGCGACAATATCCACCCACTATCGTTTAATATAAAACCATGATTGCGCAAATGATCATCTGAGTTTGAAACGGCAATCGAAAAAACAATTCTTTTCCAAAGTTCTTCTAGATCTTGATCAACTTGATCAGGCTTTCCATTAGAAATAATGAAATCAACCATTTCCAAATAACTTGCACCAGAATCTGAATTATCACCATCAGTTCGCTCTAAGAGCGTCATAGCTGAAGCAAAATGAATTCTCTGACCTTCCGTAGTTCGATCAAATCTTTTAACTAAGAACGTATGATAGTCGCTTCCGAACTTTTGCACTTTCGCCTCAGCGACATTGATCTTACAATTTTTCGCTAAATCATGAACAACCGCTTCCCAACCTCCGACATTATGCAAATCGTTTTGACTTGGAAACTTAGCAATCCACAAGTGATCATCAGGATCAATAACACTGGCTTTCGGCCTCGCGCCACCTAAAGAAGAACCTGGTGCAACCAGCAACTTCAACCATTTTGAAACCTCAGGATCCTCAAGATCTTTATCTTTTTCTAATGACAAGCTTGCTTGTTCTAATTCACGAAGAGAGGCCCAGGGAGGCGTGGCATGTTTATTATGGTCATCCAAAAAAGGGCCATCATCCATTTTAAACCGCAGCCCACCCATGCGAGTTTTATCATAGACCCCTAATAAATAATCTGAAGTCATTAATGTTTTTGTAGAACGCTTTTCTTGTCTGGCCAACAAAGCTTCTCGACGCAACATGAGCGTTCTACCCCAACGATCTGGAGACGAATCCGTAAAAACACCAAAATTTTCTTGTTTATCAGGCGCGTAAAAGGCTCCCTTCATAAGCTGAAGTTTAGGGTCAATTTGAAATTTATAATTGCTTTTAAGCCAACTGTCTTCGTACTCAAAAGAAAAAACTTCTTTGCCCCGAGTTATCGCACACGTTAACGTTCCCACTTTTTCTAGAGTAGTTAAAGATTTCCAATCAGCCCAGACTTCAATCTTTTTCATTTGATAAACCTTTTTTGACTTTTGGCGCGCGCTTTCTTGGCTCGATTTGCAAGTCTTGTAGCTTTCTTCCTAAGACATCATCTTTTGCGACTAATAAAATATCTTCAGCCAAATTCACACTCTGCAAAACGTTGACGATAGCCCCGACACTCACGCCAGGCTCACCATTTTCGATAGCAACCACTGTGTTTAACGAAATACCCGCGCGCGCAGCCACATCTCGCAACGATAAATTACGTCGCAAGCGCGCCATGTGAATGTTGGATCCTAATTGTGTTAGGGCTCTTTTCGCGAAGGGCGAGGAACTGACTTTCTTTTTCATAACCACCTATTAAATGATAAAAAATACGATGTTTGTATCATTTAATCGTAAGTTATGCTAAAAAGCAAGAGTCTAGTTTTAAAGCTAATAAAACCCATTTGCCAGCTCGATTTTAGACAGAGGATGGCCTAAATGAAGACTTACGCCTCATTTTACGATCAGACTAATCATCATGCTCTTCTTGAACTAGGTCATCTTCTGTCAGAGTGATTTTTTGCAGAGCTCTTGTCATCATATCTGCTTGTACACCGGCCATGTTTTTATGATCGGTCACATGTTTTTTATGATAACTGCCATCAGATTTCATCACCCAGCTTTGCGCTTGGTCATTCCAATACGATTGCAAAATATCCCAAAGTTTTTCTTTGGCGTGACGATCATAAATTGGCGTGATCGCTTCAACACGGGCGTGTAAATTACGATACATCCAATCAGCAGAACCCAAGTAAAAATCGCCGTCGACTGGGTCTTCTTTACCATTTCTGAAATAAAAAATGCGCGAGTGTTCTAAAAATCTTCCGATCGTAGATTGCACTTCGACTTTTTCACTCATCTTTTTTACACCAGGTTTTAAACAGCAAAAGCCGCGCACGATCAGTTGCACCGAAACGCCAGCTTGAGAAGCTTCATACAGAGCTAACGAAATATCGTTTTCTTCCATATTGTTAAATTTCGCCATGATGTGCGTTGGGCGTTTATGTTTGGCATGATCGGCTTCACGTAAAATGAGTTCCTTAAATTTATTAAACATATTTACCGGCGCCAACAATAAATGCTGGTAATCGGTCTTCATTGATTTGCCGGTGAGGTAATTAAATAGTTCGATTAATTCAGAGGTGATACGCTCATCTGAGGTCAATACACCAACATCTGTATAAAATCTTGAGGTCGATTCGTTGTAATTACCTGTACCTATGTGGGCGTAGGTGCGAATGCCTTTTTCTTCTCTTCTAACCACGAGCGAAGTTTTAGCATGAGTTTTTAAACCCACAACACCGTACACCACATGCACGCCAGCGCTTTCAAGTTCTTGCGCCCAAATGATATTACGATGTTCATCAAAGCGAGCTTTTAATTCGATGAGGCAAACAACTTGTTTACCCGCGGCAGCTGCTTCGATTAAAGATCTAATAAAAGCACTGTTTTCACCAGTGCGGTATAACGTCATTTTAATCGCTAACACCTGCGGATCACGAGCGGCTTCAGTGATGAAACGCTCAACCGTTGCACCGAAAGACTCGAACGGATGGTGAAATAAAATATCATGTTTTTTAATTTGATCAAAAATTGAAATTTGCTCAGATAAAACCGCAGGCACCACGGGTGACCAGGCGTTGAATTTTTCTTTCGGCCAAGTCAACTGGTTCACTAACAATGGCAAATCCACCAAGTCAAATTCAGCGGGCATATCATAGACATCTTCTTCTTTAAGTTCTAATTCGCGAACAAGGAATGTTTTAAGCCAAGGGTCTGTGCAGTTTGAAAATTCGAGTCGTACAATTTCAGCAAACCGACGCTGACGAAGCTCTTCTTCAATCATTGATAATAAATCTTCAGTGTCTTCATCTTCGCGGTCTGAATCGGCATTACGTGTTAATTTAAAAACCGTTGTGCCTTTAACTTTCATTTGTGGAAAAAGCTCTGCAATATGAGCTTTCACCACTTCGATGGCATGAATGTAGCGAGTCGATTCATCGATTTGAATCCATTGATCGACAAGCTTCGGAATTTTTACGCGCGCAAATATTTTATCCTCATCAACGGCACTTGATTGTGTGAGTGACACCCCTAAAGACACCGATAAATTTGAAATAAATGGAAATGGATGCCCAGGGTCGACTGAAAGCGGAGTCAGAATCGGAAAAATTTGTTTTAAAAAATACTCTTTTAAAAATTTACGATCAGCGGGTTTTAAATTGCTATAATTCACAATTTCACAGCCTTTGTGCGCAAGCTCAATACGAATTTGAGCCATCAATGATGACTGCTGGGTCAACATTGGGCTTAAAACTTTGGCGATCATCTGCAATTGTTTTTTAGGGGTTTGCCCATCCGAGGATTTTGGTGTCAAACCATAGGCGATTTGGCGCTTTAAACCACCGACGCGTTTCATAAAAAATTCGTCTAGGTTTGAGCTAGAAATTGATAAAAACTTTAAACGTTCTAAAAGAGGATTCTTTTTATCTTGAGCTTCGTGCAAAACGCGCATATTAAAATGCAACCAACCTAGTTCTCGGTTAGTAAACATCTCTGTAGAGGACTTGGTGTGCTCTATGCTTTTAACTTTTCTTTTTTTTCTAACTTTATTTTCTGCAGCGCTCATGAGTGTCTCAGTTTAAGACTGAAGATTGTTAGGTTCAAGTCAAGATACAGTTTTAGGTCGTTCCACGACTAGCCGATAAGTAAGGTAATATGTCTGGCTCTTTAGCACGCTATCATGCACGATCTCCGCGATATATCCTGGACACCCAGGATAATAGTCTGATTCGCTTTTCAGGTGCAGAACGTTTGCCGTGGGAAGAAAAAACAGAATTACGAAACGTTTCATTAACTGGTTTGTCGTTCGTTTGTGCAAGCGATCTATCACCGCAGCTTGGTGAAATTATTAAAATCCAATTTTCTGTTCCGGGTTCCGAAACGATGGCTTGTTATGCCATCGTAATCCGCATTGCCGCCGATGATAGTTACACGAACGAAATCGCCGTGCACTTTTATAAGTTAGATCGTCTACAACGAATCAACCTAGTTCAAGGTCTGGCTCAAAAAGTCGACACCAAAAGTTATCGCGTCACCAATGATGATAAAAAACTAAGTGATCATTTTTTCTATCTGACAATCATGTTCTTCAGCGTCTTAAGCTGGTTAGTTCTCATCAATCTTTACCTGTAAATCTACATTTGTAGCTTATAAGCTACGTTTTAAAAATCTCACTTTGAGACACTCATACTCTGTAGCTTTTGACCCACCTGTTAAAATCTTAACGGGCGATCTTAAGTTCGACGCTTTGACCTTGGCCAAATCGATCTAAATCCAGCCTAGTGCGCATAATTCTTGAAATGAAGTTAGTTATGACTTTACGTCTTTGGGCTATGCTATTTTTAAGTTTTACGATCGCCGCTTGTGGCGGGCCTAACTTCATGGATAAAACCAAGATCGATGGCAGTATTTTACGTGGTGAAAATGTCTACCGCGGTGATCTACTATTTGGCCGTACTGTTTTCATTGCTAAAAACTTTTCTGTCGATACGAGCTCGCCGTCACAATTTAAAAAGTTCGGGCTATGTACGGGTGTCATCATTCGCGAACGCTACATTCTTACAGCTGCTCATTGCACCGTTAATATTGAAGAAGCCCGCGTGATTTTTACTGAAGATGTGAATCAACCGCTGCTGATGAGTCAAGTTTATACTATTAAGAATTTTAAAATACCGACTGAGTACAGAGAAGCTATTAAACACGAAACCAGAAGAAATGTTTTACCAGGGCCTAATAATCGATCACATCGCTATGATTTAGCCATTTTACAATTAGACCGCCCAATCAGCGAAGCTAAATATAGCAAAACTTATTTTGATGATTTGTACTCAGTGAAATACTTAGCCCAAGATAAAAATCGCAAAAGCCTCATAGGCTATGTGGCGGGCTATGGCCGCATCAGCGAATATAATAATACTCAAGACGACCCCCATTATGCGACAACCACTCCCCCATTAAATGGAACACTGATGAAAGCAAAATTAACTTTAGATTTAACCGATTTAGCACAACGAACCATCTTGCGTAACCAAAGATTTTCAACAGGCGTTTGCAGCGGTGACTCTGGGGCTCCGCTATTTACGCTCAGAGACGATGAATTGTATTTGCAAGCCATTGCAATTGCGACCTTTAAAGTAAAAGATGAAGATCAAAATAATATCTACAATCAGTGCTACGGTGAAAGTATATATTTAAATTTAGACTATCATAAAAATTGGATTCTAAAAACGATCTTTAATCTAGAGAAAAAATGGCCAGAACTAACGCCAATCTAGATGCGGTCTAAGAACTCTTCGCGCGAAATATATTTTCCACCAAAAGATTCTGAGACGTCAGTCACCATTTGCAAATCCATCCACGTAAAACCAAGTGATTGTAAATGTTCGACTAATTTTAAAAAGGCATACTTAGACGCATTTGATTTTTTAAAAAACATACTTTCGCAGCTAAAATAGTTTTTGCTACGTACTCCGTATATTCCTGAAATCAATTCATCATCTAACCAACATTCAACTGAAATAGCATGCCCTTGTTTGCTGAGTTCGGTATAGGCTTCGATAATTTCTGGGGTGATCCAACTGCCCTTTTGCCCTTGTCGAATTTGCTGCTGACATTCAACAATCACTGTTGAAAAAGCTTGATTCACCGTGACCTTAATTCTTGGTTCATAACGACGAATCCATTTATCAAGACTGCGGTTGATATAAAGTTCTGAAAACTCCAAGATACCGCGTTCCTCGGGGCAAAACCATAACAGCGGATAACCTTCATGCGGCCACGGAAAAATACCCATACTGTAACAGAGTTTTAAATTAGCAGCATCTAAGTCACCACCGACCGCAATGACGCCTTCATTGATTTCGGTCGTGCGTGGGTCAGGAAAATCATTTAATGCAGACATCACACACACCGCAAGATTTTTCTATATAATGGCCAAAATATAAATAAATGCGCTTCATTCGGCATTCGTCAGCGTTTTTTACCCACTGTAAAATCGTTAGTAATTTTTTTTGATGTTCTTTTTTTAAAAGATCTTGGTTTTCTTGCGTGAATAACGAATCATCTGGAGGCTGAACGGCACGGTAACCAAATAATGTATCTACCTCTTCTAAACAACCCCAGCGAGTTAAAATACTGACCGCGGATTGCACTCGGTAATCTTTTTTAGTTTTAAATAGCATTTGTTCACGTAAAAAATCAAACCCCTGTTGCGACACACGTTCAAAATTATCCTGAATTAAGAAATAAACTTTTGAAATAAAATTTTTCTCTGGATAAGCCCAATCTAAAAACTGCATCTGAATAGAGACATCGTCTTCATCGTAAAACAAAACAGCTTGAGCTGGTTTTCCATCACGGCCACCACGCCCTACTTCTTGGTAATACGATTCTAATGTTGAAGGGATTTCGCTATGAAAAACAAAACGCACATCGGGTTTATCGACTCCCAAACCAAAAGCCGGTGTCGCTAACATCCACATATTTTCTAAGCGGGCAGAGTTTTTGATGAATGCATTTAGATTATGCCTGCGCTGTCCTGGCGACATATCACCGTTATATTTTAAAAATGGAAACTTCAGTCTTTGCAAAAAACGACCGAAGTTTTCAAGCGTTGCGATAAGAGAAAAATAAACAATCCCCGACTGATCAGGATGTTTACTCATTAAATCGTACATCGCTTGAAATTTTTCTTCTTCGCCGTAAATTTCTTCAACTCGTAAAGCTAATTCTGGGCGTTCGATGCCACTCGTAACGATGCCTTTTTCAGTTTCAAGTCCAAGTGAAATGCAAATTTCTTTTTGCACCGGAATCGTCGCCGTTGCGGTTAAACCCAATACTGTGGGCTTTCCTAATTTATCTATAATCGGTCCAAGTTTTGCGTAATCGGGCCTAAAATCATGCCCCCAAAGGCTTACACAGTGGGCTTCATCAACGACGAATAGTGAAATTTTCCGTTTTAAAATCACTTCTAAAAAATCAGCTTTTTTAAACCGTTCAGGAGTAACAAAGAAAATGTTAAATTTACCTTCGCTCAACTGACGAAGACGTTTTTCTTTTTCATCTGCCGAAATCGATGAATTAATAAACGAAGCCCGCAAACCCACTTCGTTCGCTTTTTGCGTTTGATCTTGCATTAAAGCAATCAAGGGCGAAATCACTAAGACTAATTCGCCAGGCTTTTGCACGTGAGCGATAAATTGGTAACACAAACTTTTGCCGGTGCCAGTCGGCATTAACGCTAAAGTCGAATGACCTGCAATCAGCCGCTCGATCACTTCTTTTTGGGCGCCACGAAACCTGTTGAAACCGAAATGTTGTTGTAACGTTTGATTTAAATCTTGCACCGCTCTAGTTTAGAGAAATTATCTTAAAAACTCAACGATGGAACTCCACATATCCGACATCGTCATATTTAAGATTGAATTCTTTTCAGTGGGCTCTTTATCCAAAGAAACAATCCCGTCTTGTGATAATTTTCTTTTATGAACCCATTCCATCATGTCTTTAAAATAACCACGAAAATAATCGCGCTCCTGATTGAGATCAATACCTAGGTATAGGCGCGAATATTTTCCCATCTTAAAGCCAAACTTACTGGCGTCACTGGTATAAAAGCGAAGCTTACCGTCTGTACTCATTTTCGAATAAGCCGCAACCCATTCTTGGAGTGATACCGCTGCACCGTGATTTGTATCAAGAACCAGCCAACCTTTTCTTTTGGTATAAGCCATTGTTGCCACATGGTACCGCCAATTCATTTCGCCGGTATTCATAGAACCCATCGCCCAAATTTTGCGAATCGAATTTTTTTGTAATCCCATTTTTAAAAGCATCAAGTGAATAAATGTTGCACGCCCAAAACAAAAACCAATATCGCCGCTAGGATCGTATTTTTTCATTCCTGGATTCACCACAGGGTTTCTATAGGTTAAATCGACAAGTTTATTCGCTGCGGCCTCATTGATCTCTACAGCTCGGGTTGAAGTGCTTCTGAACGGAATCTCTTGTTAAATACTTTCGATCGTTTTAAGATTCATAGCCGCAACTTCTGCAGGTGTTTTTCCAGCAACTTCTGCAGCGTAGATGAGAGCTAAATCCTGTTCGACCAGACTTTTGCGGTCTAACAGAAGTTGATGGTCAGCAAATAGATTCTGACATTGGCTTTGGGCCCAGACCTGCGATGAGGCTAAGAGCAAAAATAAAACAATTCGTAACATCATTGGATCGTCTCCTTATTGATGACTGACGAAAGCGGGGCCACTGTCGAAACAACCGACACATCTAGCGCTGTAAGCAAATACAATAGATTTGAGCGCACACTAACGTACAAAAACCTAGCTACTTTTAGACTTTGCAAAGCCTGCTCCAAACTTGCACTTATTTTGGGCGCCTGGCTCAGTTTCTAGGGAGTGTTTGCCTCTCTGAAAAAAGTCTGATAGACCCTTATCTTTACTTTAATAAAAACAACAACATAAACCCATTCAGTCAGAGGTTAAAATGGCAAAAACTTGGGACATCAACAAAGTCCGCAATATCGGTATCTCAGCACATATCGACTCAGGAAAAACTACTTTATCTGAGCGTATCCTTTTCTACGGCGGTCGTATTCACGAAATCCATGAAGTAAAAGGTAAAGACGGCGTTGGCGCAACTATGGATTCTATGGATCTTGAAAGAGAAAAAGGGATCACAATCCAATCTGCTGCAACTCAAGTTCAATGGAAAGATTATACAATTAACTTAATCGATACACCGGGGCACGTTGACTTCACAGTCGAAGTTGAACGTTCACTTCGCGTATTAGATGGCGCAATCCTAGTACTTTGCGGCGTTTCTGGTGTTCAATCACAGTCAATCACGGTTGACCGTCAGATGAAACGTTACAACGTTCCTCGTTTAGCATTTATCAACAAACTTGATCGTCAAGGTGCAAACCCTTACCGCGTTAAAGATGCTTTAGTTGATAAATTAAGACTTAATGCAGTTATGATCAATATTCCAATCGGTTTAGAAGATAAACACGTTGGTATCGTTGATTTAATCACAATGAAAGCTTACCGCAACGAAGGTGAAGACGGCGAAACCATCACTGAAATCCCAATACCTGCTGACATGACTGAAGACGCTAAAAAATACCAACACGAATTAGTTGGTAAATTAGCTGATATCGACGATTCAATTGCAGAAAAATTCTTAATGGAAGAAATGCCAACAGTAGAAGAAATGAAAGCTGCTGTTCGTAAAGGCGTTATTTCTTTAAAATTAGTTCCAGTATTCTGCGGATCTGCATTTAAAAATAAAAACGTTCAGCATTTATTAGATGGCGTTACTTATTACTTACCAAATCCAACTGAGAAAACTGAAGTTGCGTTAGACTTAAATAAAGGCGAAGAAAAATTCGCTTTAAAAACAGATAACAACCTTCCATTAGTTTCTTTAGCGTTCAAATTACAAGAAACACAATTCGGTCAATTGACTTACATGCGTGTTTACCAAGGCACGTTAAGAAAAGGTGATTTCATTATCAACCAAACGAACAAAAAAGCGGTTAAAATTCCGCGTTTAGTTCGTATGCACTCAGATAAAATGGATGACACTGAAGTGGCTTACGCTGGTGACATCGTTGCCACTTTCGGTATCGATTGCGCCTCTGGTGATACGTTCTGTGATGATAAAATCAATGCGTCTATGCAATCTATGCATATCGCTGATTCAGTTATCAGCTTAGCTATCGCTCCTAAAACTAAAGAAGGAACTAATAACTTTACTAAAGCTTTACAAAAGTTTCGTAAAGAAGATCCCACTTTCCGCGTTCACCGTGATGAAGAATCAAACGAAACTATCATCTCTGGAATGGGCGAGCTTCACTTAGAAATTTATGTTGAGCGTATGAAACGCGAATTCAACTGCGAAGTAACTGTGGGTCAACCGCAAGTGGCTTACCGTGAAACTATCGGTGGCGCTGCTGAATACGATTACACTCATAAAAAACAAACGGGTGGTTCGGGTCAATTCGCAAAAATCTCTGGTGCAATTCGTCCTTTAGAAGCGCAAGAAGATGGCGCTACATTTAAATTCCAAAACAAAGTTGTGGGTGGTCGTATTCCTAAAGAATTCATCCCAGCTGTTGAAGAAGGTTTCGCTGAGCAATGTAAAAAAGGACCTATGATCGGTTTCCCAATCGTTGGTGTTGAAGTTGATTTAACAGACGGTTCTTACCATGATGTCGATTCATCTTACATGGCCTTCAAAATTGCGGCGATGGCAGCAATGCGTGAAGTTTATCTTAAAGCTAAACCAACAGTTCTTGAGCCGATCATGAAGCTTGAAACAACTGTTCCTGAAGAATATCAAGGTCCGGCCTCTGGCCAAATCAATCAACGTCGTGGCGTTATCGTTGGAACAACAACGATCGAAGGCACAGTGACTATTGAAGCCGAAGTTCCGTTAACTGAGATGTTTGGTTACTCGACTGACTTACGTTCAAGCACTAAAGGTAAAGGCGAATTCTCTATGGAATTTGCTAAGTACTCTCCTGCTCCTCGTAACGTTCAAGAAGAATTAGCTAAGAAGTACGCAGCAAAACGTGCTGCAGAGAACAAATAAGTTTTAATACACATTAAAAATGAAAAAGCCCTGGTGTTATATTCGCATACTGCGAAACAAATACCGGGGCTTTTTTTTGCACGCAAGGCATGCTATTCCTAATTTCATATACAAGTCCTTAAAATTTGTCCTAAGATGGAATTGGTATGCGTCGCTGTGTTGCTCTGTTTCTTTTTTTTGTTTCATTGAATTGCTCTGCTGCATTAGCTCCGCGCATGTATTCTATAATTTTACAAACAGGGTTAACGGCCAAACAAATTACTGATACCGCAGAAAATTCGGTTCACAACAATAAAGCTGATATTAACTTACTTTATTTTGTGCGCGGTGGTCCTACTTTTGGATTCCGCTATTTTATCGAATCCCGCAATGAGGTTGGTAGCGAATCAGGTGAGTCCTATGGGCCTTCGTTCGGATATTATTGGGAATCTGGATTTTATGTTCTGGGACATTACGATATTTTAGCAAAGCTAGGTGACTGGGCGAATGGCGAAGGAACTCAACTTGATATCGGCTATCTCGAACATATCGGCGGACAATTTCATATTGGCTTTCAGATTTCAGACAAAAGAACTGTCTACAAAACAAGTAAAGCAACCAACCTGGCAGAAGAACGTACCGTCAAAGACAAGTTTTCAAGTTTTGTTTTAATGTATCTGTTTTAACTTAAAATGAAATTGCCTTCGCCACAGTAAAACCCAGCTCTTTTTCAACAAAAGGCCTTAAATCTGTCTGAATTTTTTCATTCTCGTAAAAAAATCTTAAATTGTAATTTGTAAAATATGATCGACGACCAAAGTCAAAATCAAGTGCCATGCTGTAATTAAATCCTTCTCCGTAATCAAAATCTGCATTTTGTGTAAAGTGATTCACGTAAGAAAAATCCAAATCCAAACTTACTGGCAGCTTTGTCAAAGTTTGACCGTACCATTTGAATGAACCCCCTACTTGATAACTTAGGCGTTGTTTGATTTCACCATAAAGAAGACTTGGAGTAGGAACCGCAGAGTAAAAATTTGCCTGCTTAATTTTAAAATTTAGACCGTACGAAAAACCTTTTCCCTCTGTAAACCAATGCGGCTTATAGGCAAGACCGTAACGATTCAAATCTTGATTGTTTATGATAGATAAATTGGGGTTTTCAGCTGCAAATTTTTCACGTACATAATACATATGCCAGTAATACCTGAAATCTTCTTCCACCTTGCTGACATATCTAAAATCCAATCGAGGATTTGTTTGAGAAACAACAAAATAATTTCCAATATTCGTATAAGTTTCAAGTTTCGAGTAGCTCACACCAAGTCCAAAAAAAATGGTCTGATCTATATAAGCTAATTTGCTATAGTCACTGGTTGATGCTCGCAAGGAGGGCGAAAAAAAAATGGTGACCAGTAAAATCTGAATTTTAAGCATATCTAAACTATTCCCCTAATTCGAATACAAATCCGTCTGTTGAACTGCTCGCGTACCTGTACTCTGTGCATCAGTAGCACTGACTGACGACCGTGTTAAGTGGGCTTCAGATGATCCTCCATTTTCAAAATACTCCATGACTACACTATATTTCGTACCGACAGTCAGCGGAATATTCGCTGTACAATTCCAAGTCGCCCCGTGGTTTGTCCAATTGTTTACAACCAAAAATCCATTAATATATAGTCGCACACCATCATCAGAATAAGTGCAAAAATAATTTGTCGTAGATGTTGCTTTATAAGAACCAGTCCAACGTACACTGAAGTTATCACTCACACCCATCGGCGCACTTCCACCAGCCCACGAAAAATTCACACGCGCATCGATGCGCTCACCTTTTTTATTCGCTGGTAAAAATGCTGCAGTCGACAAAACCGGCGGAGATCCTCCGGTCCAATTGTAGTAAGATCCCAATAATCCTGTTCCCACCTCGGTCACAGCATCGGTCGCTGACACAGTCACTGAACGTGTACCTATAGTTCCGTTGTAGTTCGCAGTGGCACTTGCTGTCCCATTGGACAATCCAGTAATCAAGCCTTTACTTCCAACACCATTTGAAATTGTAAAAATGCTTGTGTTGCTGCTTAACCACACCGATAAATCAGTCACGTTGATCGTGCCACCATCAGATAAATTTGCATACGCATTCAGATTATAAGTCGATCCTGCGGTGACCTGAACTTGTGGTGTCACTAAAACCGAAGTGACTGTAGCTCCATTAACGCCGAAAGGTGTCGCATCAGAAACAGCGCCCAACATTGCGGTAATCACAGCTGTTCTATATCCCGCAAACGATGGTGTCGTCGCTACCCCTTTCGAACCTGATGAATTACTAATTGTTGTTGCCGATGTGTTCGACGAAGACCAAGCTACTTGCTCTGTAATATCTGATGTCGACGAATCACTAAAAGTTCCTGTCGCACGCAATTGGTAAGCTCCATTACTTGTGACAAGTGCATTATCGGGAGTAATTACCATTGAAACCAAAGTGCTACTATCAGCTGTTAAATTCACACTATGAGAAAGTCCTCCCATAGTTGCTGTAATTAATGTGCTACCTCCTGCTAAAGCTGTAGCACGTCCAATTGTGGGCGCTGTGTTAGAAATCGTTGCTACTGCGGGATTTGTTGAACTCCACACAACACTGTTAGTCACATTAGCTGTCGAAAAATCGGAATAAGTTGCTGTCGCCATATAGTTCTGAACAGCATTCACCCCCATAGAATGAGTTGCCGGAGTGGCTGCTATAGAAATTAAACTTTTATTTTGAACAAACACAGTAATGCTTTGTGAAAAACCCGCGTAGGTCACGGTGATGGTCGTTGTTCCTGCGCTATTTAACGTAATCACACCGTTACTGACAGAGGCAATAGCTGTGTTTGCACTTGACCATGTTGCAATGCTGGTTATGTCTTGCGTTCCTAATGGCGTATAAATAGCTTGCGCGGTAATATTTGCGACCGCCCCGATCCCCGCATTAATCAAAGACTGAGAAATAGAAATCCCTGTCATCGTAACAACTGATGTACTGGCCACGGCAGTCACACTTTTATGAGTTGCCGTAATTGTTGTATTCCCCGCGGCCACGGAAGTCACTGCGCCTTTTGTGGTCGTATTATTTACCGTCGCCACACTTGGATTACTGGTGCTCCAATTCATAAAACTTGATGTTGTCACAACTGCAGTTGTTCCATCGGAATACGACGCAGTAGCTTGAACTTGTTGTGTATGACCAGCATTAATCAAATTCAAACTTGTTGGACTTAAACTTAAACCTGTGACATTCACGGTATTGAGATTAAAACTTTCTAAATCAGACAATGCCCCATCGCCGACTGCAAGGGATATATTTGCTGCACCAACAACATTCAAGCTTGGTGTAATCGTGATCATGCAATTGGGAAATGTGCCACCTTTAACTAAATTCGCATTTGGAATCACAACCGTATTGTCCGAACTTACTATCACATTCGATGCACAATCTAACGTGTTATCAACGTCATTGAGTGTGTAGTTCACTATCGTTACAGCGTCGGTTTTAATTGTTTGAGCAGCAATGGCCCCAACCACAGGTGCATCATTAACAGGATTAACAGTCACAGCAAATTCGGCAACGGCCTGGCTATCTGACAAACCATTTTGATCATCAAAAGCTATTCGAATATTGCAAGTGCCATAATAATTTAATGTCGGATTATAAGTAACCTGTCCTGTAGATGCATCGATTGATAAGACGATCGCGTTATCACTACAACGTGGCGCTGTCGTTGTTGAATTTGCCAAGCTATAAGAACCAAACCCTTCTTCACTTGCTTGAACAGATGCACCTGTTTTAATAATTGTAGTTCCTGAATCTTCAGCGATACTACTTGCATTAGTAACACTTAAAGTGGGAGCAACATTGGCAATATTGAGCGATACTACAACTGGGACGGCAGCTTGCTCTGCAGTTTCAACACGTATAACAATCTGACAAGACCCCACATCGCTATCATCCGGTGTGCCAGTGATTTCACCGGTTGCTGAATCCATTGCTGCCCAATCACAAGTCGTCCCGCCAAGCAAGACCCACACGGCTGTTTTAGCTCCATTATTCGCAGTCACCGTGCAAGCATAAGCAACATCTTGTGTTCCCGTTGCCGGACAAGCTTCAGTGATTTTTAATGTGACGTTTAAGATCGTTTGAGAAAGCTCTTCACCCAAAGGATTGCGCGTACAGGACATAAACATACCTGTCAAAACTAAAAAATAAGTAAAGAAATACTTAATCGAATTATTCAACTTTTTGAACTTTCCATCCTACGTACACAATCCATTAATTGTATATTATCTAGGCCCGTCGCAGCAACCGACCTTAGTCTATTGTAATATAAACCTTTAGTTTGGCCAAACAGAGCCCAAACACTGATTTGCCAGTTCCAGTCATTCGTCTAGTTAGTTGTTAGCTTTTGTCCTCAAACCAATGCTAAGATATCGAATTCTATGGCCTTAATTCTGCTCGCTTTCGTTTTGATTCTTTCGGTGTCTTTTATCTGCTCACTTTGTGAAGCTGTTTTACTTTCACTGTCGCCGGCCTTCGTTGAAGTCGCCGTTGATCAACGCCCAAAATCTGGAAAAGTTTTAAAACATGTCATGGATAATATGGATCGCTCGATTTCGGCGATCTTAACTTTAAATACAATTTCACACACCTTAGGTTCAGCATGGATTGCTTTCGCCGTTCATAATGAATTCGGCGACGAGTATGTGACTTTATTTTCTGTGTTTTTAACTTTTATGATTTTAGTTTTTTCTGAGATCGTTCCTAAAACTATCGGCAAAAATAATCCTAAATCATTTTCATTTTTCTGTGCTTACTGCGTACAAGTCATGACTATCTCGGTATACCCGTTTGTGAAAATGTCAGACATGATTTCAGGTATTTTAGCTTCGAACACAGAAGAGCCTGATATCACTCGTGACGAAATGATTAAGAATGCCGAAATCGGCGTAGAGGAAGGCACTTTAAAAGCCAAAGAGTCTACGATTATTAAAAATTTAATGAAGCTTGATAATGTTTATGTCTCCGACATCATGACACCGCGATCAGTTTTTATGGCGCTTGAAGGCGACATGAGTGTGCATGAAGTTTCAAAGAAATTTAAACCGATTAGATTTTCACGTATTCCGGTCTACCAAGAATCTTTAGATCAAATTATTGGCGTTACTCACCGCTATAAAATTTTAGAAGCTTTATCTGCAGATCAACATCATAAAAAAATCTCTGAATTAATTTTACCCATTTCAAATGTGGCCGAACGCATGACTGTGTCACAAGTGTTAGATTTCTTTATTAAAGAAAAATCACACTTAGCGATCGTGCACGACGAATATGGTGTAACAACCGGTTTAGTAACGCTTGAAGACGCGGTAGAAACCCTACTGGGCGTTGAAATCATGGATGAGTTCGACAACATCGAAGACATGCGCAAGTACGCCATGGAACAATGGCAACAACGTAAAAAACAGCACCGAAAATAATTGTTTGTTTTATCTAGAACAGACTATGGAGCCAGCTTGGCTTCAGTACTTAAGTCTTGCGATGGCTTAATTTCGCTGTGATTTGAAGCAGTTGGCGAGAACTGAACCACCGTAAGCATCACGACAAATACCAGAGTCAAACCTGCTAAGATAGCGAAAAGACGTAGGGTTTGAAAGTCTGAGGATTTACCCTGACTAATCAACTGCTCCCCTAACTGTTCAATCCATAAGCTAAATTGCTTTTTCATACATAGCACCATGACTTCCAACTTAAGAATAGAAAGCATAATCTAAGCCAAACTTTTTCGAACAATTTAGTGTCTAAAGGAAACTGCATGACTCACTCTGAACTCGCAAAAAAACTTTTCGATGTTGCTCACTTAACCGGAGAATTTAAATTACGCTCTGGCCAAATTTCTCACGAGTACTTTGATAAATATCGTTTCGAAGCTCAGCCAGAACTTTTACGCGAAATCGCACGTCAAATGGCACAGTTTGTTCCAAAAGACACCGAAGTCTTAGCCGGTCTTGAAATGGGAGGCATCCCCGTAGCAACCGCAATCTCTTTAGAGACAGGCATTCCAGTCAGCTTCGTTAGAAAAAAAGCCAAAGACTACGGAACCTGTTTATTCGCAGAGGGCGCAGTCATCGAAAATAAACGCGTGTGTATTATCGAAGACGTGATCACATCGGGTGGCCAAGTTATTTTAAGCACAGCAGATCTTAGATCCGTAAAAGCCAACATCAACACCGTATTATGCGTAATCAACCGCGGCGGCGACGAAGCCATCGAAAAACTAAAAGCCATCGACCTCCAAGTAAAAAGCTTGTTCGTCAGACAAGACTTTCCCAAATAGGTAGGCCGTCCCTTTTTGGGGAGCAGCGCAACATTTAACTCAAGGAATTATTATGAACACGAATGAAATTTTACCAATGTGGGATAACACCACTGAATATCCATCATTTACATCTTCAGCATGGACTACAGATCTTGAGCAGTTAAAAAAATACACCGCAAAAATTGAATCCAACTTAAAAAGTTTTGCTGCGGCTTTAGCAAAACCGCAAGAGCCGCTTACACCAAGCGTATTAGAGGGTTTGCAAGAAACTCTTTTTACATACTCTGAAGCGCAGTTATTGATTTACAATTTATCGTCTTACGCTTCGCTTGAATTTTCTTTAGATTCAAAAAATGTTGAAGCCGAAAAAATGTATTCGTTTTTATATAAAGATATGAATTCGCAATTTGAAATTGCGATCACACCGCTAAATTTATTTCTTTCAAAAACCAGCGAAGAAAATTATAAAAACTTTTTCAAAGCCGAAAAAATTAAAGACTTTGCTTTTCATTTTTCACGCCTGCGTTTGAAAAAAGACCATTTACTGACTGAAAAAGAAGAAGCCATCATGTCGACGTTAAATAAAGACGGCCACACATCATGGGGTAACCTTTATAGCTCAATCTCAAGCTCAGCACGAGTGAAAATCAATCACCCGTCGTATCCAGAACCAGTCAGTATTGCCGTTGCTTTTGGCAACACCCAAGGCAGCGACGAAGCGATTCGCAAAGCCAGTTGGGAAGGTATTCAAAACACTTGGCGCGAAAACCAACAATCAGCTGCGGCCATCGTTAATGCACTAGCTGGCTGGAGACACGATGTTAATCAGCTGCGCTCAACTGAAACTAAAAAATTAGACTTCTTAGACGAGCCACTTCACAGCAATCGCATCAAAGCAGAAACATTACAGGCGATGATTGATGCAGTTGCTGATTACCGCCCGATGATTCAAGCCGCAGCAAAAAGCATGGCGAAGTACTATGGCAAAGCTAAGCTTGATCCCTGGGATCTAGTAGCCCCGGCTCCAATCAAATCACAAACTGGCTTAACATTTAAAGAATCATTCAGACAAGTCAAAGATGCTTTCACCCACATGGATCCAACAATGGGTGAATTTGCACAAATGATGTTAGATAAAAACTGGATCGATGCCAGCGTTCGTCCGAACAAACGTAACGGCGCTTACTGCGGTGGCTTTGCTAAAAGCCGTAGCCCACGTGTGTTTTTAACGTTTGCAGGCTCTTCGCAAAACACTTCAACACTAGCACACGAATTAGGTCACGGGTATCACAACTGGGTAATGCGGGATATGACTAAGATCAGCACGATGTACACTATGTCGTTAGCAGAAACCGCAAGTATTTTTGCTGAACAAACTTTATTTGACTACCAAATTAGCACCGCAAAAACTAAAGACGAATTATTAGATGTGTACTGGTCAATTGCAGAAGGTGCGGTTTCATTATTACTAAATATCCCAACACGTTTTGAGTATGAAAATAATTTCTATGAAAAACGTAAAAATGGATTTGTAACTCCTGATGAATTAACAGGTTTAATGAATGAAGCATACACAAAATGGTACGGAGATTCATTGTCGCAACCAGATCCAATGTTCTGGGCGACGAAACTTCACTTTTCAATGAGTCGAGTCAGCTTTTATAATTTTCCCTACACGTTCGGATATTTATTTAGCTTAAGTTTATATGCCCGCAAAGAAGAATGGGGCAAAGACTTTAGCGCTAAGTATACAGCTATCTTACGTGATACTGGATTAATGACGGCCGAAGACCTTGTCCAAAAACATTTAGGTGAAGATATCACTGATAAAAAGTTTTGGATGAAGGCCTTAAGCACTGTCGGAAAAAAACTAGAAGAGTTTAATAAGCTCTAAGCTCTTCGATCTCTTCAATTTCTTTTGCTACACTGGAGATGACTTCACAACCATCTTCAGTGACGAGCACCACATCTTCGATACGAATTCCGATATTGCTATACTTTTCGTAATTATCTTTTAAATATAATCCTGGCTCTACGGTGAATACCATTCCTGCGCTAAGTTTCACTGCGGTTTGATCTTCATTAAAATACGGACACGCATCATGAACTAAACGTCCGATCCAGTGTGATGTTTTATGTGGAAAAACCTCACTCAGTTCATTTTTGCCAATAATTTTATGTCGAAGCAAACCTTCTAACAGATATTCACGCGACAATTCATGTAAGCCAGTTAATGTTTCACCAGGCTTGGTGGCTTTAATCACAGCTTTCTGCGCGTTTAATACAATTTGATAAATAGTTTTTTGCTCACGCGTGAATTTTTTATCGACAGGCCAGGTGCGAGTGATGTCTGATGCAAAACCATCACACTTTACGCCCATATCGATCAGAACTAGTTCACCAGTCTGCATTTTTTTTTGCGTAGGCTTTGCATGAATGATCGTCGTGCGTTTTCCGCTTCCGACTAACATGGGATACGCCCAGTTTGCAGCTTCAGTGGTATTATAAAATTTCGTAATTTTATCTGCGAGCTTTTTTTCAGATAGCCCCGAAACCGCTCCTGTCATAGATAGCGTGTGCAGCTGTGATGAGATGCCACAAGCTTTTCGCATCGCTCTGATGTGTTCATAATTTTTTATCAAACTAGACTTTTGCCCCATTTTTTCCTCCAACCTATACTTTTATATTAACAAGACTGAACTTTTTATTATATATTTTTTTAAAAGGTACCAAATTAAGGTACTTTTAAGAGTAAAAAGGTTAGGATTAATGGCTAAAAACAATGTGGTCGAAACGTTGAAAAAAGTTTTAAAGGTGAAAAAAATCACCTACAAAATGCTGGCAGACGAATTAGCGATGAGCGAATCTGGCGTGAAAAAACTTTTAACAAGTAAAGATATTTCGTTAACCCGCGTGGAACAAATCACCCGACTTATCGGCCTCTCCCTGGCTGATTTGTTTCAGATTGCGGATGAAGCCGAAGTCAAAAATGTACGTCTAAGCCCCAAACAAGAAAATGCGCTGTTTGAAAACAATTTGCTCTTTCGGGTGTATTGGCTTTTAGCGGTCGAAGAAAAAACTTTAGACGCGATTAAAAAATCAGAAAAGCTAACTAACGATCAGCTACAGCGCAATTTATTAAAATTAGAAAATTTAGATTTAATTAAAATCGGCAAAAACCAAAGAATCGCCTCTGTACATAAGGGCTTATTTCGCTGGGCCAGTGATGGGCCATTAGTTAAAAAGCTTAATCACGAATGGTCTGAAAATACTTTGAAAAAAGTTTTAAACCAGAAAAACAGTGCAGATCATTTACACCGTTTGTCGTATTTACGTTTAAGTGAAAAATCAAAATCAGCATTTTATGAACGACTTAATGAACTTGTTAACGAGTTTGCTCGCCTCTCCCAACGTGAAAAAACTCGCTATGCTGATCGTGACTTAACCTCGATCAGTTCGCTCATTGCTATTGCTAATTCTGGATTTATTTAAAGTGCGCAAGCTCACTTAAAACTTGGCCAACCAAGTACAGCGAGCCCGTCACGACGACTAAATCGTTTTTAGCAACAGTAAGTGAATTTAATAACTCAATCACGTTGTCGTTTTCGCTCACCGCTTTGACTCGCAGCTCTTCTGGATAATCCATCACCGAGCGGCCTTTAAATGGTGTTTTAGTTAAATGCAGCTTCACGCGTGGCAACCCAAGTAAAATACGTAACATTTCTTCAGCGGCTTTATCTTGGCCAATACCTACAACCAGGTGCAACTCATTCCATTCAAAATAATGCAAGATATGCGCTAAACTTTGCACCCCTTGAATATTATGATCACCAGATAAATAAACCGGAGCAGGAATATGCGGCCATTTAATTTTTTGCATGCGCCCCTGCCAAGGTATTTTCTCTAAGCTATGCAAATGGTCTTGCGGTTCAAACCCTAATTCTTCAAACACCGTAAGTGCGGTCATGATATTTTCACAAGCGCGCTGACCTGGAAGATTAATCATGGTCTTACCCCACGGCGTTTGTAAAAACCAATAGGGTTCAAAAGATTTTTCACAGGTAACTGTACCCGCTATTGCAGGAATCGCTTGCGAGTTGGTTTTACTTAAGACTTCTGAAAATAAAGCAAAGACTTCTGGCGGCAGCGGATGGTGAATCACTTTTGAATGCGCTTTAATAATACCGAATTTATTTTTAGCAATATCTAAAACTGTATCACCTAAAATATTTTGGTGATCCAAGGCCAAAGCTGTAATCACCGAATAACGATTCGGAAAAACATTCGTGGCATCATAGGTTCCACCTAAACCCACTTCAAAAAGCACATAGTCCAAATCATTCTTAGCAAAAAAACAATCCGCCGCCATTAAAGTTAAACTTTCAAAATGCGTAAGATGATACTGAGTAATTAATTTTTTATTCTCGCGGTAAAGCTCGATAAATTCAGCCTCAGTGATAGATTCACCATCGACGCGAATTCTTTCAGTGGTCGAAATTAAATGCGGCGAAGTGTATAGACCTACTTTTTTACCCGCCGATAACAATAGCGTCTGCAAAGCAGCGCACGTTGTGCCTTTGCCATTGGTTCCCGCAACCGTAATAATTTTTTCTTCAGGCATATCTTGAAACCAAGTCTTATGTTGCAATGCTTGTTTTAGTTTATCTAAACCAGGCATCGTCTTAGGCATAATGTTCAAAGCTTCAAGCTCAGTCACAACAGTATTAAATGTTAATTCGCTCATAACAGTGTCCTTAAGGTAATGGCTTGCTTATTCTGTGCCACATCATGCACGCGCAAGTACTGCGCATAGGCTTGATTAACCGCCTCAGTCACCAAGGCCGTTTCTGGATCGCGCTCGCTTGCAGGCTTATCTGTCATTAAACTTAAAAACGATTTACGTGAATAGCCTAGATAAATTTCTTCTTTAATTGCGCTAAGGCCTTCTAAATAATTTAACAAATCCACGCTCTGCTGGGGCGTTTTGCCAAAACCAATACCTGGATCAAAAATCATTCGATCCAGAGAGATATTATCTTTTGAAAATAGCTCCCGCTGCTTTTCCCACCACCGAGTTAAATAAACCCAAAGATCTTCATTCTCAGAAATAGTTTCAGTTTTTAGCGGCGGAACAGAAAACGAATGCATACAAATTGCTTTAGCGGACGTTAACTTTAACACTTCACGCATCTTAGGTTGGCGAAAGCCTTCAACATCATTTAAATAATCAATGTGATAGTTATTTACGGTTTTTTGCATCACTTCAGGCTTACGTGAATCTATCGAAATTTCAAAATGACGGCTGTAATCGGCTTTATATTTATTAATTACATCCAGCGTCGTCGCTAATCGCCGGTATTCAACCGCAGGATCAATCACTACAGCTCCAGGGCGAGTCGATTCTGCACCAATATCAATGATCTCGGCACCCGCATCTAAAAGCTGGCCTAAGCGCAAAGTAATTGATGTCATCAGACCATCGCCCGAGAAAGAATCTTCAGTGATATTCAAAATCCCGGCAAACTTCGGCCACACATAAGTTTTAGAAATTTCAGTATGAAATGGCTTAGGATTTTGCCACATCCAATCTGGAAGTTGCTGCCCTTCGGACGAACTTGGTTCATTAAACGAAAAATCAGGGCGCAATTCTAATAACGGAAGCAAAGCAAACGGACGATTTAAAATCTGTGCATGCGGAATATTTAAAGCTTCGCTGGTCAACGTAAAATCTTGCACCCATAAAATATCAATATCGATATTGCGAGGCGCCCAGCGATTAGTTCCGGTTCGTCCTAGTTTTCGCTCGATGGTTTTAATGTCTTTTAATAATTTTAACGGTTCGAAGTTTGAAACTTCTATTTCAACTGCAGAATTTAAATATTTTTTATTCCACGTGTTCGGCGCATTTACTGGCAACAAAGCATCTGATTCGTAAATACTGGCGACATTAACTACAGTGACTTCAGCTAAACGTTTAATTTCAGCCAAAGCTGAACGTAAATGTTTAATTGGCTCAATGTTAGATCCAAGACCTAAAACTACACTGTACTTGTGATTGCCCTTTACACTGTACTTTGACATGTAAATTTGACTCCACCTTGCAATGAGGCCACTGGCACACGCACTTTGGTAGCTTCAGTGGTTAATTCGCCGGTAAAGCCATGAGTTTTAAGATACTCAGTCAAATGCTGATGCGTAATAAAACAAACGTTCTCAATTAAATTAAAAGGCCTAGTCGTTGCCACTTTTTTTACATGATAAGTTAAATCAACGTAATTAATCGCATCGTCTAACTGATCGCTGGCTGAGCCTTTTACCGGTTTATCAAATTGCAAAGTAATATCAAAATGTACGGGCTGAAGATTTGTTTGTTCGTCTTTAGTGACCCCCAAACTCATCCAAACTTCATAAGAATTAATTCTTAAAGTTTGTTTCATTATTTTTTAACCCCTACAACATAGGCGATCCAGCTTAAGCAAGATTCGCCCTCGGTCACGCGGTCAAATTTACCGTTGCCGCTGCCGTCACGTTTAGAGCCTTCCCAATACACAACTGCATCATCAAAGCCTGCTTCACGCATCATCTCTTTGATTTCGGGAATCGTCCACATACGCCATTCATAAGTGAAAACGTTTTTAAACATTTTACCTTTATAACGAAAGTGAATTCCAAAATTGGCATAATTATTTACAGGATCAAAATCTTTTTGCTCCCAGTAATAAGTAAAACCCTTACAAGGAATACGATCTTGCGCAGGAGCGGTACACGCCGTGCCGCCAAACATGTCTACGATTAATAAACCGTTTTTATTGATCGATGAATAGACGTTTTTAAAATATGCCGTCAAAGTTTTACGATCTCTGAAAATATAATAAGAAAAATTTGTAGCAGATACGATATCGGCTTTTGGAAGACCAGGCTCTAATACATTCTTATTAATTAAGACAACACGCTTTTGTTGTTCTGGTTTAAGTTTAGCAATGTAATTACGACGGCCATAGTTCATTGGCTCTTCATCTAGATCTAAACCATATGAAGTGTTGTCTTTGTGTAGCTTAACCCATTCGCAGCTAATCGCACCACCAGCACAAAAATCTTCACGTAAAGTTTTACCGGTCTTAGGTGCACCAAAAAATTCTTTGTAGCGCTCGCGGTAAAACTGCACATCCCCATCCGGTGACTGCACAGCATTTAAATAAAGATCATATTTATCAAAAGGTAGCTTACGAGCCATATATCTTCCTAATATCTTTCTACGGAACTTCGCCGCAAATTTCGCGAATTGCTTCAGCGATTTCATGTTTTTGTGGAACGCTTGCATCTTCAAGATTTGGATGCAAACCAATTCCTGGAACATGTTTACCAGCAATTACGCGAGGGCGGGCTTGTAATTCATAAAATAATTCTTGAGTCACACGGTATGAAAGATGCTCACCAAAATTTGTCACTTCAGTGTCTTCATTCACAAATAAAACTCTTCCCGTTTTTTGCACCGAAGATTTAATCATTTGCCAGTCGTAGGGGTAAATCGAACGTAAATCGATCACTTCAACTGAATAACCATCCGCTGCTAATTGATCAGCCGCTTCATTGCAAAGTAATAAATGACGACCGTAAGAAACCACAGTGATTTGGTTTCCCGCACGCGTGATTTTACCTTTTCCAAATGGCACAAGGTATTCTTGAACTTTTGGCCAATTGGCTTTCCAAGTTGTGCGATCACCAATGGGTGCATCGATCATGTTTTTTAATTCTTTTTCGTCAGATGGTTCACCAGGAATTAATTCTTCACCACGAACGCGCATTAAAGCTTTAGGCTTTAAGAACATCGTTGGGTTCGGATCTAAGATACATGATAATAATAATCCATATGCATCTAACGGATTAGATGGCATCACCACTTTCCATCCAGCCAAGCGCGAAGCCCAAGCATCAAATGAATGTGAGTGATATACAGATCCACGAATACCAGCACCCACCGGAGTCATCACGGTCATCGGCAAATTGTATTGGCCGTTGGTGCACCATAAAGTGTTACCCGCGATTTTTAATAAATCGATGGTATTAAAAATATAATCAGCAAATTGAATTTCAGCGACACAACGATCACCGGTCATCGCGATACCCATGGCCATACCGATGATTCCACGTTCATCTAACGGAGAATTCCAAGCGCACTTGATACCTTGAGTTGCTGTGAAGACGCCACCTAACGGAGCGCCCACGTCTTGTCCGAAAACATCTTTTAATTCGTAGTTTGTTTCAGCGTAATGTAGAGCCATTCTAATGGCTTGAGCCATATTTGCCATTAAAATTTTCTCCAATCTGCATTTTCACTATTAACGTAAGTGTTTTCCCAAATACTATCTGGCATCGGAACACCTTCAGCGCGTGCGATTTCAGTAGCACGTACGCCTTCAGCTTCAAAATTGGCCCAAAGTTCTTTAACTTCAGATTCTTTTAATAAGCCTGCTTGTAAAAGTTTAGTTTCAAATTCGTTAACTGGATCAACTTCGTCTTTTTCTTTATTTGCACCAGTTGCAGATGAGTGGCCATTCAAACGCGCAACCCTTGCTTCGATGAAAGTTGGTTTTCCAGTTTTGCGGATGTAATCCATGTCTTCTTTAACTGTTAGATAAACTTCAACAGGATCATTGCCGTTAATCACTTGTGATTTAATATTAAATGCACGCGCGCGATCGGCAATAAATGTTTCACCGTGCTGACCATCGTAACAAGTTGAAATTCCCCATTTATTATTTTGTACGGTGATTAACATCGGAAGTTCTTGGCCTTTGCGCGAAGCTAAAATTAAGCTTGATGCAAAGTCACCTTCTGCAGTTCCCGCGTCCCCACCAGTTACAATCGTGATGGCTTTTTTGCCCGTGCGTTTTTGCACGTGCGCAGTACCGCAAGCAATTGGGTACTGAACTTCTAATGGAGAAGTTACCGGAGCAATATTCCATTTCGGAATTGCAAAGTGATTCGAGAAATTTCTTCCGCCTGTTGATGGATCAGTTACACGATTCATCATCAAACGAATTGAATCCACCATCTCTAAACCCATCGCAACCAGCGTTGGAGAACAACGGTAGTGTAAATGTAAATAATCATACTCGGGGCCTTGGCCTTTTTTAGCCAACATCCCTAATGGAACTCCCCAACCTTCTTCACCAGTGCCGCCGATCCAGAAAAAAGATTCTCCGGCGCGATAGATTTTAATTAAGCGCTCTTCAAGAACACGAGTCTTAACCATGTTTGAATGCATAGTTAATAAAAGTTCTTTACTTAAACCGCCAAAATTAATTTTGGCCGCAGGCTTAATTTTTTCTGTAGATTTATTTTTCATCAGCAAAGCTTTGTTTGCTGATGCAGACTTTTTCGAAGATGAAACTGACGTTTTTTTCATGCGAAAAAAATATAACAAAAAGGCCAGTCTTATACCACATTTAAAAGCTGGTTTGGGCAGTCCAGCACCAGTTTGGAACCATTCTAAAGTGGGGCGTCTGTAATGCACCTGCTTGCTCAGTTTGATTGCATTTGCGTTACCTTCGACTTGACTCTAAACTATAAGAACTCACCTTTAGGGTAATAATTTTAAGTCGTGTTAATTAATGCACGCAGGAGATACGAAAATGAACTTTATAAAGCGTTTTGGGATGATAATTATTGTTAACGTCCTAATCATGATCACCATCAACATTATTCTTAATGTTTTGGGCGTTCAACCTTACCTACAATCTTACGGTCTGAATTATGGCTCATTAGCCGCGTTCTGTTTGGCTTGGGGTTTTGGCGGTGCTTTTATTTCTCTATTCTTGTCGAAATTCATGGCAAAATGGATGATGAAAGTAAAAATTATTCCAGGCGATGCTCGCGAACCTGAAGCGCAATGGCTTATCCAAACGGTTTACCGTTTGGCTCGTAATGCTAATTTAGCAAAAATGCCTGAAGTCGGAATTTTCGATAGCCCTGAAATGAACGCTTTTGCTACCGGCCCAAGCCGTTCAAATTCTTTAGTCGCCGTCTCAACTGGCTTAATGAATAAAATGAACAAAGACGAAGTCGAAGGCGTTATCGCGCACGAAATTGCCCACATTGCCAACGGCGACATGGTGACAATGACTTTAGTTCAAGGTGTTGTGAATGCGTTCGGTATGTTCTTAGCCCGCGTGATCGGCCACATTCTTTCAACACAAGTAGAAGAAAAAAGCGCACACACAGTTCGCTGGGTTGCGACTTTAATTTTAGATATCGTATTTAATATTTTAGGTATGTTTGTTGTATCTGCCTTTTCACGTTACCGCGAATTCCGCGCCGACGCCGGCGGAGCAAGCCTAGGTGGTAAAGATAAAATGATTCGCGCGTTGCAACGTCTACAACACGAAACAGCACCGATCCCTGATGAAGCTCCTCTGGCCACATTTCAAATCTCAGATCGTAAAGCTAAATTCACTGATCTGTTAAGAACACACCCAAGATTAGAAGACCGCATCGCTAGATTACAAGCGAGCTAAAAATTAAGCCCGCGAAGTTTTAATTTGCGGTTTTGTTATCCCGAGTTCAGTTCACCCAGGTGGGATAAACTCTTAACCGGAAAATCAAGTCGGCGCCTCGCTCATTTTGGTGCCAGGTCCCAGTTCATGTCACAGCTAATCAAAAAAAAGGGAGAGTGAAAATTCTCCCTTTTTAGTTGTAGAATTGAAATATGAAAAAAAAAATCCAATCTTGGAAAAAAGATAATTTCCTGATCAGTACTGATAAATCTCTATTGCAAATTCCAAAAATTCACAACTTTCTCTCTGTAGATTCTTATTGGTCACCTGGAATTCCGATAGAAATCGTCACCCGCGCTATTGAAAATTCACTCTGCTTAGGCGTTTATAACGAAAACAAAGAGCAAGTGGGATTCGCCCGCATCGTCACTGACTACGCAGGTTTTGCCTGGGTCTGCGATATCTACATCGAAAACAATTTTCGTAAACTCGGTTTATCAAAATGGCTGATGAGCTGTGTAATGGCTCATCCAGATTTACAAAACATGCGCCGTATTTGCTTAGCCACAAAAGATGCGCACGAGCTTTATAAAAAGTTCGGCTTCGAAGTAACCAAAACTCCACAAAACTGGTTAGAAATTAAAAACAACGATATCTACAAGAATTTATCTAGATAGGAACAACTGTGAAAATCGGTATTGTTGTTTTTAATAAATTCACCGATTTAGATTTTTATTTACCGTGGGATCTTCTCAATAGAGTTCGTCTCTTGGGCCTACACGAAAATTGGCAGGTTGAAATTCTTTGCGATGATCTAAAAATTAAATCTGCTACAGGTTTAGATCTACAGCCGACAAAGCCCTACAGTTTTGCGAATGAATGTGACGCAGTCTTTTTTTGCAGCGGTTATGAAACAAGAGAGCTGATCCAAGACAAGAATTTTCTTGCTAACTTTGCGCTCGATGAAACCAAGCAAATTATCGCAGCTGTTGATTCTGGCGCACTCCTCTTGGCAGCTCTCGGCCTACTTCAAAATAAAAAAGCTACAACATACCCAATGGCTCTTGATCTACTGACAAGTCTGGGTGTGAATGTCGTTCGAGAGCCTTTTGTTGCTGAGGGAAATATCGCCACTGGGGCGCGATGTTTATCTGGAGATCGCCTTGCACTTTGGATGATTGAGCAACTCGTTGGAA
>JAZKGG010000003.1:18279-43460 GCA_040386015.1 Bdellovibrionota bacterium | reverse complement strand
TATCTGAAAAAGTTTTCGAATCTGTGAAACCTCTAAACTGAAAGGCCATTTATGAAAATTGAAAATGTTCCATTTATGACAACAGACTGGAGCAAAGTTCCTCGCACTGAACATCAAGGCGAAACAGGAATGGCCTTTTGGAGAACCCTTGATGTCGGCAATATCCGGGTCAGAATGGTCGAATACACTGCAAACTATGTCGCCGATCATTGGTGCTCGCGCGGTCACGTCTTGCTTGTTATGGAAGGTGAACTCGTCACCGAGCTGAAAGACGGCCGAAAATTCACGATGACTCCTGGAGTGAGTTATCAAGTTGCAACAGATTCAGAGGCACACAAATCCTCAACGACTGCCGGAGCTAAGCTCTTTATCGTCGATTAAAATGCTGCA
Source organism: Bdellovibrionota bacterium (assembly GCA_040386015.1). Lineage (GTDB taxonomy): Bacteria > Bdellovibrionota > Bdellovibrionia > Bdellovibrionales > Bdellovibrionaceae > Pseudobdellovibrio. The sequence goes on along the minus strand of JAZKGG010000003.1, from coordinate 43,070 downwards.
CGCTGGGTTGGTCAACATCCGGATTAAGGCACACAAAATAAAAAAAGGAGAGTTTCCACTCTCCCTTTCGTTGTTACGCGGCGCTTGCCAAAAAGTAACGGCCTACCTTTTAGTTATTTGTATTCGTTAATTTCGTTAAGTCCTTAACTTTGCCTTCTTCAAGGATAATTAAATCCCCTAAGATATTTGCCGCCTCTTGAACTTCAGGGCGTTTTAAGTATTCTTTTTCTTTTTCTGCTTTACCAGCGTACTTGTTAGCTTTCTTAGCTTTGGCTTTTTCTTTTTCAGTTTTATCTTTTTCTTTTACGATTTCAGACACTTTAATTGTCTTGCCAAGCTTTTTAGTTTTTTCTAGCTCTTCAGTAATTTTTTTGAATTCTTCGTTTTTACCAATACGATCTTCAGCGCGCTGTTTTAATGATTTAATCCATTCTGGCTTGATCGTGTTCCATTGGCCTTCGCCTTTTTCGACTGTCGCTTCTTTAGAAACGAATTGGTCGATCTTTTTCGGAGGCAATGAATAATCCATCGATTTTTCTCCGATATCATCTACGTGAAACGGAGATGGGAAAACGATGTCTGCATCAACACCTTTATGTTGTGTTGAATATCCGCCCGGAATAAAGAACATACCTATTGTTACTTTTAAAGCTCCTAATTCGCCAGGGATTGGAAGAACTGTTTGGATAGAGCCCTTTCCGTAAGTGTGATCTCCACCCACGATAACTGCGCGGTTATAATCTTTTAAAGCGCCTGATAAAATTTCAGAAGCTGAAGCTGATACACGTGATGTTAACACAACGACAGGTCCATCCCAGTCAACTTTATCATCAACGTCTGCTAATGGAGTTTCAGCACCGCGACGCGAAGATTGTTTTACGATGTTACCTGTTTTGATAAACATACCGCCGATTTTGACAGCGTCATCCAATGATCCCCCACCATTATTTGATAAGTCGATCACGATACCGTCTGCTTTTTTAGCTCTTGCGTCAGCTAATACTTTTCTCATATCAGCAGAAGAAGTTTTCCCGCCTTTACCAGAATCAGCATAAAACGATGGAAAATTAATAATGCCGATTTTTTTAGTTTCGCCATTGATCACTTTATCTTGGTAATAAATTGTGATCGCGTTGTCTTCTAAGGCAATCACTTCACGAGTTAATTCAACATCAAATTTTTTGTTACCTGATGCCTCTTTACGTAAAATGCTTAATTTAACTTTCGTGCCTTTAGGGCCACGAATAAGTTTCACGACATCTTTTAATTCCATGTCGACAACGTTTTCCATTTTGCCGCCTTTGCTTACGGCAACGATTTTATCTTTTGGTTCTAATTGACCCGATTTTGCCGCAGCTCCACCAGTCACTAAAGCTTCAATAGTTGTAAAACCATCGTCTTGCGAAAGAGTCGCGCCGATACCTTCTAATTTTAATTTCATGTCGATATTAAAATCTTCATAGTAATCTTTGCTGAAAAAAGATGAATGCGGGTCTAAAGCTAAAGCGAATGAATTTAAGTAGTTGGCTACTAAATCATCGTATTTGGTTTCTTTAAGACGTTTTAAATTTCTTTCGTAATTTTTAATTACGCGAGTTTTTGCTTCGTCGAGTTTGATATCAGTAGCTAAGTAATTAGCTACTTGAAATTGAACGTACTTTCCTAAAAACTCTTCAGCTTCTTTTTGAGTTTTTGGGTATTCTTTTTTATCTGGGTCATAAACAAACTCAGTCGCTTGATTAAATTTAAAATCTTTACCTAAGTAAGATTTAACAAATTCAACTCTCTCTGTTGCGCGTTTGACAACCGTGTCTTGAATCGAGGCAATGAATTTACAATCTTTCTTTTTTAAAGCTTCAAAAAGATTTTTCATTGTGGATTTAACTTGATCAACATCAGTTTGAATCAGATAAATTTTTGCTGGATCTTGACGTTTGATGTATTGCTCAACAACACGTTTTTGCAATTCGGCGTCTTCGTTTTTATATGTTAAGTGATTTGCTAAATACGCTGATTGAATTGGATCAACCCAATTACAATCTAATGTTTTATTAAAATCAAAGATCTGCGCTTGCGCTTCTGGTTGTGCATACGACAATGCCAGTACTGCTGCGGCGGCCAATAAATACTTTTGTGATTTCATAGGTAAGTGCTTCCTTAACTGTTTAGTAACAATATACTAACGGTAATTATAGACCTACTCTTGATAGATATGCAGACAATATTGGCAGTTATGCCCTTCGTCCAAACAAGTATTATGTTAAGTGAAAGTAAGTCAGGGCAGAAGTGTCTTAATCCGATTCAGTTTGTTTAATTATCGCTATTTTCGTTTAGATAATTGATCAAATAAATCTAATTGCTCTAGACCATCATTTACAAGTGGCGTCAATAAGCCATGCTGCGAAATCTCGTGCTTCACGAAATCCCCGGCATGCGTTTCGATCATGAAAAAAGACATCTCCGGATACTGCGACTTAAGTCGAGTCATCTCTTCAACGATCAATTGTATATTCTTTGGATCATCATCACTCATCCCAAAACGGTGATGTGGACTATAGCCATAAACCTCAATCGCTTTTTCAACAGAGGCGCGAATAGCTTTTTGTTTTAACTCTGCCGTCGACATTTTATATTCAGTATCACCGAAACCATGACGAACGGTTTTATTACTGCAGGCAAACAAACTTAAATAATTTGGCTCTAAGGGTAAATGTCCGTTTTTCACAAATTCATAAATCCCCGCACGCAAAGTCTCAGGCGAATGCCCGCGCGCAGTAATCACAGAAATCGGACGTTGATTGAATACTGCATGATAAAAACAATCCCACGAAGGCCCTTTCCACTGCCCGTCTGGATGCCCAAGAGCCAACATCACATCTTGCACGAAAGTTTGTTTTTTACCTTGCAGCTTTTCCATCTCTTCAATTTGCACATCACGAAAACATCTAAATGTTCCGTTCGTGTCGTCCCATTCGATTTCAAAATGTTCGTACGGGCCCGATTTACCAATGCTTGAATGGTGCAAAGCCCACTCAGCAGAAGACAGATGTAATTCTTCACGCGTTTGTTTGTGAAATAAAACTAAAGGAGTGGTTAAAAAAGCGATGTTGTCATCGAAGTCGAAAAAATAAAAGCTACGACCACCGCGATGAAAATTTCTATCGGGTTCTTTTGATCTAGTTTGTCCCAGCTCAAGCTGGCCTTTTTTCTTTTCGTCAGTCATGCTATTTCTTCTTTTTAGTAATCACTTTCTTAACGGCCAAGGCTTCAGCTTTTTCGGCTGGTTTTACCGCTTTCGATAGGGATTTTTTGGGTTTTGCTGCCGATTTATTTTTGCCTTTGGCTTTTTTAGCCTTACCAGCACCAGCTTCAGCTAGCTTCTCATTCATTAGCTCAAAAGCCTTCTCTTTAGTGATGTTATCAGCGGTCACATCTTCGGGTAAGCCCACATTTGTTTTACCTGCTTTTAAGTAGGGCCCATAAGGCCCATTAAATAAACTCACTTCAACATCATGGTTTGGATGTTTTCCAAACTCTTTAAGTGCAGAAGCTTTGCCGCGTCCTTTTTTAGGAATCGCAAATAACGCTAAAGCTTTTTCTAAATTCATTCCAAAAACTGTTTCTGTTTTTGGAATCGAACGATAATCCCCATCACAAACTACGTAGGGTCCAAAACGACCAACGCCCGCTTTGATATCTTTTCCGTTACCAGGATTTAATCCTAATGATTTCGGCAAGGCTAAAATTTCTAATGCCATTTCATATGTTACAGCCATCGGCTCCATACCCGGAGGCAACGTTGAACGTTTGATTTCTTCATCATCGTTTTCGCCTAATTGCACGTAGGCACCATAACGACCGTTTAACACATAGATTTTTTTCTCTGTTTTAGGGTCTACACCTAATGAATCCGCACCTTTTAATTTTTGTTCGATTAGTTTTTCAATTGTCTCGGCAGTCACATCAGCAGGAGCTTCTGCATCCGGAATCGAAGCACTAAAAGACTCTTCACCTCTTTTAGTTTTTACGTAAGCGCCGTATTTACCAACGTGAAATTCGTATTTTTCTAAACCCTCAAGTTTAATCGTACGCGCTTCTTCAGGATTAATATTTCCTTCTTCAGCAGCCACTAAAGATTTTAAACCTTTATCACCGTGATAAACGCTAGTTAAATATTTTTCCCAGTTTAAATCACCATCTGCGATATTATCTAGTGATAACTCCATCGCTGAAGTAAATCCTAAATCAACGTACTGAGTTAAATGCGTAGATAAAAGTTTGGATACAACCATCGCCGTAAATGTGGGAACTAACGCATTCCCCATTTTTTTAACGTAACCACGATCAACAATTGTACCGATAACACTGGCGTAAGTTGATGGACGGCCAATGCCTTCTCTTTCCATAGTTTGTACAAGTGAGGCCTCTGTAAAACGCGCTGGCGGTTTTGTTTCGTGCGCTGTAGGTTCCATTTTTTGTGCCTTGAGCGAATCATTTTGTTTTAATTGCGGTAAGCGCACTTCGCGTGATTCAAGATCTGCTTCTGGATCATCAGAACCTTCAACGTACGCACGTAAAAACCCCGGAAACTCAATCGTCGTGCCTGTGGCATTAAAGATCGTGTTCTCTGCTGATAGTTTCGCTGACACTTGCTTTTGGCGCGAGTCAGTCATTTGTGAAGCCATCGTGCGCTTCCAGATTAAATCATAAAGTTTTAATTGCGGACCAATCAAGCCAGTTGCGTCTGGATCTTGAAACTGTGTTCCCGCTGGACGAATACACTCATGGGCCTCTTGCGCACCCTTTACTTTCTTACCGCTATAAATACGAGGTTCTGTCGGCAAATAATCTTTACCATATTTATCAACGATCGCTTCACGAGCAGCCTTGATCGCCTCTTGTGATAATGACGTTGAATCTGTACGCATATAAGTAATAAAACCTTGTTCGTAAAGTTTTTGTGCGACTTGCATTGCTTCACGCGAAGTCATTCCAAGCTTACGATTGGCTTCCTGCTGTAAAGTCGAAGTGATAAATGGAGCATAGGGCTTACGGTGAACAGGTTTTTCTTCAACCTCTGTCACTTTCCAAGCGGCTACTTGAACTTTTTGTGCTAGCGCTTGTGATGATTTTGCATCTAAAACTAAGACATCTTTACCCGCATTCAACTGGCCGGTTAAACCATCGAAATCTTTCCCCGTCGCCACGCGCTTTTGATCGACTGTTAAAAGTTTTGCTTCAAAACCTTCGCCGCCTTTATCTAAGTAAGCCGTTAATCCATAGTAATTTGATTTTTTAAAACGGATGCGTTCTTTTTCACGATCTACGATAAGTTTCACAGCCACTGATTGCACGCGGCCTGCCGATAAACCATAAGCTACTTTTTTCCAAAGTAGTGGTGAGATTGTATAACCCACTAAACGATCTAAAATACGACGCGCTTCTTGCGCACGTACTAAGTTATAATCAATTTCTCTAGTTTCTTTTAGCGATTTTTGAATCGCTTCTTTTGTGATCTCATGAAACACCATGCGCTTTGTTGGCACACGTGGCTTTAAAACTTCTTGCAAGTGCCAGCTAATTGATTCTCCTTCGCGATCTTCATCGGTTGCTAGATACAGCATGTCGGCATCTTCAAGTTTATCTTTTAAATTTTTGATAACTTTAATTTTATCTTTCGGAATACAATAAAGTGGTTCGAAGTTTTTATCGACGTTTACACCTAACTGCGCCCATTTTTCTTTTTTAACTTTTTCAGGAATATCTTTTGAAGATTGTGGAAGATCACGAACGTGGCCCATGCAAGATTCTACGATATAATCTTTGCCTAAAAATTTACGAATTGTTTTGGCCTTCGTCGGTGACTCAACGATAACTAACTTGATCCCGGAACTTGAATCACCCGATGCTGCAGCTTTTTTAGCCATTGTGTGTTGTATCCTTTATGATAGAGTGTCTATATTATATGTAGTGACTACATCTAAAAAACAACTGCTTTCTTTGTCAAAGCTCCGCCTGCGGCAGAAGGATAATAATGAAGCCCCTTACAGAGTTCGCGCATAAAATCCAATTTCTGTTGACCGACATCGATGACACGATCACGACCAATGGCCAGCTTAGCGCTGAATCTTACTCTGCATTGAGCCTTTTGAAACAGCATAATATAACTGTGATCCCTGTGACTGGACGTCCGGCTGGATGGTGCGATATGATCGCGCGCTTTTGGCCAATTGATGCGGTGATCGGCGAAAATGGCGGACTGTACTATCGTTATTATAATAAAAAAATGCAACGCTGGAATTTTTCAGACGAAAAAACTTTAGCCGAAAATCAAAAAAAACTGCAAATCATTGCAGCTGAAATTAAACGAAAAATTCCCAACGCCGCGATTTCAGCAGATCAATTTTGCCGCATTTACGATCTCGCCGTGGATTTCTGCGAAGACATTCCTCGCCTATCTGATGGTGAAATAAAACAAATTGTCGACGTCTTTCACGCCCATGGCGCAACTGCCAAAGTAAGTTCAATTCATGTGAACGGCTGGTTTGGTGAATTTAATAAAGTCACCACGGCTAAACTTTTATTACAAAAAGAATTCGGCTTAAGCGACGCGCAAATTTTAGAACAATGTGCTTATGTGGGTGATTCACCCAATGACGAGCCGTTATTTGAAATTTTTCGTCACACATTTGGTGTAGCTAATATTCGGGATTTTTCTTCGCAAATGAAACACTTGCCAGCTTACGTATCGCCTTCTGAATCAGGCCACGGATTTTGTGAAATCGTAGAAAAAATTATCAGCTTATAAAATAAAATTCAAATCTTTGTGCCTGTTTTCCGACGCTCAGGTTTTGGGTTTACATTGTAAACCGAAACCCCGAGCGATTTTAATGCGTCATCAATATCGTCCACCAAGAGACGACTTTAACAAAATTCGAATTTAATAAATGAACTTAGCGCCGGCCGAGACTTTCCAATCATCGACTAATTTAAATTCGCTATCTTGCTCGCCGCGATAAGCAGAGTATTGGCCAAAGATATTTGCCCAATCTAAGACTGACTTATCAAATTCGAATTGTTCGACACCTGAACTATCCATCAGTGAAGTTAGCGAGCGAAAAAATAAACTTAAATCCTTAATTTCAAAGGGATCCGTTTTACGTAATGAAAAATAAACGTAATTTTGACTGAGTAACTCTAAGCCTGAAGCTTGAAAGCGAACTAGATTTTCTAAAAGAAATGGCGAAAGCTGAGAGCTTGCAATCAAGGCTTGATCAAAAGTTTTCTGATCATACCCTGCAGAATTATAAATATACTCTAAGCGCACATCAAAAGTATCTTCATAACGAAGTCCGCCAACGGCTAATGTGCTCACTACACCATCTTGATTACGTGGTAACATTCGCTCAAACAGCCCTTGTGTTTGTGGCTCATAGAAAAAAGTATTCACATCGTGTTTGGCGTCAGCGTAAATGCTAAAACCTTCGATGAATTCATACTGAAAATATTCGCCAATAAAAAAATCTGCATTATTTGGAATCCCTAAAGCGAAGCCCAAGAAATTTCTGGTACCCGTCCACGCTGTTTCAAGTTTTCCTGCCACCTGTGGTTTAAATTTTTCTTCAGCAATCCAGTGCGTTTCATTATTTGAAACTGGCTCAACCATAAAAACAAAACTATCATCAGCTTTGGCATTCCAGTTTAATCGCAGCAGAGCTTTGCCTTTTTCTTTATACACCAGGCTTCGCTGATTGGTGTTAAAATGAAAAAACGGATTAGATGGGTTTAAGATTTCTGCTGGCCCCCATTGGTAAACTTGCAACCCCACTGTCGTAAAAATGCGATCAGTGATGTATTGTTCATAAAAGGCGTCGGTTAAATTAATATCTGAATCACTTTGAGTTTCTTCTTTTAAAGTTTGCTCAGTTTTATAATTCTGCTGATATGAAACAATTCTTGGGCGAAAAATAATCTTTGCATCATTGATTAACCATTTAAATTCAGCACGCTGATCTAAAATACCTGCAGTATCAGGCACCATTAGAACTTCATTGCCTAAATTTAAAAATGAATCTGCATAGGCGCGCTGTTCAGCAAATAAATAGGCTTCATAACTAAATGCAAACTCGGTATTTTGCGCTCTTGCGACAAATGGAAGCTGTAATGATAGGATGACTAACCATTTACACATACGTTAAGTTATCAATAATCTTACTTTTAATAATTTGTCGTGTGGCAAAATAAGTAGCCACTGTTCCCACCGAGACTAACAATACAAAAGCCGCCACGTAGGCATTTGGATAAAATGCAATTCGAAAGGCAACCGGTTCAGATAGAAGCCCTGCTTTATACATAATTTTAACTGAATTAAAAACGAATGTAAGCGCTGAAGCCATGACAGCTCCAACTGCGGTTCCCATCACGGATAAAAATAAACTTTCTAGAAAGAACATCTTCACCACTTGCTGTGGTAAAAAACCAATGCTGCGCATAGTGCCGATTTCGCGTGTGCGCTCTTTCACCAGCTTCACCATTGTATTTAACACTGACAATGTTGAAACCAGCACGATAACAATCACAACAAAGTTTCTGAAGATCGATAAAAAGTCCATCGTCTTTGTGTACATCTCACCTAGACGGTGAGTTTGCCAACGCTGCGCTAATAAATATTTTTTATCTTTAAAAACATCAGTGTTTAAGTAATCAACCACTTCATCCACTGACCTACCTGCGGTTGAAATTGAAATAAAACTCACCTTATCGGTGTTCATCAATGTTTGTGCCGCTTCAAGTGATGTTTGAATATAACGGTCATCTACGTCTTTGTAACCCGCATCCATAAGTGCAACCGCAGTAATATCAATGGCATTTAATTGACCATCCACCGTTGTTGATGAAATTTGTAAATCTTTTGTCATACACTCAAACGGTTTATCGACTTCCGCATAGCCACCGTAAAATGTCATAACGTTAGGATCTTTTGTCCATGTGCACGCCAATTTTCTGGCTAATCCTTGTCCTAAAGCGCCGGTAAAGGCACTCTCTTGACGATCTAGTGGTGTTCCATACGTCACATTCCACGACCAATTTTTACCCCGCATTTTTTCACCTTCAACAGGATCATAACCGCGACCTAATAAAATTTGCGATTGCATCCCGTTAGTGATCATTCCCATAAAATTTAAATTACGAATAACGATTTCAGCCTTAACCGGCTCAGCAATTACTTTTTGGTTAATGTAAATCTGATCTTCTTTGCTGATCCAAAACTCCCAAGGAGAACTAATACCCTCTTTTGAATACTGATCTTTGTGTTCGATAATAATATCGCCAAACATCTGACGGTGGGTAAAATTATCGATGTACATCGCTTTAACATCGTCCATATAACCATCAAACAACACTAACGACACAAACGAAGCCGATAGGCTCAATAACGCCGAAATCGAATGGCGCCAGTTTTTTATAGTGTTGCGAAGGGCGATCTTAATAATCATTAAAATTATCTCGTTAGATTATTCACATTAAAAATGGTGTTCGATAACTGAACCACTTTAGGAGTTTTGTAATTAATTGTACTCTTGTTATTGCCAAACTTCGCATCAACAATCACTAACTCGCTGATAAACGGAAACGTTTCTCCGCCTGTAGTTAAGGTGTTACCGTACTTTAATAGACCCACTTTAAAAGGTTTACCTTGTAGAGTTAAAAACTCGGCCTTCATCGCTAATTTTGCTTTATCACTGATCCAATATCGAATTTTATCATAAGTTAAACTTTTAGATTTCGCTGTTAACAATAACACATGCATTTTATCGCCGTTTAGCATCTCAGTTTTTTCAATAACGGCAGCATAATCTCGGGCATAATGAGTCGAAGCAATATCTCCGTTGGCTGCCTGCCCTGTTAGTTTTTGACGGGCTGAAATTGAAATAGGCTTTTTAAGTGAAGGCTTAAAAAACCACATATTACGGTCATTGAAAATATAAATCTCGCCTTTGTTTTTTGCTGGTTTTGTCGATTCAACATAAGCATCGTCACCTTTTGCTTTAATATTAAATTCACGTGTAGAGCTTTCACCGTTTTCCTGGGTTTCGATCACGGCATTCCACTGAACACCATCTTTTACGCTGCCTCGGGCGCGATCTGAAGCTTTTAACAAGTCCGTGGCTAAATCAGCGTTGGCATAAAATGGGATGGCTAATAATAAAATTAATAATTTCATGGTGATTCCTTGTCTTCGCTATCGTCATCAAAAGTTGGAGTGTCATTCAGTAAAGCAATTAATTTAGTTCGCAATTTGCTCTTAATCACAAAATATGATGAAACTATTGCAATGATAAAAAGTAAAATAAAAACGAATCCAGCAATATATAAATTCCATTTTAATACAAATTGAATCATGGTGCTGGCGCCGGGTGGAAAAAAACGAATATTAGCAACATTAATCGCACTCGAAACAAAAAACGAAATCAAAACTCCAAAAAACATACTGATCACTGACAGCAAAACACTTTCGCGCACAAAAAGCTGCACGACATCCAAACTTTTAAATCCCACAGCACGCAAAGTTCCAATTTCACGTGTACGTTCAATAATCCCCATCGTTAGAGAATTAATAATCGTAAGACTGACCGCTGTGCAGATAAGAAACAGAAAAAATCCGCCCATCACATATAAAAAACCCATTGATCCCGAATGAATCGCATTGATGACAGGATCATCAAATCTATAAATGTCAGTGCCAAAACCTAAAGCAGCCATTTTGATTTTCAATTCATCTATAAAACGATCCACCGAAACATCGTGCTTTAAATAGACCGAAACTGTTTCAATCGCATCCGTGGCCAATAATTCCTGAACCTTTGCTATTGGAATCAGAACTATGGTGTCCTCAAGAAATTGCATTCCCGTTGTATGTTCAGCACCAAGCTCTGCATTGATCGCATTTAAATCTCCGTCTAAGGTACGCGCCGCAATTTGCACGGGCTCATTACTCTTTAAAGGATATTTGAAAGATAATAGTTCTGCTATTTTGGGCGTGATCGAAAGTGTTTCAGGATTTTTCAAAAACAAATCAGCATCTTCAAGTTGTGAAGGCAGTACCCAATCCTTAGCCCACTCTAACAACGCTGGCTGAGTTAATGATTTTTTAAAAGCCGCAGGATCAAAACCATAAATTAGTACAGGATGAGACTTAGTCCCGTTTGAAAGCAACCCTGGTACCGAAATTTGTTTTCCAACATACTCAACTTGTGCACCAAAATCTGCCAAGACTTTTTCAACTTGGCTTTGCTCTTCGGTACTAAAAATATATTTTTTAGGTTTAATTTGATAATGCTCAATAGAATCTTTTTTAAAAATGCTGACGTGGCCCTTTTGCGCTGAATAGATTGAAGTCGTGTCTAAGGCCATTTTCGAGCGGTAGATATAGGCCCCTAGTAAATTCAATCCCACAAAACCAACACAAATCGCTACCCCCGTTGAAAGTGATCGGCGTTTATTGCGTAATAAATTTCTGTAAGCGAATTTCCAAATCATGCTTCGATCTGACCATCTTTAATTTTTACAATTTTTTGAACACGACTCATTAATTTTTCATCATGGGTGCAGAAAAAAAACGTTACATTTTTCGTTTTGTTTAATTCCAACATTAAATCGATAATCAAATTAGCAGTCTTTGAATCTAAGTTCGCTGTCGGCTCATCAGCCAAGATTAACGCCGGTGAAGTCACTAACGCTCTAGCTATCGCAACACGTTGGCGCTGTCCACCAGATAACTGATCAGGGCGATGATGCATAAATTCGCCTAAGCCCACATCTTTTAGGGCCGCTTCGACTTTAGCTTTACGCTCGGGTGCTTGAATATCTTTTCTTACCGTTAACGGCAGTTCTACGTTTTCATAAATATTCAATACGGGAATCAAATTAAACGATTGAAAGATAAAACCAATTTTTTCATTACGTAGCTGGCTTTTTTGATTTTCGTTAAGCTGTTTAACATTCACGCCATCAATTAAGATGTCGCCGCGATCTACGCCGTCCAGACAACCGATCAAATTTAGAAGTGTAGTTTTGCCCGAACCTGATGCCCCGATAAGGGCCGTAAATTCCCCTTTAGTCACAACTAAAGATAAATTCTTAATGGCTTCAACGTGGGTTTCACCCAATTTATAACTCTTTGATATATTCTTGATTTCGACAACTGATGACATAGAGGTATTGTCTGCTCTGTCTAGATTTTTGACAACCTTTTATTCTTTTCACAAGCTCCGCATTTTTCACCCCCTACAAATAAAAGTGCAGTATCTTCTGTCCATGATTGAATTTAGAAAAAGACTATTCTTATTTTATGTTGGCGCTTTTACTGTGGTTTACTTAGTGAAGCACCTTGCTGCAGAGCAAAGCACTATGATAGCTAAAGTCAACGTAGGCCTACAAACCTTGATCACCTACATTAACTAGTATTTTATCTTATGTTTTAACGTAATCTCTTAATCTGATTTTTTACGTTTATCTTTAGAATTCAAGGTTTTAAACCATAGATCCCAACCATTAAAGTACAAACCAAAGTTCGAATTTGACACTTGGTGATGGATATTATGATGCGTTGGTGTCGTAATCCAGCGCCCCCACCAGCTATTTTGCACTTTCTCAGAAAACACTTCATATCCTAAATGTCCGGCTAAGTTTGCTATATCTGTGATTATAAGAATAGCAGCTAACATTGGCACACTCACGCTGGTTAAAAAGAAAAACGGTATAAAATAAAATAAGTTCGCAACGGTTTCCACGGGGTGAAACGAATAGGTCGCCCAAGGGGTCGGATTAAGCGAACGATGGTGCACAACATGAATATTACGATAAAGCCATTTGTTTCTATGCATCACATGGTGAAGAAAATAAAAGAACGGATCGTAAATAACAACGTAAATGCCTAAAGCGACTAAGTCTTTCCACAAGAGTTGCTCAGAAACGATATTTACAAAACCAAATTGGTTCAATTTATAGATTCCGAAAAAAAATATCGCTTGTAACACTAATGTATAACTTGAATACTTCATCTCTAAAGCCACTTGGGGCTTAGCTCGCTCTTGCACTTGAATCTTTTTAAATTTACTTAACCATGACGGTTTCAATTTCCAAAAAATATAATATGGCACTCCCATAAGGGTCATGTACTTCACAGTTCCGAATGCTAAAATGGCTAAAAAAACTAAAATATCATTCATTGGCATATCTTTTTATAACTGGTCATAAAACATACGTAAGGGTAAAAGCGTTTCGCCCGTTACTGGAATTTCAATAGCTTGGCTCGCATCCATCTTAATCGCTTTATCAGCTTGAATATCATTTTCAAAGGCAGCAGTTGCTTCGAGGGCTAATTTTGTATTATCAAATAACACTATTGACTCGCCTTCCATTTTTTCAGAACGAGGGTGTAAGTTGTAACTCCCAATTAAAAACAAACGCTGATCGACAATCATAAACTTAGAATGTAAAGTGCTTCCCGTTTTTAAATAAACCTCTGCCCCCACATCTAAAAGTTTTTTAGCACTACGCATAATCGGAAGAGCTACGACTTTTTCATCCACGCTATTCGTTGAATTCGTTAAAATTCTTACTCTTACGCCACGCCCGATAGCTGCTTTGATTTCATAAGTTAAAGCCGGAAACGTAATGACGTAGGCATTCTCGATATCCACAGTTTTTTCCGCACCACGGATTGATTTCATAATTGTTAATAAAACGTTGTGTTCGTCGCCAGTAGCCAAAGGCTGATGTTCAACAAGCAAGGCTTTTCCGTCGTCAGCTCCTGTGGTAAATCTGTTCACGATCGTGATTTTTTTAAAAGCTAAATTACGCTCATCCACCTGTTTATTCCAAATTTTCGAGAATAGACGTTGCGCTTCTTCGGCCGCGGCTCCTTCAAAAGCTACATCTGTGTCGCGCCATAAATTTTTACCTTCACCGGCTTTGTGGCTATACGTATCTCCTGGATTCATTCCACCCATAATGGCAAATTTATCGTCGATCACTAACATCTTACGATGTTGTCCCATAAAAGAAGCCTTTGGATTAATCCAACGAATAACTTGAACTCCGTTTTCTTCCATACGCTTAACTTCTTGTGAATAATGCGGACGGTAACTAACTTGACCATCAACAATGAGTCTAACTTTGACATCTTGTTTAGCTTTAGCAATCAAAAGGTCTGCTAATTCCTGGCCTGTTTTATCGTCAATCACAGCCCAAGTAAGCATGTTAATTGTTTTTTTGGCGGCACTCATTTTTTGATCACGCAGTGAAAACGACAGTGGGCCATCAACTAATAGCTTGGTGTTTTGGCTATTGTAGAATTTCGCATTTGCTGCGTCTAACAGCTCTGCCATAAATCCTGGATTGGTAAGTCTAGTTTGAGATTTCTTATTTTTTTCGAAAATATTTAATTTAGCCTCTAGCTGCTCAGAAAGCTGCGTCCACGTTTGTTTTGAAAATTTACGCAAAGCTCCCGTTGAAGCAATCGTTGAATCTAACATTGATAAGATCATAATTTTTTGATCGGGCGTAACAGCACTCACCATCGGGCCATACTTAGAATCTTGTTTTAAGATTTCGATTAATGAAGAAATAAACGGGACCAATTTACTCTCGCCGTGAAGTGAAATTAATAGATCTAGAATATCATTTTCAACTTTTGATAAATCTTTTTCAGCCACATCAAGGATTTCAATTTTATCACCGTTTCTAACTATCCCTAACTGCACACTTGGATCAAGCAGTAAACCTTGCGAAGCCCACAGAGCTACCATTTCTTTTAATTTAACTTTGGTTTCAACAGAAATCGTTTTAAAAACAGCTTCAACTAATCTTACATCCACACCCGCAAGGTTAGAAATTTGCTGAATTTCAATCCCTAATAATTCGCTAGTAACGATGTTATCGGCCATTGGGGCGCCACCATCAACAAGTAGAGCTTTAGCTTGCATTGGGGCTAAAAATGAGACAACTAAAGTGCCGGCGATGAAGAGCGAAATGGGGCTTTGTTTTTTCATATAGGATTATATAGCCAAAGTCATTCCATGACCGCAGGCATCCTACATGATTACACTGTCAAAATTATCTACACCAGTCCTAGAATTGCTGACATTAGTCTTTGGCGACGGTCCCAAAAAGCTGGTCAAACCAGGGTAAGAAAAAGCCAAAGTTTGAATGCGGAATTTTATGATGCAGGCTATGTCGTTTCGAAAAACTTAACAAACTGCCCTGATCCGATTTCGGAAAAAAATCAATGTTAGAATGTCCCAACACATTCATGGAAATGCTCATCGCCGGTAATACCATAATCGCATAAAATTGAAAGTCATGAAAAAGCATAACCACAGGCATAACCGCGCCTAAAATTACACCTTCGCTCCAGTGAAAACTGTAGGCCGAAAACGGAGACGGCACGAACGAATAATGATGGTCGACGTGATATTTGTAAAGTGATTTTAAATGAAACAACCTATGAAAACTATAAAAATAAACTTCGTTCCAGAAAAATAGTAGCGCAACTTCAACTAGAAAAGTGCTTAGCGAAAAATTAAAATCAAAACGGTAGAATCCCCGTTTTAAACCTTCACACATTAAAATAGCCAGCAATGAAAACATCAATATCGACAAAAACGATCTCTTGATTTCAGTTTTAATCTGCCCTGGGCGAAACTCTTTATCCTGAACGCGCGGCCAAATACTTTTAATACAAAACAGATAGTAAGAAATTGAACAGAATGAAAAATACAAAACTGAAAAGCCAATTAAGCTCACTGAAAAAAACTGCCAGTGATTCAGTTGCAAAACAAATTGTTCTAAGTTCATCGTTTAAGCCGTTTTCTCTTTTTCGCGCTGTTCAATCTTTTTTTGCACTAATAACCAATGACCCATTTCAGTCGACAACCCGTGAAGCACTAAGCGAAATCCGGCACTCAACGTGATTAGTGACACTAATGGATGTTTATTGTTAACTAGTAGCAAGTGTTTGTCTGAACCTAAAATCGTTGATCCGTAAATCCCGATAGTTTCATCTAACTGTAAAGAATTCGTAGCACGCCAAAAATCATTATCGGTTAAGAAAAACTGATACACCGGAGTATATATTTCAATCGCTGTTTCTAAATCAATAAAATTAAATAACCCTTCTTTGGGCATCTCGATATCAAACTCACCTTCGGTAATCATCGAAAAATTCGGCACAGCAATTGGTTTGATTTTTAAATTTTTTGCTTTTAATTCGCGATTTAGATTAATCACAAAATTATATAAATTCAGATCATGCGTTAAGAACAAATGATCTTTAAGTGCCTCTAAATTTTTAGGTTTCAAAGGATTCATCAGAATATTTGCACCAGGCACGTTTCCACCAATAAAACCTAAAAGCTCAGAACCGGCATGAAAGTGGCGTAAAATAAGGTAGTTCGCTTCTTTTTTAACAAAATATTTTAATCCCCAATAAATTAACTGGTGAAGCAATCTTGAAGCGCGCCAATCAATCGGCGATAGGGTTTTGATGACCTGAAAAGTAATAATCATGATTTTGGCAACAACCCGAGCGAACGGCAGAATAAACTGGCGTGAATTCGAACTCGAATTTTGTAGCCACATAGTTTTTGCAGACGGACGAAGTGGCGTGCTTGTATCTAAATACATTGCATGCCACGGGCTTGGATCATCCGGGTCATGCTGCATATTTGCAAACATGTCATTTCCTTCGATCATAGTACTTGCTCCCATTGTGCGTGGTAAAGCTCAGCTACTTTTTTCGCTGTCGCTAAAATATCATCGTAGGCTGCAGGTTCAATCGCTAAAGCTAATTCAACCGCATTTGCCCAACGCTCTAAATGTTTCACGTCATTTTCTCCGTGATACTCTAAAAACTTAAAAACATTCATTTGTAAATTTAAACTTTTCTTTAAGAACGGCAACATCGTCGGAATAATTTTTTGCCCAGTTCCTTCGATAATAAAAATCCCGCCCAATAGCCCTAACGGATTTACGCCATTCGCACGCTCATACATATATTTATTTAAAGCCTCACCGCCTGGGTTACGCTTTAACTCGTCGATATCTTTTTTACCGCCCGAATTTTGGTAATCGGCATATAAAACCTTAAAATCAAATTGCTCTTCGCCAGCGTGCTCTTCAATTAATTCTTGAATGCCTTCGAATTTAGTCGATAAATTCTTAATAGCAGTACGCATCCAAACACTACCCTCGCGCACTTGCGGAATCCAGTTCTCCATCCACTGTTGGTAATCTTCGACCGAAAAATTGTTATTAAAAATCTTATTGGCAAATTCTGTGCGAAAAACATTAGAACGATAGCTGTGCCAAATACTGCCAAGCTCAAGTAATAGTTTTTCAACTAATTTACGCTCTGGCATCGGCCTTTCAATTTTTGCAGTTTTGCCATTTTCCATAACTTCAAATAACATAAATGAAACCGTAAAACGGCCAGATTCAGGAATAAAACATAGAATCTTCTCACCAATTTTTGGTTTTTTCGTACGCATGAATTCATCAAGCATAATAAAAATAGAAGCTGCTCCCGTATTACCTTTTGTAGTCAAATTACTAAACCATTTTTCTGGCGGAATACGAAGCCCTGCTTTATCCATCAGTGTATTCACTACGCCAGAAAATCTTTCCGACGAATAATGACATAAAAAATGATCGACTTCATTGGGTTGAATTTCATTTTTTAAAACTAAATTCATAAATTCGCTAATACCGACATCAAATAAATTCGGTAATAACCGAATGTCCTGGCGTAATAAAAACGAACCCGCTTTTTCAGCTTCTTGCAATGAAGGAAAATCCAAATAACTTTTTTTAGGTTCATTCCACGGAGTCCCAATCTGCATACAGGTTGGGTAATCACCGCTAAATGATTTTAAATGAATCCAGTCTAACTTTAGTGAGATTCCTGTTTCGCGTGGCTTATTTTCAAATAATACGGCACCCGATCCATCAGACAGCATCCAACGTAAAAAGTGTGAATCAAAATCTAAATTCTCTTCAATTTGCTGAAAACGAGAAGCCTTAAATAAGCGTGATGGAAACTCTGTCGCTAACGCAACAGCGCGGTCAAATTCGCCAAGCTCTACAACTGAAGCTGCGACTTTCATTGCGGCTACACCCGACGCACAGATTCCTTGAAAACTCATCGTTTGCATCGGCGCTGCACGCAGTTGGCCCTGCACTAAATTCGCAAAACCAGGAGCGGCCATGTCAGCACCCACTGTACCCGTACTTAAAAACTGAACGTCATCCATTTTCAAGCCAGTATTTTCTAAAGTATTTTCAATAGCTTTGATCGCCATATCTGAAGAAGAAAAATTAGTATTACCTTCTTTATCGATCCCGTAGTGACGCGATTTAATTCCGTTTTCACCTAAGATACGGCGTTTGATACGATTCGATTGGCCATTGATTGAACCAATGTAAGAATCCATTTCGTCATTGCTGACGGCTGGTCCTGGCAAAAATGATCCAGTCGAATTAAGAAAAACTTTTTTAAAATACGCAGGCACAGAAACTCCTTGTTCGTCTTCGACGAAACGTTGATTCTACTGCTGCTAATATTTTAAACGATTAATTCACTTTACCAATGTATTTTAGGTGTTCTGGCCTTTTGTCGTCCCATGCAAAATGGTGAATACAGCCATTGTGAAACTGTGTTAAATCCCATTCAACACCTTGATGAAAAGCAAAGGTCAAAGCGCGCATAACCATGCCGTGAGCAAACACAGCTATATTTTGATGTGAATTGCTTTGCGCAATGTCCAAAACTGCTTCACGAACACGGACCATCATCTGTCTTTTTGACTCCCCATTAGGATATCTAAAATCAAGATCACGTTCTTCATATGAACGCCAACGTTCGATATGTCCTGTTCCAAATTTTTCGGTGATTTCTTCGTGTGTCAGGCCTTCGGCTTCACCAATGTTGGTTTCTTGCAGACGATCATCTTTTTGAATCGGAAGTTTAACATCTTGGATCGCGATTAAGGCTGTTTCATAAGCCCGCGACAAAGAACTAGATACTACTAAATCAATTTTTAGTTCTATCATACGCGGACACAAGCCAAGAGCTTGCCCACGCCCCTCATCATTTAAGGGGATATCGGTGCGGCCTTGGAACCGTTTTGCACGATTCCAATCCGTTTCACCATGTCGAATAAGAAAAAGATTCTTCGTCTTCAAATCGACTGCTCAAAACTACTTTTTCTTAGCTTTGATCATTCTTTTTTTCTTAGTGATTCTTTTTGCTTTGTGACGAGCTGATTTATTTTTTTTAGTTTTGCTTTTTCCGCCAACTTTTAATGCCATGGTCTTTTTCCTTTTCTTTAAGACCGGTTAATCCCGGTCTATTAATATTCTATACTTCTATATAAAATTATTTTTTGTTCGTTAACAATGCTGCAAATGGATTATTTGAGAATCCACCACCGTTTTGTCCGCCGCCACGTTGCTGCTGATCACGACCGCCGCGATCACCGCCGCCGAAACCACCTGGTCTTTGACCACCACGATCACCTTGCGGACGATCCCCGCCACGACCTTGACCCTGACCACCTTGTGGACGAGGGCCAGGTGCATTTCCATCTTTCATATCACGGAAAGATTTATGATCAGGAGCCGCTTCAAGTTTCATAGACAAGGCGATTTGATTTTTCGCTAGATCTACTTTTAAAACCCGGATAGTCACTTGATCACCTGGGTTAACAACTTTACGTGGATCTTCAACGAACTTGTGCGCAAGTTCAGAAATATGCACTAAACCATCTTGGTGAACACCGATATCCACGAAAGCTCCAAAATTAGTTACGTTTGTCACGATACCAGGGCAAATCATTCCCTCTTTAAGGTCTTTTACTTCAAAAATATCAGCATTAAATTGAAATACTTTATATGGATCACGTGGATCACGACCCGGTTTTTCTAATTCTTTGTAAATATCATCGAAAGTGAATTCACCAACGATTTTTGCCCATTTAGTACGAGAAGCCACAAGTTTTTTTGCGCCTTCTCCGACTAGTTCATTTAAGTTAATATTTAAATCCTGAGCCATATCACGAACTGCAGAGTAACGCTCAGGGTGAATGCCTGTAGAATCTAGAAATACTTTGCCATTTAAAATTCTTAAAAAACCCGCAGCTTGTTCAAAAACTTTTGCTGTGAATCTTGGAACTTTATTTAATTCAGAGCGCTCAGTGAATAAACCGTTTTTCTTTCTGTGATCAACGATAGCTTGCGCTAAACCCGGACCAATTCCAGAAACATGAGACAACAATGAAGATGAGGCTGTATTCACATCAACACCTACATTATTCACACAACTTTCAACAACGCCTTCTAGGCCTTTTTTAAGTTGAGATTGATTTACGTCATGTTGATACTGACCAACACCGATAGATTTTGGGTCAATTTTCACAAGCTCAGCTAAAGGATCTTGCAAACGACGAGCGATCGAGATCGCGCCTTTCACCGTAATATCTAAATCCGGAAATTCAGCACGAGCTACGTCAGAAGCCGAGTACACAGAGGCACCCGATTCATTCACCATAACTACCGGAATTTCTGATTTGCCGATTTCTTTTAAAACTTTTTTCAAGAAAATTTCTGTCTCGCGGCCGCCCGTTCCGTTACCAACTGCGATGGCTTCGATTTTAATTTGCTTAGTCACTTCGTTAACTAAAGTTTTCGCCGCATTTTCAGCGTTATCGCCTAGCGTGTACATCACAGTGTGAGAAACGAAGTTTCCACCTTTATCAACTAGAGCAATCTTACAACCAGTACGTAAACCTGGATCTACTCCAAGTACACAACGAGGTCCAAACGGAGAACCTAATAAAACACGACGAACGTTTTCAGCAAAAACTTTAATCGCATGCTCATCAGATTTTTCTTTTAATTTTGCATGCACTTCATTTTTTACAGAAGGAACAACGTAAACGTTCATAGCCAGTCGAGCTGACTCTTTTAAATAAGTTCCGAAAGCATTTTCTGGAGTTGTCGTTGCGAATTTTTCGTACATCATTAATAGGATGTCATCTTCTGCAGCAATCTCTACAGTTAACTCTTCTTCTTCCCAACCACGTTTCATCGCCATGTATCTGTGCGATGCTTTTTCTTCTAATAAATTTTTAACTGAATCGCTGTAGTCTTTTGCGTACATTTCATATTTTGAATTTGGTTTAAAGCCTTTCGCAGCTTTTGCGGCCACTTTTCCTTTTTCAAAATAGTTTTGTACAACTTTTTCACGTAGTGACGGCTCATTGGCAATTTTCTCAACGATAATATCTTGAGCACCTTTAAGAGCATCTTCGTAAGTTACAATTTTTTGATCTGGATTTAAGAAAGACTTCGCTTTGATTTCCATCGTCGCAGGGTCCTTAATTGTAGCATGACCCATATCCCAAATCCAGTTCGCTAGTGGTTCTAAACCAGCATCGCGGGCAACTGTAGCTTTGGTTTTTTTCTTCTTCTTGAATGGTTTGTAAATCTCTTCAAGCTCATTCAGATCCCAAGAAAGACTAATACGCTTTTCAATTTCCGGCGTTAAGTTTTTTTGCTCACCGATTTCTTTGACTAAGAAAGCTTTACGTTTAACGATTTCCGAAAATGTTTCGCTGGCTTCGATAACTGCGCGAATCTGCACTTCATCTAAGTTGCCCGTTTTTTCTTTACGGTAACGAGCAATGAACGGAACCGTGCCGCCTTCTGCAGTTAGTTCTAATACTGCAGCTGCCGATTTCAACGGAACTGTAGTTACGAAACGAGTTAAATACTGACCTAACATTTGATCCATAAAAACCTCTGTGACTCTTTATGTTTTAAATTTTATCTTGATTGCTTTGATGTGACGAGAAATTCTAGCTCCACCATTTAAAGGCCGCCAGCAAGTGCATCCACTACTTTTCCATCTAAAGTAACTAAATCAGCTTTCGACATTCCTAGAACATATTAAGAGGGCTTGTAGTTACTAATCAACATTTTTATTCCGTTTTCAAACAGAACTTCAAGACGGTTATTTTCATTGCTTAAAATAAATCCCCATCCCAATACTTTGTGCTGTAGAGGCTTCATAGCGTCAAAACTATCCGTCATTTTGTAAGAATTTGCTTTATCTTTACCATGACGTTTAAAAAGCTCCTGCCATTTTGCTTTTTCATCAGCAGCATTTCCACGTTCAATTTTAATTGGTTTAATTTTAGCGTTTTTTTCAGCAGCATTTTTAGCACTGTTGATGTTCGCCATTTCTTCTTTGGCCTTTTCAATCAACAGATCGCCCTGATCTTTAGGTTCAACGTCTTCAGCTTTACCTTTTTTAGTCATCAAGGCAGGTTTAACCACCACTTCAGCGGCAGGCGCAGCTTTAGCTACTTTTGCCGCAAGTTTTACGACGGCTTTAGCACCTTTAGAAGCAGTATCTACTTTTGCTTTTGCAGCCGCTGGCTTAGCTACTACTTTTTTTGCTGCTGGTTTAGCGGATGCCTTAGCTGCTAGTGCAGCTTTTTTAGCTTCCGGTTTTTTTACCGCTGTTTTTGCTGCAGGTTTAGCTACTGTTTTAGTAGCTTTTTTCGATGCAGTTGCTTTTTTAGCCATTATCAACTCCGTGAAATAATGTCTTATTTATATAATCAACTATTTATGTATATCCTGCGCCATGTCTCGGACAAGTAAAATGCTGTCTTTTCTGTTGCAAAGCATTACTCTAACAGCATGAATTTACAGGCGAATCAAAGACCTATTATGACGTCGGTCTCCTCAGAGACCATAACAGCATCTTGCACGTCACTAAAATTAGTTCAATCGCAAAGCAGTTTGTTTACCAAAGTAGCGCCACCGCCTCTGGCAGACGCTACCAGCTTGGTATTTGCCAACACTGACGAGCTTTTGCAAATCGCAATTAAACAAAATGCTTTAGGTTACATCATTCCAGAAAAGTTACTTTCACAAGTTCAAAATGTAATCGATAAAAGCAAATCCGTTTGGACGACAACAAATGTGCACTTGGCCATGGCTGAGGTGTTAAAAAATTTTAACGGCTACAAACCAGTCAATTCTGGAATCCACCCCCAAGCTTTTGTCGACCCCTCTGCTCGTTTAGGAAAAAACGTTATCGTTGAGCCCTTTGCAGTTGTCGGAAAAAACGTAGTGATCGGCGATAATTGCATTATCGGCGCACAATCTATTTTAGAAAACGATTCTTCAATTGGTGATAACACCAAATTATCAGCCCAAGTGTTTTTAGGCTTCAACTGTCACATCGGAAAAAACTGCGTGATCGGCCCACAAAATGTTTTTGGCTCTGACGGTTTTGGATTTGCGACAGACAAACAAGGCACTCACCACAAAATCGCCCAGATCGGCAACGTGATTATCGAAGACAACTGTGAATTCGGCGCACAAAATGCAATCGATCGCGCAACAATGACTGAAACACGCATTCGCAAAGGCTCAAAGTTTGATAACTTTATTCATATCGCCCACAACTGCGACATCGGCGAAAATGCACTAATCACCGCAGGCTTTATCGTTGCAGGCTCAACAAAAATCGGAAAACAATTTGTCGCAGCAGGAAGTGTTGGCGTGTTAGGCCACTTAAATATTGCAGACAATGTCATTCTCACGGGCCGCGCAGGAGTCATAAGCTCTATCGATAAACCAGGCGTGTACGGCGGCTTTCCACAAATCGAGCACAAAGAAAATTTAAAAATTATGATGTCACAACAAAGTTTACCAAGAATACGTAAACAAGTTGCGAAAATCTTAAAACATTTAGGACTCAACGAAGAATAGGAGGCTCTATGCCTTATGAAATTTATAAGTTACTTCACTTAACAGGAATCTTTTTACTGACTTCAGGGTTAGTGGGAATGCTAGTGCTAGCTTGGTCAGGCCACCAAATCGCAGGAAAAGTGAAAACTTTCGCCTTCGTAACTCACGGTGTGGGTTTATTATTTATGTTAGTCAGCGGCTTCGGTTTGTTAGCACGCATGGGTTTCATGCACGATGCCGGCTTACCTTCATGGATCTACGTAAAATTAGTTATCTGGTTAATCATGGGCGGAATCATCGCGCTTATTAAAAGAAAAGGCCAAATGGGTTGGCCAATGTACTTCTTATTAATGGCGATCTTTATGACTGCAGCCTACATGGGCGTTTACAAACCAACGTAAGTTAGTATGTTGCCCTTATTTGAATCGGATAAGGGCATCTTCTAAGAGCCGCTCCTAAGCTTAAAGCAGCTTTTTTAACGTCATCATTTGCTGAATACTCCAGTACAAGATTTCCGAAAATACGAACATCTATTCCGAATTTTGGATAAAAAAAGGGCTAGCTTCAGCTAACCCTTTTTTAGCACAAATTAAATTCAGCGACTTACTGCTCAGTCTTCGCCGCAACTTCCGCTTTCGGAGTGCGCTTAGATCCAGTATACATTTCATATTTCAAGAAACGGCATTCGATATTTCCGTTCATTAAATAGTACTTACGAGTTGATTTTAATTTCATCTCGCCGAGTAAGTCTTTGCTGCCTGACAATAACCAAGCATCCCAACCTTGAAAGCGATTTTTTAAAGTGAAACCTAAATCACGGTAAACGTCTTTTAAGTTATCTTCATCACCGATACGAGTACCGTAGGGAGGATTGCAAATAACTGTTCCTTTGATCTCAGTACTGTCTTCGCCAGCCACTGGAGGAGCAGCTACAGAAATTGAAGTTCCTTTAAAATCGATAAATT
>JAZKGG010000003.1:0-18269 GCA_040386015.1 Bdellovibrionota bacterium | reverse complement strand
ATTGTCTTTTGCAAATTGAAGAACTTTTTTATCATGGTCATAACCGTAAAATTTGAAATCTAGAGTGTCTTTTTCAAGAGCTTCAGCTTCATTAACTACTTTTAACCAAGTGTCTTCGTTGTAATCTGCTAAATTCATAAATCCATAATGATCACGGTGAATTCCTGGAGCCATATTTGCTGCCATCATCGCCGCTTCAATCAAAATTGTTCCAGAACCACAAAATAGATCTACTAACGGAGTCTTGCGATCCCACTCCGTTAAGCCTAATAAGCCCGCCGCTAAATTTTCTTTCAACGGAGCTTCACCAGTCATCGTGCGGTAGCCGCGCATGAACAGCGAGTTACCAGATGTATCTAAAGACATGTGATATTTGTTTTTGTAACCTTTGATATGAATACGTAATGAAGGATTGTCTTTAGCAACGTCTGGACGTTTACCAAATTTATCGCGAAATTGATCGACAACCGCATCTTTAACTTTCATAGCTAAAAAGCGTTGATCTGGAATCGAACACTCTTTTACAACCGCATCGATTGTTAATGTTTGATCCGGAGAAATGTATTTTGTGAAATCATGTTTACGAACATGATTGTAAACATCTTCGCCGTTGTAAGCATTAAAATCTAAAAGTGGCTTTAAGATACGACTTGCATAACGAGAGTGAAGATTAGCTTTGTAACAACCTTCCCAGTTTGATTCAAATAGAACGCCGCCGATAGTTTTATCACCGGTTTTTAATCCTAAATCTTTTAATTCTTGTTCTACTAGATCGACCATGCCGATCGGGCATGACGCAAAAAAACGAGCCATCTGGTTCTCCCTTTATCCTGTGAGCTTTAACTTCCAAATGTTAAAGCCCGGTTTATAATTCAGTGTTCAGTCCAGAATTCAGTTCAGAATTCAGAATACCGTATTCAGTATTCCGAATTCTGTAAATACACTGAGACTAAGTCTCAGTGTATTTAGGACCGCCCCCGCCTTCGGGAACTGTCCAATCAATGTTCTTTGTGGGGCATTTAATATCACAGGTCTTACAGTGAATACAGTTGGTATAATTGATTTGTAAATCATACTTACCGGCTTCTACTTTAGACGGTAACATCTCATATACGCTAGCTGGGCAGAACTGCACGCACGGCGATTTGTACTTAGGCTCACACACATTACGACAGATGCTCGAATCACCTAAAAGTAGGTGATTCGGAGAATCCTCGTCATGCATAGTCCCCGTTAAGTAAACGCTTCCTAATTTATCAAACATTAATACGCCATCAGCTTTCGGAAGCTTATTTTCAGGCGTCGATGTTAAAGCATCATCGCGACCCCAAACCTCTTTTACCGAAGCTGTGGTATCTGCATCATCGTGACTTTTCATATTGTCGATTAAACCACGACCACCCGTGATCTCTTGTAAAGCAATTAACGGAAGCGATTTCACAAAGCCCATTGAAAGCGTTTGGTGAAAATTTCTTACTCTGTATAATTCAGATTTTACATACGAAGCATGCACTTTTTCTTCGTAAGATTTTAAAACTTCATGTGAGGAATCTTGCAATTGAATCGCCGAAAACGCAGCTTCTGCTGCAGCCATTCCCGATTTCATCGCCAAATGAATACCTTTTAATTTTTGCACATCCACCATGCTGGCAGAATCACCACACACCATCCAACCATCACCATAAAGTTTTGGCATCGAGAACCAGCCACCCGCAGGAAGTGTTTTTCCGCCGTAAGCTAAAACTTTTCCGCCCTTGATCATATTGGCAATAAATGGATGAGTTTTTAATTTTTGTAATTCTTTATGCGGATCCAACAAGGGATCTTTAGTATCTAAGTAGGCCACTAATCCTAAAATGATTTTATCACCCGGGATTGTGTAAATAAAAGTTCCACCAATAGATTTTTTTAACGGAAAACCCATCGTGTGAATCACTTGCCCAGGCTCAACCGTACCCGCTGGCATTTGAATAACTTCTTTAACACCTTCCTCGAAGGCTTCTGGGTTTTTGCCCGCGCGAAGATCTAATTTTTTAGAAACTTGTTTAAATAAACTTCCACGAGTGCCTTCAGCAAAGATTGTGGTTTTTGCTTTTAGAATTAAACCTGGCTCGAAGTTAGCTTTTGGGTTTCCTTCTTTGTCACGACCCTTATCTCCGGTGCGAACCCCAACGATACGATCACCTTCATAAAGAGCTTCAACAGCCGCAAAACCTGGAAAGATATTGATTCCTTTAGCTTCGCACTGTTGGCCTAACCAACGATTAAATTTAGATAACGAAATAATGTAATTACCGACATTGTGAAATGGCGGCGGAGTCATCGGCAATTTGATCGCAGAATTATTACTTAAATAATAAACCGCATCTTTTTTAACTTCTGAATCTAACGGGCAACCTAGTTCTAAATAATTTGGAAATAATTCTTTTAAAGCTGTCGGTTTTAATACCGCACCCGAAAAACTGTGGGCACCGACTTCGGTCGCTTTTTCTAGAACAACAATCATTTGTTCTGGAATTGGCTCAGCGTTTATTTTTCCATCAGCGATGGCTTGGTTGTGTTTTTCAATATCACTAGCAATTTTGTACGCACAAGAAAGTCCGGCAGCACCGCCACCCACGATAAGAACATCAACTTCCATGGTTTCTCGAGTTACACCTTCAGGTAAGTGATCATATATCATCTAGAACCCCTCTTCAGATTCTTGAGATTTTTTCTTTTTTGAATCTGATGTTTGCAAATCGGCCAAAACTTTTAACTCTTCTTCATCAAGTGCGCCTTTGTATTTTTTTTCGCGATAAGTTTCTAAAAGTTGAAACTCAGAACTATCAGAAGACGCCGCATTTGCCGCTTGATGAATGGTCATAACCAAACCCAAAACAAACAAAGACAAACATAAAATTAGAACGGCACGCATAATCGGCTTTTTCTTAGAGATCGAAGAAGATTTTTTCACTGATTGACTCCCAGTTTTTCAAACTGAGTTAAATTTTATATATTTCTAAATGAAAAACAAAGGATAATTACTTCAGACGTCTGTGGTCGCTCATAGGGATTTGTCGACGCACCGATCGAACAAGTTCTAAACTGATTTCTATATCTAAACAGCCTACTCCTTCAGCTTTACACTGAACCACTTGGCCCCACGGATCGACCACCATAGAGTGCCCATAAGTAAAGCGTGCTGCGGTTTTCCCAACTTGGGTGGTTTTGTGCTCACCCACCTGCGACGGAGCCAAAACATAGGCTTGTGACTCAATAGCACGAGCCCGCAATAGAGTCTCCCAGTGCGCCTGCCCGGTTTTCACCAAAAAAGCAGCTGGCACCAAAATCACGTCGACTTGGCTTTTAGCCAATTGTCGGTACAACTCAGAAAATCGTAAATCATAACAAATCGACGAGCCAAATCTTAAATCTTCAACTTCAAAACCTGTGACCTCTTCACCGTGAGTGAAAAAATCAGATTCCCGAATGGCTTTTTGCCCCTCGAGCTGAATATCAAAGAGATGAATTTTTTTATAAATAATTTTTGCTGGTTCATTTGGGCTAACCAGCACCGACGCATTCCAAACTTTACCCTGATCTAACATCGCCGTCGTAAAATGCAGATCAATTTTTTGAGTATCGCATAGCTTTTGTAAGCGCTGAATTTCAATAGAATCTAAAGTTATCGGTTTTAAGGCTTCGCCCTCGATAATGCGAAAATATAAACTATTTTCAGGAAGGATAAATAAACGAGTTTTTTTCTCGGGCTGTACATTATTTTGCACGGTTAAATGAGTTTCAATCAGATTAACAATTTGCTCTAAATTTTTAGAAGTATCGTCTGACGAATTTAACTGTAGCAAAGTGATTTTCATCTTTATTCAATTTCGATAAAGTTTGCTAAAATGGCTTCACGACATTTAAAGCCGCCGCCTTCAACATTCTTCTTCACATTATTAAGCACAGCTTCGCACGATGAATAAAATGTCGCCGAGCTCACCACCTGTAAATAGCCGTCTTTAGAGTAAACGGTTTTACACTTTCCATCGCTTGATGAAAATACCCTCATCCAACGAATATCGCGCTGACGTTCGCACAAAACGAACATATTGTTTTTGTCTGCGGCCAGTGAGTGAACTGAACCCAACCATAAGCTGATAAATAAAATAGCATGACGCATATGGATTATTTTCGATGGTTATTTTTGATTGGTCACTAAACAGGATGACCGGCTGGACAATTACCGAATCTTTGTCAGATCAAGTCTGGGAAGGAGCTTCCCAGACCCGGGGTCCTTAAACGACAAAAGGCAATTTGAGTTACCAAATTGCCTTTTACTCTTAAGAGCTATTTACTCTCAGGACTTAAATTACTTCGCTTTAGCAGCAGTTTTTTTAGTCGCTTTTTTCTCAGTTTTAGCAGCTTTAGCTTTTGCTTCAACTAACTTAACATTTGAGTAATCAATGAAACCTTCTTTTTTGAGAAGACCATCTTTTTTATCATAGTGAGTTTGTACTTTAACGCCTTCAACTTTGATTTTCATTGCTGTAGGGCTAACTTCTAATACAGAGCCTTTTTTGCCTTTATCAGAGCCAGCAATAACTTGTACTTTGTCGCCTTTTTTGATTTTTAATTTTAACATATATATCCTCGACCTAATTACGCTTTTTTAGCTTTGTTCATTTTACGACGGATACGAGCTTTAATATCTAAAGCGCGTTGAGATAAAATACTGTCTTCTTTATTTAAGATATATTTATCGAAACCACCAGTGTGTTCCATGTCTCTAATTGTGCTAGTTGCCATATAAAGGCGCACCATCTGGTTCAAAGTCTTGCTAAATATGCGTTTTCTTTGCACATTTGGCATCGCCGTCGATTTAGTTTTGATATTCGAGTGGCTCACTAAATTTTTAACTACTGGCGATTTGCCTGATAATTCACAACGGCTCATTTATTACTCCTAATTATTTACATCAGAAGTACAAAAAGTACTTCCAAAACCGAGCTTTCTGGTATATTCAGTTATTCTTCAATTGGCAAGAGGTTTAAATGGAAAAAGAAAATAACGGTAAAGAAAACCGCAAATCAGTTCGCAACAAATACCGCACAGAATACACTGGCGATCACGTTTTTGACTATAAAGACCCAGCTTCATTAAGCCGCTTTATTGCCGATGCGGGTAAGATCACACCAGCTCGTATTTCTAAGCTAAGTCTTTCTCAACAAAAGAAAGTAGCTGGAGCAGTAAAAAAGGCTCGTACACTAGGCTTATTACCTAATGGTACAGATGCTTACGATACTAGTTCACGTCCAGAACTTATCAGCGCAGTTCCTTTTGAGTACTAATCTGATATAGTAATAAGACGTTGCAACTGTTGTTGTGATCCCTTACGGCGCCTTAAACAGCGCCGTTTTTTTATGCCCAAAAGGCAATTCAATCAGCTCGTAGCCTTAGAGCTCGTCTTCGCATCTAGTATATTAGTCACAAAATAAACGACAATCATCGCTATAAATAAGATATTTGATAAGCTATGAAGCTCGCGCCCTGATAGAATTCCAAAAATAGAAATATCTTCTAAACTTTTCTCCCAATTAAATACGCGAAATAAAAAAATCGGCATCGCCGACAAAAGAAAAAAGGCACCACTCGCAAGTACACGAGCTAAACGCGATGAAGAACTCGCTAAACTTTTACGTTCAAGAAAAATATTAAACACAGGAATCAAAAGAAAACCGGCTCCCGCAACAAGCCCTGCGATTTTTCTATCTTGAATTGTTTTAAATATAAAAATTACACAAGGAATCCACAACAACAGAACCAACAATTCTACTGTAAAGATTTGTTTGAATAACTTTACCCATCCTATTTTTTGGAATTTTTCCGAAATCATGGAGTCCTCCTGAGGCCTACTTCAATATATCGTAATGCCAACTCTTTCGACTTGTCACCTCGTCTTGCAATAGACCTAAAGCAATAAACATTGGGGGAACACATGTTAAATTTCTTATCGGCAAACACACAGTTAGTCAGTTTACAATTAGGTCTACGCGAATTCGGCCTTCAACCGATTGATTGGCGCGTGATCAAAAAATCAAAATCACGCTTTGTCATTCAAAGCACTACTGCTGAAGATTTTTATTTTATCGGCGAAGTCCAAGTTACAAATAGCAATCAGTGGCGCTTTATCCAAGTGGCAGGTTTGTAATGACTATTGATACAAATCACAACGAAGTGAAAATAAACTGCGTTCGTAAACATCGCTCTCTTTTAACGAGCCTGTTACATTCGTGGTCGACTGCAAGGCTCTTGGACGAGGGATCTCAGCGCGCTTTTCCATTGGTAAATTCTCGGGCCAGCGATCCGGAAACTCACGATAGACTGATGCTCTCAATGTCTTATATTCCTCAAGGCTGGTCAACTGCACTAAACCATTTTTAGCGCGGCAAAAACCAAAAATATCACCTTCAGTTAGCCAGCCCATACGTTGACCTATGCCTTCAGGTGGTTTTTCTCCCCAAGCAGCTAACGCCATAATTTTCATTCCGGTCGCAAGCGCGTTTGTAAGATCTTTGTATTCTTCTTTAAGTTTAATGTAACACTTTGGCGAAACTACCCGTGTTGCATCGGCTACTCGCTTTACCGCTTTAAAATAATCTTCGCAGCTGCCTTGGCTGTTACCTTCTCTGCACTGCTCACGGGCGTAACTAAGCTGCGCGTACTGAATAGTTTTTTTTGAAGTTTTATAGCCAGTTAAAACGCCTCGCACTTCAAGACCAAAGTTACTGATTTCAACTTCGCAGCCATCAGACAAAGGGTTTTGCGAGATAATAAAACCCAAGGCGCCTGCTATGACGAGAAACACCAAAAGTGGCCTTGGTATTTTAGCTATAAACTGCGCTATGGCATCATCTAATTTCGACATTCTCTATTTATTGTGACGATATATTCAATAATTTCAAGAAATCTCCATGAATTAAGCGCCACGCAGCGCTCGTCTAGCCTCAGCGGCAAACAGAAAACTAATGACGCTCATAAAGACTTAGGCTCTAATATTCAGATGAATCAGGTTAAAAGCGTTGATCCAGGTGTAATTGAAAACCTAAAATCTTTAGGCGGCATGGAGCTATTAGTAGAACTTCATACCGTTTTCATTTCGACCAGCGAAGCCTTGATCACAGATCTACATAAGGCAATTACTGCTGGTGATTCACTAGCTGTCCAAGAAAAAGCTCACAGCTTAAAATCAAGCTCAGGCAATATGGGTGCTTTACAACTTTCACAGATTTGTATGCACTTAGAAAAAGTGGGACAAAGCAAAGATCTATCTCAAGCTAAAATCTTAGCTCAATCTCTAGATAAAGAGTTTAAACAAGTTAGTTTTGAGCTTGGCAAAATCGTATCTGATAAGTAATTTTTCAAACAAACCTTTCAACGTTTTAAATTCACAAAATTAAATTTCACTCGGTTTTCTTCTACCAGACCATTGATTAGTTTTTGCCGTTGTTTAGAACGCTAGGGTTTTAAACACCACTCATTTTCCTTATCCTCGCATGAATATGCAAAAACGAATTAAAACAAAAAAAAATGTAGTCGTTTCTTTATTAATTCTCTTAACCCTAACGTCTTTTTCTTGCAAAGAAGACTCAACAACAACCCCGGGAACCGACACACGTACACCGAGCTCAACACCGGATGATCCAACTCCCACCCCAGTACCTGCGCCCACACCTACAACAAAAATGTATGGCGTGACTGTAGATTCCGTCGCAGACATCAACGAGGTCGTTAATTCACTAAAATCGCTTTCTCAAAAGGCAACTGTGCGAATTGTATTCGATGAGGGAATGAATGCATCGTACTATGCAAGCCCAACACAAAAAATTCATAACGTCAGTTATGTCATGGGTGAAATTTTAGATTCATTTTATATGAAAAATATTACGACAGCCCAGTATTTGGCGCGCACCCAAGAGTATTACAACGCGCTTAGCTCTTCTGTCGATATCTGGGAGATCGGCAATGAAATTAACGGAGAATGGCTTGGCAACGCTTCTGATGTCTCGCAAAAAATGACGAGTGCTTACGACTTTATTAAATCAAAAGGCAAAACCACAGCGTTAACTGTGTACTACAATGAAGACTGCTGGATGTACCCAAGTGAAGAAATGTTTACCTGGGCCAATAAAAATGTTCCTTCACGAATGAAGACAGGCCTTGATTATGTCTTTGTCAGTTATTACGAAGATGATTGCAATGGTTTACGTCCTAATTGGGAAGATGTCTTTGCAAAGTTAGCACAGATGTTTCCGAATTCTAAAATTGGCTTTGGCGAAATCGGCACCACAAAATCGCAATCTGCGAAAACTGATATGATTGAACGTTATTACCGAATGAATATTTCACAAGATCGATTTATCGGCGGCTATTTTTGGTGGTACTTCGTGCAAGACATGGTGCCATCAACAAAGCCCATGTGGCAGGTATTGAATAATAATTTATAAGGATGAGATGACTTCTACAGTCAAACGATGCGCCTGGTGGTGTTTTAGTCCATCATTGCTTCATGGCTGTAGAACAAAACTCGAATGAACTTATACAAGTAGTTACTCTTCTTGGAGCAGCGGTCGTGGCTGTTCCACTTTTTCGAAAACTAGGGCTTGGCTCTGTTTTAGGATACTTATTTGCGGGATTAGTTATCGGCCCTTTCGGCTTTGGACTCTTTACTGACCCTAATTCAATTTTACATGTTGCTGAACTCGGCGTTGTGATGTTTTTATTTGTCATCGGTCTTGAAATGCGTCCTTCACATTTGTGGGATTTGCGCGGTCAGATTTTTGGTTTAGGTTCGATGCAAATTGCGGTTTGCTCAGCAGCACTGACTGCGATCGGTATCGCCTTTGGATATTCACCCGCGATATCCTTCATCAGCGCTACAGGATTTGTTCTGACCTCAACGGCCATCGTCATGCAGATACTCGGTGAGCGAGGTGACGTGGGCCTGCCTCACGGACAAAAAACTGTTTCTATTTTATTATTCGAAGATTTACTTATCGTACCACTTTTAGCTTTGGTCGCGTTACTTTCGCCCCTGGGTCACTCGAATGGTATTGATTGGTCAAGTATCGCGATTGCGTTAGGATCTTTATTGGCGGTCATCGCCGCTGGTCGCTGGTTACTCAATCCTTTTTTTCACATCTTAGCTAACTCGCGCGCACGCGAAGTACTTACGGCCGCAGCTTTATTAGTCGTTTTAGGTACGGCTTTATTAATGCAAGTCAGTGGCTTATCGATGGCCTTAGGAGCTTTTTTAGCTGGGGTGCTTTTAGCCGAATCTACATTTCGCCATCAAATCGAAGCCGACATCGAACCATTTCGCGGAATTTTATTAGGATTATTTTTCATCGGTGTAGGCATGTCTCTTGATCTAAAATTAGTTCTAGACAATGCCCCTCTAGTTATAGCAGGTGTTGTTATTTTAATGGCCGGAAAAGGCCTTTGTATTTATCTTGTCGCTCGTTTTATGGGTTCAACTCATCACGAAGCCTTAGACCGCGCAGCGATCATGGCACAAGGTGGAGAGTTCGCAGTGGTGCTTTACGCGGCGGCCACGCAAGCAAAAGTAATTCCAGCAGAAGTGAATGCAAATATGACTGCCATTGTTGTGTTATCGATGGCTTTAACGCCACTGGTTGTTATGGTTGTGAAAAAAATATTATCTTTAGAAAAGCCTTCACTTGAAGGCGTAGAAGAGGTTCGCGATCTTTCAAGTTGCGGTTTAGTGATCGGATTTGGACGTTTTGGGCAAGTTGTTTCGCAGCTATTACTCGCTCGCGATATGGATATTACGATCATCGACAGCAACCCAGAAAGAATTCGTAATGCCGGTAAATTTGGTTTTAAAATTTATTTTGGTGATGGTTCAAGATTAGATGTACTACGTGCCTCGGGCGCAGAAAAAGTATGTTTTATCGCTGTTTGTATCGATGATAAAAAGTTAGCTAATAAAATTGCTCTATTAGTTAAAACCGAATTTCCGCAAGCAAAGGTTTTAGTACGCTCTTACGATCGAGTGCATGCGCGTGAGTTAGTTTTAGCTGGAGTCGATTATCAATTACGAGAAACTTTCGAATCTGCTATAATATTCGGGCAAGAAGCTTTGCGTGCCGCCGAAGTTCCAGAAGATGATATTATTTCTATTACCGAAGATATTCGCCGCCGAGACTCAGAACGTTTCGCCATAGAAACTGATACCAATAGTAGTACTACCCAATCTGCAAAAGATTTAATTCACTTCAACATTCCGAAACCAACTCCATTAGTCGAACCAAAAAGACAAACTCGTATTTTAAATACCGAAGGGCAAAATTTAAATTCAAATTAGAAGTGAATTTAGATAGTTGTAAATGGGACAACTTTTTATTTTTTAAGAAGCCACTTCGAGGTAAAAAAGGCGAAGCCCAAGAAAGTGTACGTGTTACCGTCGAGAAAAAAATTGAAGTTTTTAAAGATTTTATCTCAGAAGTTAAAACCGTCAACAGTGGCGGTTTTGAAGAGCAAACTATTTTTTACCGCATCGAACGCGAACTAATTATCGCTAAAGCTTTAAAAAAAGCTGCTGAAAATTCGAACTAAAATAATAAGCCCCACACCTCATAAAAGATGTGGACTTTAAAATATTACTCTATAAGAACTCGCTTTTTTTGTTCCTTAGTTGTCAATTCTTCTATTAAATTTTTCTAACAAAAACCTTTCTCCAGTATTGAAGAAGTTTTTCAGGAGCATCATCAGTTTTTAACTTTTTTCTAGTGTGAGTCATCAAAATCTGACTACCAGAAAGCAGTTCAAATGTAATCTCTTTCTTAATCCCATCTCTAGTCGAAGTATGGTAAGAGCTTTTTTTAGTCTGCAAAGTGTAGTAAGTACTTTGATCGTTGTTCAGTCCAGCTTGATCACAATCTGGCGATATCCAAGCTAATATTGTATTATCAATCGCAAGTTGCGCAATATTTAATTCACAAGAGGTATCTGAAGAAAAATAGTCCCCTAAAGAAAATGACTCCTCGTTTGCAAAAGCACTTGTGCCCGTTAATGTTAAAATTACTGTTAATCCGTATACTAATTTTTTCATTTGTAATCCTTTTTTAAGTTTGTTATATTTTTTCAAGTTTGTTTTAGTTTTGTTTAGTTCAAATTGTTTTTAGCCTTTAAAATACATCCCCCTTTCTTTTAGCTATAACGTTTAGTTTTTCATGTTAAATGTTTTTGCCACACAAGCGGCATACTCTTTTGTATCTACCTGTAAAGTATTTTTATTTACATAAGAGGTTAGCTTTAAATCTGTATAAACTGATTTTCTTTGTAGCAGCTGAATATTTGAAATTTCGTTCGCAAAAAGTCGGTCTGACTCGAAAAGAATATCTGGTATTTGGTTATCTAACGCGATACTTTTCGATTTAGCATAAAGACTTAGCGTTGGCTGGTAACTACATTCATATATCGAAGTATCCGTAGGATCTTGTTGGCAATTTATATTTCCCGTTTTATTGGCAGAGCTCATTTCCTCTTGAGTTAAATCTTTAGATAATAGTGGTTCACATTTTTCAACCAGATCTAGAAATTTAACCAAAGAAATAGGTTTAGCATCTGACACAAACATTTTCTTTTCTTCTTGAAAAAACTTGCTCTTATTTTTTCTATTAAAGAATGTACATACGATGTCTTTTTGCGAACCAGTCTTTTTTATTAACTGGCCGACTGAATTGTGAATTTTGTAGATATTTCCTGAAAGTTGAATTTTTTTGTCAGAAAAGCTATACTCATTTTCAGCTGTTCCTTTAATTAGTGGAGCAGTGCCGTCGTCAAAGCCGAACAGCTTTGCATATTTTGAATAATACGAGTCATCTAGTGCAAGACGATCAACATCGCATGGATTAAATGGTCCGCAAATCACTCCATACCCGCCAATTACAGGAAAAACGAAGCCAAACTTATAAGTATTAAGATTTATGTCTACAACATCCTGCTGATCCCAACATGCTATCAGTTCGTTTTGCATCGAAGTGTATGTACTTACAGCGAAGCTTTCTGCTTCTAGTTCGCCCTTATACATAAGGTGAGCTACTTCATGAAGAAGTTTTATTTTTATATCTTTTTTGATAAAATAGCTGACTGACTCTTGAGGCACACTCGCATAAGCCAAAAAGAAGCTGCGTAGGGCAAAAATTTTATTTGATTGTTGATCGTAATCAAATATGAGCTCCTTATCTTCCCTGTACTTAGTTACATCGTATTTCAATTCTATGTTAGAAATGACAGAAATAAGTTTTTCCTTAGTCCATTTTGTCGGCAAAGATGTAAAGGAGTCTTCTGAAGCCATTTTGATTTCGCTGGCTAACTCTTGAACAACATCTAATAATAGTTTTTCTGAATTGGTCGCAGCAAAGCCACCGCCCCCGGTCACACCACCGACATTCGACTTATCCTCGACCACTGGAGCTTTTTGACTGCCTTTTTCCTTAATGCAGGCTGTCGTTGCTGCTGCAATAAGTGCTATAATACAAAATGTTGATGCTTTTGTTTTCATTACGTCTCTCCGTTGATGCTTTTATATTATTTGCGCGCTGCGTAATCAAATTAATTTTACTAAAAATTAAGTTCGTATTTTAGTATTAATAAAATATGGTTTTTAAATACACTGATTATCGCCAATTTCTTACTGAAAAACTTAATGAACATGGAGCCAAAAGCGGTGCTAAGTCCGCCCTAGCAACGTCAGTAGGATGTCAGCCTGGGTTTATTTCGCATGTAATTAGCGGCAAAGCCCATTTCAGCTTAGAGCAGGCTCAGAGGGCTAATGCCTTTTTTAAACATGGCGAAGAAGAGTCTAACTATTTTATCTTGATTGTTTCATATTCAAAGGCAGGCACGAACGAGCTTAAAGATTATTTTCTTAAACAAATTGAGAAAATTTTACAAAAAGAAATTAGCGTTGAAAAGTCAGTTTCGACAAATATCAATTCAAAAGCTGAATTTAGCTCAGAATACTATTCAAACATTTACTATCAAATTGTACACATGATGTTAACAATCAAACCCCTGTCTGCGAAATCAATTGCAGATGAACTTAAACAAAATATCGACTTTATATCATCTGTATGTAAAAAACTTCAAGATTTTGGCCTGCTTGAGTCTGTGCGTGATCTTTTTTATGCAAAAAGTGATATTTTCATACACCTTCCAAAAGAATCCCCATTTATTGCCACTCATCATACAAACTTTAAAATTCTGACCATCGAATCAGTCAAAAAAAGAGAGAAAAATGACTTACATTATTCATCGTTAGTCACATTATCTAACGAAGATGTTCATATCATTAAAAATCTAATTTTAGAAATGAACACAAAATCCATAGAGAAAATATCTCAATCAAAACCAGAATGCATGTATGGCTATGCGTTTGATTTTTTTAAAATAATGTAAAAGAAAAAAAATGATCTGTTTATCAGAACCACTTTTATTCTTTTACGAATTTTTTCCAAGTAGAAAGAGCGTTCTCAACTTCAAAGTGCACTCAGTCACCGTTAGCCGAAGAATTTAAAAAACATTACCCGATCGAACAAGCCACAGGTCAAAAGGAAGTTACCGATTAGGATTAATTCAGATCGCAAGCTTTTTACGTGGTCATGATTGTATCGATGATTTAATTGAATTTCGTCATGACGAAACCCTTTTTGAGATCATGCGCGGTGATACTGTTGTGCCAAGAACTATGGGTGATTTTTTACGTGATTATGAAATTGATCACTTAAATAAAACAAATCAGTTTCTACCAGTCAGTTTATGAGTTACAGAAAAAATCTAGAGCGACATTTTAAAAAACCGTATAAGCCAAGCTTAGCCCCAAGGCTAAGCTTGGCTTATACATCACACGTGCAGGAAACCAAAAAAATCGAAGGTGCTGCTTACAACTACAAAGACGAGTTGTGTTTGGATTCAAAAGTTATTTTTGATGAACTTGGGTTTTGTTGGGATTTAGAACTAAGATATGGAAATACAGAGCTTCTTAAAGACTTTATTTCGACTTAATGATGTCAACTACCCCTAGCAACTCTGACCACCTAAGTAGGTCAAGCAACCATATATTCAATGATATTCCGAGCTTTTTTAGTTCACAGGATGGAGTATTTAAAACCATTGAAGAGGCAGAGTATGGACTTCGTGGAATTTTGCGAATCTTAACAGGCGCATCTAATAAAGGCGCACTTCCATCCTATTTAATCCAAAATTTTGAGGTAGAATTCTCAACTGAATATAAGAGAGAGCATTTACGGCATGACCATGCAAGAGCAGCGCTTGTTGTGTGTGCGCCTCAAACTAAAGGCGAACTATCATTCAACCTTCAGAAACGAACTCAGGAAATATTGCTTCGATATATGGTTGGGATAGAGGAGATGAAAACTCGAGGCTTAACTCAAGCCTACAGAAGTCTTGATGGACTTGCCCGTAAGAAACTCATCGCTCGAGAAAAAATTTTTCAAAAAAAATCTCTTAAAAAACAAAGCTCGAAAAAGAGGAGTAAATCATGAGCAGGCTAACCTTGATTAAAGGCGGAGCGGACAGTCCAAAAAACTCTTTTGTTCATAAACGAACACACCAATCTGCTGAGCATGTCCTAGCTAAAGCTTTAGCAGACTATGTACTCTTAAGATCTAATGATCCTATTCAATCTGTAATAGAAAGTTTATATGAAATTGAAATTGAAGCCGCAAAAATGGTGAATATGCATTTCGAATCAAAATCTGAGGCGGGCAAGAAAGTTGATTTTATTCGCTCATTACCAAATGTTTATTCATTTCTAAAATTCGATCCCAAAAAATCATTGAAAAATGAAAATACTTAATTGCTATGGATACTGTTTTTGGAACTAAGATAAAGAAGTTTTTTTATTGTTCATTGCTTTCCAAGTTAAGCAGTTTCTTGGAGATTTTATTTTACAGACAAAGTACATGTTAAAAAAAAGGAGCGCAGGATTTATGCTTTTTCAAGCCATTAATGCTTCACTCAACAATGCACGCATTTTTAACTCTTATAATTGTTTTCTTTGTGGATCGGATTATTAGACTTAGTAATACATGCTACAATGGATAGAATTAAATCAGCGCCAAAGTACCTTGGCAGATTCAGTGATATAACAAAAGATTCCTATTGGCGAGTATTCGGGTTTGATCAAATGGTACACCATCTGACTCATATAAGTTTGATATGGCTAATGACTCAATAAATATTCATAAAGCCATAATTCTTATTCGAAGCAGTAGCAAATTAACCCTTTGTATTTCATCTCTATTAGTCTACAAACAATACAAAAAAAGCCGAAGAATTTTTGCTCTTCGGCTTTTCTATAGGTTCTTTGGCAAGATTTAATCAAGAAACAAGTGTTAATTGATAACCAGCGACGGAAAGAAAAGACGGCTGTCATCCATAGGTTTATAACTTGATGCTTGTAAGTGAATCTTCGGAGGGAATAAGCCAGATTCAGTTAATGTTAAATTCAACACCGATTGCTG
Organism: Bdellovibrionota bacterium; assembly: GCA_040386015.1. Lineage (GTDB taxonomy): Bacteria > Bdellovibrionota > Bdellovibrionia > Bdellovibrionales > Bdellovibrionaceae > Pseudobdellovibrio. Next base: position 2,715 of record JAZKGG010000003.1, on the reverse strand, counting down.
AGAAAAGTTCATTCCCGGAGTCAGCATGATAGTAGCCAAAATTTGAATCGATCCAGCTTCATCCTTTATTTTAGAAACAACGATTATTGCAGTTGCTGATCCGTTATCCATTCGGGTTGTAACCGATTTAGAGCTTGAGCAATTAACGGTATTCGCAATTTGGTTACAATTCTTAGTTAAATCAAAGATCAGGTCGCTGTCAGGCGACGTTTTGTCCACGCAGTTTTGAAATTTTCCATCCACCAAGACATCATCACATCTTTTCAGATTCAAACTTGCTTTAATTTTAATTTGATCTATTTCCGTCGCAAAAACAGATTGGGCTGAAAAGACTAAAAGAACTGCGAATAAAAAATTTATCATAAGGCCTCCACAATGAAGCCTAGCCAAAGGTTTATGATTTGTCCATCAAGGGAATCTTTTCGATAGGCCTTAAAATCAAGAATGCGCTGAAAACGAATATATAAGAAATAAATCTCCTGACTAAGAACGCGCTTTAAGTAATCAGGACGGTTTTCAAACCTGGCGGTCAGGGTTTTGAGCCAAAAAATGGTACTCATGAACCCCCAGGCCGTCCCACTCAATTTTCAATAAAGCTCGTTTTATTGGTTCTGAGGACAAATAGCCAAAGAAGCCTGTCCTATCTAGGCCCTCAGCCTCATCAAAAAGATTTGAATTCTAGACAAACAAAGCACTCCCTATTATCTTGCCTCAATGGCATTAGGTTTTTTGTCAGACAGTTGGCTAAGTTTTTGACAGGTATAAATTAACAGTTCGATTATCATTAATAAGCGTCCCATTTTAAGCCGCTGGCACGCTTTGCATATACTTTGTTTGTTAACAGAATAAAAATAAAGGAGTTTATATGAAAAAAGTTATATTGGCAGCTGGAGCACTGTTGATTTCGGTATCGGCCTTCGCTAGTAAAGGCATTCTCGATGGCAAGAGGTATTGTACAAGACACATGTATTCGGAAGATTCAGTTGCTGAGCCTGCAGATACATATCGATGTTTGAGTTTTAAAGCTGGTGTAGTTACGGATTATACTGACGCGGGATACAAACATCTCCCCCCTAATAAATATTCTCACTATAATGGACATTTCAACTATAAAGTGAATGGCGAAAATGTTTCTTTTGGAACTTCTGAATACGTTATTGGTGGCGATGGAGATTACTTGACCTCTGGAAGAGAAATTTTAGGTCTTCAAGATTAAACTTGATCAAATGAATTCTACCTCTTAATTATTAGCCAAATGCCAGCACTGAACTTGCTGGCATTTTTAATTTCTACGCATTAGTAATTTTTTAAGAATAGGCGTCTTCTTGATCCTGCTGATTTAAAACAGGGTTTTCCGAGCGCAGAAGACAAAAAAATAGCCAAGCTCCTTTGCGGAAACCTGGCTATTCAATACTGCGATCTAAGGACTTAGATTTTTAGCTGATGATTTTGTAAAATTGAATCAATGCTTTCGCTAATTTTATTTTGCTCTTCAGTGAGTCTTAATTGTTCGGCTTGCTCTTCAAGAAGTTTTTTATTTGCGATTGCTTCCTCTCGTTTCATTGCTAATTTTTCCTGATGGACCGAGCCGTGCGAGGTTTTCGCCACTGAAGAAATCGCTCTATACGTCATTCCTGCTTTTAAAAGCTTTCTGATTAAATCTGAGTCTCGCATTTTTTTTCTGCCAATAAGCTTGCCCTTCGCGCGAGCGTTAGCCAGTCCGATTTTTACGCGATCACTGATTAGATCTCTTTCTAGTTGGGAGATTGAAGCTAAAATCGAAAAAATGGCCACGCCCACGGCGCTATTAGTATCAATTTTCTCGGTCAGGCTTACGAAGTGAGTACCTTTCTTCTTAAAAATTTGGAGAGCATTTAATAGATGCGTTGTACTTCTTGCGAACCTTGAGAAAGAGTACACGACGACAGATGAAACTTCATTATTCTCAATGGCAGCCATCATTCGGTCCAAAGCTGGGCGACTGGATTTTGTTCCACTGATTCCCTCATCGGTAAAAAACTCGACATCGGTAATTTGGTTTTGTTCACAATATTGACGAAGTACTCTTACCTGTGATTCTAGGCCGCTGGCCTGATCGTTCGTGCTAACGCGAGCGTAGCAGACAGTACGTTTTTCGTTCATATTTCCCTCCGGAAAATAAAAAACCCGAGGGGTTGTCTCGGGTTGATGGTTAATCTTAGTTTTTTGTTAAGTTATTTTTGGTGGGTAAGTTGTTCCGTAAATAGTTTGTGACTTATCGGTCCGCGCTGATGAGCCCTGATCGCGGCACCACGCATTTCGTTAGTGAAAGTCACTAAGACTTCTCCAACGCCAATAGCTAGGGCTAGCCACAATAAAAAATGAATAAATTTAAAAGCAGACATAAAGATCCTCCTGTTATTTTTAAATGCTGAAATAGCCAGTGAGGAATGTCTGCTTTGATACCGAGACGGAAAACATCTTCTATATAGAGCTGAAAAAGGCCCTACCAAAACCCTACCAGAATCCTACCAAGTTCTGAAATATTCAGAAATGGTGAGACATCTTGGATCTGAAGCTCTTGCTCTCTGTAAAATTATAAGTGTTTGAGGTGTCTGGGTTTTATTAGGTCGACAATTTTTCTGTGAAAAAAATTGGTCGGGGCGATAGGATTCGAACCTACGACCCTCTGGTCCCAAACCAGATGCGCTACCAGACTGCGCTACGCCCCGACGA
>JAZKGG010000002.1:0-321731 GCA_040386015.1 Bdellovibrionota bacterium | reverse complement strand
ACATACATTAATGAAACTAAAATAGTTAAATTTGGTACTAAGATATGCATAAATGCATGGGTGAAAAATGAACTGGAATGCCATTAGCTTCGATTGGAATCGCGCCCGCGCCTTTTTCGTAACGGTCGAAGAAGGTTCTTTATCGGCGGCTGCAAAAGCTTTAAACATGAGTCAACCTACTTTAGGTCGACAAGTCAGCGCTTTAGAAAAAGAGCTTGGCGTAAGTCTATTCGAAAGAGTGGGGCGCGGATTTGAAATCACCCGCAGCGGAGTTGAGCTCTACGAACACGTCAAAGCGATGGGCGAAGCCGCCAATAAACTTTCGTTAACAGCGTCGGGCCGATCACAGTCGATTGAAGGAAGTGTTTCGATCTCGGCAACGAATGCGATGTCGGCGTATATTCTTCCGACTTTAATTCATAAGCTTAGACAAAAAGAGCCTGGAATTCAAATCGAGCTAGTCTCGACAAATGCGCTTAGTGATCTTCGTAAACGCGAAGCCGACATCGCACTCAGAAATGTTGAGCCTACTCATCCGGAACTATTTTTTAAGAAGCTGAGAAAGACTAACGCGTATTTGTACGCGACTCCAGGGTATCTAAAAAAGATCGCTCCGGGGCAAAAAGTTTCCGATCTTAAAAAGGCGGCCTTCCTTGGATTTCCAAATAATCATGAATATATCGAAGGCCTTAAAACAATAGGGATTGAGGTGACCTCTAAAAATTTTCATATCTTTTCCGATGATCATATTTTTCTGTGGGAGATGGTCAAGCAAGGCGCAGGTATCGGCGTTATGCTCGAGGAAGTCGGCGCGAAAGAAAATTCAGTGCGTAAAGTTTTAGAAAAACTGCCACCGCTTAAGATCGACAACTGGATTGTCGCGCATCGCGAATTAAAGACGAACCGTCGTATTCGAATCGTTTTTGATTTTCTGGCCGAGGCGCTAGGGTGAAGACGTTTTTCGCTGTCGGTTTATTCAGTTCCAATTCACCGTGCCCCGACTTCGGGAGTGGGATCAAAGTGAACAAGCCCGGTTCGTCAAATTGAAGAAAAATTTGACAATGTTCACTAGCTTAGAAGATAGTTATACAATGTCAGACTCAGATTCAGATCGTAAGTTACCAAAGAAAAAATTTAATAAATATCCGCCTGCTGGGATTACTTTAGAAATGATGGTTCGTGCTCTTGTTGAAGAGTATGGTTGGGCTGAGCTTGGCCAGAAGATTTATATTCGCTGTTTTAATGAGAACCCGAGTTTGAAATCTAGTTTGAAGTTTTTGAAAGAGACTGAGTGGGCTAGGCTTACGGTTGAGGATTTGTATTATTGGACTTACGGTGGCCGGCCTGCGGACTGGGTTGGGCCGAAGCCTCGTGATGATGGGGATTCTGACGAGACTGAGTAGTGTTTGGGGCTAAGTTCTTCTAGCCGATCCTTTTTTTCTTAATTTTTTATAAATTATTTAACATGTAGTTTCACAATGTCTTTACCAAAAACATCGTTTAATGCAGTAAAATTCAATTGAATTTTTTCTGGCTGCATTTCTAGATACTTCTTCATATCCTCAAATATCAAATTTGTATCTTTCAATTTATCGTCGCTATATATTTGAACAACAACATCTCGGTTTTTAAAAAATTTAGCGTGCTTGTTAATTTCCTTTTGAAAATTATCGTTTGCAATTTGATTTACTTCTTTCTGAGTCATACCTTTAATTTTTCTAAGATAGCCATGCGATGACCAAGGCGAAAGTTCAAATCCAACTTTGGGTTGCCTAACACCTTCATTAAAAATTGTGAAATCAAGACGGTATTCGTGCTCAGAAGCTATTCCACCATATCGATACTCTGGTATAAGTAGTGGCACACCTTCTGGATCATCAGAGGCTAGAACATATTGTTCATACAATTCAGCAATTTTAATTTCAAATGGCGATCCAGATTGACGAACCAAAGTATTAACGAAAAAATCTAGGTAACCTTTCGTATCAGAAAATGATTGCTTTCGATTTTTATGAGGCACGACGAATCCAGTTTCCAGAATATGTCCAATAGACCAATATTTTTTGCTAAAATGACGAACTTCGCTCCTATCGTTTTCCCAACTTGAGTTCTTTTCATTAAATCTAGGGGTAACAAGCAAGCCCCATGCAAGTTTGTTTGAACCGATCCATACTTCTGCTAAATCAGATTTAGGGCGAGGTCTTGAAAGCGAATCGTACTCTCTTAAAAAAGTTCTTTTTAAAAAAAGTAACAGATATTCACGCAAAGGTTCGCTCCTATTTAGGCGTCCTCGCAGGTTTTGAAAACCTGCTCCCCATCCTGTTGTTTGAAGTTGAAATCCTTCTGCCCATAAACTAATAAATTCGTCAGGAGTCAAAATTTGCTTGTCATATATGTCTTCTATAAAACTCTTATTTTTACCGCCTACGAGGCCATGTAAAGAACCTTCTGAAGTAATCCTTGCGCTCTTCAATACATTTGGTAATTTGGCTCTTAATTGCTGAGTCAAATCTTTTATTTGCTGATTTCTTTTTGCTTTTTCTAGGTCGCGTTTTTTCATTTAAGTAAGCCTTTAACTAGTCACACAAAGGTTATGTGAATTCATCGCCAAATTTTATCGATAACAAGATTTCGCTTTAAGATTCAGAATCTCCTTTTTCGAACTTGCCCCACATTGAGGTTCAAGCCCACCTCGACGACAAAAAGCTGATCGTTTACCACACTGGTAACCTCTTTTGTCGACATCCCAAGGACAATTACAAGGCCCTGCATAGCTGAGCATTGAAAATAGCATTAGTATGCAGGCTAAAAAATATCTCATTTAATCTTGCTCTCTTTAGCCATGAATATCTCCTGTTTTTGACAAGCCTGAATCGGCAACAACAAACCTGAACTAAAATAAAATTTTATTTGCTTCATGGCGGCATGTTTTACTGTTTCATAACGCTATAACGAAACAAGTGCTATTTAATTTAACCCTTCCTACGTCTAAGTGTTATTTTATTTACCATAAATCAACATAGTCTATTTATAATTTCACCCTACAATCCGATAGATCTTCACACGCAGGAGATTTAAATATGAAAAAGACAATTTTTGAAAGTGAAACCGTATTAAAGACTTGGAAAGACTGTACCTTGACAAATAAACGAGTATGGTTAGAAAAAGAAGTAAGCGGTCAGTTTCTATACAAAGGTTTTCCATTAAATCAATTCCAAGGAGCTTTTGTGGGAAAGACTTCCTTTCCATGGCTACTTTATGTCGGTGTAGGTATTATGGCATTGTCTCTATTAGCATTTACTTCTGCTAATAATAAATTTTCGGTATTTCTTTCTGTTTTTTGCATCGGATTAATATGTGTAGGACTTTGGCATTTTTTAAAGCGCGCGCAAGTAATATTTGGTTCATCCGAAGTTAAAATTGAGATTCAGCTTCATGCAACTGATGAAGAATTTCAGTCTGCATTAAATTTTGTATCAGATATCGAACAGGCTGCCTTACTTCAAGATGACAAACAAAAACAGCAAGCCGCCTAGTCTATCAAACATGAACAAAAATGACTCTTATCACTATTTTTTCGATACAAATTTTCTTCGAGAGGTCAGCAGTAAAGAGAATGAAGAATATGTTAAGTGGATATTGAAGTTATTACTCAATCCAAAGAATGGTAAAGTGACTGCAGTTTTTACTCCTTTTGCCAAATTTGAAGCGTTAGGTTTAACTGTTCCAACATTTAACTATCAAATTCCTTCGAGCGATTTAAGCCCAAATAAACTCGTCAAGATTATCGCAGACCTACAACACTCCATCAAAGATCACCTTTTACAATCAGACAACCTGCAAACCGATCATATTCTTCATCGTGTTGAAGAAATGAGGAAAAGGACACACCCTGATTTTATTAAGAGTAGACTATTTGCTGTTCATTTTGAATTAGATAAGAAAAATGTCGATAGCTATCGGGATGAACTAATCCAGCAACTAATTCAAGGAATGACCCATGGCTACCCATTTCCAAAACAAATCAGACAATACTTAAATCACATTGGATACGACGTGTTCTTTAGTCACTTAGCATCTAAAAGTAATGTAAGTTTTTTAAGATTGCTTACTCCATTATCAGCTAGAGCAATTTCGCTATCGAAAAAAAAATTTACAGAATTAAAACTTAAAAAATTGACCGAAGCAATTGCTTTTAAAAATTATGCTGATTTTGTAGATTTTGAAATTTTGCATTATGCAATGTTTGGCTACGTTGACGAAAATCAAAAGAATAATTCTGTTATATGTTTTACGAGTGATAAGTACTCTGAACGTCTTTTAAATAGAGTAGCCATTTTTAAGTCATTAGTAAGACAGCTTTTAAAAAATCAAGCACGTGAGGAAAAAGATATATCTTTTTCTTACGACTTAGCGGCTGGCCAAATCGTCAAATTAGATCCACTAGCAACTGAGCGTAGTATTATAGACGTCCGATTTGTAAAGCCCGTTTGGTAAATAACATTACTGTGATTTATCCTCCAAAAAACCACACTCACTTCTTCAACTCCAACACCACAGGACAATGATCCGACCCATAAACTTCATTCCTGTGGTAAGAAGCCTTCAACCGATCTTTAAACTCGCCATTCGCCATGAAATAATCCAATCTCCATCCAACATTCTTCTCACGCACGCCAGGTCGATAGCTCCACCAAGTATAATGATCGCCGCCTTTTTCGAACTGTCTAAAGGCATCGACATAACCTTTCTTGATCATCTCATCCATCCAAGCACGCTCTTCAGGTAAAAAGCCTGCGTTCTTCTTATTCGTCTTAGGATTTTTAAGATCAATCTCTTGATGCGCGATATTCCAATCAGCACACATAATTACGTTTTCACCTTTTTTACGTAAGTTCTCTGCAGTCTTCAAAAACGTTTTGCAAAAATCTAACTTGTACGGAAGTCGCGTATGTTCACGCTGTGAATTCGGAAAATAAGAATTAATTAAAGTAAATTTCGGGTATTTAACAATCATCACACGGCCTTCGTTATCAAACTGCGAATCGCCCAACCCTAATTGCACACTGATCGGTTCTTTTTTCGAAAAAATCGCAGTGCCACTGTAACCAGGCTTTTGCGCCGGATTCCAGATCGCGTGATACTTCAAAGGATTTTTTAAATTATCTTCTAACTGTTCAGGCATGGCTTTAATTTCTTGCACACAAACGATGTCTGCGTTTTCTTTTTCGAACCATTTTAAAAAGCCGCCTTTAGCGCAGGCGCGGATACCGTTTACATTCCAACTGACTAGTTTCATTTCAGACTCCATATGTTTACTTTAAAATGGTACACCACCATAACCTAACAGTCGAGCTTACGCACATGTACAAAATCCCGTTTCTGTTTTCTGAAAACCGGATAATTTTTTTCAAATTATTATCCAGTTTAGCTTTATCTATAAAGGGCGGCGGCCCAATACCCGCTATGCGTATCATTCGAAAGAATAATAAGGATGCCGCATGAAGAACAAACTGAAATCCAATACATTGAACTTGGAGTTCATAAATGGACTTGAAAAAGAAAATACAATGTATTACATTTTAGGTATAGTAGTTCGCTGGGATCTTAAAAAGGGTGATGGCAATTCCAAAAAGCATGGCGTTACTTTTGAAGAGGCTGCAAGTTTGTTTTATGCCGACATCACTCTTGAACTTGAAGATCACAGACACAGCGAGCAAAGATTTATCATTATCGGATTTTCGCTACACACACGCCTTTTAACGGTTGTATATGCTTACAGACTTGAGAATGAAATTAGAATAATTTCCGCACGAAAAGCGACAAAAAACGAGGCTAAAAAATATGAAGAAAGAATATGATTTTTCAAAAGCTAAAGTAAGAAAAAAACCTCTCTTAAACGCTAAAGAATCCAAAGTTCAAACCAGCGTTAGAATCGACGCAGATATTCTTTTATGGCTTCAAGAGGAATCCGATAAGCAGCACTTGCCATATCAAACTCTGTTAAATAAATATCTTCGAGATGCTATGGGTAAGCCTTCTGTAGAAAGCAGACTTGCAGCCATTGAAAAAGCCTTATTTAAAAAAGCCCTTTAGAAGAAAAACTAAAATGCTGACTTGCGCACAAAGCATAATAAGTTGAGGTAAATCAAACTTGCTCTTAATATTAAGGCTATGACACAAAAACCGCACACCTGGTCTGAAGAATATAAAATCGCCTCTTACTTTGTAAACTTACGCGGACGCGCAGGGCTTTACTCGTTACTTAACTTTATTCAAGACGTTGGCTGGATGCATGCGCGCCAAATGCGTGTTCAACTTGAACCCCACCAAGGTTGGGTTTTTACCCGCCAAAGTTTAACGATGAACACATGGCCTAAATGGAATGAAACGATCACCATAAAAACTTGGCTTCGAACTCCCGCTTCTGATGTTTTCTTTTTTCGTGATTACGAAATTTTTAACGGTGAAACAAAAATCGGCGAATGCACCAGCACTTTTTCAGTGATTGATATGAACACCCGTAAAATGGTGATCCCAGATCTAAATAAACTAGCTGCTGTGTTTCGTGAAGATGGTCATCACACTGAATCGCCTGAAAAAATCCTGTGGCAGACCGAAGTCACTGAGATCGCGCAATTTGAAGTGCGCAACAGTGATCTTGATATGAATAATCATGTTAATAACACCAAATACGCCAAGTGGATTTTAGATGCTATCCCGCTTGAGATCTTAAAAAGTGATGTGCAGTTAACGAAATATGAAATTAACTTTTTAGCCGAAACTAAATCAGGCGATAAAGTGACCTTACAAAAAACCAATGCGCCAGATTCAGCTGTAACCCAATTTCAAGGAGTGCGCGCGGCTGATGGTAAACCTGTATTTACTGCAAGGCTGCACACCTCTTAATAAATTACACTCTTTTCCAAATAGCGTATTTACGAAACTCGTCAGTATTTTCAAATTCAAGTTCTAGCGTATCACCATCGATCATCTTAAATTTTCTGACCAATGTTTCATTATCGTATTCAGGGCGCACTGACATAATTACGTGATGATGAATTTCATCAGCATTGATTTTGTAAGAACCGCAATAAGCAACAGTGTCTTTTAAATTTTCAGGATCTTTTTTAAAACGCATGATGACGCTCATAAAACCGGTTTCACCGTAATGAATTACTCCCGAAAACCAATCTGATATTGGTTCAAACCGGCCATCATTTTTGTACTTATATCCATATTCGATAACTTGAAAGCTTCCATTCAAAGACATACACCCACCTTAAGTAAGATAAGATTGCCTTGATTTCTATGACAAATCAAACATCATACTATTTTGTTTAAGCGTAAGCTCTTTAGGTGCAATACACCTAAACCATAAATCGCACTTTTTTTCCAAACTGAATTTTTAATTTTTGACGTGATCCATGTGTAGAGGGTAGCTGTGCTAAGATACAACTCCTGAGTAGAAGTTTTGCAATAGCCGTTCCTGAAACGGCTTAATGATGCAAATAGATATGTAATTAATGTCGAGCGATCAGCCTGAACGCTGATCTATTGCACACCTAACTAAAATGACATCATATTTTTCTTGCTGTTTAGTAAGTTCAACTTTATAAAAAAATTCTTAAAAAGAGGGGTCTATTTTGAGAATTTTATTAATCACAATTTCATTCATGTCTGTCATGGCCTGCCAAAAAGCAAAACAGGATAAAAACATCTCGCAAAATAACCTTAACCCCATCATCGGTGGCGAAGCCGTTCTTGATAAGGCCGAACTCAGCTATAGCATCGTAGGCATCTATGACAGCGAATATAACGCTATCTGCACAGGGTCTTTGATTGCACCTAATTTAGTTCTTACAGCTGCTCATTGCATAAACCCAAATCCGTCTAAAATGAAAATCATTTTTAACGTAAATTTAGACAAGGTTATCGGAACAAAAAACCAGCTTATCACTAAGTTCTATCAGCGCAATGTGACTGATGCCAAAGTGAACCCCGTTTACACCGCTCCTGAAAATGAAGATAAAGAAACTGACGTCGGCGACATCGCCCTTATTAAATTCGAAGGTGAGCTTCCTGAAGGCTATCATCCAGCTGAAATTTTAAGCGACGCTTCTGTTTTAAAACGCGGCGTCGACATCACTGTCGCGGGCTTTGGTGTATCTTATGTCGATACTGAACCCATCAACGCCACAAAAGTAAAAGATCTTCAAGACGCCATCGAATACGGCGAAGTGTACTGTTTTGACGAAGAGCTTACTGATTGCGTAAGTGTCGAAATGGGCGGCGACGGTATCTTAAGACAAACTCACGCTTTAATTTCTTCGGTGCAAGAAACTGAATTTCATCTTGATGAATCTAAAGGCCATGGCACTTGCAACGGAGACTCTGGTGGCCCAGCTTACGTGACTGTTCAGGGTAAACTTTATTTAACTGGTGTTACAAGCCGCGGAAGCGCTTTATGCGACAACGTTGGTGTTTATACTAACGTTGTACCCTATGCAGAGTGGATCAACTTAACAGCTCCTCTGTTAAAATAACTAGTCCGCATTTCGGACAATATAAACCCACGCTCAAAACCTATTCAACGACGCCTTGGTACAAAACTAGCGTAAAGGCCCCTTTATACGCTGCTTTCAGCAAAGTAAGGGCTAAAAATGTTGATTATTGATATGATATCATATATAGTAGGTGCAAATGGGTAAGGCTCGCCCCATTATAAATAAAGTCTTATCATTAAACGATGAGCGCTTCGAAGCGCACATACGAGTCTTTGAAGTACCCACCTGTCAGAAGTTTCCAATGGGTTACAAAGTAAGTTGTTCTTTGATAGAAAAAGGCACAGGTGTCCTATTAGTGCTTTTAGATAATCACGAACCCTACGGATACCACCTACATACGAAGCTTCCTGAAGATAAACACTTTAGGTCTTCTGTGAACGTTAAAAACTATAATGAAGCCATAGATTTATTTTTTGCTGAAGTTACGAAGATACAAATTAAGAAGGTACAAAATGAAAAATAAAAAAGCTTTGACGATAAAATTTCAATCTCTTGAACAACTCAAAAAAGAATTAATTGATCTTCCAAAGACTAAAAAGGGCTACATTCAACCAGAAGACGTCTTACTGTTTGAATCTTTAAATGGGTTTCGCAATTTTATGACTTTGCAAAAGCTAGAACTTCTAGCCGTGATTTCATCAGCAAAACCAAAATCAGTCTACGAACTGGCTAAAATGGTAAATCGTGCGATTGCTACAGTTCAAAAAGACTGCAACGTTTTGGCTAGCTCTGGATTTATTATATTAGAAAAAGAAAATGGTGGCCGCAAAAACTTAGCCCCCCGCTTGAAATTCAACTACGACAGAATCATTGTTCAGATGCCTGAACACCCTTACGAGCTGTCTTTCAAAGCTGCCGCGTAACCATAAACGGATAATCCGTATACCCAACTGCACCTTCAGCATAAATAGTTTTTGCGACTAATTCATTGAGTGTTGCACCAGAAGCAATGCGTTCAACTAAATCAGGATTTGAAATATAATCCTTACCAAAAGAAATCGCATCGGCTCGACCCGATAACAATAACTCTTCAGCCGCAGGCACAGATAATTTTTCGTTACCAATCACCGGGCCGCCAAATCTTTTTTTAATCTCGGGCGTAATGCTATCATCAGCCAAATATTCACGCGTAAAAATAAACGCGATCTTTTTTTGACCCAGCTCTTCGGCCACATAACCAAATAGGGCTTTCGGATTAGAATCTTTCATATCATGCGAATCACAACGCGGAGCTAGGTGCACTCCCACACGATCTGCTCCCCAAACAGAAATCGCCGCATCAGTCACTTCAAGTAATAATCTTACCCGGTTTTCGATCGATCCACCGTACTGATCAGTGCGCTTGTTCGTGCTGTCTTGTAAAAATTGATCTAATAAATACCCATTGGCCGAGTGCAGTTCGACACCGTCAAAGCCTGCGGTTTTCGCGTTTACAGCACCTTTTCGATAAGCTTCAACGATACCAGCAATTTCTGAAGTCTCTAAAGCACGCGGCGTTGGATATTCAACTGGTGGTCGAACAAGACTTACATTACCCGAAGGCTTTATCGCGCTGGCAGACACCGGAGTCTCACCATTTAAAAACATAGGATGTGAAATGCGCCCTACATGCCATAGCTGCATCAGGATCAAACCACCTTTGGCGTGCACAGCTTCAGTGATTTTTTTCCAGCCTTGGGTTTGTTCTTCAGACCAAATACCCGGAGTCTTCGCATAACCGACTCCCATCGGAGTCACCGCCGTGGCTTCGGTTAATATTAAGCCCGCCGTGGCACGTTGAGTGTAATACTCTTTCATTAAGTCATTGGGAGTTCTATTATCAGTGCCCGTTGCGCGTGCTCTAGTTAGTGGCGCCATCACGATGCGATTTTTTAAATTCAAAGCGCCAAGAGTTACCGGGTTTAATAAAGGTGATGTCATATAATGTTCTCCAAAACGTTAAGCCTACGCCCCGAAATCACCCAAGGCAATGTGCTCACGTCTGTGATGATTTTAATATAGACGCTATCTATTAAACCTTTTTCGAAAACCGGATAACTTAGACCGAGCAAAATCCTAACAGTGACGAAGAGCGCCCGACCATGAAATAAGGTTTGCCTCGTCCGCCCTAAATCGAATAAACCGCAGCTAAAACTTGGAACGATTGTAGCTCCTGTAGATGACATACAAACAATGGGAGCACTCATGTATAAAAAAATTATCATCAATCTAGCAATGGCCTTAGTTTCGCCTTTAGCTTTACCTTTAGCTTTAGCCGACACGATCGACGCCTTAGAAGAAAGCACTGCCCTTGCTGCCGCTGCCGATTCAAGTTTTTATATAGAGACTCCGGTGGCCGCAAAACTAACTAAGTTTGATAAAGATGTCACTGGCAACATGTCTGTTAGCATGCAAGTAACGGTTCCTGAAAGATCAATCTTAGCTGTTAATTTATCTACGTTTTCAATGAAGGCGAATGAAGAATGGGTCTGCGGAATTCGTATTGTCGACGTTCAAGATGAAGACTTACGCGAATCAGATATCTCCGATGAACAAGATTTTTGCATTCGCTCGTCTGATATTAAAAAAGCCGGCTTATTAGATTCTAGTAATGGTAAAAATAAAGAGGCCTTTTTGAATTACCAAAAAACCGGTCAGCTTTCTGAACTAAATGATCTTAGCTTTGCGGCTAAAAACCAACAGCAACAAAATGTTCAACTATTTGCGGCCACAACAACTCTGGGCACTAAAATGGTCAGCCCGCTTAACAACTGCGGCGTTGGTTGTCTATTTGTAACTAGCGAATACGGAATGCGTAAACATCCCGTTCACAAAACTAAACGTCTACATAAAGGTATCGATTTACGGGCTAAAACCGGAGCCCAAGTTGTGAGTGTTTTTGATGGTAAAGTTTTAGCCACGCGCACTGAACGTAATGCAAAAACTAAAAAAATGAAAGGTTACGGCCATTACGTGATCGTGATTCATCCACAACGTCAGATCGAAACTTTATACGCGCATTTATCGGCCTTTAAAACCCAATCTGGCAAACCCGTAGCCCAAGGTCAGACGATTGCTTTATCTGGCAACACCGGTGTAGGTACTGCGCCGCACTTGCACTTTGAAATTCACAAGTTGAAAAATAAAAGTTATATTCCGGTAAATCCAAGAACTTATGTTAACGCTTTACTGAATGTGAGTCTTTAGTTGGAAAATTCTGAAAACGGAAGTATTCAAAAACCAATGAACAAAGTTCAAGAAAACCTTGCCGCGAACAAACCAGCTTTAGACAGCATCAATTTAGAAACTATGGTGACTGAATTGGTGGCAAGCTATGGCTGGGAACGTTTAGCTGAAAAAATTTCGATCAATAGTTTTAGCGAAAACCCGAGCATCAAATCGAGTTTAAAATTCTTAAGAAAAACTGACTGGGCACGAACCAAGGTTGAACAACTCTACATTTGGCGTGCGAAGACCGGTTGGGATCCTCGCGATAACGCGAAGTAATTTTTTTTCGTCAACCTTGGGTCAAACTTCCCCTTCTCCAAAAAACGAAGCTCGGACCAAAACACGTTCAAAACGTTTTAAACGAAACACAGGCTAGCACACTGCTTGAATAAATAAATCCGTCTAATGTCTGGCAAAAAAACTTGCAGAATTACGGAAGTTTAAGTATGATTGAAAATAAGCAACGACGAGAGTATCAACTCAGAATAGTTGTTAATGGTGTCTTGTTTGATCGCATAGTGATTGATACTCACTATGAAAAAAAACATAAAGTCAGTATTAATGACGAAATTGTTCTCGGGTTAGTACAAGGCTTATATGGGCATTCATTTTTGCCAGAAGTCGTCAGCGAATCAGGATTTAAATATTTTTCTAATGATCCTTGGCCCTTCGATGGCAAATGGTATCGACTAATATGGCTCATACCACCTGACGAAACATACATAGGCGTACTCAACGCGTTTAGGAGAAAAAATGGCAAAGCAAAAAACTAATTGGCCAGATCAAGCCGAACTTAAAGCCATGGATAAAAAAATGATCAAAGCTAAAGGTTCTGCAGGTATTCCAGCAAATGCTGACCCCTTAGATCGCGCAAAATATTCTCTGTGCGCTGAATTTGTAAAGTATTGCCTAACTCACGATATATCGCAGCGAGACGTTGCTGCTAAACTAGATGTCAGTGAATCACGAATTAGCGAGATCGTGCGCTACCGTATCGATAAGTTGACGGTCGATCGGCTAATCAAATATTTAGGTAAACTGAATCCTAAGTTTAAACTTAATGTAGCCTCTTGAAGTTTGGTACTAAAACTGAATCCAAAGCTGACGGTATATTCTAAGTAATACAGCGCATCTCAGGAGCCACTTCGTGTCGAACTTAAGCAACAGCATGGACATTTGCTAGCTTCATGGCTAACGTTGACCTATGAAAACATTTTTTATTCTTATTTTACTTCCAATGATGGCTTTAGCTGAAAAACATCTTAACTGCAATTTTGGTCTATTCAACGTGCCGATGCTTATAACCAAAACCCAATTAACTGCAGATCTACAAATCGGAAAATTAACTTGGGCTGGTTATTCAGCAGCCCCACCAAAAGAAATTTTTAATACCGTTCTAGAACCGCTAGAAAAAGAAACTTACCGTTTTCAGCTTGAAGAAGGATTTGGTGATAAAAATATTTTGATTGTTGTCTCTACTGAAAAAACAGCTGATCAGGTTTACACTGGCTACGCTGAAAATCCGCAAATGCCGATGATGAAAAAAATGAGCGGCACTTGCGAGATTAAAGAATCCAATTAACCTAAATCAAACAATAAAAATTCAGAATCACCTCCGGCTTTAAACTGGATCGCCTCTGCATTTTCAAATGATAGCGCATCTCCTGCTTTTACTGCTTTACCATTCACAGTTATTTCGCCTTTTACGACTTGAATCCAAGCGCCGCGGGTATCGCGAAGTTTGAAATCTAAATCATCACCGGCTTTTAATCTTGAGATGTATAAGTCGGCATCTTGATTAATGCTGATCGAGCCATCACGCCCGTCTTGCGAAATCACGTGCACTAATTTTTGTGAGTTTAATTCAGCTTCAAACGATTTTTGCCCGTAACCTGGCGTGCGGCCTTTAGCTTTGGGTAAAATCCAGATTTGAAAAAAATGCGTCTCATCCGTTGGATTGGCATTGTATTCAGAATGCACAACACCCGTGCCAGCAGTCATACGCTGAACTTCATTTGGGCGAATAATAGTCTTATTACCCATTGAGTCTTCGTGCCGCAAACCGCCACTCACTACGTACGAAATAATTTCGACGTCGCGGTGTGGATGAGCTCCAAAGCCAGTGCCACCTTCTATGCGATCTTCGTTGATCACGCGAAGTGAACGAAAGCCCATTTGTTTTGGATCATAGTACTCTGCAAATGAAAAAGTGTGGCGCGATTTTAGCCAGCCATGATTTGCAAGACCTCGGTCTTCAGATTTTCTAATTTGTAACATATAGGCCTCCTTCAAATAGTGATTGCCTTGATATAAGTATTTTACGGCATTTTAGATTGGCTGAATAGATGGTTTAATCTGGATTTATTGTTCAGCCTATTGTACAATCACTTTTATGGATCTAAATGAAATCGCCATCTTCGTCAAAGTCGTCGAACTTGGAAGCTTTGCTAAAGCTTCTCTGCACCTCGACATACCTAAATCAACTGTCAGCACCAAAGTTTCTGCCTTAGAAAAACGTTTAGGCGTAACGCTGATTCGCAGAACCACCCGTAAACTATTGGTCACCGATGCAGGCCTTGCCTACCACAAGCAGTGTTTGCAAGCGCTGAACCAAATCACCATCGCCGATGAACAAGTCACCCAAACTCAAAGCACGCCGCAAGGTTTACTTCGTATCACGGCGCCGGTTGAATTAGGCGGAGCGCTCTTACCTTCAGTGATCGAACAATTTCAAAAACTATATCCTGCTGTGCAACTTGAAATCATTTTATCTGATCGAACAGTTGACTTGGTTTCTGATGGTATTGATTTGGCCATCCGCGCCGGAGATTTGAAAGATTCAAGCCTGATCGCCAAAAAAATCGGCTCAGTTTATTTTGCCCCTTTCGCGTCGCCCAAATATATCAAAGCTAACGGCGAACCCAAAAACCCCAAAGACTTACAAAAACATCATTGTTTACAGTTTACCCCACTGGGCACTGAAAGCTGGAAATTAAACAGCGCTAAAGGCAGCCAAACTATAATGATGAATAAAAAGCTGATGATGAATGATTTAAATCTAGTTAAATCCCTTGCTGTATCTGGATTAGGTATCGCGCTGATGCCGACGTTTTACTGTTATGCCGAGACTGGTAATAAAAAACTCGTGCGCATCTTAGGTGACTGGAAAAGTGAATCGCGCCCTGTGCATTTTGTGTATCCGCACCAGGGCTTTGTTTCTAAAAAACTAAGTGCTTTTTTACAAGTGGCCACTGGCATTATGCGCGAAAGTCTTGAGACTTATATTTTTTAGAGATCGAAAAATCATAATAATATAGTTTATTCTCTGAAAGACCGCGGGCAATTAGCGACAAGGCCCCACTTTCAGAAAATCTTAAGGTGAAGACTAAAAACTGAAATAATATCTTCGGCAAAATCAACCCTTTGGTTTGGCGCAAGCGGTGATTTAAATTATAGAGTTCAAACTTTTGTTTAAATAAGCCAATAGAGTTTAATGAAAACAACAAGGGATAAATCAACAGCACCGGAAGTTTCTTTTGTTGGGCTAGATATAACAAAATCACTTCACCGTGAATCACCGCAATCGAACTTACTGACAAGGTTGAGACGAAAAATAATCGAATAAAGACTGTAGCGTCAAAAGCCCGCTCAGGATTTGGAAAAAGTAAGGCCATCAATAAATAAATACCTGTGAATGCCGATGTATAGATAGCAATCTTAATTAAACGCAAAACCGACAAGCCTAAATATAAAAAATAAATACTCATAGTTAAGAACAAGCTGGCCATAATTATTGGCTTACTAAAAATAAACACGCCTACTAGAACAAAAAATAATATCATAGCACTAATGGCAGAATGCACTTTCTCGAAATAAATCAGACGATAATCAAGCTTCATACAGCTTTCCGTCTTTTAAAGTGAATACTCGATCAGCTATAGCATTAATAAATGTATCATCATGACTTACAACAATTTGTAAAATATTTTTCATGCGAAACTTTAATAAACTCTCGGCCACGAAATATTTATTCTTTTCATCTAAGCCAAATGTTGGCTCATCATACAAAATCACTTTTTTATTCGGATTTAAATGCACGAGCAGTGATAGTCGTCTTTTTTCACCTTCAGATAAAGAAAAAGGCGATACATTTAAATTTTTATCTGCAAAAAATAGATTTACCAAGTCTTTAGCAGTTTCTGCTAATTCTTCGTTCGCCGTATCACAAATAAAATTATCTTCAGGATTTTGCATGACATATCCGAAATCTTTAAATTTTACACTTTGATGAATTTCACCTTGAGTTGGTTTTAGCGAGCCAACTAACAGCTTTAACAAAGTACTTTTACCAGATCCATTTTCGCCTTTAATAGCGATAATTTCAGAAGCTGTGATAGAAAGTGAAATATCTTTTAACAAGGGTTGATCTTTTTTGTACGAATAACTTACCCGATTCAGCGTGATTTGATGTCCTTCAGAAATATTCGTATTCAGATTATTCTGTTTAAGCTTTGAAAAATCAAACACCCTATCAGTAATTAATTGATTTTGCTGTGAAACGCTACCCTGCTGGTCAACAGTCATAAAACTATCAACAAGATGTTTTACTTCATTTAAATGATGATCCACCAATAAAACCAAAAACTTCTCTTTAAGATCTGCAAGCATTCTATAAAACTGCTCCCTGGCTGGCTGATCCATAAAGGCCGTGGGCTCATCTAACAACAGCACTTTGGGATTGGTCGCAAGCAGTGAGCCTAATAACAATCTTTGCGCCTGCCCTAGTGATAGCTCTGAAGTTTTTTTGCTCCACATGCTTGCAAGTCCGAAAGCTTTTTCAAAAGAAGCCTTATGTTGCGCAAAGTTTTCATAAGAAATTTGCTGGCTTTCAGCAGTAAAACAAAACTCAAGCTGAGGGTTTTGATAAATAATTTGATTTAAAGGATTTTGAAAAAGATAAACAATTTCATTTTGCTTTTTATGCACGAAATCTTTATCGATCAGTTCGTTGTTATAATAAATCTCGCCAATAAATCTTCCGGGCGTATAATGCGGACTCAATCCTTTGATTAAACTAAGTAAAGTGCTCTTACCTGATCCAGAAGGCCCCGTGAGTAAATGTAATCCCTTATTAGGTAATACAATCGGCGCGGCTGAAACAAGCGTTGCTTCATCCACACCGGCATAGAAAAACTGAAAAGGCGAAATGTGTAACACTACTGACTAGCTAAAAAGCGATTTAATAAATTAAGCTTTTTTAAACGCACAACTAACACATAACTTAAAACACCCGCCAATATCGCCGCTGACGCCACAAATGATAAATACTGCGTTAACTGTAGCTGCGTCGCCATCTGGCTATAGCCGTAATAAAAATAATCTAAGATAAAACTTGCTGTCGCTGAAATCATTGCCGCGATCACCATCATATATAATGACCATCTACGATACCCAGTAGCCGCAAACACCATTTCTGCGCCGAGACCTTGAATTAACCCCCACACTAAAGCCATCGCCCCCCATTGGGTGATTACACCTTCAACGCCTGCGGCAATGACTGAAGCTATAATAGCTACAAAAGGACGACGCACGATCATCGGCGCAAACACTGAAGCAAAAATCCAAAAGCCTGCGACTAAATAATTTAAACCCACGAGTTTAAGTGCGGGTTTTGTGATCTCATAAGCGAAGGTCCACCCCCAGAAGGCAACTCCAAGGGCCACAGACGAAACGCAAATAAAAACCATCTCGAAGATTGTGTAGTTTTTTAAAAGTTGTTGAATTGAGTTCTGAGTGCGCTCTGCGCGCACGTTTGACGTGGTAGTCATTGTATCTTCCCTTCGCAAGCATTATCTTGACAGGTTCATAGGGTGTATTCTCAGGCGGCAAAAGAAATTATTTGCAACCACCCCTAGTATTTTTGATACAGTTAACAGAACTTATTTCGAGAAACAAGGCGTTTTTTAATAAAGGATCTACTATGTTTAAAGCTATTATCGTTGGCCCTTGCACCGAACCCAAAAACCGCAAATTAAGCTTTGAACACGATACGTTGGTTGTTTTTGTTGACGGCGGTCTTAAATTCCGAAAATCACAATTTAAAAAAGCGAACAACTGGATCAGCATCGGCGATCAAGATTCTGGACCAGATAAACCAAAAATTAAACTTAAAAAAAGAAAAAACGAATCTGATCTTTATCATGCGCTAAAACTTTTACCTAAAAATATTCATTGGGTTGAAACCTACGGCCTATTTCCAAACCTAAAAAATGAAGAACGCCTTGATCATAGACTTTTTAATTTAGGCGAAATTTATCGCGCAAGTCAAAGCACAGGTTTAACTTTCATGTTAAATGACCACGAAGTGCTATTAGCTGCAGGAAATCATGAACTCAATTTTTCAGGAGAATTTTCGTTAGTCACATTTGTTACAACTAAAATTAAACTGACTGGAAAAGTGAAATACCCCTTAAAAACACCAACTAAGATCGATATGCTATCTTCACGCACCCTTTCAAATGTCGGCTCGGGCTTAATTAAAGTAAAAAGTGATCATCCCCTTTTATTATGCAATATTGACTAACTGAATATTTCAGCTAGGCTAAAAACTATGAAAAAAATCATCTTAACAACTGCCCTACTACTCGTAACGCAAGCCTCTTTTGCAACAAAGCTCACGTGCGTAGAAAAAATAGCCAACAGCGTAACTCGCACTGAAATGTTAGATTTAGATCTTGGCAAACGGGCCTCGTTATTTTCTAGCGATGGCAATATAAGTTATATCACCGAGAAAAAAACAGGATTTTTTTCGCTAGAGCTTTTTATGGCCAGCCGCGAACAACGACTTTACTCTGAAGGCCCCATTAGCGAAGACTCGCCATTGATTCTTGCCATCTGGACGCGCCATGAATTATTCGAAATCGAATGTCGTAAATAACTGGGCATCACTCATAACGTCATAGGCTGTTTTTAAATATAAAGCAGCTATGGCAAAGCCGATAATAACATCGGGCATTCCCGATCCTGTTAAGGCCACAAGACCTGCTGAAATTAATACTCCGGTATTCGCGAATATATCATTACGTGAACAAAGCCAGGTCGAACGCATATTCATATCGACTTCACGATACTTATATAAAAACATCATACAAATCGCGTTTGCACATAAAGCTAGAAGCCCAATGCTTGTGACTGTGAAAGAAAAAGGAACCGTGCCTGAGATGCCGCGATAAATGGCTTGGCCTAAAACAAAAAAACCGAACATGGCCATCACTAAACCTTTTAAAAAACCCGCGCGTGCGTTCCACAAAGGGCCTTGGCTTAGCGCGTACAAACTTATTCCATAAATAGCTGCATCACCTAATAAGTCTAATGAATCAGCCATCAGAGCGGTAGATTTTGCATAATAGCCGCAGATGAATTCAATAAAGAAAACTGAGTAATTAATCACCATGACTTGCTTAAGAACTTTTGCAGTTTGCATTCAGGGTAAAACCCTATGCTACAAGCAAAAGTAAAGTCATGACCGAGGCGAAATATTTATCTAGTTGAAAACTAGCTGCAAGCTAGGTGCAAATCAGATGCGAGTCGAATGCTCACTTTAGAAAGCACCGATAGCCCAAGGCCCCTCATGGCTACCGGTCTTCTAATTTTAAACAATTCTTAATTCAAGCGATCGCGATCACGCGTGTTTGATTCACGTAGACTGTCTTTTACGTTTTCAGTCGCGCTATCAAACTTACCATAGACTTTATTTAATCTTTCAGAAGCTTGTTCTTTAGTTAAACCAAATTTTTGCTGAATCAATCCCGAGATTGATTCCATGTTACCTTTTGTTTGTTCAACTTCATCATCTGTTAAATCTCCCCAAGCTTTTCTGATTTCGCCTTTAATTTCTTTCCATTTTCCGGCAATTTGAGATTGGTTCATAAACTACTCCTTTGTTAAAAACTTATCGGAAAACTTACACTGGCCACGTAGCCCGATTCAGTTAACTCGATATTGTCTTGTGCATTTATATCTGTAAAAGGGCCTAATTTTTCTAGCTCGGTCGATTTGTATTTCACGTTTTGATATTCGATATTTACACTAAACATCGCCACGTGAAGACCCGCACCGAATCTTTGCCCCTTGGCTTCGGTAAACTTTAAATCTACGCTCTGATCTTCTTTAGGATCGAATGTTCCATCAACAATATATGTGGCCCATAAACGAAGGCCCGCGATCGGCATTTGTATCCCTAACACCACTCCGTAATTTGAAGCTTTAGCATCAGCTTCAAAATTACTATCTTGGTATTTAGGTTGTGCGTAGCGAAGATCTGCCGCTAGAAAAATAGCATCTAGCACATGGCCTCCCGCGCGCAGACCAATACCTGTGCCTTTGATCTCGCCAGATGAGTCGCTTAAAAACGTGTTCGGATATTCAATATCCGCTTTAAAATTTTGATAAGTAATCATTGGCTCAAGAAAAAGGCCAGTTTGCGCATATATTGTAGGATTGAAAAAAAATCCTCCTAAAAAACTCACCAGAGTTAAAAACCGTCTCATAAAAACCTCGATTTTTTACTGTTCTATTATTTAACGTCCTCTACTTTATCTTTTACTTCATCAGTCACGTTTTCTACTTTATGTTTTACATTCTCGGCCGCGCATTCCATTTTACCTTTAACCATGCGGCAGGTTTTGTCTTTCGCTTTGCGTGCGCCTTTTTTTACAGCCTTACCCGTATCTTGCGCAACTTCGCTGGTCTTTTCGCCCATCGTTTCATCTTTGGCATAAGCTGTTGACTGCAGCGTGGCCGTTAAAAACATCAGAGCAAAAACATGTACTAATTTTTTATTCATATACTCTCACCTTGTTTATTATTTATTGTGTCGTTAAGATGACGAGCAACCAGCACGCCACAATGAAATCGTTTTAAAACGGTGTAGAAATAATTTGAATGGTTTTTTTGGGGTAAATTAGAACGTAAACAAAATTAAGCTTTTAAACGCTTAGCTTTAATCTTTTTTAACTCGTCGTAGATCTCGGTGTAATTTTTAATAACCTTGTGATAATAAGGGTGTACCGAAATATCTTGAGCGGGCGTGCGCGCTAATTTACCGATCCCCATGTTGTAAGCATTCACATAGCGATTAGATTTTGAATTTAAAGTCTTTTTTAAATATTTAAAATACAGGGCGCTGACTTTAACATTGTATTCAGGAATTTTAAGCGCCTGCGCGCCTTTCCATTTTACGCCTTTTTTTTTGCAAATCCATTCTGCGGTCGTGGGCTTAATTTGCATTAAACCAATTTCGCCCGAAGTTCCAATAGCTTTTTCATTAAATTGGCTTTCGGTTTTGATCACGGCCATCAAAAAAATCGGGTCATATTCATACTGCTTACTTTCAGCGATAATGGCCTTCACAAAACGATCCGAACTTAATTTAGGATTAGCAGCTTCTAAGTAAGACTTCATGTAGATGGCAAACTCTTTATCACCTGAAAACTCTTTAAAGTTTGCTGCTTTGTAATTTGATTTTAATAATTCTTTGGCGTGATTTTCACGAATTTTTTCTGAGATCTGCAGATCTGGATCAACTGATTTATGATTGCAACTAATTTGAAAAATGAAGCACAAAATAACAAGAAGTAAAGAAAGTAATTTCTTTGGGTTTCTTAAAATAAAACAGGCCCTAATTTTTGTAAAATCCATACTAATAATATATTCAATCTAAAGACCAAAATAGTGGTCACCGTAACCCCTAGTAATAACAGCCTTCTTAGAATGGGATTTTTGTATTCGAGATGAAAACGTCTATATAAAACCAGTGTCTAAAATATTTTAGACAACGATAATAAGTTCGACATTCAGATTGAAACAAAAATTGAAGCGAAATTATTTGTCAATAAATTGTGTCTTTTGTCGTTACCTAGAACTGCGCTTCATAACAGGCCGATTGGGGCACATTGCCCGTCTGATTCCTATGTCTCATTTTTGCAAGTCTAACTTACTTTTAAGATACTTTAGCGTGAAGGAGGACTTATGCATCATTCATCAACCTACGGAAACATCCGCAAAGAGCGAAAATTCGCGCGCCAGTTATATTTCGGAATCGTGCTGACTGTTTTTGCCGCGATGGTCTTAGTGTATGTCGTAAGCCAAATGAAATCTTTATATCCGTACTTACCTGGCACCACACCTGCAAATCCTGCAAATGTAGAAGAGCCAGTACAAGGTCGTCCATTAGAACCCACACGGTAGTCGGGGCATTGCATGAACAAACTAATTCTGCTGTTAATCACGACAAGTCTAATCACTGCCTGCAGCAGAGAAGAAAAACCGCAACCTAAACCCAACGATTTAGATTCGCGCGGAGTACAACGTCCGCTAGATAACGAAACAGATCCCAATAAAACTGAAAATTGGTTCACTAAAGGTCCAAAAGAAAATGTCGAAGGTCTTGATATTGAACGGGCCTATCAAACACTCAGCTTAAATCCACAGGCCAAAGAAATTATCGTGGCCGTGATTGACGGAGGTTTTGATTTAAATCACCCCGACCTGCAAGGTCGCATGTGGATCAATCAAAAAGAAGCCCTCGGACAACCCGGAATCGATGATGATCAAAATGGCTATATCGACGATGTGAATGGCTGGAACTTTTTAGGTGGTTATGACGATCAAGGCCAAATCGTCAACGTGAATCAAGAACGTTTAGAAAGCACGCGTGAATTAGTTCGACTTAAAAAATTAAAAGCCAGTCTGGTCATTGCCGGCGCGGCACTTTCGCAGTTTGATCAAGCCTATTATGACAAATTAGACTACGAAGTCACAGGTGATCGCACTGTCATGCGCATTCAATTAAGATACACGCAAGCGGCCATTGATCGTTTGTTAGAGTATTATAAAAAGATTGAAAAACGCATTAATATACCGTTTGAACAGCTCACCCTAGAAGCTGTCGAGGCTTTTAAAGCTAACGGCGATGACGAACAACAAGCTAAAGAAGAATTAATTATTGAATTTAGCGCCTCGTTTGCTAAATCTGTTGAGCGCATGCAAACGCGGATGAATACTTTTAAAGTGGCACTTGAAACGGCTTTAAATGAAAGTTTTGATCCACGTGCGCAAATTATCAAAGATGACCCAAATAATTTCTCTAACGGCATTTACGGCAATAACGATGTCACCGGACCTGATGCCTTACATGGTACTCATGTCGCGGGCATTATCGCAGCACTTCGAGATAATGGCCAAGGCATTAACGGTATTTCGCCGTACGCAAAAATTATGGCCCTACGAGCTATCCCTAACGGGGATGAACACGATAAAGATATTTATTTCGCGGTTAAATATGCTGTCGATAACGGAGCAAAAATTATTAACATGAGTTTTGGTAAAAGATATTCTCCGCACAAATCAAAACTTGATGAGATATTTAAATACGCGGCCACACGGGGTGTGATTTTAGTGCATGCAGCTGGCAATTTCGCTCACGATAATGATAAAGGTGAACATTTTCCGAATCGTTTTTTCGCAAGCCCTAACAGCGAAGCCGAATTAAAAAATTGGATTGAAGTCGGCGCCTCATCAAAATACAATACATCTGCATTAGTGGCTAATTTTTCGAATTACGGAAAAAACAGCGTCGATATTTTTGCTCCAGGATTTGAAATCGTTTCAACTTCGCCCAATAACACCTATTCTATTTTAAGTGGAACGAGTATGGCCGCCCCCATGGTGGCCGGAGTTTTATCTGTGCTGTGGGCGCAAAATCAAAGTTTATCGGCTGATGAAATTCGACAAGCGGTCTTACGTCATGGCCGCAGTAAAAATTCACTGCAGGTGTTAAAACCGGGACTGGGTGAATTAATTAACTTAGATCAAATTTGTCGCACAGGTTCAGTGGTTGATAGTTATAAAGCTTTAGAAAAAGTCTTACGCTTGTAATAAATCAGTTAAAATCTGATCGCGGCAATTTAATAAAATAGAATAATGGCCTTCAGCTTCGATGAAGTTTAATTTGGCTTTAGGTAAATAGCTTTGCATATCTTGCGCAAAACGCAAATGCACGACATCATCAACTCCGCCGTGCCACAAAGTCACCGGACAAGTGATTTCGTTTAACGGAAATCCCCAATCTTTAGCAAAAATTTTAATATCATGTAACACCCCTGCAGGGCCTTGCTTTAAAGCCATATGAGTCGACTCTAATAACACCGGCTGAATTTCTGGATGCATAAATACTTTTCGATCAGGTTCTGAGAATGTGGCAAGTTCAGTAAACAGCGTTTCTTCAAATTTATCTAAACCTTTAGCCCAAACGCGGTTTGCCGTGTACTGCAAAACACGATCAGGAATTAATTTTTGCGCGATCCAAGTTTTTTGCTGCGTGCGATTCATAAATTTAAAATTCTTAAAAGTAACTGGAGCAATTCCACCCACCGAAGTCAGTTTTAAAACCTGATCCTTCATCATATAGGCCAGGGCTAGGGCGTAGGGGGCTCCCCCACTGACTGAAATAATCGAGAATTTATCTATATTTTTATTTTTAAATAGGGATTTAATTTGGCTGGCGAATTTTAAAAACGTGAGGTTTTTTTGCACGACAGATTCGCCGTAGCCCGGTCGATCTACGGCGATCAAACGAAAGGATTCCCATAACGGTGAAGTTGAAACAAGTTTACCGTGTTCTGAACAACCAGGAAATCCATGCACCAAAAAAATAACTGCGATCACATTGTCTCATAGAACGGCTATCTTAGGTGTAAAGCAGATTGCCGTCTATGGTGTAGCACCTCGGCAGGACTCTTTTGTGAACTCCTTTTGGCTATTTAGTTAATTTTCTGATTTGAATATTAAATTGACCCACGGGATGTTGTTGATCAGCACGGTTTTTAAAAGCGACGACAACTTTATCCTGATCAGTAGCACTTAAATCTTGAAGAATTAAATCTTTGTCATTTAATGCCTGGCCAGCAAAGTACATCTGTGTGATCAGTTCACGGTGGCGAAGTGCCGAAATTTTAAAATGAATGTGTGGCGGACGCTCCCAGTCTGTATCTGCAGGGTAAGCTCCCGGAATAATCGTTCTAAAGCGGTAAAAACCTTTTTCATCGGTGATGGCTTTTCCCCAATATTGAAAATTTGGATCTAACTCAGCTGGATTGGGGTCAGCAGCGTGATTGTATTTTCCGGTATGGCAGGCTTGCCAGATTTCAACGAGCGCATTTTTTACCGGCACGCAGTTTTGATCAGTCACAAGACCTTCAATAATCACAACTTCACCGATAGCTTGATGAGAGCTGCCTTTTAAATTAATTAAATCAGAGTCTTTATCCAATTGATCCACTATAGGATAAAATGGGCCCTCGACTTGCTTTGGAGTTAAACCTTTAACACACATGACATCCTCTGCTTGTGCAACGCGAGCGAATGCAAATACCGACAAAGAAGATAATAGGCCAGATCTCAATAGTTCACGTCTTTTCATTTTGTACACTTCCTTCTTGGATTAAGAAGTACTGAAAAAATCATAATAAATATAATGAAAGGTATCTTTAGTTGTGATAACTCATATTAATGATTAATCAAAGCGACTTAAAATACTTTTTAGAACTCTCTCAAACCCTGCACCTTACCCGAGCCTCAGAGCGCTTGGGCATTACCCAGCCTGCTTTAAGCCACTGTGTAAAACGTTTAGAGCTAGATTTAAACTGCCAGCTCTTCTTACGCTCTAAAAAAGGGGTGCAGCTAACTCCTGCTGGCGCTAAGTTAAAACAATCGGCCAGTTCGATGATTCAACAATGGGAAAACCTAAAACAAAACATCACCGATGATATCGAAACACCGCAAGGGGTGATCAGGCTTGGTGTGCATTCAGCGGTGGCTCAGTACTCCCTCGGTTTTTTAGGGGTATTTTTGAAAAAAAATCCAGCCATTGAAGTTCAACTCACACACGGCTTATCGCGGCACATGACCGAACAAGTTGTAAGTTCGGTTTTAGACGTGGCCTTGGCTGTAAACCCGGCCTCGCACCCTGATTTAATAATTAAAGAAATATGTCGCGATGAAGTGTGTTTATGGAAATCTAAAAACTGCCAAAACGAAGATGTGCTGCTGATCGAACCAAGCCTTTTGCAAACTCAAGATATTTTACAAAAATTAAATAAAAAAGGTTTTAACTTTAAACGAGTGATCGAATCTGCAAGTTTAGAAGTCATCGCCAACCTTGTAGCTCAAGGCGTTGGTTGTGGCATCGTGCCAGAGCGCGTTTTACAAATTTATGAATCACAGAGTTATGAAAAAATTAAAGGCGCACCGCAGTTTTCAGATAAGATCTGTTTGGTTTACAAACAAGAGTTTCGTAAAGTCAAACGAGGTCAGATTTTTATCGAAAGCATTTTAAACAGCATTAAGGGATAAACCATGGCACAAAAATATATTCACGGTTTTGAAAAAAAAGAACAAGATCGCTTAATTTACCAAGCCGATTTTTTAGAACCGTACATATATCAAGGTGTCGATTTAGAATTTACCAAAAATTTATTAGAGGTGGGTTGCGGCGTCGGCGCCCAGACCCAGATTCTTTGCCGTCGTTTTCCAAAATTACAAATTGATGGTATCGATTTGTCAGAAGCTCAGTTAAAAACCGCTAGCAAGTATTTATCTAAAGAAATTAAATCCGGCCGGGTCAGCTTACAACAGCAAGACGCGCAAAAAATGAAATTAAGTAAAACTGATTATGATGCGGCTTTTATCTGTTGGTTCTTAGAACATGTGCCTGATCCATTATTAGTTTTAAAAAACGTTTATAAAAATTTAAAACCTGGCGGCAAGGTTTATATCTCTGAAGTTTTTAATCACAGTTTATTTATGGAGCCCTATTCTCCCGCTTATTTAAAGTACTGGTTTGAATTTAATGATTTTCAATGGGAAATCAAAGGCCACCCGTTTGTCGGTGCCCAATTAGGAAATCTATTAAAAGCTTCGGGTTTTAAAAATATTAACGTCGAAGTTCGTCCATTTCATTTCGATGCGCGTGAACCTGAAAAACGTGCAGCCTTTATTGATTTTTTCTTTGATATTTTATTAAGTGCTGAACAAACTCTGATCGAGAAAAAACGCGTAAGCCCACAATTGATCAAACAAATGAAAGCCGAAGTCGAAATCGTTAAAAAATCTAAAAATTCGGTGTTCTTTTACTCTTATGTGCGAGCGACAGCAACCAAATAAGGGTGTAGCTTTTCGCCTCAAAAATCTAGGCAATTCACCACATCTGGTTTTACGAATCAGATGACTGGCTCTTTAATCCGTGTAGACCATTGGTTGCGCGCTTGCACTCGCATAGTTAACCATTCAACTTAAAATCTATTGGAGGTACATAATGTTAAGAGCCGCAATCACGTTTTTTGTATTGGCCTTAATCGCAATTCTTTTCGGAGCTACCGGTTTTGCCGGCGTTTCTATGGAAATCGGACGAGTATTACTGGCAGTTTTTCTTATTCTTGCAGCGATCAGCTTTGTTGCAAGCCTTATCGGCGGAAGACGACAAGACTACCTTCCCTAGTATCTATTTCCCCACAGGGATGTGGTCGACCAACCTCTCTTGCGTAGGTCACATCCCTGTAAATTATCAAAGGAGATTTCAATGGGCTGTTTGAAAAATAGTATTCAATTAAATTTTACTTTAATAGCTTTGTTCTTCGCGCTGATTAGTTTTTGTGTCGGCTGTGCAAATAAAGCTCAACATGTTGATTTCCCTGAAGGCGCAAGCCCTAATGTTGAAATGGGCCGCTTAGAAGCTGATATTCAGCAAGGCGAATTAAACCAAGTTGATATCACATCGCCCAATTATTTCTCGGTCGCTAAAAGAAAATTAGCCGAAGCACGCAAGCTTGAATCTGAAGGCAAGTCTGAAAAGAAAATCCTTCAGACTGTTGGCGAAGGCCGCGGCAATCTAAATTATGCACTGACCCAGCAGCAAGAAGCTCGCGGCGAAATTAACGATATTCTAGATGCACGCCAAATGGCTTTAAAAGCTGGCGCCCTAGAACAATCGCCCAGTGAATTTCAACGTATCGACGAGGAATTAAAAAACGCCGTTAAAGATTATAAACCCAATAAAGAGTATTTATCATTCAGCGAACACCAAGCTTTTAAAAATAAATATTACAGTTTGCAAAGTAAGGCTATGGCGGCCCAAAAAAATACCGATCCCACGGCTGCTGCATTAGCAGAACTTAACTTTGATCCAACCCAAGCTGAAGTTATTCGTGATGGCGAAAAAATTACGATTCGCCTTAAAGGCGATAACTTTGCTCCGGGCCAAGCTAAAATCTCAGATAATGCAATTCCAGCCTTAGACAAAGTAAAACAAGTTTTATCTTCGCTAGATCAAGAGCAAGTAACTATTGAGGGTTTTACGGATTCAACAGGCAGCACAAAGGTAAATCAAAAGATCTCTGAAGATCGTGCGGCCGCTGTGGCTGATTATTTACTAGCACCAAATGTAATCACGCAAGAGCAAATCGAATTTCAAGGGTTAGGTTCTAAAAAACCTGTAACTTCTAATTTGACTAAAGAAGGCCGCGCCGCGAATCGCCGCGTAGATATAATTATCATACCGACAAAAATGGAATAGTGAATATGGAAATCGAAATTCCTAAAGAAGCCGTCGAAAAATACTTAGAACGCCGAAAAGTCGACATCGATAGTTGTCGCCAGGCTTTGCAAAGCGGAAACCTTACAGTGTGCGAAACTGTCGGGCACCAACTTAAAGGCAACGGCGCTATGTTCGGGTTTCCAGAAATTTCGTCAGTGGGACGATCACTTGAAAAAGCTGCAAAAGAACACGATAACGCTGCAGCTGCGCGCTTTGTTGATGAATTAGAAAGCATTGTGAAAAAAAGCTCGACGCTTCATTAAAGTCCAAATTCTCTTTGTTGTGATCACTGCTTTGGGGAATTATTCCTATTCAAAAACAATTAAACTTATAACAGCAGCTGTAAACTTTTAAACACCTGGCTCGATCATTGCTTATTCTAGTCGATACTGGAATTCAAATTCAGAGGGGTGAGAAATGAATCAGTTTACGCATGTGGATGCGACTAAAATAGTCCAGCCACGCCAAGGAAGAGTATTGATCGTCGAAGATGATCGCGATCTAGCCGAAGTTTTAGCAGATAAATTTGCATTTGATGGAGCCTATGTCGAAGTCGCCAACGACCCGTACGAAGCTTTAAATCAAATGTCAGAACATCATTTTGACTTAGTCATTATGGATTGGGAATTGCCTGATATGACTGGCGGTGAAACGCTTAAACAAGCCGATCGCAATTCTATGATTGACCCACTAGCTGCAGAACAATGGAACATGAAAAAAACGCCTGTTGTAATTTTATCTGCCCACAAAGCACGTGAATGCAGAACCAATAAAAACAACACCTATCGGGTGGTTTCATATATCAGCAAACGCCAACCATTTGGCAACATCCTGAAAAATCTAAAAGACATCTTCCACACATCTATGAATCCAACTTTAGTAAAAGCTGTTTAATACTTTCATAAGATGAGTTCAAAAAAAAGCATCGTTAATCACGATGCTTTTTTTTACGCAGTAAATATTATTACTGCTGTAACATGTTCTCGGTTTTTTGCATGGCTGCCAGCTTGCGGTACAACGTCTTGCGGTCGATACCTAGCTCTTTTGCGGTCTTTTCTTTTGATTCATTATTCTTACGCAAAACTTTTAAGATATAAATCTGACATAACTCTTCAAGTTTTAGCGTACGCTCATTCATGACAATTTTTTCTAAAGTCATTTCGGTCGTTAACTTCGGTGTAACTGAAACTATTGGCAGAGCCGCATCTAAAGCCTCTTCTGGGCTCGTCTTTTCAAAATCTACTAAGTCTTTACATTCAATGACAGGGCCTGCGGCCAAAACCACAGCACGCTCAACTGTATTTTCTAACTCGCGCACATTACCGCGCCAATTATTATTAAGTAAATGCTCTGTAGCTTCGCGAGAAAAGCCATTTAACGAAATACCATTCAATGCCGAGTATTTTTTAAGAAAAAACTCTGCTAATGGTAAAATATCTTCTTTACGTTGACGTAAAGGCGGAATACGAATCGGAATAACATTTAAACGAAAGAATAAATCCTCTCGAAAACGGCGCTCTTGCACTTCAAGACGTAAATCTTTATGTGTAGCCGCAACGATGCGAACATCAATTCCGCGCTGTTGGTTTTCACCAATACGACGAATTTTCTTTTCTTGAAGCACGCGCAATAATTTAGCCTGCAGTTGCAAGGTCATATCCCCAATTTCATCTAAGAATAGAGTTCCACCTTCGGCTTCTTCAAATAGGCCGACTTTTTTATCAATGGCGCCGGTAAATGAACCCTTTGCATGACCAAAAAGTTCTGACTCTAATAAAGTTTCTGGAATCGCTGAACAGTTAATCGTAATAAAGGCTTCTTTACAACGAGGCCCCATTTGATGAACAGCTTTTGCGATCACTTCTTTGCCCGCACCGGATTCACCAGTAATCAAGATGTGTGCTTGGCTAGAAGCCACCTTTTTTGCCAAATCTAGAGCCTGGCGAAAGCCTGCCGACTTACCGATAATGCCAGTAACTCCTGTGCCTTCTTTGGTTTGAATAACAGCTTTTAATACTTTGTTTTCACCACTGACTTTGCGGTAATGCATGGCCCGCTGCACAGAGGTTAATAAATTCAGAAACGGAATAGGTTTTAAAATAAAATCATAGGCGCCGACTTCAACCGTTTGTACGGCCAAATCAAGATCGTTATGGCCAGTCACCAAGATTACGGGAATATCAATATCCTCTTCATGAAGCCTTTGAATAAACTCGATACCCGAAAGTTCTGGCATCATCAAATCAGTGATAATAACATCAAAGTTTTCTTGATTTTTTTTCAAACTAGCTAAGGCATCAAGTGGCGTCGAAAATGTCGTTACTTCAAAACCACGAGGTTTAAAAAAAGCTTCGATCACTTCTGACATATCTTGATCATCTTCAACTACGGCTAAGCGACCAGTTGCATTCAACGATTTCATACAGCTCCCGTTGCAGCATGCTTTTCAGCGTGCTTTTCTTTTCTGTTATTTACAAATTCTGCGATGAGTGAAGCTACCGCTTCTTCAAGCGGTGAATGAACTTCGTGAGTTAATACTTCTGATGGGCGCACTAAGTTCTCAGACTTTTTTATACTGGCGGCGATGATAAAAATAATTCCAAGGGCACAGATACCTAGTCCACCTCCTGCTACGGCAGACATTAAAAAATACCCTTTATCATCATAAACAGATAAAATATTAAAAAATGAAACTAAAAATCCTGTCAGAATTAAAACAATTCCAACAAATCCAAAAGCTACCGAATGGGCCATTCCTCTAACCCTAGCTATAGCGTAATCGACAATCACTTCATAGGGAATCGACAGCAGTCGTTTACCAAACAAAAATGACCCGATAAAAGAAAGAATTTTAAACATAGCTTCGGCCCCCCAAAGAAAAAAGGCCCTGTGAATCAGAGCCTTGTATTTAAAAAATTATCTTGAACTACGACGGCCAAATAACAGACCAGCAATCACACCCACACCGACTGCTGCGCCTAACCAGGCTGCTGGATTACGGCGAACGGCAGAGATTGATGTGTCATAGGCATCTACTGATCTAGATCTTAAATCAGAAAATGCATCAGACATACGCTCTGAGATCGGAGTCTCTAAAAACTCTTCACCAGCACGACGTGCACGATCTACCGCATGGGTTGCTTTGTCGCTGATTTTTTCAGCCGCGTATGAGGCTTTTTCTCCAAATTTTTCAGCTTTTGAATTAAATTGATTTTTGATATCAGAAGTCGTTTCCATTTTTTCTCCTTGGCGTATTAAAACACCTTATTGGTTTTTATTAATCGATCCAAATGCAGACCGGGTTCATTTATTTTTCTTGGTTTTTCGCCAGCTACTTTTTTGTGAAAACCATCAGCACGGCTTTAGAAGCCTGCCCCTTTTCACCAAATAATCCAGTATCTGTATCTTGCACCGGAGCAGCTCCTGCCACTTCAGTCGTTTTTTTCACGCGTGCATCTTTAGTATTTAAAAATTCTTTTAATTTTCCAGGGCGCTCGGCCATATTATATCCAGAAACATTTTTAATTTTTAAATCAGTTTTTAAGAACTTTTTTAGCGTGTCGATTCTTCGTTTAGCTAAAGAGATATTAGCTTTACTTTGTGAAGTTTTGTCGGCGGGATATTCTTGATCAGACCAAGCTAAGACATTAATATAATCAAGCTGACCTTTTTGGCCAGCCTCATCAATAACATTACGAATCTCTGCACGGCTTTGATCTGTTAAGGCATCAGAACCAGCGACGAATTCAATTTCTCCTAAATTAGCAGCGCCTAAACTTATTGCCGCCTGACGAGTTTGTTCTGAAATCATAGCTAATGCTTCGATAGCGAACAACGAACCCACTAAAGAAATAACGACAAGACAACGTAAAACGAAATTCATACAACACCCCTAATCCTGTGATTTGTATGATGTTTGCAATGACTGCGCCAGAACGAATATAGAGTTAAGTCGTATGTGTTTAATCTTGTAAAATCACAGAGGGGTATTTTGCCTCAGCAAAGTCCAAAAAGCCCCACGGGTCATATTATCTTATTATATCTTCATAAAAAGAACCGCGTTGACTGTTATCATCAACGATATGAATTTCTAAAACCCAAATATTTTTAACTGGACTTTGTTCAAACTCAAAAAGTTTATGTTTTGAAAAAACTTGGTGTGGAAAATCACCAAGTCTATGCCCAGCCATACGGTGATCTAAACGATAACCCAAATCAGCAGTTTTATTCTGCGCAAATTCAAATAATTTAATTCCTGTAGCACCAGTTTGCCTCCAGTACTGTTCAGTTTCGCGAAAGATCAGTTCGCTGGCTTTGGCTAGATTCACATAATTTGGATTTAATAGGCCATTGGCTTTATTTAAAACTATCGTTCGACCAAAATCAGCTTCATGATTATCAATGATAGGCCCAATATCAATAAAAACTAAATCCTGATCTTGGGTTTTTAAATTTTCATCGGGTAAATCACGAAAAGTTTTTGTCGTATCACTGGCCATACGAAATTTTGTCGGGTGCCAAAACTTTGTTACAGCCAATTCTTTAAAAACGTCTTTAACGAGGGCCTGCCCATCTTTTTCAGACATTCCCACTTCGATGCGCGAAATGATTTCAGCAGCAGCTTTTTGACAAACATCTCTGGCCTTTAAAAAAGTTTCTAAATTAAATTCTGGTCCTAATTGTTCATGACTCATAAGAGCTTCCCACGCACGCCGTAATCACTAAAGCCATCGCTGTTATTTGAAATAAATCTAGAATCTCATGTAAAAATACAAAACCAATCATAGTCGCCACAACGGGTTCAAAGCTCATTAAAATGCCAAATGTTTTTTCTGGAATCTTCTGCATCGCTTTTAACTCTAAGCTATATGGTAGTGCACTTGATAAGATCGCTACACCTATTCCAGCTAACCAGTATTGAGGATTGATGACTTGTGCAGTGTTCATAAATAACCCCACTGGCAAGGCGATTAGCGCCGCAAAACTCATCCCAAGGCTAGACACAATTAAACTACCATGGCCGCTACGAATCGCTTTTTTGCCAAAGATAATATAAAGACCCCAGAAAAATGCAGCCACCAGCGCTAAAAACATTCCGAAGTAATCAATCTTACTTTCACCACTATGATAAAACAATAAACCAATACCTGCGGCGGCTAAAAGCACCCATAAAAGATCACGCCACCGACGTGAATACAAAACTGATACGGCTAAGGGCCCGGTAAATTCTAAAGTCACAGCCAACCCTAAAGGAATTTTCTGAATAGAAAAATAGAAGAATAAATTCATCAACCCTAACGACACGCCATAAGCAGCCACCAGCGCTAACTGCGATTTATCGGCCAGGATTTTTTTAAATACGGCTTTATTCTTAATTGGATTCGCTATAGCGACTAATATAAGAGCCGCAAAAAATACGCGTAATGCTGTCGTACCCGCAGAGCCTAAATCGACAAATAAACCTTTGGCAACAGAGGCACCAAATTGAATTGAAAGCATGGCAATGACTAAGGCTAAATATGAAGAAAAAATTGAGACTCTCCTTGATTGAAAAAATATGTCAAATTTTTTTACTCTATTTTCTATATAACTATCTAACATTTAGTCAAAAAATCCAAACTTTGTAAACCCCTGTATTAAGAGGAGATTCTAACGTTTTTAATATGTAGTTTTGGCTAAAGTCGCCGAAACTTAATTTAGATATTTGACAAGGAGTCAAAATGACTGTTTTAAAACACATCGCCCTCATCGCATTACTTGCAATAAGCATTTCAAGCTGTAGCCCCAAGAGTAGCGGCGGCCCTGCGCCCGCATCTGTCTCTGCAGCTGAAGTCGATCGCGATTTCTCTAATACGAGCTTTGCCGTATCAGCGCCCGATATTCCATCTGATTACGCAAACTGTACTTTCAACGGCCAAACAGTCTTGCATAATGCCTCGATCAGCGCATTTCAAAATTCTTCAGTAACCTATGGCTCGTCGTGTGTATCTCAAGTAAGACGCTGTAATGACGGTGTGTTGTCTGGAAGCTACCAATACGGTTCATGTAACGTAGATGGCCCATTAAGTTGTTTATTCAACGGTCAAACTATTGCGCACGGTAATACTGTAGATGCATTTCAAAACTCAACAGTCGCATATGGCTCATCATGCGTATCTGAACAACGTACTTGTAATAATGGTTCGTTATCAGGATCAAATGCCTATGGATCATGTAATGTCGATGCAGCGGCAAGTTGTTTATTCAACGGCCAAACTGTAGCGCACGGATCAAACGTAAGTGCTTTTTCTAATTCTACAGTAGCGTTTGGCGAAACCTGTGTCGCTGAACAACGTTCTTGCAATAACGGTGTCTTATCTGGTTCAAGTTCATATGCTTCTTGTAATGTCGATGCAGCGTCAAGCTGTCTATTTAACGGCCAAACTGTAGCACACGGTCAATTAATCACTGCTTTTCAAAACTCGACACAAGCTTACGGTTCTCAGTGTGTGTCTGAACAACGTTCTTGTGAAAACGGTGTAATGTCTGGAAGCTACCAATACGGTTCTTGTAATGTCGATGCAGCGTCAAGTTGTCTATTTAACGGCCAAACTGTAGCGCACGGTCAAAGTGTTCAAGCATTTCCAACTTCATCAGTGTCTTTTGGTGAAATGTGTATCTCTGATTCTAGAACTTGTGATAACGGAATTTTATCAGGTTCAAATCAATACGCCTCTTGTAGTGCAACTCAACCTGCAAGCTGTTTATTCAATGGTCAAACAATCTCTCACAACCAAAGTATCCAAGCTTTCGCGACCTCAACAGTTGGCTTTGGCGAATCATGTGTTGCTGAAGAAAGATCTTGTTTTAATGGAGTGTTAGATGGTTCAGGCCAATACGCTTCATGTACTATAGCGCAACCAGCGAGCTGTTTAATTAACGGTTTAACAATTGCTCACGGTCAAAGTACGATTTTATTCAAAACATCTTCTGTAGCTAACGGTCAATCTTGTGAATCTGAATCTAGAACTTGTAGCAATGGTTCATTATCTGGATCATACACAAGTGGATCATGCGAAGTTGAAGCCGCTAAGACATGTTCTTTCAACGGTCAAACTTTAGCAAACGGTGCAAGTGTACTCGCGTTTACTTCTTCAAGTGTAGCGTTTGGTCAAACTTGCCAATCTGAAACTCGCACTTGTACTGATGGTGTGCTATCAGGTTCGAACACTTATAACTCTTGCTCTGTCGAAGCTGCGAAGTCATGTACTTTTAACGGCCAAACTGTAGCTCACGGCGCAACGGTTAAAGCGTACTCGTCTTCACAAGTGCCTTACGGTCAAACTTGCCAATCTGAAACACGCACTTGTACAAATGGGGTGTTATCAGGTTCAAACGCTATAGCTTCATGTACTGTGGCGCCTCCAATCATAGTTACGCCTCCGAAGTCTTGTTCTTTCAATGGTAAATCAGTAGCTCATGGAGCCAGTGTACAAGCTTTCAAAGCAGCAAATGTTGGTTACGGTCAAAAATGTGAATCTGAAACTAGAACTTGTAACAATGGTGCATTATCAGGAACTCACACGGCCGCTTCATGCGCCGTAGAAGGTCCTAAATCTTGTAAGATTTTATTCGGTCTAATCACGATCCCTCACGGGTTCACAATTTGGGCTGCAGCCAATACAACTGCGGGTGCTGGTTCACGTTGCGAAGCCGAGATTACGTTATGTAATAACGGTAAATTCGTGATCGATCCAAGATTAACTTGCCAACATGGCAATAAACCACCAGTGACAATTCCGCCTCCAAAACCAGGCGAACCACAATGTGAAATTGATGTTAAATCTAACAACGGTAAACATTTAGGAGTAAATCACGACGGTAAACATGTAGACTCTGGCCTGCACTTAGGTTGGTACAAAGGTGATAAGCCTTGTAAAGAGCCAGGCAAACCACCTGCAACTCCACCGACACCACCTACTCCGCCAAAACCAGATCCAAAAATACCTTGTAACCACAACGACAAACACAAACATCAAAAAGAAAAAGATGATTGTGATAAGAAAAAGAAAAAATGATGATAATAAAGGGAGCAAAAGCTCCCTTTATTATTTCTGCCCTATTTAACTTTCTTACGATAACGCATGTTAAGAATCTCAACAGCGAATGAAAAAGCCATAGCAAAGTAAATATAACCTTTAGAAATATGGCCGCCCATGCCTTCGACAGTTAACATCACCCCGATCAGCAATAAGAACGACAACGCTAAAATTTTAATCGTTGGATGACGATCAACGAAGCTGCTGATTGAACCCGCAGAAACTAACATAATCAGCATCGAAATAATCATGGCTACAACCATAATTGAAATCTGATTAGCCATACCGACAGCTGTAATCACCGAATCTAAAGAAAACACGATATCTAACATTAAGATCTGAATGAGTATTGAAGTGGCGTTGGCATAAATTCTTTTAAGATTTCCGCTGCCGTCTGTTGAAGGACCCGCATCATCGCCTTCGACTTTATGATGGATTTCATAAGTGGCTTTGGCGATTAAGAATAATCCCCCACTTAGCAGAATTAAATCACGCCCTGAAAAAGATTTTTCCATCACGGCAAATAAAGGATCTTTTAATCCCATGATCCAGCTTAATGAAAACAATAAGCCGATTCGAATTACAAACGCCAACATTAAGCCAATATTTCTAAGCTTGGCTTGTTTTTCAGGGGCCACTTTGGCAACTAAGATTGCGATAAAAATAATATTATCGATCCCTAGCACTGTTTCTAATGCCGTTAAGGTGAAGAGTGCGATTAAAGCTTCAGTTGTCAGAAACTGTTCCATGATTAAGGTTTTCCTTTTTTTAATTATTTAATGATTTGCAGAAATTTAAAAAACTAGCTTGCGCTGAGACTAGATTTTTTTTCCAGTCTTGTAAGGTGTTTAAATCTGATGAATCGGTGATAAATTTAAAACTATGAAATGGAATTTTCAATGTTTCACTCACTTGCGCAAAAGCTAAAGCTTCCATATCCATAATTTGATATACAGTATTTGCTGATTTTTCAACTTCTACAAAATCCGCAGTTCCACAGATCACTTTAGGTAGTTCAGAAAATGTCGCAATTTTTTTTCGTTGGCGCATAAATGAAACAACATTTCCGCGTTGAACTACGCCATCGACTTCAACTAGAGTACCAGGTTGCACACTGAAGCTTCCCGCTGTACCTAAATTAATAATACGATCTGGTTTTAATTTTAGGCCGATTTCAGTAAGTTTGGAAGCGGCATTAACCATTCCAAGCCCACTGTAATGGACTTTAAAGCCATGCTCTTCAAGCACTCCGCCTGACTCTTCACGAAGTGCCATAACGATAAGCACTTGCTCATTAGGAAATCGACTAAATTGATTCATCAAAGTTGCCACTGGCAATGATTATCGCTATGAAATGTCTGTATGACAAGCCCGAATGAATTGCACAGTAATTTGCTTTTACATTACCATCAAGAATGTGCGCATATTCTTGATATCTGTAAACGCCTTCATGGTCGTAATATGCTCTCTGCTGCTGACGGAAACATCAGCCTGCGAGTTGAACCTAATGTGATTTTATTTACGCCATCCGGCATAGCAAAAGCATTTATGAAACCTACAGATATGGCTGCTGTCACACTAGACAATCAAATCCTGTGCGGCAATCCCTCTTCAGAAAGACTCATGCACTTAGAAGTTTTTCGCAGCTGTCCTGAAGCCAAGGCTGTCGTGCATGCACACCCGACCACAGCGATTGCTTGGTCGATTGCACGACCTCATCTTAAAAAATTACCCTCAGACTGTTTATCAGAAGTGATCTTAGCCACAGGCGATATTCCGTTTGCTGATTATGCCCGTCCCGGAACACAAGCCATGGGAGACGTTTTAAAACCCTTCTTACCAAAACATCGGGCGATAATTTTAAAACGTCACGGCGCTTTAACGTGGGGCTTAGATCTTGAAGAAGCTTATCGCGGCATGGAGCGTATCGAAAATTCGGCGCAGATCTTAGCGCAGGCACAAGCCTTGGGCGGATTAAATCCCCTACCTCCCGAAGAAGTTTCTTACCTCTATGAGTTAAGAAAAAAAATCGGAGACATCTTATTATGATTTCTTGTGTCGCTTTACCACTTCGCTTTACCGATTCAAAATTTGAAATCTTAGATCAAACATTACTTCCGCATGAAGAAAAATGGATTATAATTGAGTCTACTGAACAAATGATTGAAGCAATTAAAATGTTACGCGTGCGCGGAGCTCCGCTCATTGGCGTCGCCGCAGCATTACAAGTGGCGCAAGCCGCCCTTCAAGGTTTTACTAAAACTGAATTATTAAAAAAAGCACAAGCCCTTTACGAAGCTCGCCCAACAGCCGTGAATTTAATGAACTGCATTGATCGCATGAAAACTGTGATCGATGCTGGGGCAGATAAAAATAAAATTTTACAAACTGCCGTCGAAATTTTTGAAGAAGATGTGAAACTTTGTGATCGTATTGCAAATTTTGGTGCTGAACTTATTCAAGACGGCGACCAAATTCTTACTCACTGTAATACGGGTGGTCTTGCAACCGTTGGTATCGGTACAGCTTTGGGCGTGATTTTAAAAGCGCACCAACAGTGTAAAAAAATTCACATTTATGTAGATGAAACGCGTCCCCTTTTGCAAGGTAGCCGCTTAACTACATGGGAATTACAAAAACATAAAATTCCAATGACATTAATCACAGATAATATGGCGGCCCACTTGATGAGCGAAGGCAAAATCACCAAAGCCATCGTTGGCTCTGATCGTATTGCGCAAAATGGAGATTTCGCGAATAAAATCGGAACTTACTCTGTCGCGGTAAACTGTAAATTTCATCATATTCCATTTTATGTAGCAGCACCTTTTACAACAGTAGATTTTAACTGCGTATCCGGAAAAAACATTCCCATTGAACAGCGCGCAGCAAGTGAAGTGATTAGCACTTGGGCTCCAGCGCAAAGTAATGTGTACAATCCATCGTTTGATGTGACTCCGGCCAGTTTAACTAGCGGTTGGATCATGGACACCGGCGTTTACACGCACAAAGACATTGAACAAGGCATTTTTAGAAAGAGGTAGGTCATGATCGCAGTTATTGGCGGGTCAGGTTTTGAAAAATTTGACGAATTCTCTACGGTTGAAAAAATTTCGATTGAAACACCTTTTGGCCCACACTCTTCGGGTATGAAAAAAGTTAAAGTCGATAACACTGAATTTTTATTTTTATCTCGTCACGGTGAACACCACGAACTTTTACCTTCAGAAATTAATTACCGCGCAAACATCTACGCTTTTAAAAAATTAGGCGCTTCAGCCATTGTTTCATTCAGCGCTGTTGGTTCACTACAAAAAGACTTAGCTCCAGGTGATATGGTCGTGCCTTTTCAATACATTGATCGCACAAAAACGCGCATTCACACATTTTTAGGCGGTGGTCTTATCGGGCATGTCTCGTTAGCAAAACCCATTTGTGAGACCATGGCTAAACGTTTACAAGAATTAGTGAAACCCTTAGCTCACACGTCTTTCTTTGGCCAAACTTACGTTTGTATCGAAGGCCCTTATTTTTCAACTAAAGCTGAATCGCACACCTATCGCCAAATGGGCGCCAATATCATCGGGATGTCGAACTTTCCAGAATACGCCTTAGCACGCGAAGCAGGTCTTCCATATTTACCATGTTGTTTTGTGACTGATTATGACTGCTGGGACGATTCAATCCCTCACGTGACCGTTGAAGAAGTCATTAAGGTTATGAAAGACAACAATGCAAAAGCATTTAATGTTTTAAAAACAATCTTAAAAGCAAAAGACCTGGCCGAAGGCAGTTACGCTTATGAGGGCGGACTTAAAACAGGTCTATTTATGCCTAAAGAAGCCATACCCAAAGATAAACTTTCTTGGGTGAGTGTTTTATTACAGTAAACTTTTAATCGCGTAATGATTCACAAGATCATCAACGATACTGTTGATGCGTGATTTGTGGCTTTTTTGCAATTGCGTGAATTCTAAACCAAGTACAGTAGTACCGTTAGGTTTGCGCATGACAAAGCGTACAACCGCATCACACACCACATCAGCGCGCTTAAAGACCTGATATTGAATACGAATTTGATCGCCTTTATTAATGCTAATACTTAATTTAGGCACTTCAAAGCGACAGCCGTTGTAAGAAATATCTGTCACTCTTGCTGGGTTTTTAATTTTTAATTCAATCGACCAAACCGCTGCCGTTTGATTCCATTTTTCAGGAATATTATAACGAGGCTCTTTACGACGACGAAGTTGAACAATCTTTGCGCCCTGGTCAAAACAAATTTGATCATCGATCACTTCTAAAGTGGTTTTAATAAAATACACTTCTGTACCAATAAAAAATTTAATTGATGTTAATCCAATAAACGTCGCAAGTTTTTCAGCGGCTGTGGTTTCTAAAAATATTTTTTTATCGGCAAAAAAGCCAATCTTTGCAGAAATTGGATTGGGTTCAGCTTCATTTTTT
Source organism: Bdellovibrionota bacterium (assembly GCA_040386015.1). Lineage (GTDB taxonomy): Bacteria > Bdellovibrionota > Bdellovibrionia > Bdellovibrionales > Bdellovibrionaceae > Pseudobdellovibrio. The sequence continues at coordinate 280,761 of JAZKGG010000002.1, read as the reverse complement.
AAAATTAAATCTGAATTTAAGGTAAAACAGTGATGCAGCGCTAAGAAGGCATCTTTTTCTTCTAGCTCGATTAAAAATTCACCTGCATTAGCTGTATTGGCTGCCGACATTATCTCTCTATTAAACCAATTATTAAGACTTTTAACAATCAGCCTATATAGACTTAGACTAAGGTTGATATATGTTGTCGATGGCTAACAAGACCTTATGAAGATAATCATCTAACCAACGCATACCGTATTTGACGCTCTTATGTTTTGAAATATAACCCATGTGGCCACCGTGATCGATAAACGTTCTGTGCGTCAGCTCGTTCCAACTCGCCGCTTTATAGTCATCAAAGGCAATAAATGGATCGTCTTTACTGGTTAAAACAAACGTTGGTACCGCAATCTGATCCAAATACTTATACGTACTGCACTGAGTGTAATAGTCAGCGCTATCAACAAAGCCCGATTTTATCGAAGTAAATAAATCGTCGATCAAGCGTGTGTTAGACATCATAGGTAAATTAAATTTTGGTTCAAATTTGTGAATCAACTTTCGCAGCATAAAATAAAAGCGTAAATCATAAAGGCGCGAAAAACCTTTTATTAAATGATCACTGGCTTTTTGTAAATTAATTGGCGCATTCACCACCACTGCAAAGTCTGGCAAGTGTTGGCCGTAACGTTGGGTCACTAAATTTAGAACCACACTACCACTTAGTGAAAAGCCGATAAAAATTTGTTTTACTGATGGAAGAATTTCACGAAGTTTAAGACTGACGGCCGAGGCATCTTCACCGCGACCTGAATGGTAAGGCTTTTTTGCCAAGCCTTCAGCAAGCCCAGCGCCGCGATGATCAACAGTCACGACCGAGTAACCTAAATCAAAAGCCAACTGTGCCGTACGTTGAATGTAATCTGAAGTGTGATCACCAGCTAGGCCATGAAACAACGTAACGACTGCGTTTTTTCTTGTTAAAGATTTATTCTCAAAAATTTTAAGACTCATTTGATCGCCGTCCGGCAGGGTTAAATACATCTGCCGACCGTGTTCATTAAATTTTTTAGATTTAATCACATGACCAAGAATGGTCTGCGAATGTGCCGTTTCAATTTTAAGAACCGGCACAAAAGGAAGTAACTCTAGTTTAACTTGCGATAAGTTTACCAAATTTGAATTCTATCTTTTTCGTTTAAGAATAATTTATTTTTGGGCCCACACGCAAAGGCTTCAGCAAAACCAGGTTGGTGTTTTACCTGCTCATTAATACGAGCATAACCTAAACTATGCGGATCAGTTTTTAATAACATTTCTTTCATTTTATCGCGGGCCACACCACACCATAAACGACCATAAGCTACGAAGAATTTCTTTTTGTCTTCGACCGAGCCTTCACCTTTTGGAAAAGCCGCTTTATACGCAAATGTTAAACCCACAAGATCGGCTGTGTTTTCACCTAATGTTAATTCACCGTTATGACCAATTTTATTAAACTGATCAACCATACGCTGACCACGTTCTTTAAAGAAATTCACATCCCCATCAGTCATCCATTGTTTTAAACGGCCTTTATCATCAAACTTCGAGCCTTCGTCATCGATCGCATGCCCTAATTCATGGGCCACAACCGCACCTACGGCGCCAAGATTTTCGATGACATCTCCTTCTGGAACAAAAAATGGATATTGTAAAATACCAATCGGCATCACAAATTTATTTTTATCGGCAGAATAATAAGCATTCACTGTTAATGGCCCCATACCCCAAGCTTCTTGGTTTACGCCCTCTTTGAATTTTTTTAAACTTCTTTGATGCCCTTGTAGGGCTAAAAGTTTACCATTGTGATATGGTTTTTCGTCAGAATATTTCTGAATAGGTTTAAAGTCCCACTCTTTATCAGTGTATGGTTGAATCAATTGCAATTTAGCATGTTCAATTTTTGCAATCGCACCCGTTTTACCTTGGGCTGACAACCAAGTGTTTGATTTTAAGCCATCAATGATAGATTTACGCACGCCTTCAGCAACAGTTTTCATTTTCTCTTTAGGAAAATGTGGAAACAAACGCGGTAACATTTCTAAATCAAGTTCACGGTTAAATGAACCCATTACTGAAGTTGTGCAACGCTCTTGACGGTCTGGACGCGAAGGGGCGCCACCTAAAAATTTATGGCTAAACTCCATACGTTTTTTAAATAACTCTGGATACGCATCATCCATAAATCCACGAGCTGAACGAAAGAAAAATGTATCTTTTAACACTTGTAAGTTTTCGTTTTTAAGTTCTTTTTGCATAAACTCAAAACTTTCAGGAATAAAATCGCGAATTAAAGTTTTAGCTGGAATATTTTTTTTGATAAAATCATCCAAACCAATCATTGAGGTGCGTTTTAAAAATTCTTCACGAGTCACATAACGAGGCTCTGTCCAACGTTTTCTAAACTCTGCAGGCATTGGGTATGTGGCTTTAAAACGAGTTTCAAAATCAATCATCGCTTGCGCACGTTTTTTAAACTCGTCTTTGTTACCTTCTGGGTAAACAGCCATAAAAAATTCGACAACTAAATCACGATAGGCGGTCATTAACTCTTTATTATCGTAATAACTGTGCTCTGGTAAAAACATCAACCCAACATCAAACATCAGATCATAGATTTTTGGATTGTTGATATTCGGGCCTAAATCATACCCAACGAAGCTCCACTTTTCATTCAACATATTTTCTTTGTTGAATTTAACGTAATCTTCAATAGATTTCAGTTTATCAAGATCAGCACGCAGATCGGCAACGAGGGTTTGCTCTTCGGCTTTTGCGCCTTCTTCATTCATACAGGCTTTGTAATACTGCTTCATTTGCAATGAACGAGGGCTCAATTTTTTCTCATCATTGATGTTTTTGAAAAAAGTTTTTTTCTTTTCTAATAAGCGCTCGTCTGAGTCTTCAAAGGCAAAAAAGTGGGCACTACGATCTTCACGCAATTTAAATGATGTTTCTACCTTGCTACAGACGTACTTATGAAAATCATCACAAGGATTTGCTTTGTCGTTGAGCGGATATTCGCGTTTTTCAGGAATTTCAGAAGATGGAACAACATCTTTTGTCTGATCTTTTGATTGTGCGGCGTAAGTAATAGGAATGATGGTCAAAGCCGATAAAATAACACCAATTCCAATAGTCGAAGACTTAATCTTCATGAAACCCTCCATGGTCCAGTTAAGAAGTAACTATTTTGACAGTATTTACCTCTTGCGTGAAGCTTTTTTTCCACATCGTGACAGGAGTCTAACTTCTGGGGCATAATATCGATTATTGTTTCACTCTAGCAGGAGGCTATTATGTCAGTTCCTTTTATCGACTTAAAATCTCAATACAACGCATTGAAAACATCAATCGATGCACGCATCCAAAAAGTTTTAGACAGCGGTGCCTATATCAATGGCCCTGAAGTCGCTGAATTAGAACAAAAACTAGCAGCACATACTGGATCAAAGTATTGCTTAGCTGTTGCCAGCGGAACGGATGCGTTAGTTATTCCGTTAATGGCCTTAGGCATCGGGCAAGGTGATGAAGTCATCACGACTGCGTTTTCATTTATCGCGACAGCTGAAACAATAGTTTTAGCCGGAGCAACTCCAATTTATGTAGATATCGATCCTAAAACTTTTAATATCGATCCTAAAAAAATCGAAGCGGCGATCACACCAAAAACAAAAGCCATTATGCCCGTTTCACTTTACGGCCAAGTTTGTGATTTAGAAGAAATCAATTCGATCGCAAAAAAACATAACTTACATGTGATCGAAGATACGGCCCAGTCTTACGGTGCGAAATACAAGGATAAAAAAAGCGGCGCTTTGACAACAGCTGCAGGAACTTCTTTCTACCCAGCTAAACCATTAGGTTGTTACGGCGATGGTGGCGCAATTTTCACAAATGATGAAAATTTAAATAAAGTAATGAAAGAAATTCGCGAGCACGGTTCTGAAAAACGCTATTTCCACACTCGTCTTGGCGTAAATGGCCGCTTAGATACAATTCAATGTGCCATTTTATTATCAAAACTTGAAAGATATGACTGGGAAGTTGAAGCGCGTAATAAAATCGCTCAAAACTTTACATCCTCATTTGCTGGTTTAGAAAAACATGATTCCATGTTCTCAACTCCAATTGTTAAATCCGGCAACGTAAGTGTATGGGCACAGTACACTGTGACTGTTACAAACCGTGATGCTTTCCAAAAGAAATGCCAAGAGTTAGGTGTACCAACAACGGTTCACTACCCGATGACAATGCCAGATCAACCTTGGTATTCAAAAAACACTCCACAGCGTCACGATATCACGCACTCTCGTTGGGCGGCTCAACACGTGATTTCATTACCAATGTTTCCAGACATGACTGCTGAACAACAATCAAAAGTAATCGCAGCAGTTAAAACAGCTGTAGAATTCTCGGCAAAGGCGTAAGCGATGAAAGACATGATCAACGAATTTAAACCGTTAGCAAAAACCGTCGAATTGAAATCAAAATACGGAAACATCACCTGGGGCGATGGTAAAAGTTTCGTGTTGTTTGCTGGCCCTGATATTATCGAAGACGAAGCGATGGTGATCGAAACCGCGCAAGAAATTAAGCGTGTGACTACAGCTTTAGGTATCCCTTGGATTTTAAAATGTTCATTTGATAAGGCCAACCGCCAAAGTTTAAATAGCTTTCGCGGCCCAGGCATGAAAGAGGCTTTAGCTTCTTTAGAAAAAATCAAAGTCGCTGTTGGTTGTAATTTTATTACTGACGTTCACGAAACGGCTCAAGTTAAAGAAACGGCTGAATACGCTGAAGTGATTCAAATCCCTGCGTTTTTATCACGTCAAACCGACTTACTCGTGGCTGCTGCAAAAACAGACCGCGTGATTCATATTAAAAAAGGGCAGTTTTTAGCTCCTTGGGATATGAAAGCTATTGCGCAGAAGGCCGTACAATCTGGCAACGACAAGTTATTACTTTGCGAGCGCGGAACAACCTTTGGTTACAATCGTTTGATCAATGACATGACAGGTCTTGTAGATATGCGCCGTCTTGGCTTTCCGGTGATCATGGATTGCACACACTCAACGCAATTACCTGGCGCAACTGGTGAATCTAGTGGCGGTCGCGGTGATATGGTGTGGCCGCTAGGTCGTGCAGCGGTTGCTGTGGGTGTTGATGGGATCTTTTTAGAAACTCATCCGAATCCAGAAAAAGCACTTTGCGATGGACCAACTTCATTGCCACTTCGTAACTTAGAAGCGGTACTTAAAAACCTTAAGAATATTTTTGATACTCACCAGAAATAATGGCAACGTAGGAGGATGCGAATCTCCTCTACAACCTTGAAGAAATATCTTCGCCCTGTAATAGCATTTATTTTGCTCCTACTTGTTTTAAAAATGGGACTTATCGATTTAGATCAGTTAAGTCTCAGTTTTAAAAATCCCACAATTTTAGCCGCTGGTTTAGTGTTCTTTACTTTACACACTTTAACTTTAGCTCTGCGCTGGAATCTTCTAGTTAATTTAGAAATTAATTACCCGTTTAAAACGGCAGCCAAGCAAACGTTAATCGGCAATTTCTTTAATTTCTTTATTCCCAGTGGCGTTGGTGGCGACATCGTCAAAGCTTTAGCCATTTCTGAATCTCATAAAGTTCCTAAAAAAATGAGTTTTTCTTTAGTCACGATTGACCGTGTGTTGGGTTTATTTAGTTTAATTTTATTTTCAACATCGTTTTTATTAGTCGAATACTTTTTCGGAATGTCAGAAGCTTTAACAAAGCTTTTGCACATTAGCCTTTTACTATTAGCTGTAGCTTGTTTAGGTTTATTATTTTTATATCACTCACAAAAAATTATTCCCCGTTTTAAAGATAAATTTAAATTCTTTATCTTTCAGAAGTTATTTTCTTTTGCCGAACAAGTGCAAGTAAATATCGCAAAAGCCATGCAGAGCCCGTTCATGTTAAAATTCATCGGCACAAGCTTTTTAATGCAATGTATGTCGATCGGCTTTTTGTATGTGGTCACATTGACGCTGACCCAAGAGCCAGTTTCGATCTTTATCTTTTTGCCACTGGCCTGTTTTGCATTTATGGCTTCGGCCATTCCATTAACACCGGCTGGCATCGGCGTGGGCCAAGCGGCGTTTTATTTTATTTTTTCGTTTATTAATATCCCGACAGCAACTGCGATCACGACTGGCGTAAGCCTGATGCAATTCTTTATGCTGTTAACTAGCCTACCGGGCGGATATTTTTTCGCGACATCACGCAAAGGTCCACAAGAAAGAAAGGTGACTTTATGACGATACTGATTAAGCAACTTCTGAATTTGATCAAGATGTTACACTCAGAAAATGGCACAACTCAAATTGCCTGGGGTTTAACACTAGGGGCATTCTTGGGGTTTTCCCCATTTTTCTCGCTGCAAACTTTTTTAGTTTTATTTATTCTTTTCTTTTTTCGCGTGCAGTTTGGCGCAGCGTTTTTATCAGCGTTTGTTTTTAAATTCGTCGCGTTCCTAGTTGATCCATTAGCCAACTCGTTAGGCCAATGGATCCTTGAAGAGCCTTCTCTTCGCCCACTATGGACAAAGCTTTATAATATTCCGATTATCCCTTTCACTCGCTTTAATAACTCGATCGTGATGGGAAGTTTTCTCGCAGCTTTAATTTTAAGTCCTTTTCTTTATTTTATGTTCATCTTTATGGTGAAAAAATACCGAACGACTGTGGCGATACGTTTTGAAAACAGCAATGCATTTAAAGCCATCAAAGGTAGTAAGTTTTATCTTTGGTACACTAAATACAACGATCTTTACGGCAACTAATTTGAGAAGGATCTAACATGACAGACACAAACCAACCTCAAAATGATTCTAAAAATAATTCAGCAAAAGCCAAAGTCTACAAAGAGGGCGGCTTGATCCGCTGGAGCGCTATAATCCCTTTCGTAATTGTAATGGCCTTAGGCGCAGCCTACTTCAAATTATTTTTCGATTCTCACATGAAAGCAGGCCTTGAATGGGCCGGCTATAAAGCCTTAGGCACCGAAGTAAATATCGGTAATTTTGAAACTTCATTTATCAAAGGTAATGTGGCCATCACTGGTTTAGAAATTACCAGTGCCGAACAACCTGATTTTAATAGCATCGAATTAGGGTCAATTCGTTTTGATGTAAATTGGGATGCTTTACTTCGTTTAAAATTTGTCGTTGAAGAAATGTCCGTTGAAAACGTGCAATTTATGTCAAAAAGAAAATACCGCGGAAAAGTCGCTCCCCCGCCACCACCTTCAGAAGACAAACCAGGTTTAGCATCGCAAGTTAAAGATAAGGCCATTGGCAAAATCGACGAAAAAGGAAAAGGAAACCTTTTAGGTGATTTATCAGCGTTTTTACAAACTGGTGATTACAAAGCCCAATTGGCAAATATCGAATCGCAATTATTATCAAAAAAAATGGCGAACGACCTCAAAGCCAAATGGGCAACTAAACAAACTGATTGGGATGCAAAACTAAAAGCACTTCCAAAAGAATCAGACTTTAAATCGTACAAAGTAAAGTTTGATGGCATCAAAGTTAAAGATTTCAAAACGCCGCAAGAATTAGATGCTTCAGTTAAACAATTCAACGCTTTAAAATCAGAAGTCGATGCAAAGTTAAAATTAGTTAACGATACGAAAAACGAATTTAATGCAGATCTAGTGCAAATCAAAAAAGATTACCAAGGTTTAGACGAACAAATCAAAGCCGACGTAGCGTCGATCAAAGATCGTTTAAAAATTCCAAAAATTGATTCTAAACAAATCGCTAAATCAATTTTCATGGATTATTTGACTCCCTATTTGCGTAAACTTGATAAAGTAAACGAGTTAGCCGAGAAATATCTACCACCAAAATATTCAAAAATGGTGAACGAAAATTTAGATTCAAAAACCATCTTAGCTGGTAAAAAGAAAAAACCAGTTGAAAAAGCAGAAGACGACACGATTCAACCACACCCACGCGCTGAAGGTGTAACGTACGAGTTTCCGGTAAAAAGTGGTTACCCGTTATTCTGGATTCAAAACATCAAAGTCAGCTCTAAATCAAATGCCCAAGTTGATTATGGTGATATTTCTGGTGTGATTCAAAATATCGTGTCTAATCAAAGACAAATCGGCAAACAAACCGAAATGCACATTGCTGGAGATTTTAAATCAAAAAACATCCAGGGTTTAAAAGTAGATGCCTATTTAAATAATTTAAAAGATGAACCAGCAGCAGGAATGGATTTCGCTATCGCAAGTTATCCATTGCAAGCGATCGAATTAATGAAAAACACTGATGGCCAAATCGCCATGCAACAGTCATCAATCAACATCGCAGCGCACGCCGCGACCGTAGGTTTTAAGACATACAATGTAGGTCTTACGAATGTATTTAATAACGTGCAGTTTAATCTAGCCGCAAAAGAAAAAGTCGTCGAAGAAATTCTTAAAAATGCTTTTTCGCAGTTAACATCGTTTGATCTTAAAGCCGAAGTTAAGGGCGAGTTATCTAGCTTAGATGTAGATGTGTCTTCATCTTTGGGCGATAAACTTCAAGACGCGCTAAGTGCCAGCATTAAACTAAAGGTCGACGAACTCAATAAAGAGATCAAACTTAAGATCGATAACGAAATCGGTAAAGTTAAAGGCGAGATCGAAAAACAAATCGGCACTCTAACTAAAGGTTACCTCGGCAACGCTAATGATACTCAAGCAAAGCTTGATGCCCAAAAAAATATCGCTGATGAAAAAATTGCTGCAGCCAAAAAAGACTTAGAAAACAAAGCCAAAAGCCAACTACAAGATAAAGGCAAAAAAGCCTTAGATGACCTAAAGAAAAAAATGAAGTTCTAGTTAATTGACTGTAAAAATCGATAGCACGCGGGTGCTATGTGAAACTTAAAAAAGCCAGATCATTAACAAGCTGGCTTTTTTTATTAAGGCATCTGCTTCCAATTAACAACGGCCATATACCGCTCAACAAGCTTCGCTTTGCCATCGATCGGGTTTTTATGCACGATGATGGTTGCTGGCAATCGGTCGATATTAAAGCTTTTCTGCAAATACCCTTCCGGATCCCATAACTGTAAATAGACTGGCGCATTCAAATCCGGAAAGCTCTTTAAAAACTTCTCAATAGCCCCTAGCTCGTAATCAACCGACACCAGGACTATTTTAATAGACCCCACCTTGATCTCTTCACTATGACGCTTTAAATACGCAACAAGCTCGGGAATTTCATTAATACAAGGATCGCACCATGAAGCCCAGAAATGCATAATCAGTTTTTCGATTTTAGTCGTGTCTGGCATTAATGGCAAACGTTCAGCCGAGATCACCTTGCCTTCATAGGTTTGAAACTTCTCACGTTCTTCAGAAATCAAACCCACCGTTTGCTCGATGGTCACTTGCGTATCTTCGATTTTTTCAGCCGTCGTCGTATAGAAATAATAGTTCTTAAGATAAAACACGCCAACAGTGCCAACGATCGCAATCACAAAAAATAAAAATAATAATTTAACTTTCACAAACCACAACCTTCTCGACAGAATACATCCACAAGGCTACCAAGCTTTGGGATAAAAAAATAGCACGATGCTATTTTTTCGCGGTAGCCCCAAGAGGCTAAGGCCAGGATGGCCATAACAAAAAAAAGCCCCGGATTTCTCCAGGGCTTTTATTAGCTTTGAAACTATTTTGTTCTATTGCAACAAAACTATCTTGCGGTCAGCTTCTAACCTAGCGGTTAAGAGCTTGAGAAGCTTGACGAGATTTGTTTTGCATTTTACGAACTGATTTTTTCGCTTTAGTGATCGCAACTGAAGAAGCTTTTTTAGCTTTGCTTGCGGCTTTTTCAGCTGTTTTATCAGCTTTAGCGCCTTTAGCAGCTTTTGTAGCTTTGACTGTTGGAGCAACTTTAGCTTTGAAGTCGTAATCTACGAATTCTAAGAAAGCCATCTCAGCAGTGTCACCAGGGCGACGACCGATTTTGATAACGCGAGTGTAGCCGCCATCACGATCTTTAAAGCGTGGAGAAATTTCTTTGATAACTGACAATGCAGCACCTTCATTCGCAAATTTAGCGATCAAAAGACGAGTTGAATTTAGGTTATTCTTTTTGCCAAGAGTAACTGCTTTTTCAATATGTCTACGAACTTCTTTAGCGCGAACTACAGTTGTTTTAATGCGGCCGTGTTCAACTAAAGAGATCATTAGACCTCTCATTAAAGCTTTTAACGGACCAGTTTTACGACCAAAATGTTTTACTAAACGACGATGTGATGCCATTTCTATTTTCCTTTAAAATTACGATTCACGTTTAACAGGCGGAATGTTTGGATCCCATCCTGGAGGTGGCCATCCCTCGATTTTCATACCTAAACCTAAACCCATTTCAACCAAGATCTCTTTGATTTCATTCAAAGATTTACGGCCGAAGTTTTTAGTTTTAAGCATTTCCGCTTCAGAACGAACAACTAATTCACCGATGTAACGGATGTTAGCGTTTTTCAAGCAGTTAGCAGAACGCACACTTAGCTCAAGATCATCAACTGATCTGAATAAGTTTTCGTTCAATGAAGAAGAACCCATTGATTTAATTTCATCAGATGGCTCTAAAGATTCATCAAAAGTTAAGAAGATTTGTAATTGCTCTTTTAAGATTTTAGAAGCTAAAGAAACCGCTTCATCTGCCTTAATAGAACCATCAGTCCATACTTCTAAAGTTAATGCATCGTAATCAGTACGTTGACCAACACGAGCATTTGAAACTGCATAGTTAACTTTACGGATTGGAGAGTGAAGAGCATCAACGGCAATGTAGCCTACTGACATTTGTTCACTTCTGTTTTCAACTGGAGAATAACCGCGGCCATAAGCCACAACTAATTCAGCAGTGAAAGATCCGTTGTTACCAAGAGTTGCAATATGTTGGTATGGATTCAAAACTTCGATTTTATCGGTAGTTACGATATCCGCAGCCGTTACAACGCCTGGACCTTTTTTGTTAATACGTAGTGTGAACGTCTCAGCAGAGTGCTGTCTGAAACGAACTTGTTTAAGGTTTAAGATGATGTCTGAAACATCTTCTAAAACATCTGGCATCGTTGAGAACTCATGTAAAACTCCATCGAATTTTACAGCAGTTACCGCAGATCCCATCATAGAGCTTAATAAAATTCTTCTTAAAGAATTTCCAAGAGTTACACCAAAGCCTCTTTCTAAAGGCTTAACGATGAACTTAGAGTACTCAGACGTCTGAGTGTCTCTTTCGATCTCGAAACCTTTAGGCTTAATTAGCTCTCTCCAAAATTTAAAATAATGTTCTTGCATCCCTACCCCTTTATTATCGTGAGTAATACTCAACGATCATGCTTTCTTCTACTGGAATTGAAATTTCATCTCTTGCAGGAACGTCTTTGATTGTCCCTTTGAAAGATGCGTGATCAGCTTCTAACCAGCTAGGGATAGTTCTACGAGCTACAGCCTGGATACCAGCCTGAACTTTAGTAACTTCTCTGCTTGCTTGAGCAACTTCAACAACATCACCTTTTTTAACGATGTAAGACGCAATATTCACACGTTTACCGTTAATTAAGAAGTGATTGTGACCGATCAATTGTCTCGCTTCTCTTCTAGAATTAGCATACCCAAGGGTATACACAACGTTATCAAGTCTTAGCTCTAAAAGTCTTAGTAACTCAGTACCAGTGATCCCTTTAGATGCGTCTGCGCTATGGAAGTATTTTCTGAATTGTTTTTCAGAAAGACCATAATAACGTTTTGCTTTTTGTTTTTCTCTTAATTGCAATGCGTACTCAGAAAACTTAAGTCTTGATTGACCATGTTGTCCCGGGGGATATGGTCTTCTTTCAAAAGCACATTTGTCAGTAAAACATCTGTCACCTTTTAAGAATAACTTAGTATTTTCGCGGCGGCATAATCTACATACAGAACTATTAACACAACTCATACATTACTCCGATTATATTCTTCTACGTTTAGGAGGACGGCAGCCATTATGAGGTACTGGCGTTACGTCTTTAAGAGACATTACTCTCATCCCTGTTCCTGCTAATGCACGGATAGCTGGTTCACGACCTGCACCCGGGCCAGTTAAAAATACGTCTACTGATTTCATACCTTGTTCTTGCGCTTTTTTAGCAGCGTCTTCACAAGTTACTTGAGCTGCGAATGGAGTCCCTTTACGAGATCCTTTAAAGCCCATGTGACCAGCTGATGACCAAGAAACTGTATCGCCACTTGGGTCAGTAAAAGTGATAATCACGTTACCGAAACCAGCGTTAATGTGACAGTGACCTGTAACAACGTTCTTTTTAACTTTTTTCTTAGTTACTTTTTTATCTTTATTTTCTTGTGGTGTTGCCATTATTCATCCCGCCTTAACTAGACTGCTTTTTTCTTATTAGCGACAGTTTTCTTAGGTCCTTTACGTGTTCTCGCATTTGAACGCGTATTTTGACCACGTACTGGAAGACCTTTTCTATGTCTTACACCACGGTAGCAGTTAATCTCAGTTAAGCGTTTGATTGCTTGTCCGATATCACGACGTAAATCACCTTCAACTTTGAATTTTGCTTCGATCAGCGCACGCATTCCTGCAATGTGTTCATCAGTTAAAGCATCAGTACGAAGTGTAGATGGAATTCCCACTTGAGAGCAGATAGATTTTGCGCGAGGACGACCAATACCATAGATATAAGTCAATGCTACTTCAACGCGTTTATTTCTTGGTAAATCGATACCCATTAAACGAGCCATGTTCTATTACCCCTGTCTCTGTTTGTGTTTAGCGTTTTCACAGATAACTCTGATAACGCCTTTACGTTTAATTACTTTACATTTATTACAAATTTTTTTGACCGAAGGTCTAACTTTCATACGTTCCTCACAATAACAAAACTCTTAAAAAGAGATTGTTATAACATTAAAGATTGTTATGTCTAGCATAAATTTGACATTGTGCTGAATGCACTAGTCTTACCTATGCTCAAACAAGTTTGAGCCACTTTTTTCATCAAGAAACCATCCCCGGGGTGATCCGGTTTTAGCTCTTAAAGCATCAGTGTCTTTTTAATTTCGCTGAAGACTTTTTCTGGTGCTTGGTCGCCATCGACGTTCACCATATTACCTGCCTTAAAATAGTACTCTATCGTAGGGCCTGTATTATCTTCAAATTGTTTGAGCCGCTCCGAGATCACTTCAGCATGGTCGTCTTTTCTGTGCACTAGATCACCATTACATTTTTCGCATTTATCACCTTTTAATGAAGGTTTAGTACGAACATGGTAAATCTCTCCGCAATTTGCACAAGTGCGACGCCCTGTTAAGCGATCGATCAAGATCTGAGGGTTGATCTTAAAATAGAAAACTTTATCAATTTTAGAGCTCGTAGATTCAAGCAAGTGGCCTAAGCTCTGGGCTTGATTAACGGTTCTAGGGTAACCATCAAAAATGATCGATTTCCCTTTGTTTGTAGTTAGGTAGTCGCGAACTAAGCCTAACATTAATTCATCTGGAACCAGCTTACCGGCATCCATAAAACCCTGAGCTTTTAAGCCCAGTTCAGTCTTATTCTTAATGGCGCCACGTAGAAGGTCTCCAGTGCTTAGCTGTAAAAAACCAAACTTCTCGATTAACTCGCGAGATTGGGTGCCTTTACCTGAGCCCGGGGCTCCAATGAACAGAACGTTCATTAGAATTGAACCCTTCTGCTACGGATTTTAGTGCCCTTAAGAAATGAATCATATTTTTGTGTCAATAAGTGAGACTGAATTTGTTGAGATGTATCGATAGCCACACCCACAAGGATCAGTAAGCTAGTGCCACCGAACTGGAATGGAATACCCATCGTTTGTACTAATAGACCTGGAAGAACGCAGATCACGCAAAGGTAGAAACAACCTAACACGTTAATACGATCTAATACATAACGGATAAAATCAGCTGTAGATTTACCTGCACGTATACCAGGAACAAACGCACCAGTTTTTTTCAAGTTTTCAGAAACTTCATCAGCATTGAAAACGATATCAGTATAGAAGAAAGAGAAGAAGATAATTAAAGCTACAAAGATAATGTTGAATACGATCCCGTTTGGATTGATTGATTCAGACATGGCTTTGATCCACGCCACATTAGTGAATTGCGCTAAAGTAGATGGGAACATTAATAATGAAGATGCAAAAATTGGAGGAATAACACCAGGAAAATTAATTTTAACTGGCAAATGGCTTGTGGCAGCTGAAGTCATGCCACCGTTTGCTAAACGTTGTGAGTACTGAATAGTAATACGACGTTGCGCCACTTCCATGTAAATCACCGCAAAAATAGTTGCGACCATGAACACTAATAATAAAATACCAACGATAAATTGCAACTCGCCAGATTTTACTAATTGAAGAAGTTGTTGTGCACCCGCCGGAATACCTGCCGCGATGCCAGTAAAGATGATCATCGAAGTCCCGTTACCGATTCCACGTTCAGAGATTTGATCGCCTAACCACATTACAAATGAAGTACCAGCAACTAATGTAGTGATCGTGATAAATTTAAAATAGTAAATACCTAACATACCGCCAGTAATTAACATGCGGCCATCAGGCAAACTTTGGCTAGAAAGCCATGAGCTCATCCCGTAACCTTGAATGATCGCTAGAACGATCGTTGCGTATTTAGTGTATTGAGTGATTTTTTTACGTCCAGATTCGCCTTCTTTTTTAAGTGCTTCTAAAAAAGGAATCGCTGACGTTAATAATTGGAAAATAATCGAAGCAGAAATGTAGGGCATGATTCCCAATGCAAAGATTGAAAATTGCGCTAACGCACCACCAGTGAAAGTATTGAATAAGCCGAAAATTCCGCGATTTTGTGAATTGAAAAATTCAGAAACTGCGTTGCCATCAACTCCTGGAGTTGGGATATGAACACCGATTCTGTAGATCGCTAAACAGAACAAAGTAAATAGGATTTTCGATCTTAAAGTATTCGCACCCTTGCTGTCGTTAACTTGTTGCTGAGCCACTCTTCTGCCTCTTTCGTTAATTTAGGCCTAAAAATCTATTTAGGCCTTATAGCTTTATTTCTTTTTAGCTTTTTTTTCTTTAGCTGGTCTTTTGTAAGTAGCTCTTGGCTGAACTAACTCAACTTTACCGCCAAGTTTTTCAATAGCTGCTTGCGCTGACTTGCTAATAAAATTAGCTTTCAAAGTAATCGCTTTTTTAAGTTCACCTTTAGCTAAAACCTTGAACTTAGAATTTTTCTTGATAATGCCGGCTTTGTAAAGCGCAGCTGCATCAACGATACCATCTATTTTGTTCAGTGCTGCTAAAGTAACTTCTTCATACTTTGTCGCAAATTGTGCATTTGTGAAACCGAATTTTGGTAAACGTCTAGAAAGAGGAGTTTGACCGCCCTCAAAACCACGACGAACTTTACCACCAGTACGTGCTAATTGGCCTTTGTGACCTTTAGCAGAAGTTCCGCCGATACCAGAACCGATACCGCGACCCACACGTTTTCTGTAGTGAGTAGAACCTTCTTTTGGAGCTAATTTACTTAATAAACTCATAACTTCCTCTTAACTTATTTGATAACTTTGATTTCAACCATGTGTTGAATCTTGAAAAGTTGGCCACGGTTAGCTGCATTATCAGCTAACTCGATTGTCGAATTTACTTTTCTTAAACCCAGACCGTTAACAGTCATTCTTTGAGTTTTAGAGCAAGCAATCGTTGATTTTTTTAAAGTAACTTGAAACTTTTTAGCCATGACAGACTCCTATTTACGCTTGAGCAGCTTTTTTAAGCTGTTTAAGACCGTCTAAAGTTGCTCTAACTGCATTGTGAGGGTTACGTGTACCAACACATTTAGTTAAAATGTCTTTAACACCAACTGATTCAAGAACCGCACGAACCGCACCACCAGCGATAACGCCAGTACCTGCTGCTGCTGGTTTCATGATCACTTTAGCTGATCCGAATTTACCGATCACTTCATGAGGGATCGTACCATCTTTTAAGTTAACATCGCTGCATTGTTTTTTAGCAGAGCGAGTTGCTTTACCAATAGCTTCAGGAACTTCGCCTGCTTTACCACTACCGAAACCAACTTGACCTAATCTGTCGCCCACGACTACTAGTGCTGCGAAAGAGAACCTACGACCACCCTTAACAACTTTAGTTACGCGGTTGATAGCAACTACTTTTTCTTCTAATTCGTTTACTGATGCTTTATCCACATGATCCCCTATTAAAAGTTAAGGCCGCCCTCGCGGGCTCCATCTGCTAAGGCTTGTACACGGCCGTGATAAACGAAACCATTTCTGTCGAATACAACAGTAGTGATTCCTTTTTTCTTAGCTTGTTCAGCGATTTGTTTACCAACAGTTTTAGCAGCTTCTTTGTTACCGTTTTTTAATTCGGCAGATAAAGAGGATACTGACAATAAAGTTGTTTGTGCTACATCGTTAATGATTTGCGCGTAAATGTGAGCTCCTGAACGGAATACACATAGACGTGGTCTTTCAGATGTTCCACTTACTACTTTTCTGATTCTGATTTTTTTCTTCAAACGATTTACTACTTTTGAAGCTGTTTTTTTAGAAAAATTTAATTTCATATAATCCTCTATTTACCAGCCGACTTACCGGCTTTACGTCTGATATGTTCACCAACATAACGAACACCTTTACCTAAATAAGGCTCTGGCGGACGGAAACTTCTGATTTTAGCTGCAACTTGACCAACAAGAGCTTTGTCAGCACCAGTCACGCTTACAGTCGTTTGTTTATCAACTTTGATTTCAATACCTTCTGGGATTTCAAAAATCACAGGGTGAGAAAAACCTAAAGCTAATTCTAATTTTTTACCATTTACAGCACCGCGATAACCTACGCCGTGCATTTCAAGGGCTTTAGTGAAACCTGCAGTTACGCCTTTAACAGCATTTTGGATTAAAACTTTGTATAAACCGTGCAAAGACTTAGATTCTTTAGAATCGTCAGCACGAGTTAATACAACTGTTTTACCATCAACTTTTGCAGTGATGTTTTTTCTTAAGCTGTAAGATAAAGATGATTTCGCACCTTTAACAGTAACATTTTGACCAGCAACAGTTACTGTTGCTTTGTCATCGATATTTACTGGATATTTACCAATTCTCGACATCTTCTACCTACCAAACTACTGCTAGTACTTCGCCGCCAACATTTTGTTTTTTAGCGTCTGTACCAGTTAGTAAACCTTTGTTTGTACTTAGGATGCACATACCATATCCAGAACGTACGTTCGGAACATCAGTAGCGTGAACATAAGAACGTTTCCCAGGACGGCTAACTTTTTGGATAGCTGTCATTGCTGGAGTTCCTGCATCGTCATATTTTAAATAAATACGCATGATACCTTGTTTTGAATCTTTAGCTACTTTGAAGCTTCTGATATAACCAGTATCTGCTAGAATTTTTGCTAAGTTCTCTCTCATTTTAGAAGAGGGCATATCAACTTTTTCAAGTTTCGCCGAAGAACCATTTCTAATAATTGTTAACATTTGTGCGACTGTATCCATTTTGACTCCTACCAGCTGGCCTTAGTTACGCCTGGAAGCTTACCTTCAAGAGCTAGTTGTCTGAAAACCATTCTGCATAAACCGAATTTACGGTAGTTACCACGAGGGCGACCAGTTAATTCACAACGAGTGATTACGCGGTTTGGATTAGTATTTTTAGGTAAAGCTTGTAATTTCTTACGAGCTTCGTCTCTAGTTTCGTCAGAAAGTTTCATATCCACAGCTTTTTCACGCAACTCTTTACGGTAAGCGCGGTACTTGCTAGAGATCGCTTTTCTTTTATTGTTTTTTACAACACTTGATTTTCTTGCCATATTAATCCTTCAATTACTTTCTGAAAGGTAAGCCTAAAGCTTCCAATAATGCGCGGCCATCGTTGTCTGATCCAGCTGTTGTACAAATAGTAATATTCATACCACGAGTTTTCTCAATTTTATCAAAGTTGATTTCCGGAAACACGATTTGTTCTTTCAAACCCATATTGTAATTACCACGGCCATCAAAGCCTTTATTTGGTAAACCACGGAAGTCACGTACGCGAGGTAATGCTAAAGTTTGTAAACGATCTAAGAAAGACCACATTTTTTCGCGACGTAATGTTACGCGCACGCCAATTGGGATACCTTCTCTTAATTTAAAGTTAGAGATCGCTTTTTTAGCTTTCGTTACAACTGCTTTTTGACCAGCAATTGAAGAGATCTCTTCAACGATTCCGTTTACGATTTTAGGATTTTGAACCGCATCAGACGTACAAACGCTGATAACGATTTTTTCTAAACGAGGCACTTGCATAGCGCTAGTGTAGCCTTGTTGTTTAACTAAGTGAGGAACGATTTCTTTTGTGTATTGTTCTTTTAAACGATTCATCTCAAACCTCTACCTATAATACTTCTGGAGCTAATGAAACAATCTTTACGAACTGTTTCGATCTTAACTCTCTCGCTACTGGACCAAAAATACGAGTTCCGATTGGCTCTCTATTCGCATTGATTAAAACTGCAGAGTTATCATCAAAACGGATGTAGCTTCCATCGGGTCTTCTTAATTTATGAATTGTACGAACGATAACGGCTTTCGCAACGTCACCTTTCTTAACTTTTGCAGTTGGGATTGCTTCACGGATTGAAACAACAATGACGTCTCCAATGTGAGCAAAACGTCTTTTAGAACCACCTAAAACTTTGATGCACATTACTTCTTTTGCACCAGAGTTATCAGCTACGTTTAATTTAGTTTGCATTTGAATCATAAAACTACTCCCTTACTTCGTTGTGTTTAACACTTCAGTAAGTGCCCAGCGTTTTGATTTGCTGATTGGTTTAGTTTCATGAATTGTTACTGTGTCGCCGACTTTACATTGTTTTTTCTCGTCGTGAGCTTTGATAACAGATGATTTACGAATGTATTTTCCGTATTTTGCGTGACGAACCATGCGATAAACTAATACCGAAATTGTTTTATCCATTTTGTTCGCGATCACTTCACCTTGTAACTCAACTCTACGGCCTCGAGTACTAACTGTTTTAGTCGGTTGTTTTTCGCTCGTTGTTGCCTTAGCAGCCATTTTTTACCTACCTTACGCTTTTCTTAACGATTGCTGTGTTAATTTTAGCAATGTCTTTTCTTACTACTCTGATTTGAACTGGATTAGCCAATTGACCAAGAGAGTTTTTCATTTTCATTTCAAACAATTGAGACGTTAAGTCTTGTTTTTGTTTGATTAATTCTTTTAATGATTTGTTTTCAATATCTACAAATTTCATAACTACGTTCTCTCTAAAAATTTAGTTTTAAACGGAAGCTTATGAGACGCTCTTAAAAATGCCTCTTTAGCTTGTTCCTTAGTAACACCATTCATTTCGAAAAGAATGCGACCTGGAAGCACTTTAGAAACCCAAAATTCCGGATTACCTTTACCGCTACCCATACGAGTTTCAGCAGGTTTTTTTGTTACAGGAAGATCTGGGAATACGCGACACCAAACTTTACCACCACGTTTGATAGTACGATTGATAGCGATACGACCAGCCTCTAATTGACGAGCTGTTAACATACCATGTTCACTAGCTTGTAAACCGAAATCACCGAAATCTAAAGTTGAACCACGAGTAGCTAAACCTCTAGAACGACCGATGAATTGCTTTCTCCATTTTACACGTTTAGGACTTAGCACGATTTACCTCCGAATGCTCTTTCGCCGAAAGAATGTCACCTTTGTAGATCCATACTTTCATACCAATAATTCCATATGCAGTTAATGCTTCTGCAGTTCCATAATCAATATCAGCACGTAATGTGTGAAGAGGAACTGATTTTTCATTGTACCATTCAGAACGAGCAATCTCTGCTCCATCTAAACGACCAGAAACACGGATTTTGATACCACGCACGCCACCTTTGATAGCTGCTGCGATAGATTTTTTAAGAGCACGTCTCCAAGAGATACGTTTCTCTAATTGCATTGCAATTGATTCCGCAACTAATTGAGCTTCTGTATCTGGTTTACGTACTTCTTGAATGCTTAAGAAAACTTCGTTCTTAGTTAACTTTTGAACATCAGCTTTCAAAGTATCAATGCCAGTACCTTTTTTACCAATTACAACACCTGGACGAGCTGTGTGGATAATAAGTTTAACCTTATTAGCCGCGCGCTCGATTTCAATCTTAGCAACGCCAGCGTGTTTTAATTTAGCTTTTAAGTATTTTCTTAATTTAATGTCTTCGTGAAGATTGTCATAGTAAGTATTGCCTTTTGCATACCATCTTGAATCCCAAGATCTAATAACACCAACTCTAAAACCAATTGGATGAACCTTTTGTCCCATTACTATTTCTCTCCCAATACTACGTCGATGTGACTTAATTTTTTACGAACGCCAAAAGCACGACCTTGCGCTCTTGGGCGGAAACGTTTTAAAACTGGGCCGCCGTCTACAGTTAATTTTTTAACGATTAACTTGTCTACTGCGATAGTTTTTTTGTAATCCGCGTTCGCTACTGCTGATTCGATTAATTTCTTAATTAATCCAGCAGTTTTTTTATTCATAACGGTCAAAATCTTAAGAGCTTCGTCAACTGACTTACCACGAACGGTGTCAGCAACTAAGCGAGCCTTTTGGGCTCCAACTCTTGCATATTTTAAAGATGCTTTAGCTTCCATATTCTATCCTACTTCTTCGCCACTGCTGGTGCTGCTGCTTTTTTCTCAGCGTGACCCGCAAAAGTTCTAGTTGGCGCAAATTCGCCAAGTTTATGACCGATCATGTTCTCAGAAACGTATACTGGAACAAACTTTCTGCCGTTATGTACAGCAAAAGTCAATCCTACATACTCAGGGAAGATCGTAGAACGTCTTGACCATGTTTTAATTACTTTTTTGTCGTTCTTTTGGATAGCCGTCTCAGCTTTTTTAGCTAAGTGCAAATCGATAAAAGGACCTTTTTTAATTGAACGTGCCATGCATCCTCCTACTTACGACGCTTAATGATTGATGAATCAGTACGTTTGTTATGACGTGTTTTGTAACCTTTACAAGGCACGCCCCAAGGTGTCACAGGGTGATGACCCTTACCAACACCTTCACCACCACCTAATGGATGGTCAACCGGATTCATAGCCATACCGCGCACTGTAGGTCTGATACCTCTCCAACGAGAACGGCCTGCTTTACCAAGTTTAATATTTTCATTATCAGTGTTACCAACTTGACCGATTGAAGCCTTACAAGTTGATAGGATTTGTTTTAATTCGCCAGACGGTAGACGCACTTGGCAATACTTTTCGCCTTTACCAGCTAAAGTTGCAGAAGTGCCAGCACCACGGCAAATTTGGCCACCCTTGCCTGGACGTAATTCAACATTGTGAATGATCGTTCCGACCGGGATGCTAGAAATTGTGATGCAATTTCCTGGTTTGATATCGGCTTTATCGCTCGAAGTAACAACATCACCAACATTTAAGCCCACTGGAGCTAAGATGTAAGCTTTGTGTCCATCAGCGTAGTGCAATAAAGCAATACGGCAAGTTCTGTTCGGATCGTACTCGATCGCAGCAACTTTTGCTGGAACTTCTAATTTGTTACGTTTGAAATCGACTAAACGATATTTACGTTTATGAGCTCCGCCTCTGTGACGAACAGTGATCATACCCGTGTTATTACGCGCAGACGGCTTGCTTAAAGAAACCGTTAATGCTTTTTCTGGTTTGGTTTTAGTGATTTCTTTGAAATCGAATCCAACCATTCCGCGGCTTGCATGTGATCTAGATCCAAATACTTTTAAACCCATGATTATGCTCCCTCAAATAATGAAATTTTTTGGCCCGGAGCTAACTGCACGAAAGCTTTTTTCCATTTTTTCGGTACTGTAAGACCGAATTTAGAATAGCGCATATCGTCTCTGCAAACTGCGGTACGGATTTTTTTAACTTTTACATTAAAGTTAGTTTCAACTTCTTTTTTGATTTGGTCTTTAGAAGAAGTTAAATCAACTTTAAATACATACGTTCCAGCTTCTGCTAAAACTGTATTTTTTTCTGTGATGAGTGGAGATTTTAAATGTTGTTTCATATTTTCCCCGATTATTCCGCAGAACATCTTTCGATGATTTTAGCTACCGAATCTTTAGTGATTACTGCGTAGTCGTATTTTAATAAGTCGAATACGTTTAAGCCTTCAACTCCAGAGTATTTGTAACCAACTAAGTTGCGAGCGGCGCGGCTGAAGTTCTCATTTGAAGAGTTATCAACTAAAACTGCTTTTTTAACTCCAAACGTTTGTAAACGTTTGCCTAGTTCATTTGTTTTACCTTCAGAATTCATTGAATCAACTACTGTAAGTTTTCCTTCTTTGAATAAGTGAGATAGAGCCATTTTAAGAGCTGCTTTTCTCATTTTCTTAGGCAACACATAACCGTATGAACGTGGTTGTGGACCGAACATAGTACCACCGCCTGGCATTAAAGGAGAACGAGTAGAACCTTGACGGGCGTTACCAGTACCTTTTTGTTTGAATGGCTTTTTACCACCACCGCTCACTAAACCTTTTGTTTTAGTCATGTGAGTGCCTTGACGACGACAAGCTAATTGCCATCTTACAACTGTGTGTAATACGTCTTTTTTTACTTCAACTTCAAAAGTGTCCGCTTGTAAATCAAGTGATCCAACTTTTTCTTTTTTCCAATTAAGTACATTAATTGTAGCCATGACTATTGCTCCTTAACCAGTTTAACAAGAGAGTTTTTGTGTCCTGGAACTGGTCCTTTAACAAGAACTACTCCGTCAGCAGCGTTGATCTCTACGATTTCAACGTTACGAACTGTTACATTTTCGTCACCCAAGTGACCCGGAAATTTCTTACCTGGCATAACACGGCCCGGCCATGTTCTATTACCAGAAGAACCTGGTCTTCTGTGGAATTTAGATCCGTGAGTAGCAGGACCACCCGCGAAACTCCAACGTCTTACAGAACCCTGGAAACCTTTACCTTTAGAGCGAGAAGTGATTTTTACTAATTCACCTTTCACTAAACTATCGATAGAGATTGCGTCACCTAACTTAACATCTGCTGGTAAGTCTTGACGGATTTCTTTGATAAAACGAGCGCCAGTTTCAAAGCCTGAACCTTTTAAGTGGCCCACTTCTGCTTTAGAAGAATTTTTAGCTTTTTTAGGAACTGATGCGATTTGTACAGCTGTGTAGCCGTCTTTTTCGTTAGTTTTAATTTGCGACACTTTCCAAGTTTCATAACGTAAAACGGTAACTGGTACTGCTTCACCCTTGTCGTTGTAAATTGTTGCCATACCTTCTTTGAACGCATAAAGGCCGTTCAATTTTAGGCCAGAAGAATTTGTTTCTTGATTTTCACTCATATTAATTCTCCCTTCTCTTACTCAGCTGAAAGCTTAATTTCAACGTCAACACCAGCAGATAGATCCAATTTCATTAATTGGTCGATTGTTTGCTGAGTTGGCTCAAGAATATCTAACATTCTTTTATGAGTTCTTACTTCGAATTGCTCACGAGACTTTTTATCTACGTGCGGAGAACGTAAAACAGTGAATCTGTTAATACGCGTAGGAAGAGGGATTGGTCCCGCAACCTTTGCTCCTGTACGGCGAGCAGTATCTACGATTTCTTTTGTCGATTGATCAAGTAACTTATGATCAAAGGCCTTTAGCCTAATTCTAATCTTTTGACTTTGCATTTTTTTACCTCTTTTGCCCGTCAAAACCATTCTCCACTTGAGCTAGATAAGCCCGAATATCGCGGTGGTTTCCGTAGCTAAAAATAAACCAGAAGCGAAAATATCTTATAATCGACGTTTAGAGTCAATAGGAGAAATAAAAAATTTTCTAGAGGGAATTTGCCTGTGGCCGAAAGGCCGCAAAAGCTTGGCGCTAGCGTCCCAAACGAGTCAGGATTTCAGCCTTAACTTTTGGTGGAACCGGTGAATAATTTTGGAATTCCATGCTAAAAAATGCACGGCCTTGCGACAGACTTCGCACATCCGTAGAGTAACCAAACATGTTTGCCAGTGGCACTTCTGCCGACACCATTTGGCCGCCAGAAGGTTTAGCTGTCATGTTATGGATTTTACCGCGTCTAGAGTTAATATCACTCACAACACTGCCTACAAAGTCATCAGGACAGTTAACCTCTAGTTTGAACATTGGCTCAAGCAAGACTTGGTCAGCAGCTTTTACTAATTCGCGAAAAGCGAGGGAACTCGCCGCTTTACAAACGATCTCGTCCGTTGACTGCGGGTTACCAACTAATGATGTAATTATTACTTTTAGACCCACCATAGCATAACTAGCAATTGGTCCAACTTCGCAGGCCTCTTTAAGACCTTGCTCGCAAGCTTTGATCCAATTTGGCTGAACTTCTTTTGAAGGCTGAATTAAAGAAGTAATTTTAATTCCTTCTGCGGGATTAATCGGCTCAACTTTAAGACTGATTTTTGCGAATTTTTCTTCGCCACCTAAAAGTCTCTCGAATGTGTAGTCGATTTTCTTTTCAGTATTAATTGTCTCGCGGTAAGCCACTTGTGGTTTACCTACATTGGCTTGAATTTTATACTCGCGAAGTAAGCGATCAACAAGAATGTCGACATGTAATTCACCCATTCCTGAGAGTAGAATTTGTCCCGTTTCTGGATCAGAACGTAAGCGACATGAAGGATCTTCACGCTCTAAACGCTGAAGGCCTTCCATCATTTTATCTTGTTCTGCAGAAGATTTTGCTTCTACAACAACTGAGATAACTGGCTCTGGAAAAGTGATCGGTTCAAACACCACTTGTCGTGATGAATCACACAAAGTATCACCCGTGGTGGTAAATTTTAATCCGATGATCGCGCCGATATCGCCGGCTTTGATTTCAGAAACTTCTTCACGCGCATTTGCATGCATTTTTACGATTTTTTGCACGCGTTCTTTTTTTTCTGTACGTGGATTTAAAACCTGGTCGCCCACTTTTAAAGTTCCAGAGTACACACGGATGTATGTTAACGATCCAGCAAACGGATCATTCGCTAATTTAAATGCTAAGGCTGCTGCCGGTTCGTCAAATTTAACATGACATTCAACTGTCATATTTTCTTTGATCGGATTCATACCTACTGTCGGAGGAAGATCTAGCGGAGATGGTAGATAGTCTGTAACACCGTCTAAGATTTGCTGGATACCTTTATTTTTAAAAGCAGCTCCGCAAAAAACAGGAAATACTTTTAACGTGATAACACCGCGGCGAAGAGCAGCTTTAAGCTCTTCTACTGAGGGAGTTTCACCATTTAAATATTTTTCAACTAAAGCGTCATCAAGTTCGCAAATTTGTTCGATTGTTTTTGCGCGCTCAGTTTCAAAAAGCTCTTTCATTTTAGCAGGAATTTCTACCGTTTGAAAATCATGCGGGTTATTCGGAGCCCAAGTGTAAGCTTTCGACGTGAGTAAATCGCAAATCCCATTAAAATTTTCTTCAGAACCGATTGGAATTTGAACTTTAATCGGATTTGCTTCTAATTTTTCTTTAATAGATTGAACGCACATATCGAAATCTGAACCTGTGCGATCCATTTTATTTACGAAGCAAATTCTTGGAACTTTATGTTTGTTAGCTTGTCTCCACACCGTTTCAGATTGTGGCTCAACACCGGATACCGCATCGTAAACTGCGATGGCCCCATCAAGTACGCGAAGTGAACGTTCAACTTCAATCGTGAAATCCACGTGCCCCGGAGTATCGATGATATTAATTCTATGATCTTTCCACGACGTTGTCGTGGCAGCAGAGGTGATTGTAATACCGCGCTCTTGTTCTTGTGGCATCCAATCCATTGTGGCTGCGCCATCATGAACTTCTCCGATTTTATGAGATTTACCAGTGTAGAAAAGGATACGCTCAGTCGTCGTAGTTTTGCCCGCATCGATGTGGGCCATGATGCCGATATTACGTGTATTTTTGAGGTCAGCTTCTGTTTTAATAACCATATTGAAGGTAACTTAAACGGGTTTCGGGAAAAAGACAAAAAAAAAGCCCCGAAGATTTCTCTTCAGGGCTTAGATTTTTTAATAAACTGAACTGATTACCAGTTGTAGTGAGCGAACGCTTTGTTCGACTCAGCCATTTTGTGTACGTCTTCACGTTTTTTAATGCTGTTACCACGGTTGTTGTAAGCATCTAAGATTTCACCAGCTAAACGCTTAGAAAAATCTTTTTCTCCGCGCGCGCGAGAGTAATCAACCATCCAACGCATAGCTAAAGCTAAACGACGAGTAGGACGAACATCAACTGGAACTTGGTAAGTAGCTCCGCCCACGCGACGTGAACGAACTTCAATTGAAGGTTTAACATTTTCAATCGCTTTTTTAAGGATTGTTAATGAATCTTCACCTTGAACTTTACCGTTTAATTCATCTAGGGCTCCGTAAAATAATTTTTGCGCAGTCGATTTTTGACCACGTAACATGATTTTATTGATGAATTTAGCGATAACTAAATCTTTGTGAACTGGATCTGGGATAATTTCTCTTTTAAATGTACGACTTCTACGAGACATATATGTATTCCTCTAAATTCTTAAATTATTTCTTAGGTTTTTTCGCACCGTATTTTGAACGGCTACGTAAACGACCATTAACGCCTTGCAAATCTAGTGTTCCACGAACGATGTGGTAACGAACACCCGGTAGATCTTTAACACGACCGCCACGGATCATAACAACGCTATGCTCTTGTAGATTGTGACCGATACCTGGGATGTAAGAGATAACTTCAAAGCCATTAGAAAGACGAACTTTAGCTACTTTACGTAAAGCTGAATTTGGCTTCTTTGGAGTTGTAGTATAAACGCGCGTACAAACGCCACGACGTTGAGGGCAAGCTTGTAAAGCTGGCGATTTTGTTTGGTTCTTTTGAACTGTACGCTCTTTTTTAATGAGCTGATTAATAGTAGGCACTTTTACTCCTCTTAATAGGTATCTAGCCTTATACATTCCAGAATATTTATAGCAATCCTGGTTAACTATGGATTTGAAACGGGCCACACCCGTTAGTTCGATTTTTGGTCGAAGAACAAGATTTGTAACCTGCCCGAACTCCTACGTCAAGCTACGTAAGGCTTTTGGCCATAAAAAAAGGGACCCCAAGGTCCCTTTTCATTACCTTTCGACTAACCGCCGAAAGGTAATGCTGCTGAATCCATGTCTTCGTCTTCAGCAACGACAACTTTCCATTTTTTGTATGCTGTTAAGCCAGTACCAGCAGGAATCAAGCGACCCATGATGATATTTTCTTTTAAGCCACGCAAATGATCTGTTTTTGAATTAATTGCAGCTTCCGTAAGAACTTTTGTTGTCTCTTGGAACGACGCTGCTGAAATCCAGCTTTCAGTACTTAATGAAACTTTCGTGATACCTAATAATAGAGGTCTAAATGTAGCTGTTTGGCCACCCTCTTTAGATACGCGATCATTTTCAGTAAGCATTGTTGAACGCTCAGCTTGCTCGCCAGATAAGAACTTAGTGTCTCCTACTTCAGCGATTTCTACTTTACGTAACATCTGACGTACGATCACTTCGATGTGCTTATCATTGATACCCACACCTTGTAGACGGTAAACTTCTTGAACTTCATTTACTAAGTACGCTGATAATGCTTTTGCGCCTAGTACCGCAAGTAAATCATGCGGATTTGTAGGTCCATCAACTAACGCCTCACCAGCGCGTACGAACTCACCCTCACGAACTGCAACGTGTTTACCTTTTGGAATAAGGTATTCAGTTTGTTCGCCGATTTCTGGAGTTACGATAACACGTTGTTTACCTTTTACGTCTTTACCGAAAGTTACGAAACCATCAACTTCAGCGATAATAGCTGCATCTTTTGGCTTACGTGCCTCGAATAGCTCAGCAACGCGCGGAAGACCGCCCGTAATATCTTTTGTTTTAGAAGTTTCGCGATGTAGTTTTGCGATCACATCACCCGCGTGAATTTCTAAACCATCAGTAATTAATAATTGTGCACCAACTGGAATCATATAACGAGCAGGAATGTCACGACCCGGAAGGTTCATAACTTTACCAGCAGAATCTGTCATAAACACAGTTGGTTTATTGTCAGAAGTTTTACCTTCAATAATAACTTTGGTCGCGAATCCAGTTACTGGATCCACTTGCTCAGTCATTGTTTTACCTTCAGTGATATCTTGGAATTGTGCCTTAGCAGTTACTTCCGAGATGATCGGATTAGAATACGGATCCCATTCAGCAACAGCGTTTCCTTTAGAAACTTTAGCGCCGTCTTTGAAGTTTAAGATTGTACCGTAAACTAATTTAAAGTTTTCGCGTTCGCGACCAGTTTCATCAACTACTAGCGCATTACCATTACGATTAAGTACTGTTAATTTGCCAGTTTTGTTAACTACTAACTGAACGTTTTGTAATTTTAAAACACCATCAAAACGAGTTGTATGAACTGATTGTTCAACCGAACGAGAAGCCGCTCCACCTAAGTGGAATGTACGCATTGTTAACTGTGTACCAGGCTCACCGATTGATTGAGCTGCGATAATACCAACTGTTTCACCTAAGTTCACAGTCGCACCACGAGATAAATCACGGCCATAACATTTCACACAAACACCACGACGAGCTTCACAAGTTAAAGCTGAACGAATTTGGATTCTTTCGATTCCAGCGTCTTCAATACGTTTAACTAAGTTTTCATCCATTTCGCTGTTAGCTTTTAACAACACAGTGTTTGTTGCTGGGTCCATAACATCATTTATTGTTACACGACCTAAAATACGATCAGCGATACCAAGAATAACTTCACCCGCTTCGTAAACCGGAGTGATTTCTAAACCTTCTTTAGTTCCGCAATCAATTTCAGAAACAACAACGTCTTGAGCCACGTCAACTAAACGACGTGTTAAGTAACCCGAGTTCGCTGTTTTTAATGCTGTATCGGCAAGACCTTTACGCGCACCATGTGTAGAAATGAAATATTGAAGTACCGTTAAACCTTCACGGAAATTTGCCGTGATCGGTGTCTCGATAATTTCGCCTGACGGCTTAGCCATAAGACCGCGCATCGCACCTAACTGACGTAACTGATTGAACGATCCACGGGCTCCGGAATCGGCCATGACGTAAATTGGATTGAATGAAGGTCCAACGATTTCCTTACCATCAACGATAAACTTTTGTTTTTCGATTTGGCTCATCATCTCTTTGGCAACTTTATCTGAAGTCTGTGCCCAGATATCCACAACTTTATTGTAGCGCTCACCGTCGGTGATTAAACCTTCGTCGTACTGTGTTTGGATTTCTTGAACTTGTTTATCAGCGTCAGCTAACATTGGAGCTTTTTGTTCTGGGATGATCATGTCATCTACAGAGATCGAAAGACCCGCTACAGTTGAGTATTTGAAACCTAACTGCATGATTTGATCGGCTAAAATACAAGTCGCTTTCGCGCCAGCTAATCGGAATGTCGTATCTATTAAGGAAGCGATAGACTTTTTTGACATCGCTGTATTGATCGTTGTGAAAGGAACTTCTTTAGGTACTACGTCTGAAAGAATCGCACGACCTACAGTTGTTTCTTCAACTTTTCCTTTAATTTTTACTTTACAGATAGCTTGGATATCGATGATTCCAGTTTCGTAAGCGTATAACGCCTCTTGAACTGAAGCGAAACGTTTACCAGCACCTTTTGCACCTGGGCGAAGACGAGTCATCCAATATAGACCCAAGACAACGTCCTGAGATGGATTAATGATCGGCTTACCATTGGCAGGCGATAAGATATTGTTCGTCGACATCATTAATACGCGAGCTTCAACTTGCGCTTCCACAGAAAGTGGAACGTGAACTGCCATCTGATCTCCGTCGAAATCGGCATTGAATGCAGTACACACTAATGGATGTAATTGGATAGCTTTACCTTCATGAAGAACTGGTTCGAAAGCTTGGATACCAAGTCTGTGAAGAGTAGGAGCACGATTTAGTAACACCGGATGTTCTTTAACTACTTCAGCTAAGATATCCCATACTTCTACTGTTTCCTGATCAACTAAGCGTTTAGCTTGCTTGATTGTTGTAGCTAAGCCTTTTTCTTCAAGTTTGTTATAAACAAACGGTTTGAATAATTCTAAAGCCATTTTCTTAGGTAGACCGCATTGGTGTAACTTAAGAGTCGGACCTACGGTAATAACCGAACGACCCGAGTAATCCACACGCTTACCTAATAAATTCTGACGGAAACGACCTTGTTTACCTTTAAGCATGTCGCTTAATGATTTAAGAGGACGTTTATTTGGACCAGTAAATGTTTTACCACGACGACCGTTATCTAATAACGCATCAACCGCTTCTTGTAACATACGTTTTTCATTGCGGATGATAATGTCTGGAGCGTTAAGCTCTTGAAGACGTTTCAAACGGTTATTACGATTGATTACACGACGGTATAAATCATTTAGATCAGATGTCGCGAAACGGCCACCATCAAGAGGTACTAACGGACGTAAATCCGGTGGTAACACAGGAAGCGCTTCTAACATCATCCATTCACATTTATTAGAAGAGCCTTTGAAAGCTTCAACAACTTTTAAACGTTTAGTTAATTTTTTAGTTCCAGCTTCTGATTTAGTCTCTTTAAGTTCCATACGTAACTTACGAGATAAATATTCTGGATCAATTTTGCGTAACATTTCACGAACGGCTTCACCGCCCATACCGGCTTTGAAGTTAGGACCGAATTCGTTAAGAGCTGCATTGTATGCATCTTCATTAAGAACTGCGCCTTCTTCTAAAGTTGTCTCCATTGGATCAACAACGATGTAAGACTCACAGTAAAGAACTTTTTCTACGTCTTTTAACGATAGATTAAGTAAGTTACCAATACGCGAAGGTAATGAACGTAAGAACCAGATGTGAGCCACAGGTGTAGCTAACTCGATATGGCCTAAGCGCTCACGACGAACTTTAGTTTGTGTAACTTCAACGCCGCACTTCTCGCAGATGACTCCGCGATATTTCATACGTTTATATTTACCACATAGACATTCGTAATCTTTGATAGGTCCAAAGATTTTTGCGCAGAATAAACCGTCACGCTCAGGTTTGAACGTACGGTAATTGATAGTTTCAGGCTTTTTAACTTCGCCGAATGACCAATCACGGATCATTTCTGGAGAAGCCAATGAAATACGAACTGCATCAAACGAAAGTGGATCTTTTGGTTTGTCGAAAAAATTTAATAAATCTCTCATGTTTTTCCCGCTTCCTTATTAGTGTTGAACCATTGGTTTAGTTTCTTCTACAGAAACGATGTCATCTTCCATTTTGTCAGTCAGAATATCTGACTCAACTAATTCAATGTTTAGAGCTAAAGATTGTAACTCTTTAATCAATACGTTGAATGACTCAGGAAGACCTGGTTCAAGGATGTTTTCACCGCGCACGATACTTTCGTACATACGAGTTCTACCTGCCACGTCGTCAGACTTAACAGTTAAGAATTCTTGTAGAGAGTAAGCTGCACCGTAAGCTTCGATAGCCCAAACTTCCATTTCTCCTAGACGCTGACCCCCGAATTGCGCTTTACCGCCAAGTGGCTGTTGCGAAACTAGAGAATAAGGCCCAATAGAACGGGCGTGGATCTTTTCTTCAACTAAATGGTGAAGTTTTAGCATGTACATGATGCCCACAGTAACTTGGTTTGTGAAAGGCTCGCCCGAACGACCATCGAATAATACCGATTGCGTTGAAGGTAATTGAGCTTTCTTCAATAAGTTACGCACGTCTTGCTCAGACGCACCGTCGAATACCGGAGTACCAACGTGGATACCGTTTTTAAGAGCGTTACCCATTTTCTTTAATGATTCATCATCAGATTGAGCCACTTTAGCTGTGATTTCTGCATCATCAAAGATGTCAGTCATCGTTGCGCGAAGTTTATTCGCATCAAATTTTTCTAAGTGTTCTTCGATTTGTTTACCTAAGTTGTGCGCTGCCCAACCTAAATGCACCTCTAAGATCTGACCGATATTCATACGCGAAGGAACGCCCAGCGGGTTAAGAACCATATCAACTGGAGAACCATCAGCTAAGTAAGGCATATCTTCTTGAGCTAATACTTTTGAAACCACACCTTTATTACCATGGCGGCCGGCGAATTTATCACCAACTTGTAATTTACGCTTAATAGCAACGTAAACTTTAACCATTTTGATAACACCAGGAGGAAGCTCATCACCTTTTTTAAGGCGATCAATTTTTTCATTAAATACTAATTTAACTTGATCTAATTGGTTGCGAGCACCATCGATGATTTTGTTAACTTGGTATTCAACTTCTTGCTCTAAAGGAATGTAGCTTAGTAATTCAAACGGAATTGTTTCAAGGTCTGCATTTGTGATGTCTTGACCTTTATTCAATAATTTTTGAGTACCATCTTCATTTAATAAGATACCAGTCGTTTTTTTACCAACTACGATATCTCGTAATTTTTCGATCGCGTTATTTTTGATAACGTTTTGCTCGATCGCTAAATCTTTTTCTAATTTTTTACGTTTTTCTTCGATGATTAAACCTAAACGCTCATCACGATCAGAACCTTCACGCGAGTAAACTTGCGCGTCGATCACCGTTCCATAAACGCCAGATGGAGCACGTAATGAAGTATCACGTACATCGCCTGCTTTTTCGCCGAAGATCGCTCTTAAAAGTTTTTCTTCAGGAGATAATTGTGTTTCACCTTTAGGAGTCACTTTACCCACTAAGATAAAACCAGGTTTAACTTCAGCACCGATGCGGATAATACCTGAAGAATCTAGATCTTTTAACGCTTCTTCACCAACGTTGGCGATATCACGTGTGATCTCTTCTTTTCCAAGTTTTGTATCACGGGCTACGCACTCAAATTCTTCAATGTGAACTGAAGTGTAAGTGTCATCTTGTAATAATCTTTCAGAGATTAAGATAGAATCCTCGAAGTTGTAACCCATCCACGGCGTGAACGCTACGCGGATGTTTTGTCCAAGGGCTAACTCACCTAACTCTGTAGATGGACCATCGGCGATGATGTCGGTTTTAGAAACACGATCACCTTTTTTTACGATTGGTTTTTGATTGAAACATGTATTTTGATTTGTACGTTGGTACTTAGTTAAGTTGTAGATATCAACATTGGCGCCAAGTTCTCCGCCTTTTGCAAGACGACGAACAACGATACGAGATGCATCTACTTCTTCAACGATACCATCATTATTGGCAACGATTGAAGTTCCAGAATCGCGAGCAACTAAACGCTCAACGCCTGTACCAACAAGTGGTGCGCGTGATTTTAATAACGGTACGGCTTGTCGTTGCATGTTCGAACCCATTAGGGCGCGATTGGCATCATCATGCTCAAGGAATGGAATTAATGAAGCGGCGATAGAAACTAACTGAGACGGCGATACGTCTTGTAAAGTTACTTTTTCGCGATCAACTAGCTCGTACTCACCGTCACGACGAACAGTGTGGTTTCCTGGAGCTAATTCTTTATTGAATTTAGCATCTGTAGGCGCTTGAGCTTTGAAATGTCCGCTTTCTTCTAAAGCTGACATGTAAGTGATAGCTTCAGAAACTTTTCCGTTTTCAACTTTTTTGTATGGAGTCTCAATGAAACCGTAGTTGTTGATACGTGCGTATGTAGATAAAGACGCGATAAGACCGATGTTTGGTCCCTCAGGTGTTTCGATCGGACAGATACGACCGTAGTGAGTCGCATGAACGTCACGTACTTCGAAACCTGCGCGGTCACGAGTTAAACCGCCGGGCCCTAGAGCTGATAAACGACGTTTATGTGTAATTTCAGAAAGTGGATTTGTTTGATCCATAAACTGAGATAATTGAGAAGATCCGAAGAACTCTTTAACAACAGCGTTCACTGGCTTAGCGTTAACTAAATCATGAGGCATCATTGTTTCAACGTCTTGTAATGACATACGCTCTTTAATTGCGCGCTCCATACGAACTAAACCGATACGGTATTGGTTCTCTAAAAGCTCACCTACAGAACGAACACGGCGATTACCTAAGTGATCGATGTCATCTACTACACCACGACCATTTTTAAGATCAATAAGTGTTTTAACAGTAGAAAGAATATCTTTGTGAGTTAACACGCGGAAAGACGGAGGACATTCGTCCATCGAGATTCCGAATTTGTGATTGATCTTGATACGACCAACTTCTGATAAGTCATATGCTTCAGGATCGAAGAATAAACGATTGAAGTACGCTTGCGCGGCTTCCATTACTGCAGGCTCACCTGGACGTAAACGTTTGTAGATTTCGATTAGGGCTTCATCTTGATTTCCAACTTTATCAACTAATAAAGTGTTACGCAGGAAAGGCCCTACAGTTAAACCATCGAAGAAAATTAAATAGAAGTTTTCAATACCAGCAGCTAATGCTTTTTTGATTAAAGATACTGATAACTCAGTATTTGCATCAGCAATGATCTCGCCAGTTGATTCATCGATTAAAGGTTTAGCTAATACTTTACCTTCTAAATCTTGTGGCTGAACTTCAACTTCAGTTAAACCTAAATCTTTTACTTTTTTAACAATCGCACGAGTGATACGACGACCGGCTTTAACGATAGTTTCGCCATTAGTTGGGTCGATGATGTCAGCAATCGCGCGCTGACCAGACATTCTTTCGATGTCTAACTTGCGGAATAATGATTTTCCTTTAACGAAAATTTCGTCAAGGTCATAGAAAAACTCTAATAATTGTTCAACGTTCATTCCTAAAGCTTTAAGAAGAATCGTCGCTGGAAATTTACGACGACGATCGATGCGGACATGGATAACATCTTTTTGATCGAATTCGAAATCTAACCAAGAACCACGGTAAGGAATTACACGTGCAGAGTAGATTAATTTACCAGAAGCATTGTTTTTACCACCATCGTGGTCAAAGAAAACGCCCGGAGATCTGTGTAACTGAGAAACAACTACGCGCTCAGTGCCGTTGATGATGAAAGAACCATTCGCTGTCATCAAAGGAATTTCGCCTAAGTAGACTTCTTGTTCTTTCACGTCGCGGATTGAGCGTGCTTCAGTTTCTTCATCAACATCAAATACGATTAAACGTAAAGTTACTTTCACAGGAGCTGCGAAAGTCATTCCACGCTGACGGCACTCATCAACGTCATATTTTGACGGCTCAAGAGTGTAGCCAACGAATTCTAAAGAAGACGTGTTATTGAAATCTGAGATAGGAAATACAGACTTGAAAACTCCATTTAAACCTTCGTTACCTCTGCGGTCAGCATCAACATCTTTTAAAAGAAATGCTTCGTAAGATTTTTTTTGTAGTTCAATCAAGTTCGGGATTTCGATAACTTGTTTGTTTTTGGCGAATGACTTTCTAATACGTAGATTAGATGCCGTGACGGGAGTCTTATCCATTATTTTTTTCTCCGTTGCTTTAAACATTTGTTTTAAGACAAGTGTTTTGAAATTTAGTTTTTTTAAAAAAATATTTCTTCAAAAAACTAAAAATGAAAATTCGCTTCGGGGGGAATTTACAAGGCCCACATTAATTCAAATTTGAACGTAAGGAGTAGAAAGTACCTAAACTATAGTCGAAAGGCAAACGATTGGTTCAGTATTTGCACTCCCTCTAGAGTTTTCAAAAAATGCTGTTTTTTTGGGAGATTTTCAGTAGTGAAAAGTCACGGCCAAACCCGATGATGTATAGTAGTGCAAATTATTATTTTTGCTATTATAATAGGCACCCAAACCCTTATCCAGTAGTCTTAGATAATAACCGAGCTCAATATGCTGCTTCGGAAAATAAACTTCAGATGAAATTTCTAACATACCGCGAAGTGCCGTTTGCTCATAATAGTCCGAATCGGGAAACCCCCTCGGCGTACTGCTAAAGTAATTATTACTCTTTAAATCAATTAAGGCATAAATAAACCCAATTCCTAAATTTAAAGCTCTCCATTTTGCAACTTTCCACACGGGCTCGGCCATCGTATATCGAAACATGCTGTTAAGTTGCCATCCCGTTTCGCCTTCGATCACATAACTTCCAACCGAAACTTCAGCCTGAAATGACTTGTCATTTCTATACAGCCCGCCCAGATAATACTGTCCAAAAAAACCAGAAGTTCCAAGTATAGGTAGCCACTCGGTACGACCAATAGAGCTTACAAAACATACTATTACAAAGGCTGTGGCTTTAAGGTGGCCGATATAAGTTCTCCCCCAGGCATTCGAGTGATTTCTAAATTGCTTCCGACTATTCGTATCACCAACCATTGCAAGCGCTGAACACGGGGAGCTCGCAGCACTATCGTGCCACCGCTGTTTTGCAAATCATAAACATGCTTGTGACCATTGATAGACATTTTTACTAGGGGGTTTTGCAACACTGGCCTGAACAGCTCTTGAGGAAATCTTTCTATATCGTCTAGCGAAGTATGTGAAAATATGAATACATTTTTTACTGAACTTGCTACGGCATCTAAAAGCCATTGCGGCTCAAATCCTTCGGGGTCTTCTAAATTAGACGTGTGAAAAAAAATAAATCGCGCACTAGCCGTCTCAAACCAAAAATTGCTTGGTCCAAAAATTTTTTTGAAAATAATTGGCCCCGCACCTAAAGCATCATGATTTCCCATCACGGTAAAATTCGGACGAAGCAAAACTTCTTGAGAATCCACAAAACGATCGTACTCAAGATTATACG
This sequence comes from Bdellovibrionota bacterium, assembly GCA_040386015.1. GTDB lineage: Bacteria > Bdellovibrionota > Bdellovibrionia > Bdellovibrionales > Bdellovibrionaceae > Pseudobdellovibrio. The sequence goes on along the minus strand of JAZKGG010000002.1, from coordinate 243,871 downwards.
CACTATCGGTAAAATCTCCTAAGTTAACCACAAAATCCACATCCGGAGTTTGATTGATTTGATAAAGCACTACATCTAAATCGCGATGGTTACCGTGAGAGTCTGCAAAAAGAGCAATTTTAATTTCGCCATCACCTTCAACATCCTGCAGTTCTTTCTGCGCGAGAATATTAAGATCACGCTCAGCAGATAATACCTTATCTGAGAATGGCGAATCTTTGAATGGCGCACAAGTTGTGATGATTAAAAAAAATGTCGCAAGTAAAAAGGCCTTCATAAAAAAACTTTTTCAGATTCACCACCATAAGACAATGAAACTTAATAATACTTTTTTAAACAGCTTTAGCTTTTATTTAAGAGATTTTCGAACGACTGCGAAAGAGCTTGCACCGACATAACCGACTTTAGCCCGCAATCAGGGTTCACTACTTGCATATTTATCTAAGATGAAAAGGTCTTAGGGCAATAAGCCACACAGGAGTTCCCATGTTAGAAAAAGTCGTGTTTTCAACAACTAAAAATGAATATCTTAAGGGCGCTTACCAAAACCCTGACGACATCCCCAAAACATATGATTCTGTATCTTGTGATTTTACAGACGAGCTTGAATTTACCGTGATCAAAAAACTTCAGGTTGAACTAAAGTACTGGAATGTGAAAAACAATCTTCACTCTATTCGCGGCCGCATCATCGATATCTTCACTCGCGATCATGAAGAATATTTAAAGATGTCGAATTTAACTGAAGTTCGTTTAGATCGCATTGCATCAGTTCATATTTTGAATATGCATTAATGCTTATCTTAATTTTAGTCATATAATGACTTGATGAGCAGCAAACTAAGCAACCGATTTTCACGCGCTTTAGAAATCACGAAAATGATGGCTAAATTAGGTCTACAAGAAGTACGATCAGGGAGTCTGCAATCGCGAATTGAGCAAGCTAAAATTCTTACTGAAAGTTTATCCCAACTCAAAGGTGCCGCTATGAAAGCGGGTCAACTTTTAAGTTTAGATCTTGAAGATTACTTTCCGCCTGAAGCTTTAAAAATTCTAGCCCAGCTACAAAATAGCATCGCGGATACTCCAGATATAAATATTAAAAAAACTCTACTTTCAGCATTTGGTGAAGAAAAATTTCAAAAGCTTTCAGAAATTCAATCAAAGCCCTTCGCCGCAGCTTCAATGGGACAAGTTTATCGCGCGACCCTGACTGCAGATGATGTCAAACATGCCGTCGCCTTTAAAGTTCTTTATCCCGGCGTGGCTGAATCCGTTTCAAGCGATGTTGCTTTACTTCAAAAAGCTGTGTGGGCATTTTGTAAAATGACAGGTCGACAAATGGATTTAGATCCTGTTTTTGCCGAAATAGAAAGTGTTCTAAAGTCTGAAGTCGATTTTGTGCAAGAAAAAAACTCTACCGTGGCTTTTCAGAAATTGTTTTCTCAGCATACTTGGAAATATCTTGAAATAAAAACTCCGCATGTTTTTGAAAGCTATTCAACACACGGTATTTTGTGTACGAGTTTCGAAGACGGTCTTACCCTTAAAGACTGGATCGAAAAAAAACCAGCTAAAGATAAAAAAGAAAAAGTGGCTCTCAGTCTTTTAGAACTTTATACCTTAGAGTTTTTTAAATGGGGCTTGGTTCAAACCGATCCTAATCCAAGTAATTTTATTATTCGGGGTCTAGACAAACTAGAAGTCATCGCCTTAGACTTTGGCGCAAGTAAAACGTACTCCTATGAATTTCGAAAAGCTTATACAGGATTATTGAAAACTATCAGGTCTGGATCAGACGATGATATTATTAAACGTTCGATCGATTTTGGCTTAATTGATGCGCGCGAATCTAAAGAAACTTTAGAATTGTTTATTCAATTACTAAAACATGGAATTAAACCTTTTAGTCAGAACAAAAAATTTCAATTTTCTGATGATACATTTTTAAAAGAAAATGGGTTACTAGCCCGCACGCTTCTGCAAAAGTTGAAATTTTCAGCCCCGCCTCATCAATTATTGTTTCTGCACCGAAAGCTTGGTGGCGTTTACGCGATTTTAAGAAAACTTGAAGTTGAAATTGAAGTTTCTGACTTTTGGAATTCGATCGAGAATAACAAAATTTAAATTTAACCAAAAAAAAAGGGAATACTTTCGTATTCCCTTTTGAAATCTTCGCTTTAAATTGCGAGAGCTAAAATTACTTGATAGTAACTTTCGCGCCTGCAGCTTCAAGAGCTTTTTTCATTTTGTCAGCGTCTTCTTTAGTCGCGCCTTCTTTAACTGCTTTTCCGCCAGCTTCAACTAAAGCTTTTGCTTCAGCTAAACCTAAGCCCGTGATTGTACGAACTTCTTTAATTACGTTAATTTTGTTGGCGCCAGCGTCAACTAAGATAACGTCAAAAGCAGTTTGTGCTTCAGCAGCAGGACCAGCAGCAGCTGCAGCTGCAACCGGTGCAGCAGCAGATACGCCCCATTTTGTTTCTAATTCTTTTACTAACTCAGCGATTTCGATTACTGATTTTGCTGATAATGCTGTTACTAATTGTTCATTTGTCATTTTATAATCCTTTTCTTTAATTTATTTTTATTAAGCTTGTGGAGCAGCTTCGTCTGCAGGAGTTGCAGCTGGAGCTCCGTTTTGTTGTGCGTAAGTATTAAGAACACGTGCAAGTCTTGCACTTGGCTCTTTCATTAAGCACAGTAATTGTGCGCGTAATTGATCTTTACCAGGTAATGTCGCTAAGAATTTGATTTTATTAGAATCAAGAGCTTCGCCATCCATAATGCCTGATTTGATCTTTAATGCTTCAACGTCTTTGCCGAACTCAGCAAGCGTTTTAGCTACGCCAACAACTTCGTTAAATGCGAAAACGATCGCATTCGTACCAGTTAAGTGACTTGCTAATGCTTGTTCATGAACTGCATTACCTTTGAAAGCACGTTTTGCTAACGTATTACGAACAACTTTCATCTCAGACTCAGCAGCATGAAGCTTTTTACGTAAATTCGTAACTTGCTCCACTTTCATGCCTTTAAAGTCTACGACGAAAGCGCCTTTAGCTTTTGCGATCTTTTCAGAAATAGCTTTGATATCTAATTCTTTATCTGCTTTTAGCATTAGGTGTTTCCTTTCGTTTGATTTAAGGCATCAGGGGAAAAGGATAGATCGAAAGATTTATCCGTCTCGGTTGGCAGCGACTTAAACTATTTAAATCGCTATTAATTTCTTATGAAGACCAACTGTCTCTGACGCGTATAATTTTATAATAATGAATTATAATATCCGCCTATGGCAGAATACTACTCTTCAGATCCTGCCATTGCTTCGTTAGCATCTAAACGGATCGAAGGACCCATTGTTGATGATACGAACATTGAACGAAGGTAGATACCTTTTGAAGTTGCAGGTTTAGCTTTAACAACAGTATTGATGAAAGCATCAAAATTGTCTTTAAGCTTAGTTGCACCCATAGATTTACGACCGATAGAAGCATGTACGATACCTGCTTTATCAACGCGGAAATCAAGTTTACCTTTTTTCTCAGCTGTAACTGCTTCAGTAACATTCATAGTTACAGTTCCAACTTTAGGATTTGGCATTAAACCACGAGGTCCAAGAACCTTAGCAACTTTTGATACAGTCGCCATCATGTCTGGAGTCGCGATACATTTGTCGAATTCTAACCAGCCACCGTTGATTTTTTCAACTAGGTCGTCAGCTCCTACGAAATCTGCACCAGCTGCTTTTGCTTCGTTCTCTTTTGGACCTTTAGCAAAAACAACAACGCGTACTGCTTTGCCTAAACCGTGAGGTAAAGCGATAGCACCACGAACTTGTTGATCAGATTGTTTTGGATCGATACCTAAACGCACAGAAATATCGATTGATTCATCGAATTTTGCTGGAGCGATTTCAGTGATTAATTTGATGCCGTCTGCGAAAGAATATTTTTTTGCTGCATCAACTTTTTTAGCTGCTGCTGTAAATTTTTTACCTGACATATTACATTCCTTCTACTTCTAGACCCATGCTCTTAGCAGTACCTGCTACTTGAGACATAGCTGATTCAACTTTAACGCAGTTTAAATCAGGCAACTTTGTAGTTGCGATAATTTTGATTTGGTCAGTTTTGATTTTACCGACTTTATCTTTTTGTGGCATTTTAGAACCTGATTCTAATTTTAATGCCTTCTTGATTAACGAAGATACCGGAGGCGTCTTAGTGATGAAAGTAAACGAACGGTCTTGGTAAACAGTAATGATGATAGGAATAATGCTATCACCTAGCGCTTGAGTGCGCGCGTTGAACTGTTTACAGAATTCCATAATGTTTACCCCATGCTGTCCAAGTGCCGGTCCAACGGGAGGAGCTGGATTAGCTTTCCCTGCCGGTATCTGCAATTTGATCATACCTGTAACTTTTTTTGCCATAGATTCCCACCTTGCAAAGGGTTTAAAGAAAACTCCCCAATGGAGTTTTCAAATTTCTGTCGTGAATTTTACACGAGGGGAAAATATAGCCGCAGAGACGCGTCAGAGACAACAAAATAATGAAAAATTTAAGACCTCTTTACCAATGAAAGACGAGGGTATTAAGTGACGTAACTTAGACAGCTTACTGAACTCTGAGTGCCGCCAAGGCATGATCCTTACAAAGCAATAGTGCGCGCTAAATAGGCATTTTATGAAACAGGCGAGACTTTAACTTCAAAAACCTGCGCGTTTATGAACAGCATTGGTTAAGAAAACAAGTGTTTTCTTTCATTTGATTTATTTAACTTAAAACTGAGTGGTCCATCCAAGCATTGGATAGATCGATCCGTTCGAATCATGCTGTGCAGTTATTTGAATAGAAGGACTTTCCCACGGCGCTAAAGTATGTTTATAAAAAAGTGGTCGAATAATTAAGTCCAAAATAAATGGTGACGCTATACCAAGAGAAGCAATCACCCAGCGATTATCAACCTTGGATGAAGCAGCCATGCCAACTTGGCTTACCGCAAAAACTCCATAGGTTAGATAAAAGCTCTTTCGGTATTCTTTATATAATTCCGTATCGATTTGTTCGCGGGTAACAACTTCATTTGAAGGACAATTTCTAGAAGGACCACCGAGCGACGTAAATAAGCCGATAATACTGCCTACCCCCATAAATGTATCAACACCAGAATACTGTGGCTTCTTCGACTCGTTTTCAGTTTGCCATTTTTGAAGTCCAGAATATGATCCTAATTGGCCAGCAAAAGCGTAAGCCTTCATAAGATTAAAAGGTTGGTACTTTCTTGTTGCATGCTGAGCTGACGTACCCTCCAAGCAGGACCCAAAGCTCACTGCATGCGAATAGGACGTGATCAATAGTAAGTAAATTAAATAAACGAGCTGCTTTAACATAAGCGATATATTTCACTAATTTCCATCGTAGTCAAATTTCAACCCAATCTTTCAAGCCAATCATTGTTCAGAAACACGCGCTTAAAAAACAATAAAGCCCTGGTTCATCACCAAGGCTTTATTAAAATTGACGAGGAATAATATTTTAGCTTTTAGAAACTTGAACGAAGTCTAACTCAACAGGAGTCGGACGACCAAAGATCGACACGAGAACCTTAACTTTAGCTTTTTCTTCGTTAATTTCTTCAACAGTGCCGTTGAAGTTATTGAATGGACCATCAACAACAGTAACTTGGTCACCGATGTTGTAGTTCGCTTTAGCTTTAGGTTTTTCAGAAACGCCAGCCATTTGCTGAGTCACACGCATAACTTCGTGCTCAGGCACTTCTGGTGGCTTAGTTTTAGCTCCGCCAACGAAGCCAGACACTTTAGAAGAGTTTTTAACTAAATGCCAAGATTGATCGCTAAGAACCATTTGAACAAAAATATAACCTGGAAAAAACTTACGAGTCTTAGTTGTTTTTTGGCCTTTAACTAATTCAACCACGTTTTCAGCAGGAATAAGAATTTCGCCAAACATGCTTTCCATTTTGTTAGTTTTGATTCTTTCTTCGATAGCAGCCTTAGCTGTGTTTTCACAACCAGATTGGACATTGATGATATACCATTTTTTATCAGTCGGTGCTTTTGGTGTTGTTTGATTTTCCAAACTACAACTCCTCTCTGGCTACGCCAGAAATAATTAACTACTTAAGAAATTGGTTTAATACAAAACCAGAAAATAAATCAAATACGCTGATGATGATCGAAGAAATGAAAACCATAATAATAACAACAACTGTCATCATGCGCGTGTCTTTAATTGGCGGCCAAACAACTTTTTTGATTTCTGCAACAACTTCATCAGCCCATTGCAAAATACCTTTATTGAATTGTAGAGTCGCAAAAAGAACTACAGCTAAAACAACTGGTAAACCGTGTTTAAATAAATCGTAATCAGAAAGTTTAGCAATTATGCCGAAAGCTCCAGACAAAGCCTTAATTAAAACTGATACGGTAAAACCAACTAGCGCCGCTAGTGAAAGAAAACATACCGTAATAAATTTTGAATTTGTATTATCCATCCGTAAATCCTTAATCAGTCTTAGACTGTTACTTTCATTTTTAAGTTTCACTCTTCGAAACTTATTTCGATCAATCTTCGACTGACCATTTTTCAATTTCATCACTAAGCTTAACTTGATTTAGTTAAAAGTGAAGCAAAATTGGCAGGGGCTGGGGGATTCGAACCCACGACCTAGCGATTTGGAGTCGCTCGCTCTACCGCTGGAGCTAAACCCCTGCACGTACTCATTTTCACTCGTACAAGACGCAAAATATACCCTTAATTTGACTTTTGCGACAAGCTTTATTTGATCTGGTTCAAAGCTTGGGCAAAGGGCCCAAGGGCACGAGCCCAAGGCAAAAAAAAGACCAACTTTTCAGTTGGTCTTTTCAATATCAGTTTAAGCTAAGCTTGAAACTCAATAGCCTTCCGACTATTCGATGATTTCTACGACTACGCCAGCACCAACCGTACGGCCACCCTCACGGATAGCGAAACGTAAAGATTGTTCCATAGCGATTGGAGTGATTAACTCAACGTTAATTTCAACTTTATCACCTGGCATAACCATTTCAGTTCCAGCTTTAAGAGTAACAACACCTGTTACATCTGTAGTACGGAAGTAGAATTGTGGACGGTAGTTAGTGAAGAATGGAGTATGACGTCCGCCTTCTTCTTTAGTAAGGATGTAGGCTTCACCTTTGAATTTTTTGTGAGGCTTAACAGAACCTGGCTTGATTAATACTTGGCCACGTTCAACATCTTCTTTTTTAGTACCACGTAAAAGAACACCGCAGTTATCTCCAGCGCGACCTTCATCTAACAATTTACGGAACATTTCGATTCCAGTAACTGTAGTTTTTTGAGTCGGACGGATACCAACGATTTCGATCTCGTCATTTACTTTAACGATACCACGCTCAACACGGCCGGTAACAACAGTACCACGACCAGAGATAGAGAACACGTCCTCAACTGGCATTAAGAATGTTTTTTCGATAGCGCGAGTAGGTTCAGGGATATATTTATCACAAGCTTCCATTAAAGCCATGATAGATGGACGACCATACTCAGATGTGTCACCTTCTAAGCCTAATTTAGCAGAACCTTTAACGATAGGAATAGTATCGCCAGGGAATTCGTATTTAGATAAAAGTTCACGAACTTCCATCTCAACTAATTCAAGTAATTCTTTATCATCAACCATGTCACATTTGTTCATGAATACAACTAGAGCTGGAACACCTACTTGGCGTGCAAGTAAGATATGCTCACGAGTTTGTGGCATAGGACCATCGGCTGCAGAAACTACTAGGATTGCTCCGTCCATTTGCGCGGCACCAGTGATCATATTTTTTACGTAATCGGCATGTCCCGGGCAATCAACGTGAGCGTAGTGACGGTTGCCAGTTTCGTACTCAACGTGAGTTGTAGAGATAGTAATACCACGTGCTTTTTCTTCTGGAGACTTATCGATTTGAGCATAAGACATTGCTTGCGCTTGACCCATAGTAGCAAGAGTAGTCGTGATAGCAGCTGTTAAAGTCGTTTTACCATGATCGACGTGACCAATAGTTCCGATGTTAACATGCGGTTTATTTCTGTTAAATTTTTCTTTAGACATATGTCCTCCTGCGAGTTTGTTTATATAACTTTTAATAAAAAAAGCTTTTAAATTTTAAAATCGTTAGCCGTAGTTCTTTCGATAACAGTCTTCAGTTTTTTAACTGGAGCCCGTGATCGGAGCCGAACCGACGACCTCACCCTTACCAAGGGTGTGCTCTACCACTGAGCTACACGGGCCTGGTTAGAACCCAAAAAACTTTGGAGCGGGAGACGAGTCTCGAACTCGCAACCCTCTGCTTGGAAGGCAGATACTCTAGCCAATTGAGCTACTCCCGCCAAAATCTTTTATCTTGCGACTGTAAACCAATCGTAAAAACCAAAAGGTTCGACGTTAATGACACCTTAGAACTCCCCTTGCGGAAAAAACTAAAATGGTGGGCAGGGAAGGATTCGAACCTTCGAAGACCGAAGCCAACAGATTTACAGTCTGTCCCCTTTAGCCACTCGGGCACCTACCCATTAATTAACGTCTATGTACATTTAGCTATAGTGTACACTCGCAAAATCCGCCGCTAGGCGGAAAATGGAGCTGGCAATGGGACTCGAACCCGCAACCTGCTGATTACAAATCAGCTGCTCTACCAATTGAGCTATGCCAGCATAGCCTAAAATTTTAGTAAGAAACTCCAGCCTCTTTAAGATAAGGTCTGTTGAAAACAGATCAAAACTAACAAAAGCTAAATTTCGTCAAAAATTTTAGTAACTTGGAATTTTTACTGGATTCGCTCGTTCAGGTCAAATTTATTTTTCATCTGAGAATAAAGTTTTATGCTGGATTTTTAACCAGTGGTGCTTCAAAAATGTCCGAGTACACAGGAAAATGTCCACGAAGTTGGCTTTCCATCAAAAAAATCGAGTTTATCTCCCCTTTTCCAAGATCAATTTTTTTAAAAGGACTAGCCGCCGACTCGACTGAATTGGGATTTCGCAGCCGTCCTAAAGTCATATGTGGGTAATATTGCTGTTGGGGAATCAATTCTAATTTATGTTCGATCAAAGATTGTAAATCTAAGAGGGGCTGCGAACGTTGTACGTCGACAAAAAGTGTTCGTGCCTTTTGAAAATGATCAAACGCTCCTAAGTCGTGAATTTTTAAATTGAACTCATTAAAATGAGCTGCCACTTCTGAAATTTTATCTCGTAAAAGTGGGATTTCTTGCTCGAGAATGTCACCTAAAAAGCTAAGTGTGATGTGCATGTTTTCAAGAGGTGACCACTTGATCTGAATTTCTTTTTGGTCGAAAGATTTTTTCAGTTTTTTTAAAAAAGGATCTAATTGATAAATTTGACCAAGGCTTGGTTTAATCGCGACAAATAATCTTTTGGTTTTTGCAGATTCACTCATCTACCAAAATTTTATCACCGCGAATCAAGAAACGTCTATCAATTGTGTGTTAAGAAATTATTTTTTTGTCCACTGACGTTTAGTTTCAGCTAAAGCCATCGCCGTCGCTACCGAAACGTTATAACTGGCATCTGCAGAAGCTTGAGGGATTGAGACTAACTCATCACAAGCGCGCTCAGTCGTCGAACGAAGGCCTTTATCTTCAGCGCCTAACACCCAAATGACTTTTTCTGGGTACTGGATGTCGTAAATTGACTTCGTTGCCTTGTGCGAAAGGCCGTAAACCCAAAATCCGGACGCTTTTAATGTTTCAAACGGATCGTTAAAATTGTTAATACGCGCGATTTCAACGTGTTCTGCCCCACCGCAAGCCACTTTGTGAACCGTTGGAGTTAAACCTACAGCGCGATCTTGAGGAATAATCAGACCACTTACCCCCATTAACCAACTCGTACGAAGAATTGCGCCTAAATTATGCGGGTCTTCTACGCCGTCCAAGGCAACGATCATGCTTTTATTTTCCCAGCCTTGCTGAGTGTAATCAAAAGCCGGATTGTAATCAGAGCAAATGACTGCGCCTTGGTGGCCGGCACACATTTTTGCTAATTCCATTTCATTTTTTTCTTCGAAACGGATGTCGTTGGCTTTAAAGATTTGCAATAGCTCTTTAATATCAGGTGAATTTAATAAATTACTTTGAACGTAAGCTTGTTTGATTGATTGTGGACGAACGCTTAAAGCCTCTTTAACTGCGTGCGTACCAGCAATTTGGCGCCAAGATTTAGGAAGTGATGAGTGTGCACCGTGATTGGCAGCTCCGCGAGCTTGAGAAGGACCACTGCGAGCAGGCCCATGCCCAACACGCGCTGGAGGACGCCCACTACTTTTCGTTGGACGTGAACCGCCAGATTGTGGGCGTTGTGAATTTTTACCACCTTGTGGTTTGCCTGATGATCTTCTCATACGTAGTTCCTAAATTATGATCCTCAATAGTTTTAGATCGTTCTTAAAATATCTAAAACAGCTTGTTTGGGATTTGTTGCTTGCAAGATGGGTCTACCAATAACTAAGGCCGATGCGCCAGCTTGAATTGCTTGTTGTGGATTCATTACACGTTTTTGGTCATCTGCGGCAGTTGATTCGGGTCTAATACCTGGAGTCACCTTATACAGATTGTGGTTTTTTAGTAATTCTAACTCGTGCGCTGAACACACAAGCCCTGATAGACCTGATTCTTGCACGAGCGTTGCTAGGCTGACCACATGTTCAGAGACCTGCCATGGATGCAAAGATTTAGGCATTGAGTGCTGATCCCAGCTTGTTAAAATCGTGACCGCTAAAATTTTAAATGGGCGAATTTGGTTTAATTCTTTTTCTAGTTTAGCGAGCTCAGTTAAAGCTTCGCTTCCAGATAGAGCGTGCACCGTTACAAATGTGGCTCCCGCGTGAAAGCTTGTTTTCACTGCTGAAACCATCGTTGAAGGAATATCAAAATATTTATTATCAATAAATACAGGGGCTATTTCTGCGCACTGTTTGATGAAATCAGCACCGTACTGGTAACCAAGGCGCGGGCCGATTTTGATGGCTCCAACAGAATCACCCACCTGATCTAAAATCTTTCTTGCCTGCTCTTTTGTATCAACATCAAGAGCTAACATGATTGGATTTTTGATCAAGTTTTGTGACATGTTTAATTCCTATCTTGTAGCTAAAACTTTTTCAGCCTGCGCCATCACAGCATCAGGAGCCACTTTTTCGACTTCTTTAGTTTTACGGTTTACGACTTCGATTTGTGCGGCTTCAAAACCTTTTTTACCGACGACAACACGCACTGGAAAACCTAATAGATCTGCATCTTTAAATTTTACACCTGGGCGCTCATCACGGTCGTCGATAAATACTTCGATACCTTTTTCAGCGAAACGTAAAGCCATGTCGTTTACGTACTTCGTTAAGGCTTCGTCTTTGATATCTAATAAACAAATATGAACATCAAACGGAGAAAGAGCTTTCGACCAGATGATACCGTCTTGATCATGACTTTGTTCAATCGCGGCCTGAACAACACGAGTGATACCAATTCCGTAACAGCCCATTTCGTAATGCTGTGATCTTCCGTTTTTGTCTAAGAATACACCGTTCATTTTTTTCGAATATTTTTGACCTAGGTAAAACACGTGGCCCACTTCGATGCCGCGGTAAGATTTTAATTTACCGTCAGACTCAGGGCATTTATCCCCTTCGCGCGCCATACGTAAATCGGCTGCTTTTGTGATTTGATAATCACGGCCATGATTTACATTGCGTAAGTGAAAGTGATCTTCATTAGCGCCAACGATGTAGTTTTTTAAACCCATAATGCCATTATCAGCGTAAACTGGAATTTTTAAACCAACAGGTCCGCATGAACCTGGGTTTGCACCAGTGACTTGCCGAACCTCATCGTCGGTTAACATCTCTGGAGAATTTGACATTCCCAGCATGTTTTTAACTTTGATTGGATTAACTTCATCTGATCCGCGAAGTAAGATGGCGACTGCTTTAATATCTTTAACTTTAGGATCTTCGTTAGTTGCAAAATATAAAGTCTTAACTAAGTCGCGGGCCGGAATTTTTGTGAATGCTTCAAGATCTGCGATTGTTTTTTGATTTGGAGTTTCAAATTTTTCCATCGTCTTTTCGGCTTCGTTAGAAATATGTGGAACAGCGTCGATGGCTGGGCACACTTCAACGTTGGCCGCGAATCTTGTTTTATCTGAAACTAATAAAGCATCTTCACCGGCTTCGGCTAAGAGTTGAAATTCGTGAGTTTGGCTTCCACCGATATTACCGGCATCAGCTTGCACGGCGCGAAATTCTAAATTTAAACGACTAAAAATACGATCATAGGCTTGGTACATATCTTCGTAAGTTTTAAGAGCGCCTGCTTGATCTAAGTCAAAGCTGTAGGCATCTTTCATCACAAATTCACGTCCACGCATTAAACCAAAACGAGGTCTGATTTCATCACGGTACTTAGTTTGAATTTGATACATGTTTTTTGGAAAGTCTCTCCACGATTTCAAGTCATGGCGTACGTAATCTACAATTGCTTCTTCTGCAGTAGCACTTAAACAAAATTCCTGATTATTGCGATTTTTAAACTTCAACAAGCCTGCGCCCATTTGAGCCCAGCGATCAGTTTCTTCCCATAATTCGCGAGGTTGAACCACGGGCATAAGGATTTCAATCCCATTTGCTTTATGAAGTTCTTCGCGAACGATTTCTTCGAACTTGCGAATAGCGCGAAGTCCGATAGCTCCATAAGTGTAAAGCCCTGGGCCTAGTTTTTTCATGAATCCTGAACGCATCATTAATTGGTGCGAAGGGATTTCGGCATCAGATGGAGCTTCTTTTAAAGTAAATAAATGGGTCTGTGACCATTTTACGATTGGCAATTTCATATATTAACCTCGATACCGTAAGCTTTAATTTTTCTGTGCAAATAACTGCGCTCTAAACCAATAGCTTCAGCGGTTTTTGAAATATTGCCGCCGTTTTCCTGAATTTTCTTAATTAAATAATCTTTTTCAAACTCTGCACGCGCATCACGAAATGTTGAAATTTCAGAATGCGAACCCGGCACACCGTCTTTTTTATCGCTTAGGCCCGCAAAGCGCAGATCATGCACGTCTACGTAATCTGATGGCGTTAAGATATATACACGTTCAATAAAGTTTTTAAGTTCGCGTATGTTTCCTGGCCAAGTGTGCTTCACTAAAAGTTTTAATCCTTGTTCAGAAATTGTTTTTCTAAACGAGGCCATTTGTTTGGCGATGATATCGCTAAAGTGAAAAATCAAAGACTGGATGTCTTCTGGGCGGTTACGAAGTGGCTCAACAACGATTTCGTTATTTTGCAATAGCGCTGTTAATTCAGTCGCGATTTTTCCGCTAGCTAATAAGGCTGAAAGATTTGCAGACGAAGTTAAAATTACTCGCGAAGTGGCATTGATCTGATCTGACGAACCCACACGTGAGAACTTTTGAGTTTTTAAGTAGTGTAAAAGTTTTAATTGAATCGCTTGCGGCATTTCTTCGATCTCTTCGATGATAACCGTGCCACCTTCGATAAGTTCTAATTTACCTTTACGCGTTTTATCGATTCCTGGTAATACGCCTTTTTCGATACCGAATAATTCAATCTCGATTAAATCTTGAGGTAATGTCGCACAGTTGATTTCAACGATTGAACGACTGGCTTGTGAACTCATAAAGTGAATATTTTGCGCTACGAGCTCGCGACCTGATCCAGATTCGCCAGAAATTAAAATCGTTTGCTGAGTTTTAGCGACTGTTGTGATTTGCTCACGCACTTTTTGTAGTGATTTAGATTCACCAACAAGGGCGATATTTTTTCTTAATTTATTTAATAACGCCTGCTTTTCATCTTTTTCAGCCTTAAATTTTAAAACGTGATCAATGACCAAGGTGATTTTATCTAATGAAAGTGGTTTTTCGATAAAGTCCCACGCTCCAATTTTTGTGGCTTTAACCGCGGTTTCAATAGTGCCATGGCCAGAAATCATGATAAATTGTGTATCTGGATTTTGTGGAATCGCTTGAGTTAAAACTTCGATCCCGTCCATTTTTGGCATCCAGATATCTAAAAAACAAATGTGCGGCTTAAATTCTTGAAGAACTTGTAAACCTGCTGGACCATCTGGAGCCGTTAAAACATGAAAACCATCATCTTTTAAACTTTCAGATAAAACCTGACGAATCGGACCTTCGTCGTCGATAATTAAAATACGCGTTTTTAGTTTTTCTTCGTGTAAAACTTGAGACATACGTCCACCTTCTTATAGCTAATAAAAACTACAGCATTAAGTGGCCGTTGTATACAATGGAAGCTCTATGTAAATCTTTGTTCCTTGAGGCTCGTGGCCTAAAGCGCGAATGACTCCGCCGTGATCTTCGATAATACTTTTCACAATCGGAAGCCCAAGGCCTGTGCCCTTTTCTTTAGTCGAAAAATAAGGCTCAAAGACACGAGCACGGTCACGGACTGGGATTCCAAGACCGTTGTCGATGATATAAATTCGGGCAATTCTATGCTGTGTTTGATATTCAGTCTTAATTGTTACTGTCGGATGAGCAATTTGCGCTGTTTCGTCTTCAGTTGCATGAACCGCGTTATCTAACAAGTTCACAAACACCCGCTTCAATTGTGCTGGGTCAAATTTAAATTCTGGAAGTAGCGAATCAAGCTGAAGGTTAAATTTAACCTTCGTGTGATTTTGCGAATAGACATCAAACATTGAACTTAACACATCATTTAATTGCGCCTGGATTAATTTAAGCTCTGGCATACGCGCGAATTGACTGAATTCATTTACTAGATTTCGCATATCATCAACTTGCGACACGATCATTTGAATTGAATCTTTAAAAGCCTGCTCTTGAATTTGTCCGCCGTATTTTTTAGCGATTCGTTCTGCCGCTAACTTAATTGGAGTTAACGGATTTTTAATTTCATGAGCAATACGGCGAGCCACTTCTGACCAAGCCGCCGCGCGCTGAGCATTTACAATCGGAGTCATATCATCAAACACCATAATACGGCCGATTTGATGCTGAAACTCATTACGTAAAATCGAAACATGCACTGATAACGGAATAGGTTCTTTTTCTATGCCTTTTTCTGTCTGTTTATCGACTTCGATGCGAATTTCTTTTTGTAAGCTTGTTAAATTATTTTCCTGCATCGACTTTACGAACTGCGAAAAAACTTTGTAGGTTTGATCATCTAACAGCTGCTTGATCGGTTTACCAACGGCTTTAGAGGGATCAACGTTCAGAAGCTCGCCGGCTCGGCGATTCATCGTGGTGACAACACCCGACATATCCACCGATAAAACTCCAGCGGATACGTTTCCTAAAACGATTTCAACATAAGTGGTGTACTGATTTAAATTTTTGATCGTCTGCTGCAACTCAAGCTCAGATGAAGATAAATTTGAAATCATCTGATTGAAGTTTCCGATTAGATTGTTAATTTCTTCACTGCCAGATTCGATTTCTAATGACGAATAATCCCCGCCAGCCACTCGCTTCGTAGCACGCCCGAGTTGAACTAACGGCACTGAAAGCTGTTTTGCCAAATGGAAACCAAACCAAATAGCGGCAAATAAAATCACCAACGACATTACAATCTGCATGATAAAATACATCGATTTTAATGGGTTTTCGATCAGCGTATTCGTTTGAAATTCTTGGTAAGCTCCGACAATGTCATCAAATTTTGCACCCGGCGCTAAATTTAGAACTTTCGAAACAACCACGACCCCGTTTTCAGTCGGCACCATCATGCGCAGCAAATGTGAATCAGAAAAAACCTGCACAATACTAGCCTGGCTTTGATGTAAAAACCCTTTTTGTAAAAAATCAAAATTAGGGCGGGGAACCACTTGTCTGACAGCTTTTGCATCCTGTGCGATATAACGTTCAGATAATAGGTCAGGATAATACTCAACCACATCAAGCTTATAGTCTTTTTGTAACTTCTTAAGCACTTCGTCTAATTTTTGCGGGTTTTGAGTTCTTACGATCGCATCAGCCACCATCGTCGCATAATCATAACCTTTACGTTTTTCTTGCGCGATAAATGAATCAATCACTTCAGAAGCATTTTTTAAAATGCCGATCATACGGTGTGAAAACCAACGATCAAAGCTTGAATTTAAATAAAATACCGAAAGAATCAAAACTAACGAGGTCGGAATTACCGAAAATGTGGCAAAGGCGATAATGAGTTTTGATTTTAACGATGACCCGAAGATTTTACCACGGCGCTCGATAAAAACTTTTACAATGTTTCGAAAAATTAAAAATAATAGAAGTAATACTAAGATTAAATTTACGTTAACTAGTCCGATGAAATAAATAATGTACGGACTTGGTAAAGTTTGGCCAGATCGAAATACGTAAACTTCGATACCAACTAAAATGGCCAGCAATATTGAAATAGCAAAAATAGAAATGACTTCTTTTCGCCTTTTCAAGGATTCGACATTTTGCGTGGGTATTCTAGCCATACCCCTTTATTTTTTCTTGATTTCGCGCAGAAGTCCAATCATCTCAAGAGCTGCTTGGGCTGCATCAATTCCTTTGTGACCATGGCGACCGCCTACACGGTCTAAAGCTTGTTCTTCATTTTCAGTGGTTAAAACCCCAAAAGCGATTGGTTTTTTATAATCCAACATTAATCTTGAGCAATTTCGCTCAACAGAGCGGCAAACTTCTTCGTAATGAGTGGTTTCACCACGAATAACTGCTCCAAGGGTGATCACGGCATCTACTTTTTGGTATTCTAAGAGCGCTTGGACCGCCAAAGGAATTTCAACAGCCCCCGGAACACGAACTGAGAAAATTTCTACGCCCTCAACTGATTCAAGAAAATCTAAAGTGCCGTCTTCTAGCTTTGAAGTGATTTCTTCGTTAAAACGCGAAGTCACAACCCCGATTTTAATTTTTAGGGCCTTAGCTTTTGTTTTAACGGCTTTAGTTTTAACAGCTTTTTTAGCTTTCATGAGTCTTCCTGTATTCGATTAACGCGTCGATAGTTCCGATTTTAATATTATGTTTTTGGGCAAAGACCATTAGATCTGGTAAGCGCGCCATCGTACCATCATCATTGATCACTTCACAGATTACGCTAGCTGGAGTTTGTTTTGTAATCACGGCTAGATCAACGCTAGCTTCTGTGTGACCAGCGCGGCCTAATACACCTTGCGGATGAGCTTTTAATGGAAAGATATGACCTGGAACGATCACATCACTGGCTTTTGCTGTTTCACGTGAGGCTACTTTGATCGTGTGAGAACGATCGGCTGCAGAAATTCCAGTGGTAACGCCAAAACTTGCTTCGATCGAATAAGTGAATGCTGTTTCAGTGACTCCACGCTGATGTGATTTTGAAGTCATCATAGGGATTTGTAATTTTTCAATTTGCGAAGCGGTCATTGATAAACAAATTAAACCACGTGCTTCTTTAGCCATAAAATTTACGGCTTCTGGAGTAATCGCATCAGCTGCAATCACTAAATCACCTTCGTTTTCGCGATTTTCATCATCAACTAGGATCACGAATTTTCCGGCTTTAAAATCAGCAATGATATCTTGGATAGAATTCATGGGGCTCCTTGTGAGCGGATGTAGGCCTTCGCTAAATAATCAGATTCAATATTTACGAAATCATTTTTTTTGTAGTATTGAAGATTGGTCACTTTTAAAGTTTCTGGAATAAGACAAAAGAAAATAAAATTACTTTCAATTTTGTTGATCGTCAAACTTACGCCGTTAATGCAGGCTGAACCCTTGTGCCAGAAAAATTTTGCGATCTCTGGCGACACCTCGACAGCTAAATCCCAAACGTCTCCGTTGGCCTGTGATAGAACAATCTTTACAGATTCATCGACATGACCGGTAACAAGATGACCGTGCACACGATCGCCAAATTTTAATGAACGCTCAAGATTTAAGGGAACGCGCTCCCAGTAAGATAAACTTTTTTCTAACAACGTTAAGGTTTCTAGTCCCAAACAAAACTGCATTTCGTTTTGATCAAAAGCTTCAACGGTAAGACATGCGCCGTTCACACAAATACTGTCTCCAATTTTGATGTCATTAAAAGATGTCGGACGCTTTACCCAAAGGCGAGAAGCCTGGTTCATTTTTTCGGTGCGAATAAGAGTTGTCGTGGTCTCGACGATTCCAGAAAACATACGCCGCTAGTTATCATGCTATAGCGGCGCAAGTCTATTATTGATTACAATTAGTGCTTATTTTTTCTGCTTTGTTGCAACTACCGGCTCTACATAGAGCTGACTGATGCGTGTTAAGGCACCTACCTCGATAGAATCGTCTTCACGAGGGTTTAAAACGCGGGCCTTAGCCATTAAATTTCCAGCATCTTCGATTTCGATAATCCAAGGGTCGTTTGTTACTGATACTGAACCTAGTAATACACTGCCTTCTCCGCACGGCTCTCCCATCCAATCATGGACTTCGTTTTCGACTTTTAAGCGGTCACCTTTTTTAAGGCCAAGCTCTGCACCACCCACGATAACTACATAGTTATCACGGCTGATTAAAATTCTTGTGTGCCATTCTTGGCGATCTAATGATTTTAATTTTGCTGAAATATCTTGGATCGATTGTTTTAATCCTTTTAAAACAGTTTCTGCCATTCCCGTCACACGGTAAAATTCTGGGCCGATATGAATAACTCCTAAATCGATTCCAAACCCTGCTGAGTAATCTTTCTTGATCACTTCTGAATTCACCGCAGCCATTTGTTGCGAGCTCCATGGATCATAAGCATGAAAGCTTAAATCCATGCGCATTTTATCCATTTTAAATTTTGCTGTTAAGGGGATTTGTACCGTCGTTGAATTAAAACCAAACTGCAATGCCATACCCGAGTATGCTTCTAATGAATTAATTTTTCCGTATAGTAAATGTTGTGGGCGAGAAACCAAACAACTTGAATCACGTGATAATTGCACTTCGCTGGATTTCATCGTTGGAAACCAAGTTTTAAGTTGAGTTATTTGTTTATCTTCAACAGATGCTTTTTGTAAACCCGTCGACATACCTTCTGTGGTTTGTTCTGGTTTTGGGTAAACGTTGCGCTCAAACATTGATTCTTCTTCGAAGATCACACCTGAGAACTGGCTCTGGGCAACTTCAGAAAAGTTAAATCCTGAATTATCTAAAAACGACGAAGCTTCTACTTTTAAAACTTGTACGTTTTTTTTAAGTTGCCTGACTTTAACAGGTTCTTCTTTACACTTTTGATTGGCCATCGTTAATAAGGCCAAAGACATTAATGTAGCTACCGACAATAATTTTCTACCATTGATGTAAGACATCAATTCCTCCATTTTACTGTCCAGCTACAGAGATTACATGAATACCCCAGACAAATGGATAGTTCGGTAAAAACTTCCTCGACCTGAAGGAGTTTGGAACAAATAAAACATAAGGTTGAGAATTTGAAAAAAGTTTGTACAAATAAAAAAGGATTGCCGGTTGCGCAATCCCATCTAAGAAATCGTGTAACGATAAGTTATTTTCCGAAACTTGTATTTCCAGAAATATTGATGAAATAGTTTACATCTTCATTTTTTAAAACATTACCGTCAGTGTCAAAGCGGTCTTTGTCATACTTTAGGTACTTTGCTCCACCACTTAAGCCAACGCCGGAGAAATTTACACCAAGGCCTGCTTCACCTATGACGGCATTATTCGTCTTTTCGCTCGTCCAACGATAACCAGGACCAACGAATAAGTGGGCTCCGCCGCTTTGATCAAACTTAGTTCTAAGCACTAAACGCATAGTTGAATCTAAGCCAGAGATTGTTTTTGTTTTTGAACCGGTTCTTTGAAAACCAGAATTGCGCCACGTTAGCCAATCAGTGAAATTTAAATTCACACCTAAATGAACTTCTTGGTAAGTGGTGCCGTTATTGTTACCTGAAGAACCCCCGAGGTCACCAGTGATCAGCGGGGTGTCTTTAGCAAAAGTTGCGGGTATTGATAAACTAACTAAAAGAAATAGAATTATTTTCATAATCCATTTTTACCACAGAATCAGCCTTGATATCACCTGCAATCATTCTTTTTGCTAGCGGATTTAAGACTTCTGTCTGGATAATTCTTTTAAGAGGTCTTGCGCCAAACACAGGGTCAAAACCTTTTTCGCCTAAATAATGAATTACATTATCTGTAAAACTAATTTTGATATTTTTCTGCGCTAAACGCTCAACGACTTGCTGAAGTTGAATTTTCACAATGCCGGCTAAGTTATCTTTACTTAACGATTTGAATTCAATCACGTCATCCACGCGATTTAAAAATTCTGGACGAAAGAAAGTTTTTAACGCTGCCTGGATAGCCTCGCTGCCTTGGCTTGCGCCTAAGTTTGAAGTCATGACAATCACTGTGTTTTTAAAATCTACTGTGCGGCCTTGCCCGTCTGTTAAACGGCCTTCATCTAAGAGTTGTAATAAAACATTAAACACATCGGGATGTGCTTTTTCTATTTCGTCTAATAAAATTACCGCATAAGGTTTACGTCGCACGATTTCTGTTAATTGTCCGCCCTCTTCGTAACCCACATAACCCGGAGGTGCGCCGATCAAACGAGAGACTGAATGTTTTTCCATGTACTCAGACATATCAATTCGTACGACTGAACTTTGATCATCAAATAAAAAATCAGCTAAGGCTTTTACAGTTTCTGTTTTACCCACGCCTGTCGGGCCTACAAAAATAAAAGTTCCAATAGGTCTATTAGGATCAGCAATTTCAGCCCGGCTTCTGCGAACGGCATCAGCGATCACTTCTAAAGCTTGATCTTGACCGACCACTTTATTTTTTAAAGCGTCTTCCATATGCAGCAGTTTTTGCATTTCACTTTCAAGCATTCGACTCACGGGAATGTGTGTCCACTTAGAAACAACATCAGCGATATCTTCAGCGTCGACTTTTTCTTTTAAGAGCGCACCATCTTTAGTTTTAAGTTTGCTTTCAAGATCTTGGAGCTTTTTTTCAACTTCAGGAAGTTTACCGTATTTTAATTGCGCAGCTTTTTCGTACTGAGCTTCTCGCTCTGTGCGACTAATGTCGTTACGAATTTGTTCGATTTCAGATTTTAACGCTTTCACGTTATCGATTTGACTACGTTCAAAATTCCATTTTTCACGCAAAGCTTGAGCTTTAACTTGCAGCTCGCCTAATTCAGCTGAAATTTTTTCTTTACGCACGATTGACTGTTTGTCATTATCTTTTTTTAACGCTTCTAATTCAATTTTATAATTTAAAATCTGGCGCTCGATTTGATCGACCTCTTCAGGCACGCTACCATTTTCAATACCTAACTTACTGGCTGCTTCATCCATCAGATCGATGGCTTTATCTGGCAAGAATCGATTCGTGATATAGCGATGTGAAAGTTTAGCTGCTGCAATTAGCGCTGCATCGGTAATTTGCACGCCATGATGAACTTCGTATTTTTCTTTTAAACCACGTAAGATCGTAACCGTCTCATCCACTGTTGGCTCATCGACTAAGACGGTTTGAAAACGACGTTCTAAGGCCGCATCTTTTTCGATGTACTGACGATACTCATCTAATGTTGTTGCGCCAATACAGCGAAGCTCGCCGCGAGATAGTGCAGGTTTTAATAATTGCCCCGCATCCATCGCGCCTTCGCCTTTACCAGCTCCAACAAGCGTATGTAATTCATCAATGAATAAAATAATTTCGCCATGGCTTAAAGTAACTTCTTTGATCACCGCTTTTAAACGATCTTCAAATTCACCGCGGTATTTCGCGCCGGCGATTAAAGACCCCATATCTAAAGCCATTAATTTTTTACCTAACAAGTGATCAGGCACATCCTTTTTGATAATGCGAATGGCCATGCCTTCGGCGATCGCTGTTTTACCAACGCCAGGTTCACCGATTAGAACTGGATTATTTTTTGTACGACGTGATAACACCTGAATCAAACGGCGAATTTCTTCGTCGCGACCTACTACAGGGTCGAGTTTTCCTTCGGCGGCTAGTGCAGTTAAATCACGTGCGTATTTTTTTAAAACTTCGTATTGGTTTTCAGGTTCGTCAGTTGTCACTCTTTGGTTACCACGTACTTTTTTTAAAGCTTCGACAATAACGGCTTTTTTTAGCCCTGTCGTTTCGATAATTTTTTTTAAAACAGCATCATCAATTTTAAATAAGGCTAAAAGAAAATGCTCGGTTGAAATTAATTCATCCTGCAATTCAACCATTTCAGCTTCTGCATACTTAAATAACTTTTGTAACCGAGGACTTGCATACACATTCGACTGCGCTTGCGACAATTGTGGAAGCTGGCTAATCGCTTTAACCAACGGCGTGATTAAAGTCGCCGGCTGAACTTTTGCTTCTTGTAATATACGCGGAACTACACCGTCATCTTGTTCAACTAACTCTAAGATTAAATGTTCTGGTTCAACAGAAGAGTTCTTTTTACTCTCGGCAAGTTTAGCGGCCGCTTGCATGGCTTCTTGGCTTCTTCTGGTCATTTTTTGGATTTCATTACTCATCTATTCGCCTCTATGGTTTCACCATACTTAAGCATGAGTTATAGATTGCATTTGTCAACCCGAGGTCCTATATAAATCCTATGTCGAAAGCTAATGCTAAAAACCCTATAAAACAGTCGCCATCTCGTATTAGACCGTCTATGAAAAAAGATGTTATTCACCCTCGTGATTTCAACGCTTATAAGATTCCATTTGCCTGCGAAGACTGCTCCCATTTCGCCTCTGAAACAATAACATGTACTTTGGGGTTCAATACAGCCAATCACTTACGCGCTAATTCTCTTCACTCCTACGAGTTGAGCGGAAAAATTGCTCAATGCCGTTTTCTTGAAATCGACTAAATTAAAAAAATCATTCTATCAACGTGACACGACCCTTGTTGCCCGAGAGTTGTTGGGTAAACGTCTCGTGCATATCGTGAATGGCAAAAGACTATCAGGTATTATTACAGAAACAGAAGCGTACTTAGGAATCAAAGATCGTGGTTGTCATACCTTTGGTAACAAAAAGACCAAACGCACAGAAAGCATGTATCTAACTGGCGGTCATAGTTATGTGTATTTAATTTATGGCATTTATGATTGCCTAAACGTCGTTACCCAAAAAGAAGATATTCCAGAAGCTGTACTTATTCGCTCGCTAGAACCTGATGAAGGACTAACGACGATGGCAAAAAACCGCAAACAAAAAACTTTTGATCCTGAAAACAAAAAACACTTATGGAACCTTACCACGGGGCCAGGCAAATTAGCTCAGGCTTTAAAGATCACACGCAATCATAATGAGTTACTACTAACAGATGATCAGATATTTATCGAAGATGTGGGAGCGAAAATAAAATCTTCAAACATTATTGCTTCTCCTCGAATAGGAATTGATTACGCACAAGAAGCAAAATACTGGAAACTTCGCTTCACGATCAAAGATAATTTCTATATCTCGCGCAAGCCTTAGCTACAGCGCTTTTCCTGACACCCGACTTGACTCGACGAACATTCCACAGACTGATACTAAGCCTCGTCGAGTCCTAAGACTGACGTGTAGAAATCAATACTTTCAGAGGGAAAACACGACTAGAAAAAATAATTTAAATTACATTTTCTATTCGAACATCCTGTCAAGATTCACCCGCATACACCGAAAACTAAGATAAGTAATAAATCAAGAGACTGGATGTCTCTAAGAACAAGGTCATGCAATTTCGCAAGACATGTTCTCAATGCTTTTTGAGAGGAGGCTTCAAGGACGAATTAAGGATGAACTAAAAATTGAAGGAATATTAAATAGGCAGCGCCAAATAACAATACCCATGGTGGGTACTCTAGGCGCAAAAGAGTTTGCTAGGATGCAGACTTTACGAAACAACACACGGAAGGAATTAGATATGAAAAATACAACTTAAAAAGTTTAAAAGGAATTTACAATGGGATTAAGAATTTCAACAAACGTAGCAGCGATCAATACACAACGTAACATGGCTAACAGCCAACGCTTAATGCAGTCATCATCGGCTCAGTTAGCCTCTGGTTCTCGCATTAACAAAGCAGCAGATGATGCTGCCGGCTTAGCGATCTCAGAAACTATGCGTGGACAAATCAGATCTGCAATTCAAGCAAAACGTAATGCAAACGATGCAATCTCTTTAGTGCAAACGGCTGAGGGTGGCTTAGGCGAAATCTCTAACATCTTGATTCGTCAAAGAGAGTTAGCGATCCAGGCAGCATCTGACACTATTGGTGACCAAGAGCGTTCATTGATCCAAACAGAAATCTCACAGCTTAAAGATGAAACTCAACGTATTGGTAAATCAACTCGTTGGAACTCGACATCATTACTTGATGGTTCATCTCCGGCATTCGATTTCCAAATTGGTATGTTCTCAACTGAGTTCGACAAAATCACTTTTGATGCCGCGAACAACGTTGCAACAGTAGATGCTTTAGGAGTAGCTGACCTTGATTTTACTAAACGTGATTCAGCTCGTGGTTCAATCGATACTATCGAAGCTGCTCAACAAAGAGTAAATGCAATGAGAGCAAACTTAGGTGCCTTACAAAATCGTATGACTTCTACAGTAGATACATTAGCGATCACTGAAGAGAATTTAGCTGCAGCCAATTCACGTATCCGTGATACTGACGTAGCATCTGCGACTTCTGATATGGCTCGTAATACAGTATTGTTACAAGCAGGGACCGCAACATTAGCACAAGCTAACCAATCAACGCAGTTAGCGTTGAAGTTAATTGGCTAATATTGACGGACTAATATACAGCTGATCACTTTGCAAAAAGTGAGTTTAAAAAATTGTGTCAACTTAGTTGACGAAAAAAAGCC
The DNA here is from genome assembly GCA_040386015.1 of Bdellovibrionota bacterium. GTDB lineage: Bacteria > Bdellovibrionota > Bdellovibrionia > Bdellovibrionales > Bdellovibrionaceae > Pseudobdellovibrio. The sequence goes on along the minus strand of JAZKGG010000002.1, from coordinate 218,928 downwards.
GATCACTACGATCGGCTTTTTTTGTTCCAAAAAGACTTTAGCTATATAGACCTTGGTCCGATAATTTTGGACGAGGTAACCATGAAACATCAAATCACACTTCTTACTTTAGTGACCCTATTAACGGCTTGTGGCGGATCTGATCCCGAACTTAAAAATTTAGATCAAGGCCAAGGACAAACTGATTTAGGCACCACTCCTGAAACTCCAACTTCTCCTAATATTGATTCAGTCGACATGAAAAGTCGCGTAGATGATTCATCTAATAAGTTAGGCTTTAACGGAGCCCTGGCACTAGATATAGATAAAACGCGCGGCGAATTTGTGATTATGTTACCAATGCCATCAGGCGTAGCATTCACTCCATCAGGAACATTTAATAAATATCCAGATATTTCATTCACTCCGGTATTTGATGGTACTGGTAAAATGAAAATGGCCGTTCGTGTTCCTATTAAATATATCTTAAAAGGAATTACAACTGTTCCAGCTACCCGTTTACCAAATGGTGATCCATTACCGGCGATGCCTGCTGGTCAAGGTGAGCTACCCAGTTTAGCTTTAAGTTTTCCGACCAATAATAACACCAAAATTAATCTTTATATTGGCTTGAGCGCCTTCGGCCTTTTCATGACGTTGCCAGATAAAGCAGCACTTCCGCTACCCATCAATATCACGGTGCCGATCAAAAATGCGGACAAGTCGAGAACTTTTGGTTATTTGACCTACGTCAATGCGAAAAATGGCCACCAACCAGGGCTTTTTATGTCAGGAGTTGTACCGGCTGAGTTTGCACGTGTGCTTGAAGACCACTTTGGACTTTAATAACATCTAGTTCCAAGCACCTAGCTCTTGCGCACGAGTTTATTTTTCTCTAGTCTAGTGATGTTTTCGTTTAACAAATGGAGAATTCACATGGCTAAGAAAAAACCTGCAAAAAAAGTTTTAAAAAAAGCGGCTCCGAAAAAGGCTGCTAAACCTGCAAAAAAAGTAACGGCTAAAAAAGCTGTGCCTAAAAAGGCAAAAAAAGCTGCTAAACCCGCACCTAAAAAAGTTGTAAAAAAAGCGGCTCCGAAAAAGGCTGCTAAACCTGCAAAAAAAGTAGCAGCTAAACCTGCTAAAAAAACTTCTGTAAAACCAGCTGCAAAAAAAGCTAAAAAAATCGCGGCTATTGCTCCGCTGCAAACATCTTTTTCTGATATCGATTCTGAATTTGACGACGAATTAGAATTAGACGCTATGGTTGGCGATGAAGATGCTTTAGAAGGCGCTGAACCTTTAGAAGAAGATGATTCAGAAGAAGGTGCTGGCTTCGAAACTTTAGAAGATGATTCTGCTGAAGAAGACCTAGAAGAAGAAATCGAAGAAGACAGCATATTAACTGCTGACGAAGAAGAAGAAGAAAATGATGATGACGAAGGTTATATCTAAGTCGTAATTTTACCGGAAATTAATGAGTCAAAAAGCCCTCCACGCGAGGGCTTTTTCCATATCTGGAACACAAAAAACGTACGAACCTGGTCTGCCAACGTTTCAATATTCAAGTTCGTTTTAATCTTCGATCCAATCTACGTGCTACATTCGAAGTGTTCAATCTACGTGCTACATCTTATAAAAATATATTAGTCTTTAGCTGGTTTCGTGTGAACAGCGTATTTTTCGAATTCGCCGTACTCATGAAGTTTGTTGTAAAGAGTTTTGATCGTGATACCTAAACCTTGCGCTGCTTGAGTTTTGTTTCCACCGTAGTGAGCAAGAGCTTTAATGATATAACGTTTTTCTAATTCATATAATGGCATAGTTGGATCGAAATCGACGCCTTCTTCTTTCGTCTCTGGATTACGTACGAAATCAGGAAGATCGTTGATCATAATCATGTGGCCTTCAGAAAGAATTTGCAAACGTTCACACACGTTTTGTAATTCACGGATGTTTCCTGGCCATTCATATTTTACTAATAGTTTTAAAGCCTCTTCATCAATAGTTTTACCACGGTTTAAGTAAGAGTGACCTTGTGATAAGAAATACTGAATTAAAACTGGAATGTCTTCTTTACGACGACGTAATGGTGGAGCCGCTACAACGATCGTGTTAATACGATAGAATAAATCTTCACGAAAGTTTCCGCGCACAACTTCTTGATCTAATTCACGGTTAGTGGCACAGATTAAACGAATATCAACTTTGATCGACTCTTTACCACCAACGCGAAAGATTTCGCCTTCTTGAACAAAACGTAAAAGTTTTGCTTGAATTGAAAGAGGTAATTCACCAATTTCATCTAAGAATAAAGTCCCGCCGTTTGCAGCTTCTGCTAAACCGATTTTTTTATTGTAAGCTCCGGTAAAAGAACCTTTTTCATGTCCGAACAATTCAGATTCTAAAAGTGTTTCACGTAAAGCACCGCAATTGATCGCAACAAACGGTTTATTTTTGCGATTTGATTTTTCGTGAACTGCGCGAGCGATAAGTTCTTTACCTGTTCCAGATTCTCCAAGAACTAGGATGTTAGCTTGCGAAGGTGCAACTCTTTCGATCATTTTCATCATCTGACCCATGATATCCGATTTATAGATGATTGATCTAGTTTCGATAACCTTTTGAGTTTGGTTACCAGTCCAACCCATTTGCGGTTGGTTTTGTGAACTCGGTAATACTGTTGTTGCACTAGAGTCGTTAGAAGACATAGGGGCCACCTTTCACGTACTGTTAAACGTCCAAGAGTTGGTGTCTCATTATGATTAGCTCATTTTGATACACCGTGTTATGCCCGTAATATAACCAAAGTCGGGTAATAATTGCAAGGAAAATATTGCATTGTGTTAAAATATTTTTAGGACCCCTCATTTCGTATTGGCTAATATATAATCAATCTAATGGCTTATTTACTGACCAAACAAATTCATAACTTCTTGAAATATCTAGAAAATATTGAATCATGCTCGCCGTTAACGATTAAGGCTTATACCCTTGATTTGAACCAAGCGTTCTTTCTAAAAGGCTCTCTTAAAAAACACACTCATAAAAACAATAATTTGATTAATTTGGCCGACGTTAAGCCCTTAAGCTTTAATACGGGCGAAGACCTTTGGACCTCGTGCCGCGACTCATTGACCCAATGGGGCCGTCTTTCACCGGCATCACGTAACCGAAAGATCGCTACGCTAAAGAGCTTTTTCAACTGGCTCTATAGCGAAAGACTCATCGATAAAAATTACGCCGACCAGCTAGTTTGCCCGAAAGTTCCTAAGAAAATCCCGCATTTTATTTCGGTCGATGAAGTCATTAGTGTCTTGCAGTTTTTGAATCAATCCACAGACGAAGATGCACCCATACAAAAAGCCTTATTTAATCTTTTATATGGCGGAGGACTTCGTATTAGCGAAGCCTGCAACTTGCGTTGGAAAGATATTCAGCTAGATCAGCGACGAATTTTAGTTTTAGGAAAGGGCCAAAAAGAACGTTTAATTATTATTCCCGATACGTGCAACGAAGCCCTTAAAGCCTATCAGGCTCGAAATAAAAATAGAGAATTTGTTTTTGGTGATGAGCCCCTGTCTTCACGTAAAGGCTACGAACTGATTCGCACCCTGGGTAAACAAGTAGGACTAATGAATCCCCTGCACCCCCACTCATTACGCCATAGCTTTGCAACTCACATGTTAGCCAGCGGCACTAATCTTAGAACGCTACAAACTATGCTGGGTCATGAAAGTCTACAAGCCACCGAAAAATACACGCATCTTAATATTGATACACTTGCTCGTATTGTCGAAGTTAGACATCCACTTTCAAAAAAGAAAATTTAATTAAAACCCTGTGTCTGCGTTTTTGATATAATGTAGAACTTGGGATTCGATCGAATCGGTAAAATTATCTACGATTTCAGCCATGTTAGGCTGCTGATCTAACTGCTCTGAATCGGCGATATTGATCTTTAAAAATGGAGACATCCAGTCTTCGACCGAAATTACTCCTTGTTGAAATAAAAACTTTAGACAGAAATGTAATTTAAATCTTAGTAAGTTTTCGGTTTTACCGAGCTGCCTGAGTGAATGACCCACAAGATTAAATAAAAAATGTGAATCAAAATCACCTTCTTGAGAAACGTGATAAGCACAGTTTAACATAAACAGACCAAATTCTAATTTATCATAATCTGAACGAATATCTTTAAAGTCATCGATTAAAACAGCTTCATTTAATACATTAAGCTGATCATCAGATTTTTTTTCTTTATATGTGAATAACACAAAATGTGTCGGCTCTAACACACCCCCGCCGAAGCGCTTTTTACTTTTAAGAGCTGCACGAGCAATAAAAGACTTCTTGGCTCCCGCCATAGATAAGGCGTGGATAATTAAGTCTGCTTCGCCGTATTTCATTTTTTTCAAAATTATAAATTTATTTTGTAACTCAGACATGACTCGGAACCTGAAAAATAAACTCGGCTCCCTGCCCTAGAGAACTTTCGATTTTAACTCTGCCACCGTGTGCTTTAATAATTTCGTGCACGATAAATAATCCTATGCCTAAACCACCGTAACCTCGGCTTGATACCCCACGCTCAAACTTATTAAAAATTTTTTTCTGAAAATCGGTTGAAATTCCTATGCCGTTGTCTTTAATGCTAAAAATGATGTTCTGGCTTTCACTGCGTAATTTAATTTCGATAACGGCCTTGGGTGAAAACTTAACTGCATTACTAAAACAATTAGTCAGAACTTGTTCTATGCGCTGAGCATCCCAGAAAACCTTTACATCGGGCTGAACACTAAATATCAGAGAACAGTTGTTGGCCTTAAATATCGGATCAAATTTTTCAGCTGTGTTTCTAATTAGTTCATCAATTTTAAAATGTGAAAATTCATATTGGTAATGTTCCTCACCAATACGACCCACATCTAACAAATCATCGATCAAGGCTACAATATGATTTAGATGTTTATTCGCGTTTTCAAGGAGCTGGGTAATTTTTTCTTTTCCAACTTTTCCGGATTGCACGAGCTCTTTAATTAAAAATATTTCCATTTTTAGTGGGGTTAGCGGGGTTCTTAGCTCGTGCGAAGCCACTGTCATAAACTCTTCACGTACTTTAGTGGCAGTTTGCGCCGTTACGCGAGCGTCACGCTCGTAAAAAAAGAACGTCAATGCTAACATCAGCAACAAAACTGTTAACGCTGCAGCATAAGGTAAAACTGGATGAATAATTGAGCGATAATTCGCTGATGGAAAATGAACCAAGCGCCAAGTGCGCTGACCAAATTTTACCGATGTAGTTGAAATTAAATCCTGATTGATGTTGGTTGAGTCTTTAAAATCAACTAATTGACCTGCTTGCGAATCATATTTAAAAACTTTTTTTGGATTTGGCAATTCTATCACTTCTTCGATAATAAAATCAACGCTGTCTGCTTGTTCGGCCTTAATTGCCGTTTCGACAAATTTATTTAGCCGAAATACACCAACTGCGTAACCATCACTACGTTGAATACTCATGTAAACGACAAAACCCACTTCTCCTTGGGCTAATGGCATCCACGGTGATACACCCATTCCATTTTTTTGCGCAGAGAGCAGAGCTTCTTTTGCTGGTGGCGTAAAACTGACGTCGTAGCCTAAGGCGGCTAAATTTTCTTGAAGTGGTTCGGCATAATTAATCACATAGTAATCAGGCCGTTTTGCCGCGATTTGCACGCCCGCACCTGGATCGAGTTCTTTAATTGTGAAATTTGCAAAACCTTCAGCGCGCATTTTTTGTTCATATCTTTTGCGATTTACATCTTTCAAATAAATCATGTGTTCGACAGCTTGTAAGCCAGGATGACGTAACAATGAACTGCTCACAAAGTTTTTAAATTCAGCACGTGAAAAATCTTTACGGGTATAAAATAAATTTTGAATTGAATACACAATTTCTAGATTTTCGTTAAAAGATTTTTCTAAAAGTGATTGAACAGTTTTTCCGCGAAATTCAATTTTACTTAAGTTTTTTTGATTGGCGTATTTTTGCAGTAAAGCAAATGTCAGTAGCGCGAATAGGAAACTGCCGATCACTAATAAATTATGCAAAGTCATAATACGACTGATGCGGCTATTAGATAGATTTTTGATAACATTCTCCAATTAGGCTTAACAATTTTGTCACTTCAAAAGGTTTTAATAACGTCGTGTATTTTTTAATTTCGCTGGCTTTATTGCGAGCAGCAGTCATCACGATAATCGGAATATTTTTTGCCATCTGGCCTGATTCTATCGTGTGCAAAAACTCAAAACCATCCATCACAGGCATCATAAGATCTAGCAAAATAACTGATGGCGCAGGCTCGCGCATCAGAGCCTCAAGCGCTTCTTTGCCATTTGATACGCTAGCCACGACATAGCCATGCAACTCAAGAATCATTTGTATAGCTGATTGAATGTCTTTGTCATCATCGACAATGAGTACGCTTTTTTCGTTCACCGTTTAATATTCAATGGCCTGAGCCAAAGGTGTCAAGAAATAGACCAAGTCGATGCTTTAGTTAACTTATCATGAATTTCAGTGATTTTTTGCAGGGTATTTTCACTCACTGCATTGATGTCAATTATTAATAGGCCCATCACCAAATCGACGCTTTTAGCCTCGCCCCACCAGGCTGGGATTGCCTCAATGATCCAGCTTGGAAGTTCGCTTGGAGCAAAAGCTTCATTAGCTTTCAAATTTAATTCAGCTTTAAGTGCTGACCCAGCTACAGTTTTTGAACACAGAACCAAACGATCCTGCAAAGTTGCTGGTTTAAGAGCAAAACGACTAAAATAATTTAACCCGAAGCTGTCAATTTCTTTCAGGAGCGCTGTGTTGATAGCTTTCTGCCCAGTGGCAGCTGAAAGATAACTTTGTGCTGTTTGCAGATTGTTTTGATAATGCCCTATCAACGTTGGCGTTTTTAACTTATCGCTGTGATAAATTAGACATTTTTCATCTTCAAATGCTGATCCCGATTCGATAACGACTGAATAACCAAACTGTTTAATAACATCGGCATCTTCAGCGTTAAACTTAGATTTAACTTCGATAGAAAAAATTCTTTTAGCACTTAATAAATTATGAATCTCTTGGCGCTGTTCAAGGCTTAAAATTTTTTCGCCAGTGATTTCATTTTCTGAAGACCATAATACAAAATTTACTTCATGATCAAACTGCGCAATATATTGCGCGACATTTTCATTTTCTTTTTTAAATAAGATCGGTGTTTGTAACCGATAAAAATGAGGTAGTAAATATTCTTGCAAACTTGTGCCCGAACGAATCGATCCTACTTTGGGCCGATGAGATAAAAACTGCAATAGACCAAAACATAAATCGTAGCCGGCTAACATGACGTTTTCAAAAGCGCGCACCTTTAGCGGTTGGCCATACTTTTCAGAAACAGCCTCAGACAACTGTTCGTTTAGGGCCTGGTAATTTTCAGCATAAAGGTAGTTCATCTTCTTATTTCAAACTGAATTTGCACAAATAACAAAGTGATTTAGCTCTGATTTAGACTAGACTACCGACAATTGTCCAATTCTCAAGACCTACAGTGTAAGTCATAATAGAACATAGGAGAATTTTCGAATGAAAAAACTATTGTTATTAGTATTACTTTTTCCAATGAGCTCTTGGGCCTTATTTACGGCTCGTGCGACCTACACGGGTGTCGTTGCAAAAGATGCTCTTAAAGATGTTTGCGCCGGTACTTCGTGTGAAGGTGTAGCTCCTGATATGGTGCCTCTTTATGGTCTGGGTGCTGATGTGATTGTTAAACTTCCGTTAATTCCAATTGGTTTTGGTATTCGCACTGAAAAATTAGGTTTAGATGTAAACAAAAACGGAGTCGAAGGCGAAGCTAGTTTAAACAGAACAGCGGCTTTGATTAATTATCGCTTTATCGACACGATCATTCATTTTGGTTTAATCGGTTCATACGGTGTTGATCACAGCGCAAATATTCGCGTAGCTCAATCCGGATCAAACGTAGTTGATTATTCTGGCGGAAGTTTAAAGTCGTATTCACTCGGGCTTGAGTTAGAAGTAAAACCTTTAATTATCATTCCGCTGATTGTCGGAGCTGAAACTGGAATTATGAATACGAAATGGAAGGGTGCTACTAATTCTGTAAATAGCACGACAAAGGATATCGATCTGAGTGGTACATATATTAAGTTTTTCTTAGGAATTGATATCTAAAAAAAAGGAGAAGTGCAAAACTTCTCCTTTTTCATTTCGTGATTTAATTCAAAAATTAAATACCTGATTTCAAGCGCTCTTGATCATCAACTACTGACTGAATTCCGCCTTTAAGACCTGGGCGATAAGCTAAGTGTTTAATGTCGTAAGTGAAGTTAGCTCCGTTTAAACCCGGAGTTTGCCACTCAGGCCCTAAACGAATTGCATCCACCGGACACGCTTCTTCACAGAATCCGCAGAATACACAACGTAGCATATCGATTTCGTAAGCGATTGGGTATTTTTCAACATGCGGATCTGGATGTTCGCTGGCTGTGATTTTGATACAATCTGCTGGGCAGTTTGTCGCACATAACATACAAGCCGTACAACGAATCGCACCGTCTTTTTTAACAGTTAAGATATGATTACCTTTAAATCTTGGAGAGTATTCATACTTCTCTTCTGGATAATTTAAAGTGATCATTTCTTTTTTGTTAAAAATATTTTTTAACATGTGTCTCATCGTGATCGTTAAACCAGTTAAGATCCCCGGTAAGTACCATTTTGATTTTTCAGAAGTGTTTTGCATTACAGCCATGTTCGACTCCTACAATTTTCCGCGTTGAAAAATGAATTCATTTTTCTTACGGAAATCTAAAGTTACTTGGTCAGCTGGTTTGTTTGCAGCTACGAATAAGTTTTTAGGGTTTAAAGTTTCAATTTTGATCTCTTCACCAGAAAGTAGCGCTGCTGCTTCTACAACTGTTAAAGCTTCAGAAACAACCGTTGTTACTTTTTTGAAAGTTTGTGAAACACCAGCGTGATTGATGAATGTTCCAGATTTTTCAATGTAAGTTTTTAACGGAATAATTGTCGCTGATTTTAAAGATTTATTAGCCACTAATGAATCAACTTTAGCTGACGTCATATAAATTAGGTTTGGCGCTAAAGCAAACTTCTCTAAAATCGCATTAAACTCTGGGTACACCGGAATATTTTCAGGTCCAACCACAACTAAGTGTTTAACCTTAGCTGGATCTAAACTTGAAAGTTTCGTTGCAATCCCGTGTTTAGCGAAAACTTGTTTTAAGCCATTTGTATTCGGGTTTTTATCACCACGTAATAAAATGCCATCAAACGCTTTTTCATTAGCTTCAGAATCTGACTGCCACCAGTGATAGATGTTTTTAGTTTTATAAGTATTTATAAAAGTAGAAACAATCGCATCTAACTCTTCAACCGTGTGTTGACCAGTTACAACTAATGCCACGTCATTACCAGAAGCGCCTTTTAAGCTGATTGCTGCATCTTTTGCAGCTGCGCCTGCGTGAAGTTCAGAAGTCCATTGGCCATTCGCAAATTTTTGCCCTTTGATTTGACGGTGCTCTTTGTTGACGAATTTGTAAACATCGCGACCTTCATCACACATCCAATGACCGTTGATAGCATCGTTACGTTTTGGTTTAACACGGAAAACGCCTTCTTTATTAAAGTAAACTTTAACATTACAGCCCGTAGAACAACCGTTACAAACAGTCTCAGCATCTTTTAAAAACCATACACGTTGACGGAAGCGGAAGTCTTTAGAAGTTAAGGCTCCTACCGGACAAATATCTACAGTGTTTAAAGAGTATTTATTATCTAATGGTTTACCCGCGTGTGTTCCGATTTCAGCGTGGTCACCACGGTTGAAAATTCCTAATTCGTGAGTTTTAGAAACTTCATCAGTGAAACGCACACAACGAGAACAAAGAATACAACGTTCAGAATCTAGAACCACTGTTGGGCCAAGATCTACAACTTTGTGTTTCTTTTGTTTTTTCTCAGACATTTCAGAATTGTATTTACCAAACTCCATGTACTGTTCTTGTAGACCGCACTCACCAGCTTGATCGCAAATTGGACAATCTAGTGGATGGTTAATTAAATGGAAATCTAATCCCCATTTTGCCGCCTCAACAACTTGGTCAGACGTATTATTAACTTTCATGCCTTCAGTCACCACCGTGTTACACGCGATTTGTAAACGTGGATTTCCTTCGATTTGCACCATACATAAACGACAAACACCGGCGATACTTAAACCAGGGTGCCAGCAGTAATGAGCAATCTTTTGTTGATTCTCGTACATAGCTTCGATGATTGTAGATCCAGCTTTAACCTGAAGAGCTACACCGTTAATTGTACAATTAATGAGAGGCTGTTGCTGCATATGCATGTCCTTTGTATGCTGTACCTTTTACTTTTGATTTACCTTCACGCACGAAATATTCGAATTCGTCGCGGAATTTAGTCACAAAGCTAATGATCGGTAACGCCGCTGCATCAGAAAGAGCGCAGATCGTTCTGCCTTTCATGTTATCAGCAACTTTTACTAATAATTCGATATCTTGTAAGCGGCCTTTTCCAGATAAAATTGAGTGAACGATTTTATCTGCCCAACCAGTGCCTTCACGGCATGGAGTACATTGACCACAAGATTCGTGGTGATAAAAGTGAGTTAAATTAGCAAGGCATTCAACCATACATTTAGAATCATCGATCACGATAATCGCGCCCGATCCTAACATGGTTCCTGCGGCTGCTAAGTTTTCATAATCTAAAGTAGCTTTAAGGGCTTCTTCAGCAGTTAAAACCGGAGCCGAAGATCCGCCAGGAATAACAGCTTTTAATTTTTTACCGTTTTTAATTCCGCCACCAAGAACATTGATCATATCTTTTAATGGATATCCCAATGGAACTTCGTAGTTTCCAGGTTTTGCAACGTTGCCGGATAAGGAAAATAATTTTGAACCCGCAGATTTTTCGGTTCCGTATTTACGGTAACCAGCAGCTCCATCACGTAGGATGTATTTAACAGCTGCTAAAGTTTCTACGTTATTTACGATAGTTGGTTTTTTTAAGTAACCTTGAACTGCCGGAAATGGCGGTTTTAGTTTAGGTTGGCCTTTTAAACCTTCAAGTGAAGAAATCATTCCTGTTTCTTCGCCGCAGATGTATGCGCCCGCTCCGCGGTACACATCCATATCGTGATCAAAACCAGAACCTAGAATGTTTTTTCCTAGAAGTCCTGCCTTGTAAGCTTCTTGAATGGCAACTTCAAGTGCGTTGATTGAGTCATCGTACTCACCACGAACATAAATATAAGATTTTTTACAAGAAATCGCGAAAGCCGAGATAATCATACCCTCTACTAATTGATGCGGAGCTTTTTCCATCATCATGCGATCTTTGAATGTACCAGGCTCCCCTTCATCGGCGTTGCAAAGTAAATATCTTGGTTCGTCATTCTTAGGCAAGAATCCCCATTTCATTCCTGTTGGGAAACCCGCGCCACCGCGGCCACGTAGGCCTGAAGCTTTAACCTCATCGATGATCGCTTGGGGTTGCATTTTCAAAGCTTTCGCTAGTTGAACGTAACCACCATTTTTTTTGTAGCCTTCAAGGCCTTTGAATTCTGGCAAGTGATAAAATTCTGTAAGGTATTTTACTTCGCTCATCGTAATTCCTTATTTCAAACTGCGAATAATATTCATCGCAGATTCATGAGTTAAATTTTCATAATATTTATCAGCAATTTGCATCATCGGAGCTGTTCCACAAGAACCTAAACATTCAACTTCAGTGACTGTGAACTTTCCGTCTTTAGTTTTTTGCCCCAGGTGCGTACCTAATTGTGAACAGATATGCTCAGATAATTCTTTTGCACCATTCAGCATACAAGAAAGCGTTCTGCATACTTGCACGTGGTGAGAACCAACCGGCTCTTTGTTGTACATTGTATAGAATGTACAAACTTCGTTGATATTTGCTTCTGGTAATTCCATCACGCGAGATAATTCTTTAATTACTTCAGGTGAGATGTAACCTTTGTTTTCAGCTTGCGCGATATACAAAGCCGGAAGAACAGCTGATTGACGAGATTCGTATCTTTTCAACTCAGCTAAAACTTTTTCTTTTCCTTGAGGAGATAATTGAAACATATGCGTGGCTCCTATCTATCCAGCTCGCCAGCGATTAAGTTCATACTTGCTACTGTTGCGATCGCATCAGCTAACATTGAACCTTTAACCACTGTTGGGAATGATTGATAAATTGCAAAACATGGTGGACGTACTTTTAAGCGGTATGGAGTAGCTGAACCGTCAGAAACTAAGTAAAAACCTAATTCGCCGTTAGCTGCTTCTGTTGCCGAATAAATTTCACCAACCGGAGGACGAAGACCTTTGATCACCAACATAAAGTGATTCATTAAACCTTCGATGTTTCCGTAAACATCTTTTTTCTCAGGTAAAACAACGCCTTTATCACGAATTGTGTAATCACCAGAAGGAACATTTTTACAAGCTTGTCTGATGATGCGGATCGATTGGCGCATTTCTTCAATACGAACTAAGTAACGATCATAAATATCGCCTTGTGTTCCAACCGGAACATCGAAGTCATATTTTTCATAACCATAGTAAGGTTGAGCGCGACGTAAATCTAAATTTACACCAGAAGCTCTAAGTAGAGGACCAGTGTACCCCCAGTCGATGGCATCTTGAGCTGAAACCGGACACACATCTTGTGTACGTTTGATGAAGATTTTGTTTCCTAATAACATTTTAGAAATTTCTTCGATACCATCAGACATTTCATCACAAAAACGAAGAACGTCGCTAAACCATCCTTCAGGAGCGTCGTAAGCCATACCGCCAACGCGTGTCATCGCTACGGTTAAACGAGCACCACAAAGTTTTTCAAATAAAGTGTAAACTTTTTCACGGAAAGTGAATAAATGGAAAAACGCAGTTAAGGCACCTAAGTCAACGCCGCCAGTACCCACCGCAATGATATGATCGATCACGCGAGACAATTCACATAAAATCACACGCATTGTTTCAGCACGTGCCGGAATTTCTAAGCCCATTAATTTTTCAACCGCCATGCAATATCCAATGTTATTCATCGGCGCTGAACAGTAATTTAAACGATCAGTGTACGGGATAACTTGATTGTACGGATGAGTTTCAGCCATTTTTTCGAAACATCTGTGAAGATATCCGATTTCAGGCATCGCACGTACGATCGTTTCACCATCTAATTCAACCATTACACGAAGTGTTCCGTGCATTGCTGGATGCGAAGGACCAATATTTAGTGGAACATATCTTGAATCTAACTGATCACCACGTTGTTCGGGAGTATTATCAAAATGAATTGGTAACACAGAAGAACAGTGTTGCTGTTTATCGGCTTCGTAATCTTTACGTAACGGATGACCAACAAATTGGTGATGAGTTAAAATTTTTCGCAAATTCGGGTGACCAGAAAATTTAATACCGAACATGTCATATGCTTCACGCTCAAACCAATCAGCCGCTTTCCAGATCGTTGTTGCTGTAGCAACAGATTCACCTTCTGCAACTTGAGTTTTTACACGCAGACGACGAGAATCAGAAGATCCGAATAAGTGATATACAACATCAAAACGTTTTTCACGATTTGGATAATCAACTCCGCAAACATCCATTAAAAAATTGTAACCAGCGTATTCTTTTAAATATCTTAAAAGCGCAGTGACTGTTTCTTTTGACGCTTCAACAACGTGATCGCCAACAGGAGTTGTAGAAAATTTAAATGCGTTATCGCCAAATTTTACCGAGATATCTTGTTTTAGAGTGGCTAGCTGTTCAACTGAAGACATCTTACACTCCCACCGGACGAGGCGTAACAAGTCTTGTTGAAGTTAAAGAATCTGGAACAGTTTGCGCATTGATTTCGTAAGGCGAAACCCAGCCTTCTTTCCAAGGACGTGGTGTTCTGTCTTTAATCATTTTTTGTAATGTCATCACGCCATCAAGAACGGCTTCTGGAGTTGGGGGACAACCTGGAACATAAACATCAACTGGAATAACTTTGTCGCAACCTTGTAACACATGGTATGCGCGATAGAAACCACCAGAGCTTGCACAAGCGCCCATTGATAAAACATATTTCGGTTCTAACATTTGTTGGTAAATACGAACTAAGATCGGTGCCATTTTTTCTGTGATCGTACCGGCAACAACTAGTAAGTCGGCTTGACGAGGAGAGAAGCGAACAACTTCTGCGCCGAAACGGGCTAAGTCATATTTCGGACCCATTACTGACATTAACTCGATACCGCAACAAGCAGTTCCGTAAGGAAGTGGCCACAAAGCATTTCTTTGTCCCCACGCTGCGATCGCATCTAGTCGCGTAGTTAGCGCGAACGATTTTGACATATCTTCTAAAGATTTATCAGACACTGTATCCGACATAATAACCTCATACTCTGGCGAAGCCAGATCTTATATAATCAATTGGTTTTCAACGACTTATCATTACAAAAAACCTGAATGATGACAACGACATATCGTGCTAATTGCGCAGTCATTTCTGACCAACTTCAGTCGGTTAGTTTTCAGGTTTTTCAGATCCTCGCCTAGACCTTTGTCCCTAGGTGGAAGGTCTCATTCCGACAGAGGGAAATAGTCTCTGATAAAACTTTGTGCTAAAATCAAAAAATGTTTTCTCGAAAGCTTAGTATTTTACCTCTGATTGTGGGCGTGATGATTATCATTCTCAGTGAGCCCGCTTTTGCGCGCAAAAATTTTAAACCCACTGCTCACAAATCAAACAACAAGATTATGAGCGCAGGATTTTCGGTTATCGGCGCGCAAGGCACAATGGGAAACGGCTTAGCTGATGCCCCTGATCGTGATCTTTATTTTTACCCTATGCAATTATTCGTCGGCGTTCGCATGAGTAAAATTCGCTTATCTGTAGCTGCTGAATATATGCAAGGTTCACAAATTACCGAAGCTTCTGAGGTGGCCAACACCAACGTAACCGGCACGGGAATTTCTTTTGGTCCTCGCCTTGAGTATTACGATGGCGTGCAAAGTTTTGGTGTGTTCTATCGCGCCAGCGACACCTATCAATTAGAAAAATCTGATATAGATAACAACTCGCAAGCCTATACAGCAGATGCGGGCTACACCGTTCAGTATACACGCAGGCTTAAAGGGCGTTTAGGTTTTGTACTTGATTACACTCAAGAAGAATTTAGCGAAAGTTTAGATACTGGGCCCGTTAAATGGACCCGTACTGGATTTGGATTAATTTATTCTAATTTTGATCAGGGCTCAGGCTGGTAATTCTACTACATTGCGCCGTTAGGTTTATAATTAACAATCACCTGTTCACTCGCTGCAGGAATCGCATCACCATGAAATTTTAAAAGATAAACCGTGCTGCTGCCATTCACTTCTGTTTCAAGCGTCCAACCATTAACCGCATCTTCAAAAATCGCACGACCACCAACAGTCACCTGGATCGTTGATTTATTCGGAACATCTTTAAAGCGATACGATGTTAATTGCGAAATAATGCGCGCTTTAATATTTGATACTGCCGCACTTAAATCAGCCGCGCAGATTGATGATTTAATACCGTTTGATGCATCCACTAATTTTGTAAATTGTGTACCGATAGAAACGTGCCCACCTAACGAGTCACAACTTTGATTTGTTAAAATTCCGATGTAATTTGCTATCCAGCCGCGAGTACCGTCAGAAAACACTGGCTTTCTTGCATTTAAATAATTAACGAAATCATCATTGTTTGGATTTCCGAATTCAGTGCTCTGATCGATTTCATCACTGATGAAAATAACTGAAAACAAAGCATCGCTACGAAGAAATTGGCTCGCATAATCAGTTGAAGTCACATATCTCATCGCATCGAGACTGCGTTCTAAATCTGAACCTGATTCACCCACGATAATACGATCAGCTAATAAATTTACATTGGCTGAAGTCAAATAAACTGGGTTTCCAACAAGTTTTCGTGCAGATGCATAATCTGAATTTTTGGCCATTGTTGAAGTCGTGACGCCGATACGGTAATCCATACCTAAACTGTTTAAAGTATCGATCATATTATGAACTCTAGAAGCTAAACGTTGTTGGTACTGCAACATTGATTTTGAATTATCCACTACAAATAACAAATCAACTTTATTGTTGTAAAATGTTTGCCCTGAGAACGCATCGTTTTGCTGTGGCAAAGCAAAACTTGTAGCTGCATTTGAGCAACCCGTCGTGTTTATCAGTGCAAGAACAGACAACAATAGAACCATCGTAGTTTTTTTCATCTTAAGCCGCCGTTTTCTTTTTAGTGTAATTAGCGATATAAGTTTTTGCCGCAGCAGAAATTTTTAAAAACTGCACACCATAAACGTTGCCTTTACTGCTTACGATTTTACAAATAGCATTAAATGCCGGAACTTCTGAAGCTGGCTTAAAGTGTAAATAAATTTGTTGGTCTTTTTCGAATTTTCCGTCTTCGATAACAAGCCCCGCACCACCTTCAGAAATTTCAACGCCCACCGACTTATAAACTTTTTGTTTGTCATGAACAATAGCATGCGAATCAACCTTAACGCGTGCAAACTTGCGTCTGAAAAAAACTTTATCATTCGAATCTTTTTTCTTAGAGTGTTTATCAAATAATAAACGTACTTCTTTGACCGAAAACTCTTCAACTTCAGCTAAGCGCTTCCAAGCCGTCATGTTGTCGTGCCAGATAAAATCATACTCATGCAAAGTTTTACTTTGTAGCATCTGCATTAAATCTAACTTTGAAAATGGTCCGTAATTATTATTTTGCTTTAATACAAACCAAATTCTTTTTTTCGCCGGATCCACATCAGCCACATTTTTTACAACTGTAAGCGGAGTTTTAAAACTGTTATTAAATAACATTGTAAATGGCGCATACTCCATCAACAAAACCCAGTCTTCGGCTTTATCGTCATAGATATAGTCGTGCCAATTAATTTTTTGTGAGGTCAGCTTAACTTCAATTTCCTGAATAGTGAAAGGCCCTTGTTGTTGCCCTTGGCTAGCAATGTAAAAAGTAGACATAATCAATTCCCTCTTATTTCAAGACACTTATCGGCCCGCTCGACTATCGTCTTAAATCTTTTTGAAACTGAATAAACTTTTTACATTGCTGTTTTATTTTTAGTCGCTGGTCAGCTTTAAACCAATGATTGAAACCAGCAGCATGACTAAAAATAAAAGCCTGAATGGCGACACTGATTCTTGAAATAAGACAATCCCAAGTAACGCCGTGCCAAGCGCGCCAATACCCACCCACACGCCGTAAGCTGTGCCGATTGGTAGAACGTGGCTGGCACGAGCTAGTAGATACATACTGACGACCAAGGCGCTAAGGGTAAAGATACTTGGGTAAAGCTTAGTTAAGCCTTCGCTGTATTTAAGGCCGACAGCCCAGCAGATTTCGAATAACCCTGCGATAACCAAAACAACCCACGCCAAAGTAACTGACATAAACGATTCCTTTTTTAAAGAGCCGTCTTTACTTAAGTGCTTCGCGAATATAGGCCGAAGCTTGATCCATCGCCCATACAACGATAGCGATAACCACGATGATTGTACCAACTTCTGGCCACATTGCTTGCCCTTGATATTGGACCAATAAAGTTCCGATACCACCACCGCCAACAAGGCCAATGATTGTTGCCATGCGCACATTGATATCCCAACGATAAACTGTGAATGATACGTAAGGTAACACAACTTGCGGCACAATCGCGTACCAAATAGTTTGAAGCTTGTTTGCTCCGCAAGATTGAACACCCTCGATTGGACCATCACTTACAGTTTCAACCATTTCAGAATATTGTTTAGCTAATGATGCAATTGAGTGAATCATTAAAGCTAACATTCCAGCGAATGGCCCGATACCCACCCAAACCGAGAAAATAATTGCCCAAACTAAAGCTTCGATTGAACGCATAACATTGAATAATGTACGCATTGCTAAATAAATCGAAAACCCCACATTGCCCGTCATAACATTTTTTGCAGAAACAAAACTTAATACGAAAGCAAAAGGAATCGCTAAAGCTGTTGCCAAGAAAGCCATAAAAATTGTCTCAATAATATTGATAATAGCTTTAGGAAGAATGTCGAAATTCGGAGAGCCAATCCCTTTGAATAAACGAATCGCTCCGTCAAAACCATCTTCATTTAATAATTCGTTAATAGAAAATTTAGTCTTGATGATACTTACAACCATTAGGCCGACTAATAAAACAATCAAATGCCAAGCCGAGAATGTTTTATACCAAGAAATGGCAACTACTGACTTTTTGTAAGGGGGTTGAAACAACGCCTCACCTAAAGTTGTCACATTCATTTTAGTTAAAATATGGCTGACAAAAGTTCCAAGCACGAAAGCTGCACCAAATAAGGCCACATTCAATTTCATGTTTAGCGCTTGCTCATCTGTTGGATTGATAATCCAAACCGCAAGTGACGCGATTAAAAAGGCAAAAGTAAAACCATCTAGAATTGATCTGCGAATAACGTAAGATTTCATAGCTGCTCTCTTTCCTAGCTGATGTGGACTTCTTTGGCGCCAGCGCCGTAGATTTTTTCAAACCAAGCTTCATCGATATTTTTTGGATCACCTTCGTAAACAAGTTCTCCACCTTTAAGGGCGACAACGCGAGTTGCGTATTGGCGCACTAAAGATAAGAAGTGAAGATTACATACAATAGTGATTCCTAATTCTTGGTTTACTTTTCTTAAGTAATCCATAACCACGTGACAAGTTGCAGGATCTAAAGAAGCAACCGGTTCGTCAGCTAATAAGATTTGAGGATTCTGAGTTAACGCTCGGGCGATCGCCACACGTTGCTGTTGACCACCAGATAGTTGATCTGCGCGGATATGCGCTTTATCAGCGATACCCACAAGTTTTAAATACTTCATCGCATCGGCTACATCGGAATCAGAGAACATGCCGAATAAGCTTTTAAGTGTAGAAGTTTTTGAAAGTTTACCCATCAAAACGTTGCTAAGAACCGAGTGACGCGGAATCAAATTGAAATGCTGAAAGATCATTCCCACATTTTGGCGAAGCCATCTGATTTCAGCTGGTTTTTCAATTTTTGCTAAATCTTTTTCAGTTTTGCCGTCATTGAAAACTATATCTCCGCTGGTTGGTTCATGCAGGCGGTTAATACAACGAAGCATCGTTGATTTGCCAGATCCTGAAAGACCGATCACAACTAAGAACTCACCCTTTTTAACGTCGAAGCTCACGCCTTTAAGCGCTTGCACTCCGTTAGGGTAAGTCTTTTTTAAGTTCTTAATACTTAAGATGGGTTGTACTGACATGGTTACCTAATATTTCTTAAATTACATTTTGCGTGTCTTCGACACGACTATTTTTTCATCAAATCGTCTGGATTAACACCAACTGTTTTTAACATCTCACGAACACCGTCGTAATCTGCATCAGTTGCTTTTTTTAATTCAGTTACACCGTAGATGGCTTTGAATGCTGCTTTTCCGTCTTCAGTAGATACGAAAGCTAAGAAAGCATCAACGATTTTGTTTTTCATTTCTTCAGGCATATCTTTTCTGAATATGATTGGATCGTTCGGGATGTGTTGAGATAAATCGATAATAGCAATTTTTTTCTCTACATCTGGGTACTGAGTTTTAACTAAACGACGAGCGTCTTCGATTTCTGCAGTGCCTGAAGCATTTGTAGAAGGAGGAGAGTAGAATGCAGCCCCTGCATCAACTTGACCTTGATAAACCATAGAAATTACGTTGTCGTGCTTTTGCGCGAAAACTGTTTCTTTAGTTTCGATTTTTTTATCCTTTAAAGATTTTACCGGAAGAATGTAACCAGACGCCGAAGAAGGATCAACGAAAGCTACTTTTTTACCAGCTAGGTCTTCTAATTTTTTGATTGGGCCATCAGCTTTAGCAACGAACATAGATTGGTAAGTCGAAGCGCCGTGACGTAATACCGTGATTTTAGCTTCTGCACCGTATTTGTTATTAGCTAAAATGTAACCAAAAGTGTTGATCGCAGAAACGTCAGCACGTTTTGTTCCGAAAGCTTCAACAACCGCTACGTAGGATTGCGGAATTGTAACTTCATATTTGTAGGGAGTATTTGCTTCTAAATACTCTTTAAACTTTTTAGAGTTATCTTCGATAACTTTAGCGTCGACCGAAGGAACGAAGTGAAGCTTAACTGGATTTTCTGCTGATCCAAGTTCAGCTTTGTTTTTTGTACAACCAACGATTGTTAAACCAACGATTGCAGTTACGATGACGCTTAAAAAGTTTTTCATAAGTCTCCTGTTATTTGCTTTTTTTAGGCTGGCAAACCGTATCAAAAAAAATTGCAGTTTGCCAACATAAGATGTTAGGTTAGTTTTATGAATCAACCCCAAGGGCCCAGCCTTAAACAGACTTTGAAGCAAAGTCTTAAATCAATCCTGACAATTGCTGCTGAAAAACCACGCACCGTGTGTGTTTTTGACCTCGATTCAACCTTATTCAATGTGAGCCCACGCACCCAGCGCATTTTGCATGAGTTTGCAGAGCTGCATAAACCCGAGCTTAAAAAAGTAGAGATTTTACACACTGACTGGGGACTGAAAGAATCTTTAGTGCGCGCGGGATACCAATTTGACGAAAATCCAGAGCTTCACCAAACACTTCGTGATTTCTGGGTGGATCGTTTTTTTACCAACACTTATCTTCATTTTGATGTTCCTTACCGTGGTGCTGTTCCCTATGTGCAGCGTTTGCATGAAACCGGTTGCGAAATTCATTACCTCACTGGCCGCGATGTCGCTCGTATGGGCATAGGCACTATGGAAGTTTTAAAAAAATGGGGGTTTCCTGTTGAAGAAAAAAATCTTCATTTGAAACCACACCGCTCAATCGATGATCATCAATTTAAAGTTGATTGGGTTGTTGAGCGTTTTCCGTTAGCTAATTACCCCGCTGATCTTGCGCCAATTTATTTTTTCGAAAACGAACCAGTGAATATTAATTTATTGGGTAAAGTTAGACCAGATATTCATATCGTTCATTTAGATACGACGCACTCGCGCCAAGAAGAAGTGAATGTTCCGGTGATGAAAGTATCTAATTTTTATTACGAAGAGGAAAACTAATGTTGTACTTAGTCGCAACCCCTATTGGTGATGTTTCAGAAATTACCCTTCGTGCTATCGAGATTTTAAAATCTGCTGATGTAATTTTATGCGAATCTACAAAAGAAACTTCTAAATTATTAAAACAGTTAGACATCAAAGCTAAAAAATACGAACTTCTCAATGAACACTCGACAATGGAAGATCTAAAAATGTTGACTGAACTGTGCAAAACCCAAACTGTAGCCTTAGTTTCTGACTGCGGCACACCGGGGTTTTGTGATCCAGGAAATGATTTGATCGGCTTTTGTCGTCGTGCCAGCGTTAAAATAAAATCCGTTCTTGGGCCGTCATCCTTGATGGGACTACTTTCTTTAACTTCACGTCGCATGAATGAATTCGTGTTTCGTGGTTTTTTACCGGCCGAATCTGAATCACGTGAAAAAGAATGGCTGAAACTTAAAAACGAAAAAAGAGCCATTGTAATCATGGATACACCTTATCGTTTGAAAAAAACTGTTGATGAACTAAATCGTCATTTCGTTGGTCGCCTAGCACTGCTCGCTCTAAATTTATCGCAAGAAAATGAATTGGTTCTAGAAGGCACACCTAATCATATCATTCAGAATTTAGAACGCGATAAAGCGGAATTTATGTTACTGATTTATCCTAACGAGAAAGTTTGAGTTTGACACAATTACCTATAGATCCTCACTTGGATGGTATTGTTAAAAAAATCACTGGTGAAAAACCAGTGATTTTGATGGCTAGTCCCGGATCTGGTAAAACCACCCGCGTGCCCGCGCATTTATTAAAAGCGATCAAAGGTACAACTTCACGAAAAATTATAGTGATCGTTCCTAAACGAGTTTCGGCGTTATCAGCGGCTGATCGCATTGCTTCTGAAAACAATTGGGTTTTGGGCGATGAAGTCGGCTATCAAGTGCGTTTTGAAAATAAAGTCACAGCTAAAACACAGTTAATTTTTATGACTGAGGGTTTGTTTTTAAAACGCATTCAAACCCCTGGTTTTTGGGATGAAATCCACACTTTAATTATCGATGAATTTCATGAACGTTCGAGTTCGATTGATATGATCCTAGGGTTAGGCTTTGAACAAAAAGTTTTAGGTCATAAACTGCAATTAGTGATCATGTCAGCTACGCTTAACGTACAACAGCTAAAAACTTTTCTAGGTGATAGCGAAACAATTCAAGTTGAAGCGCCTCCGCATAAGCTTGAATTAATTTATTCTGATAAAAATCAAAAACTAAATTGTGATGATTTGTTTTTCAATCATTTAAAAGACACTTTGTTAAAGGCTTGGAAAACAGCGCACAAAGATGTTTTAGTGTTTTTACCAGGCCAGCGTGAAATCAATCGCTTTAGAAGTATAATTCAACCTTTATTTCCTCAGTATAGAATTGAAATTCTGCATGGTTCATTAAGTTTGAATGAACAAAAGCAGATTGTTCGTAATGATACTGGATCTGGCCGTAGAATTATACTAAGTACGAATGTGGCAGAAAGTTCGATCACGGTATCTGGTGTAGATTGTGTGATTGATTCTGGTTTAGAGAAAAAATCTTACCGTGAAAATAAAGTGGGCTTTTCTGGTTTAGATCTACAGCGTATTACACTGTTTTCGGCCAAACAACGTGCCGGTCGTGCCGCTCGAGAGCAAGCAGGCTATTGTTTTAAGCTTTGGCATGCTACCGATGAGATGTCGATGAAAGAACAAATTGAACCAGAGATTCTAAAAACATCTTTGCTAGAAGAATCACTTGTTTTGCACCAACAAGAAGTGACAGATATTGATTCGTTTTCTTGGTTAACCAACCCATTGTTATACACGATAAAACAAGCCCGCCAAAAATTAACTAAATGGAATTTAATTACAGATAAATATTCACTAACTCCTCTTGCCGATTTGATTTCAAAATGGCCGTTATCGATCGAAAATTCAATTCTGCACTATGAGCTAAGCCTTCGTGGGTTTGGAAAAGAATCCGCAAAGCTGATTGCCGTTTTAGAATCTGGCAGCGTTGAGACAGTCTTAGAGAAAAATAAAAACTTCAACGGCTCAGACGTTGCTAAGATCATCGACAGTGGCTCTTTGGATTTTTCAAGCGAACGCATTTATCAGCAAATTCTATCTAGCTGTAAAGTGACTGGTAAAAATATTCCAGCCACAGATTCTTTTGAAACCACACTTATTCAGATTTACGCTTCGTTTTTTCCGGAAAAAGTGGCTTTTGTCAGAAACAAAACAAACGCCGTTTCGATGTTTGGCCGCGGCCTTCAGGTCTCTGCGGGATCACAGGCGGCCCATTCAGATTTCTTCATCGCTCTTGCCGGCCGCGAAAATCACTCGCAGTTTACGCAAGTCGTTTGCGCTTTGGGTTTTGATAAAAAATTAGCGCAGGAGATATTTGCTCCGCTGGCTCGCAAACAAAGTGAAGTGCATTACGATTTTGAAAAGAATGAATTTTTTAAAACCGAACAGTTAAGATTTGAAACCTTTGTTTTAAATGACTTTGGCAAATCTCGTTTAAGCTCTGATGAATTGAAAAAAAATTGGCAGGTCTTTTTCAAGAAGTCTCCTCTGGATTTTTTAAAAATTCATCCGAACTATGCAAAGATTAAAGATCGATTGGCTTTTTTAAGCCGTAAAGATCCAGGCTTAAGTGACGAGAGCAAACAACAAATCGAAAATTTCGAAGATTTATTAACTGATTATATTCAGCAAGGTTATGACAGTTTTGAAGATTATAAAAATTGTGATCTTTTTTACCTAAGTTATCAGGTCTTAAATGACGAACTAAGTGATCTAATGCAGAATCTGCCAGACAGTGTGAAATCAAATCGCGGGCGAAGCCATGATGTGGATTATAAAGACGATAAAGCTCCGATGATTTCACTAAAAATTCAGGATGCCTTTGGCTGGAAAGACACGCCTAAGATCTGCCACAGTAAGTTTACTTTAACTTTAGAATTATTGGCCCCGAATATGCGACCAGCTCAAATAACCAGTCAGTTGGGGCTTTTCTGGAAAAGCAGTTATACCGATGTTCGTAAAGATTTGCGGGCACGCTACCCTAAACATGACTGGCCAGAAGATCCATCGGTATAAGGAGATTTATGAAAACGATGAAAGAAGAACATCCACTTTTATATAAAATCAGTGATTTGATGGACACCCGTTACCAGTTTTTTGGAATTAGTTTTGGGTTAGATTTTATTTTAGGTCTGTTGCCTTTTTGGGGAAATTTAACCACGACCTCTATTTCTTTATTTACAGTAGTGTATGCGGCTTTTCATGGCGTTTCTGTCGTAGTGCTTATCCGCATGCTTTTAAACATCAGCGTAGATATGCTGATTACAGCGATTCCTGTACTTGGAAATTTGGGTGATGTTTTTTGGAAAGCGAACGCTAAAAATTATAAAATTTTGGAAAATTATCTGCATAACCCACAACGCACAGTTAAACGTTCGCTTTTTGCAAATCTAGCTATTTTAGGTACGTATTTAGCTTTTATAATTGCGTGTTTTTATGGGTTATACCGCTTAACGGTTTATCTAATTTCTTTATTTTGACGGCTTATTTTAAAGTGATCGATTGAGGCGCCACGATCACAGAATTTTCAGGCACATCTTTGATCACAACCGCATTAGCGCCAATTTTTGTATTATCGCCAATCAGGATCGGCCCTAAAATCTTTGCTCCGGTTCCGATAAGAACATTATTACCCACTGTTGGATGACGCTTAACCGGTTCGAATTTCATACCGCCCAAAGTTACTCCGTGAAAAATCACGCAGTCATCGCCAACTTCAGCCGTTTCACCAATGACACAGCCTACGCCGTGATCGATCACTAAACGTTTTCCCAGTTTTGCGCCGGGGTGAATTTCAATTCCCGTTAAAGTGCGCGAAATATCTGCTACAAGGCGTGCGATAAAAAACCAACGGCAGCAGTACAGTGCGTGCGCGATACGGTGAAAAAAGATCGCGCGCGGTCCTGGATATAGTAAGAAAATCTCTAACATTGATTTAGCTGCCGGATCGTAATTCTTATAGGCGCGAAGAAAAGTAATCACTTTAAATTCCATTTCGTTTTTAAATCATCCAAGAAAAAATAACGCTCAAAGTTTTCATTGTAGCGTGACCATGATTCGCCGCTTTGACGTTCTTGGTTTATAAAAGACATCATTGTGTCCATTTTTGAATCCATGTCATCAATCATTGCGACAACAAGAGCTTCAGGAAACATTGGCACCTTTGGCGAACCGTATTCAAGTTTACCATGGTGAGCTAAGATAATATGTTTTAACACCGTACGCAGATCTTCTGGAAAGCCCAGAATTTTCTGCGATTTCTTCTCAACTAACTCACAAGCAAGTAACATATGCCCAAGCATCTGACCTTGGTTCGTGTAATATATTTGCTGTTGTTCTGTTTGATCAAGTTCCCATATTTTACCTAAGTCATGAAAGATGGCTCCGAAAATCAAAAGATCTTTATTTAAATAATTATAATGTGACGCCATAAACTGCATCACTTTGCAAATCGAGACGATGTGTTCGATCAATCCACCCCGATGAGCGTGATGAATGGTTTTAGCCGCAGGTGCTTTTAATAAGCGCGGTTTAATTTCTTCGTCCTGTAAGCAATCAAGCATCAGTTGTTTTAACGGCTGAATTTCGATTTCTTGCACCATCTGACAAAGCTCAGAATACAAAGCGTAAGTATCGATGTGGCGTTCTTTTAACTTATAATCATCTTTATTAATCATCGTATCTTCGACTTTTTCTAAACGATGCACAATCAGCTGCTTACGCTGATTGTAAAGTTGAACTACGCCTTTGATTTTAATTAAATCACCGATTTCAAATTTAGAGCTGACTTCTTCGATGTTATCCCAGATACGTCCATCAAGTTGGCCGGATTGATCGCCAATTAAAACTGTTAAAAAAGTTTTGCCAGTTTTGCCGACGCCTAAGATTTTATCTTTAACTAAAAAAATACGATCTTGAACCGGGTCTTTATCATTTAAATTTTTAATCGGTGTAACAACCATAAACCCTGCTATTTTTTAATATTAAAGATCGCCGAACACATTTTATCGCTATAACGAGAGTCCAACAGATTTAAATGCGTCAAATAGTATTGAATTCCTTTTTTAAACACAAATATATACTGCCCAGAGAGCACATGCGCATAAGTGTGATCGATTGAATTCAACTTAAGAAAAGTTTTATCCTGAAGTTTGCCAAATTTTGGCTTCAAATCAACCCATTGACCACAACCTAAGCCGTATTCTTCATCACGAATTTTTACTTTTGGCGAATCACTGATATAAAATAGAAATGTTAACTCAGGCTTAGCCTCGAACTGCGCCGCGGGGAAACTTAAATAAAAACTTCCTTCACCTGTGACATAGTCTTTTAAATCAATGGCGCCGCCGCCATTAGGCAATTTAAATAGTAATCTAGAATAACTTAATACCGATTTTTGATCGGTTCGAATTTCGACTTCTAAATCAGTAAAAATATATTCAGGCTCGATGGTTACAACTTCGCCCATACTTTTTTTAATTGCGGCAAAGATAGCTTCAGGAACTTTAAAATCGTCAGCCAATGAATTATTAGCAATTATCTGGGGCTTAGATTCTATGGCCTTCTCACAAGCTGATAACAACATCATCAAACCAGCAAGAATGATTAAAATTTTCACTCGCCAGATCCTTTAATCTCTAAGAAAGGAATAAAGTCTTCACCTGCACCCGAATTAGATTGTACAAATGTGGTTTTTTTTGCGGGCTCTTGAATTATTAATAACTGTGACCACAAACCTAAAACATTATTTTCTGTTCGCAAATAGTTAACATGTTTTGTGACACCGTCATCTAATAATGTCGTCGCCGTATCTTTCATTGCTTTTTGTTTCGCTAACAACAACACGTAATGGCTTGCCGTGTTTAGCTTTGAAATATCTAGAGTTTTTTCTTGAGCTACAACCGCAGAATAATCTTTTAATGCATAATCTAACTGTAGGCGTAAATTAGCACGCTCTGAGACGTCTTCAATTAACGCATTGTAAGTCGAATAAAGAGTTTGTGCTGCAGAAATCTCGCCTAACTCTAATTTAATATGGGTTTCAATCACTATTTTCGGAGTAGCCGCTAAGAGCGGTTTTAATTTTTCAAAAGTTGGACGCAATGTGAACATTGAATAGATACCACCAAAAATAGAAAGGGGTATCTGAAATTTCTGGCGAAAATTCAACGGCATAGCCGTGAAGTTTCGGTAATCATTATTAAATTTTTCTTCTCGGCCCGTGCGCTTATCTAAAAGCATATTAATCAATAATAACTCTTTTTTAAAGTCGATATGGTTTGCCGTGTAACGATCAATTTCGTGATTTAGTAAACTTTCAACTTCTGAATTGACTGTAGGCTTTGATAACTCACTTACAGCCCAACCAAATAACCAACGCCCTTTTGAAGCCGTCTGAAAAAGTTCAGAAAAAGTTTTTGTCGCGTGATCAAACTTACCTTCATAAAAGCTTAAAATAGCATCGTTTTCTTTGATCAATTCACTACTTGGATCAAGATCTTTAGCGCGAATTAATGATTCACGCGCTTTTTTTAGATCTTGATCTTGAAGAGATTGAATAAATTGAACGATATCTAATAAAGCTTTACGTTGATCGCTGACTCCGGGATTTGATTTCAAGTTACTGATGGTTTGTGATCCATTGATGTAACCCACTGAATCTAGCTTTGGAATCATAGGAATGATTTCTGGAATAACCTGGCGCTGTAATTCAGGGCTCATATTACCAAAAATTTCGACCACTTTAGATTCTAAACCATATAAACTATATTTTCGAATCGAAGCGATAGATTGCTGCTCTTGTTTTTTCTTTTCTTTATTTTGATAAAACTGTGAACCGCCAGCAATGACAATAACTCCTAATAAAATAGAGATTAAAATCATTAAAGTTAATTTTGAACGTTCACGGATTTGTGAGTTTACGACCGGGTCGGACGCAGACACATACTGCGGAGTTTTAACTTTAGCGGCTAGAGCTGATGCTGGTTTAGCCGGCGTTACCGTCGTTGCCGGTGGTTCATTCGCTTCTTCGGTGTATTCTGCATCCTCAACAGAAACATTTGTAAATGTAGGCATTTCAAACTTAGTATTTTCGACTAGCTCTTGAGTGATGGTTCCTGTTTTAGTTAACCCTTGAGAAGTGCGCGTTTGATAAGTTTTAGTATGATCATCGACTCGGGCTAACTCTTCACGAATTTCATCAACGATAGCTTTTAAAGTCTCGGCTTCGCGGATATACATCCAGCGAGTGTCCATATCGCGAACTTCGTCGATTAATGAAATTTGTTTTTTCTTTAATAAATCTTCGATTTGATCGTAAGAATAGGGACCCAATACTTTATTTTCTGATTTGATCATCCATTTTCGGTCGGCAGCAGTTTGCATAGCAGCTCTCCTAGAATGGGGACTTCGTCAAAAGTAGTTTAAGGTCATCATTAGTTAAGAATAAACCCGCACCCGCGTAGAAAGACTGTTCATCTGTGTTATTTAACATGTCGTTATATCCACCTAGCACATATAAACCGTAACGAAATTTGTACGAAACCGTTCCGCGCAAGTTCGTGTCATCGAAATCAAAAGCTTCTAAAGAAAATTTAAGACGGTGCATTCTAAATGGTGAATAATCTAAGCCAATGCCGCCGGTATTTTCGATCAAGCCGCCTTTAACCGTGAAATCAAAAATATTTTTAGCAAAAAGAGCCGTTAATTTTGTTTTATTTTTGAATGTCGTCGTTGTATCAGTATCAGTTGATACACCATTTGTAGTTGTTAAAGTGTTTGTCTTTTCGACCACACCTGTTGGGTCATCAACTAAACCTAAATAATAATAACGATCAAGTCCTGGTTGGATCACGATACCGATCGAAGATTTTGCCTCTTCAATATTATCTAAGTAGTAACCGTTAAAATCAAAAGCTGTCGTAGTTTTATTGGCTGTATCAACTAAGCCACTTAAACCTTCGATGGCCGATGAAACATCTTCGGCCGTTTTTTCATCAGAGATTAGTTTTCCTAAAGTGCCTTCGCCGTTGTTCACTTTTTCAGTTATTTCTTCAATGTTTTTTAATGATTTATCAATGCGGGCCATTGAGTTCTTCCAAGTTTTCTTAAAGCCCGCTTCACTTTCATCATTGACCAAATCATCCATCGTTGAAGTGATGTTATGCACTTGATCAACGATTTCACTGATTTGTTCTTTGTTTTCGGCAGTCATTTCTGAAATCTCGCCAGTTAACTTTTCGATATTTAAAACAATGCGCCCTAGAATGTGTTTATTTGTGCCTTCGGCAGTCGTCGCTTCATTTAAATTTTTAGAAACATCTTTTAAAGATGATGTGATTTCAGAAACTTGTGACATCACATCATCTAATGAGCCACCTGTTTTAACGTTAGCGATTTGACCGCCATCTTCAAGCCCTGGATCTGTTGCGTTTCCCGGACTAATTTCGATGTATTTATCACCTAAAATACCATTCGCTCGCATTTCAACAACGGCTGAGCGAGTTAATGGCACGTCTGATTTTACAGTCACATCGATGCGCGCTTTTCCTTCTTGCAAAGAAATATCTTTAATCGCGCCGACAGGAATGCCCGCAGAGCGAATCGCTGAACCTTTGGTTAAGCCATTTGCGTTATCTAAATAAAACCAGGCTTTTTTTGATCGACCTAAAAACGAAGGATCATCACTGACTTGCATCGACATAAGCGCGATCAAAGCCCCGATGGATACGACAAGAGCGCCTACTTTAAATTCTGCGGTGCTGAAAAAACTCATTGATGCTTCATCCCTTTTGTAACAAATCGCTTAACTAACTCAATATCCGAATTAAAGAAATCCTGAGCAGTTCCAGCTAGTAACACTTTACCAGCATCGAGCATCACAATAAAGTCTGCGATTCGAAAAGCTGCACTTAAATCGTGCGACACCATGACCGAAGTCGTGTCTTTATCTAATTTATGCGTTTGGAGAATTAGATCATCGACCATTTCAGTCAAAATTGGATCTAAACCAGTGGTTGGTTCATCGTAAATAATGATTCCTGGATCTAAGGCTAGAGCTCGTGCTAAGCCTGTTCTTTTTTGCATACCACCAGAAATTTCACTGGGCAGTTTGCCGTAATGCTTTGGATCTAAACCAACCATCTTAAGTTTTGTCTGCGCAATTTGAATAATCTGATCTTTTTTAAGTTGGCGGCGATGTTCTTCAAGCGGAAAACATACATTTTCTAAAACAGTCATATCATCAAACAACGCGGCACTTTGAAAAAGCACACCGTAGTTGCAACGAAACTTTGTAAGCTGATTTTCATCCATAGTTGATAGATCTGTACCTAGAATTGTCACAGAACCTGAAGTCGGTTTAAATAAGCCTAAGATATGTTTTAACATCACGGATTTTCCCGTACCAGAAAAACCAATAATCGCCGTTAAACTTCCTTTGGGAATTCTAAGATCGATGCCTTTAAGAACGAATTCTTTACCATCAAAACTTTTTTTAAGATCATTGATTTCAATTGCGTATTCGTTCATTTTTGAATTCCTATAAAAATATATAACACGCGAATTAAGTTCATTAAAAAATAATCGATGATAATAATGCCGACCATACTCCTCACCACACCGTTGTTGGTCGCTTCGCCAACACCCTTAGCACCGCCTTTGGTGTTAAAGCCTTGATACGTACAAATCACGGCGAATAAAAAGCCAAAGATCGCTGATTTAAATAAACCTTCGTTAATATGATGGATGTCGACCGTTTGACGAATTTTTTCAAAAAAGATCGCGCTATCAAGCCCAACGATTTTGGTACATAAAAACCATGACCCAACCATAGCCATAAAATCAAACAGCCCAGTCAATAGTGGCATACAGATAACTGCTGCTACAATACGTGGAGCAATTAAATACTGTTTCGTATTTACGCCCATCACATCGAGTGCATCCATTTGTTCATTCACTCGCATTGTTCCAAGACGTGCAGCCATCGCACCACCAGCACGAGCGGCTACAATTAAACCCGTTAACACCGGGCCCAATTCGCGCGTAATTCCTAACGCAACCGTCGGGCCGACCAGATTAACCGCATTCACTAATTTAAAACCTAAATAAATTTGAAATGACAAAGCCAGGCCGGTGAACACACTCGTTAAAGCAATGATTCCCACCGATTGATTACCGATAAACTCCATGTGTTTTACGACTTCGTTATAACGATATGGCTGAGTAAATAAAAGTTTAAGACTGCTCGTGGCAAATAATGAAACTTCACCAACATCAGCAATTTTCTTTTTAAGTTTTTCTATAATCGTAATCACGACTGCCCGCCTTTATAATGTCTTGGCACTCGTTCGCCGACGGCGGTTAAGACTTCCCAAGTGATTGTTTCGGCGGCTTTAGCTGTTGCTTCTGCGCTTAAAAAATTTCCGGCTGGATCATAACCAAAGAGGATGACTTCTTCTTCGTCATATTTTTGTATATTTGATTTTTTAACGGCTTCGGTGACATCTAACATTAAAAAATCCATACAAATACGACCAATAATAGGAACTTCTTTACCGGCAAACAAAGCTTTACCACGATTACTTAATAAACGGTGTACACCATCGGCATAACCAGCAGGAATAACGGCAATCGTAGCAGCTGTATCGGCTTTCCAAATGCCGCCGTAAGAAACTAATTCACCTGCATTTAATTGGCGAATATTATTCACCATCGATTTAAACGTCATGACTGGTTTAAGATTAATACTTTTTAGATTTTCTGACGGAGAATAACCATACAACATTAACCCTGGGCGAAATCCCCAATTCATTTTATTTAAAAAATGATCCGGATTATTTTTAACCGAAGGCTCAGCAAGACTTGCGATCCCTCCAGAATTTAAAAGATGGGCCTCAATGCCGTCATCCTTAAAGTAAGAAAAAATATCAATCATCTTTTGCGCTTGTTTTGCCGAATGACCGTCGACAAGCACAGCATCTTCGCCACTGTAAAAATGGCTTAAGATAGCCCGCAATTTTAGTTTTTTTGAATTTTTAAAATACGTTCTTAATTTCTCGACTTCGTCTGTGGCAAAACCTAATCGATTCATACCTGTGTTAAACTTTAAATGAACTTTAATTGGCTCATCGGCCACGCTCTCAAGAGCAGTGATTTGATCCCAAGTGCTAATGACCGGAGTCATTTGAGCATCAAAAATTTTCTGTGCCCCTTGTTTGTCAAAACCACGAAACACTAAGATTTTAGATTTGATCCCGTAATTTTTTAACAACAGGCCTTCTTCGATTAAACAGACTCCTAAATGAGTCGTGCCCAAATTTTCTAAATGTTTAGCGACCTCAAGATCGCCATGACCGTAAGCATTGGCTTTCACCATCGGGCAAATAAAACGCCCTTCTCCGGCCACTTTTTTAATTTCAAAAAAGTTATGACTTAAATGATCTAGATTAATCTCAGCAAAAGTGCGGCGGAACATTTCCATATTAATTAGGGCTCCACAATAAAATCAGGCTTATGTTCAGCCGGTGATTTATAGAAACAAATTTTATCGCCACCTTTTTGAGAAATAAAATTTACAGCTCGGGTAGCGCTCTCATCAAGATCAAAAGCATTGCGAGTTAGGGTTGGGTATTCACTAATGCCTTGGCTTACGGTGATAGTTACACCAGCGCGTACAAGATTGGCTTTAATCAGGCCTTGGCGAAAGCGATCCGAACGAAGTGCCGCACCCTTACGATTACAATTTGTTAAAATCATAGTGAATTCATTTTCGCCTGTACGGCATAAATAATCGTTCAAACGTGAAGTTTCTTTGATCACTTGTGATACGCCCAGTATTATTTGATCAGAAGCTTCGCGGCCAAGACTTGCTTCTAGCTCGGGAAATTTATCAACCGACACTTTGATTAACGATAACGGCACAAAACCACGCTTACTGCGATCGACTTCACGTTCAAGCACGCGCGAATAAAACATTTGATTATAAAAACCCGTTAAATGATCTTCGATATCGAGCTGTTTTGGTTCGGCTTCATAAACAAAAAGTGTATACACTAAACTCATTAACGAAAAGTCTTCAGCTACTTCAGCTGAAATATCTTGTGTCGAAATTAAAAGGCCTTCGACCTTATCACGAATAATCATCGGTAAAAATTTAACCCGGTCTGTGACGAATTTTCCTTTAAGATACGTCGCCAGCGCTAAGGGCAATGAGCCTGTTAGCAATTGTGACATGAACGATGCATCTTTGCTGTTTACTTTATAAGACAAACCTTCTACCCAGGCTTCTGGTACGCCTGCAAATGAAACACATAAGAAAGTTTCAATACTTGGAACATATTTTAAATAGATCCAAGATTGTGTGGGCGTTTGTTGGTAAAAAGTATTTAACAAATCTTCTTTAGATGTCGCTGATTTATATTCAGCAATACGCATTTGGTAGGGGCGCACCTCGGGAGCTTGGCGTTCGCTCGTTAAAGTACTTTGTATTTTTTCGCGCGCAGAAGTTTCTTTTTGAAGATCTTCTGTCAATTGTTCGTTTTGATAAGTGCGAAAAATAATTTCACAGATATTATCCACTGATTGCAAAACCTGTTGATCAACTGCAGGCTCAGCTGCATTTAAAACACTGTACACATTAAATTTTTTGTAATTCTTAAAAGCAGAAATTTGATCTGCCGAAGACAGAAAAATAAATTTAATTTCTTTAGACGTTTGCAGCGCTTTTTGAATAAATTCATGGGGTGCTAACAAAGAGCCTCGAATATCGAAAATCACCACGTGCGGTGGATTAGCTTCGATACGAAACAACTGCTCATCAACATCCGCAAAGTAATAATTTTCATACTCTGCTGATGCTAAGGCGTGTTTGATCTGCGTCCCTAAGTTGACGTCTTGGGTAAATATCGAAACGCTAAACTGCGAGGCAAATTCTCTGATATTCATCCTTTTTCTGGCCTTCTAATTTTAACTTTATTTTGATCGGCTTTTGATTCTTGAGTAGTCGCCGCTACGTTGATTTCAGGATCTTCAACGATTGACATTTTTTCATCTAATTTAAATTTTGTGGGCTGCATTTCTTTTTCAATATTTATTTTAGCTGACGTGCCTTGCTGAGGTTCATCATCATCCAATGACAAGAGCGCATCGATATCTAAATCATTCTGAACTGGGTTTACAGGCGTCATCTCTGGCATTTTAAATTCGCTCTCTTCAGATTCATTTAATTCAAATCGCATCTCAACCGCAGCTGCATTTTTTGCTGTTGAGTGCTTTACAACCTGTTCGCTAACTTCTGGGCGAGTGAAGCTAAATCTAAAAATAGATTCACCTGCGCTGGATGCCACTTGTGAAAATTCAGCACTTGCTTGCATAAGAGCTGGAACAATCGCCGCATGCAAGTTAAGCGTTTTGATCGGCGCTTGAATTTCTAATACCGTTAAACCTTCAGAATCGTAAGAGCGCAATTGAATACGTTTTTTGTTGTTCGGAAGCTGCGAAGACACATTCAATAAAACGTTTTCAAAAATTTTAATAAATTTTGGGTAATCAATAAGAACTGTTTCAGCAGAAACAAATTCTTTTTTAATCACAACACTTTGAGATTTTAACTGACGATCTACATTGAAGATCGCCTGCTGCACACAGGCCTGCACCTGAATGGGAACAATTTGCTCCTCGTGATCAAAATCAAGCGGTATGATTGTTGATGGCGGAGCCGTTGGTTTTAAGTTTGTTTGACGGGCCGTCGGTTGTGGCGTCGAAGCTTGAGTCGCAAGCCCTACTCCTACAGATTCTTCTTCCGCGATAGGTCTTGCGCGCGTAGGTCTTGCCGCGGCTGCAGGGGCTTGCGCTGTTTGCGGCGCATCTGGCTTAGCCACGAAAAGCAAAATGCCCGACATTAAAAAACCAAGGCCAAGGATAATTCCGAGCATAGAAAGCGGAACATCAAAATTAGATTGAGCTTTTTTTGAAGTGTAGCTTAATAAATTTAAATTTGTACCGCGCAGCTCTTGGCGATCAATAAAAAAACTGCTTTCAGAAACTTTATTTTCTTCTGAGAGGTTTCCGACATATTCATATTCAGTGTGGGCGGCGACGGTTTTGTCGGCTGTTAATAAAACTTGGGTGATAGAACTGGTGCGCTGTAAATCAAAAAATCTTTGAAAATAACTTACATCGCCGACAACCATAACTCCGCTGCGGGGTTGGTTGTTTCTTTTTTCGCGATCAAAAACAATCATCGCCAAATGCGTAAGGCCCGTAGCATCTTTAAAAGTTTGCACGCGCAGCAATTGATTGCCCGTCACTTTGGCTTGTAAGTTTTGCTGCAAAAGACTTGAGTTCCAACGATCGGCCACAGAACCAGATTGTAAAAATAATTTATTTACCGCAAGACGGTTTGAAGCGTCTTCTTGCACAACAGCTAAAGCGTAAAAAGGTTTTAACTGCACCCAATTGATTTTTGCTTCATCGATTTGCACGGTGTAGGTGCTTAACGTATTTCGCAGTTGTGAAATTTGGCTCACTAATGATGAACGCAAAGCAGTTAATTGAGTTTGGAGTTGGTTTTGTTTAACTGAAACTTTTTCAGCGCGATAGGTTTCGTTTAGCTTCCATAGCGCAATGCCTACGACAAGAAAAATTAACGCAATTGTGGAATAAACGGTTTTTAACTTCATTTTGCTTCTTGCATCCT
Organism: Bdellovibrionota bacterium; assembly: GCA_040386015.1. Lineage (GTDB taxonomy): Bacteria > Bdellovibrionota > Bdellovibrionia > Bdellovibrionales > Bdellovibrionaceae > Pseudobdellovibrio. The sequence goes on along the minus strand of JAZKGG010000002.1, from coordinate 182,915 downwards.
TGCTAAAAGACTACCGCCTCTATTGTGTTTTGTTTCATAGGATTGTGCAACAATTTCCCTTAGACAATTTGGGTTTCTAGGATTACAAAGCTTGCATGGCAAAACTGAATGTGAAACATCATGCAGAAATTATGATTGTAGGCTCGGGCGTTGCTGCTTTAAGCATGGCTTTAAAGATGGCCGACTCGAAATCAGTTTTTATCGTTACCAAAGATAAAGGCCCCAATAGTAATTCGGCCATGGCTCAAGGGGGCATTGCCTCTGTCACCGACAAATCTGACAGTTTTGATAGCCACATCCGCGATACTTTAATCGCCGGAGCCGGCCTTTGTGATATTAACGCTGTGCGCGACGTGGTTTTGCAAGCTCCTGAAAGAATTAAGGATTTAGTCAAATGGGGTGTTGAATTTGACCCCGAACTCACGCGCGAAGGCGGACACTCTGAACGACGCATTTTGCATTTCGAAGATCAAACCGGTGCAGAAATTCACCGCAAGCTTTGGAACAAAGTGACCAGCCACCCAAACATTCAAATATTTGAAAATCATTTCGCGATTGATCTGATTGTAAATAAACAAGTTGATCCTAACTTGATTGGTGCGACGGCAGTCATTGGCAGTTATGTCTTAAATAAGCTAACTGGTGATGTTGAAGTATTTACGGCCAGCACCACGATCTTAGCGACCGGCGGAGCTGGAAAAGTTTATCTTTACACTTCAAATTGGGGCGGAGCGACTGGTGATGGCATTGCGATGGCATACCGAGCCGGCGCGCGCATTGCGAATTTAGAATTTATGCAATTTCACCCGACTTGTCTTTACCACAAAGATTCGCGCAATTTTTTAATCAGCGAAGCCGTGCGCGGAGAAGGGGGCGAATTAATTAACGCTAAAGGCGAAGCTTTTATGCGAAAAATTCATCCACTAGGCTCGCTCGCTCCTCGAGATATCGTCGCTCGCGGAATTGATGCCGAGATGAAAAAATCTGGCGAACCCTGTGTGTTTTTAGATATTTCTCATCGCGAAAGTGAATATGTTAAATCACATTTTCCAACGATTCATGCCCGCTGTTTAGAGTACGGCATCGACATGACCCAAAAACCGATTCCAGTGGTTCCGGCGGCGCACTATTTATGTGGCGGTGTTAAAACAACAATTTCAGGAAAAACCGATATCGCCGGCCTTTATGCTATTGGTGAAATTTCTTGCACAGGCCTACATGGAGCAAATCGTTTAGCTTCAAATTCATTACTAGAATGTTTAGTGATGTCACACAATGCCTCTGTTGAAATTGCGCAAAACTGGAATGAAATTTCTGGAGCGACAAAAACAAATATCGAACCCAAAGCATGGACAAAACCTGATGAAACCAACCAAGATGAAATGGTTGTGATCAATCACATGTGGGAAGAAATTCGCCGCTTAATGTGGAACTATGTCGGCATCGTGCGTTCGACAAAACGTTTAGAGCGTGCGCAACACCGCTTAAATAATATCAAGCAAGAAGTAAAAGAATATTACTCAAATATGAAAATGCACAGTGATATTCTAGAGCTTCGCAACATTGCTATCGTTGCCGATCTTACAGTTCAATGCGCCCTACAAAGAAAAGAATCGATCGGCATTCACTACTCGCTAGATTACCCACCTTCAGAACAGCCTCCCTTAAGTCCAGACACTTTAGATTCACAGACCTACTCTAAAGGAAATGACACCGTTTTACTGCGCGGTTTGAATTAATTTTTGACTTCAAATTAGCCTCGGTTAGACTTGAGGTATGAAACGATCTGAATCATTTTTTCGCGGCTATGACCAAACCAAATTATACTTACAAAAGTGGGACGCAGATCAACCTTGTGGCACGATTTTATTTAGTCACGGCCAAGCCGAACATTCTGATTGTTACAATCGTTTAATCAACGGCTTTCAAAAAAGTGAACACGGTAAAAACTGGAGCTTTATTGGCTGGGATATGCGCGGCCACGGAAAATCTGAAGGTGTACGTGGTTACGCTAAAGATTTCGATGAATATGTTTTAGATTATCATTTGTTTTTAGATGAGTGTTTAAATATCGACTCAGTAAAAAGTAAACCTGTAATTTTATTAGCGCATTCAATGGGCGGCCTAATTCAAGCTTGTGCACTTCGTGAAAAAAAATACGATCAGTTTAAAGCCCAAGTTTTAAGTTCGCCGTTATTTGGCATCAGCCAACCGATTCCCGCCTGGAAAGAATCAAGCTCTGAAATTTTAAATGCCTTATTACCCAAAGTGACTTTAGGCAATGAAATCACCAACGAACAACTGACTCGTGATCCCGAAGTCATTAAAGAGTACGAACAAGACACTTACCGCCATAATAAAATTTCGGCAGGCGTGTTTTTAGGTTTTAAACGCGAATTTGATAAAATCGCATCAACTGCAGGTAGCATTACACTCCCAACTCTTTTGCATATTTCAGATGATGACCCTGTGGTTTCGACCGCACAAGCAAAACTGTTTTTTGAAAACTTAGCAACGACTGATAAAGTTTTAAAAATTTACGATGGCGGCAAACACGAACTTTATAACGATATCGTGCGCGATGATGTTTATAACGTAGTCATTGATTTCATCAATAAACATAAATAGGAAAATTACAAGCCATGAAAAATATTTTATTACTCATTTTATCATTTATTGTTTTAAGTTGTGTTCACCGTTTACCGACACCTGAAGGCATCAAAGATATTTCAACTTCTGAATACGAAGACCTGGTTGAAAGTAAAACAAAAAAAACTGAAGTTTATGATGGTCTTTATAATAAACTGACTGTGCAAACGACACGCTTAGATGCCGACATGAGTGAAAACTTAGTGGCTTACCAAGCCAAACTTGGCCAGTGGAGTTTAGAAAAATATAAAGAAGAAAAAGCTAAAATCATTGCTAAACATTCTGATGGCACCGAAGTTTTTATGAGCTTTTTTACCCCTGAACGCAAACACGATGACTTGTCTTCAAAACGTACAACCTGGAAAGTCTACCTTGAAGTCTCTGGCCAACGTTACGAAGGTAAAATTACAAAAATCAAAGCTTTACAGTTAGACCTTGAGTCGATTTACCCACACCACAACCGTTGGTCGTCACCTTATTCGGTCGTGTTTCCGGTTTCTACGCCGTCGACAGATGGTAAGCCTGTAACGATCACGGTGACAGGGCCCTTAGCAACAACCCAGCTGGTGTATTAAGAAATCTCTTTTGGAGCCTGCTGTTTATTACGCAATAACAGCAGTGCAACCAAAGTTGCCAAATACGGTAACATCTGAATAAATTCATTAGGAATTTTCACACTTAAATTCATATTCTGTAATTGAATTTGAATAGCTTCGGCAAAACCAAAAAATAAAACCACTAACCACGCTTTACGTAAATTCCAGCCCGCAAAAATAACTGCGGCTAGAGCGATAAATCCGCGCCCCGCACTCATTAATGGTGAATAACTTGAAGCTAAGTACGTTGATAAAATGGCGCCGCCGATACCAGTAATCAAAGCCCCCAAAGTCACCGCCTGCCAACGACGTTTGATCGGTGAAACCCCGACGCTAGTTAAAGCCTCGGATTTTTCTCCGGCAAATTTAATTTGTAAGCCAAAACTAGATTTTTCTGCAATCCAATAACAAATCGCAAGCATTGATGCAGTCACAACACTCACCATGATTAATGATTGATTAAGGGCTGCTTCTGAAGTGTCAATCGCCGGTGTTGAACCTGTTGATTCGAATAAAGTTTTACTTACGATCGGGATTAAGCCCATCGCTAATAAATTCATTCCGGTTCCAACGACAATAGAATTAGCTTTAAATTTAAAAATTAAAATATTAAAAATTTGTGCAAAGGCTGCGGCAACTAAGGCTGCAGCCACATAACCTAACACTAAGGACTGTGTTTGAAAGCTAACGGCTGCTGCAGTAAATGCGCCGATAAGTAAATACGCTTCAAGCCCAATTTGAGCCACACCGGATTTTTCTGAAAAATATCCACCACTGGCGGCAAATAAGATCGGTAACGACATGCGAACGCTGGCTAGAACTAAACCTAAAAGAATTTCAGCACTCATGACTTCTTCCTTCTATGGTTTAAATAAACTGCCCCGGCCACACAGAAAATAATAATCGCTTGTAACACTTTTGAAAAATCGCGAGTTAAAAATTGCGTTTCTAAATCAAGATCAGAGGCCCCCTTATGCAGAACGGCCATTATAAAGCTCGAAAATAAAATTCCGATAGGATGACCTTGCGCAAGTAAAGCGACTACGATTCCTAAAAATCCGTAAGCTGGTGAAAATCCCACTTTGTACTGAAATGTACTGCCTAACACTTCAGTTAAACCGACAAGGCTTGAGAAAAATCCAGCGATTCCTAAAGCTAAGAAGTTCACTTTTTTAGCTGAAATCCCCATGCGTTCTGCTGCGGTTGGATTTTCTCCGAAAGCTTTGATTTCTAAGCCCCATTTAGTTTTGGTTTCAAAAAACCAAACCGCTAAACAGCTGATCACGGCGATGATTAAAAAACCACTGACAGCTGAGTTATCAAAAAATGTTTTTAAACTATCGGTCTTTGCAAATTGAAAGGCTGGCTTGATTAAAGAACTTTCAGGATTTTGTGATTCGGTATTTTGAAAATTTTGTAACACCACATAAGTTGCTATCGCTGCAAAAATAAAATTAAGCATGATCGCCACAACCACTTCGTGACCTTGTTTGTAAACTTTAAAAAATGCAATAGCTTGCGCACTTAAAATTCCAAGCACCATTGTTGATAAACAAATTAGGATAATACCAACACCGCCTAATGATTCAGGTAAGATTATCCCCATCACGGCAGCCATCATGGCAGATAAAACAATTTGCCCTTCTGCCCCGATATGAAATAACCCCGCTTTAAAAGGAATTGAAAAGGCTAAACCGGCGAACGCAAAACAAGTGGTGTAGAACATGGTTAAGCCCATATCGAATTTACTTTGTAAAAAGCTTCCGCTTAAAACTTTAAGCACATCGCCTGGGTTTTCTTTAAATAACAGAACTAAAATACTGCTTAGGGCTACGCCTACAAAAAAACCGATTAAACTAGAAAAATCGATTCGTTTCATCACAAGTCAACCCCGTTCATGATCTGGCTGATTTGGCTGCTGTTTAATGATCCTTTCATGTACGGGCCCTTGATAGCGCCTTTAAATAGAATCACAAAACGATCTGATAATTTTAACACTTCGTCTAAATCTGAAGACAGCAATACAACGGCACGATGGTTTTTCTTTTGATCTAATAAGGCCTGGTGAATTTTTTCTTGGGCGCCGATATCGACTCCGCGCGAAGGGTGCGCAGCTAAGATCACATCGGGTTTGTGCCAAAGTTCACGACCGATCACGAACTTTTGCTGATTACCGCCTGAAAATTCTCCCATGATCATATCACTGACTGCTGGGCGCACATCCCAATCAGTAATGATTTTTTCGACTTCACGACGAACTAAGGTTTTTTTAACTAAACCCAAACGCGTAAAAGTCTCACGGTGGCGAATTAAAAAGTTTTCGATTAAGTTTTGCTTCGGGTAAATACTGTAACGGTAACGATCTTCTGAAATATCACCGAACTTTAATTTTAAAAGATCGATATTTTGACGTAATTTAAAAATAAAATCTTCTTGGCCGTTTCCATCAACACCAGCCACACCTAAAATTTCGTTATTCTTAAGATTTAAACCTAATAGGTTTAAATCATGGGCCTGACCTGCATCATTAACTACAGCTTGCACTAAGGCTTGTTGTTTGCGGCCAATCATTTTTTCGGCCATTTGTTCGATTGAAAAATGAGCTCCACTGTCAGAGGCAATAAGCTGACCTCGACATAGAATGGTCACATGATCTGCGACTTTTTTAATTTCGTTTAATTTATGCGAAATTAAAATCAATGTATGACCTTGTTTTTTTAGATCTAACATAAAATCTAAAAAATCTTCGATCTCGTCTGGGCTTAATACGGCCGTGGGTTCATCAAAAATAATGATCTCGGGCTCTAAGATTAAAACACGTAAAATTTCTAAGCGCTGCTGTTCGCCGATGCTGTAGGCTTTGATTTTTTTAGCTAATGGTAGGCTCCATTTAAACTTAGCTTCTTTTTCACTGACTAAATCTAACAAGCGCTTACGTTCGATATTCTGCGTGCGGGCGACAAGTTCTAAATGATCCCAACCCGTCAGTTCGTCAGCTAATTGAAAGTGCTGATGCACAAAACCGATTTTTTCACGAAATGAATCTTGCGCTGATTGCGGCTCGTAAGCTTTACCACGCAAGACCATGGCCCCAGACGTTGGGGTTACGATGCCCGTTAAAACTTTCATTAACGTGGATTTACCCGCGCCATTTTCACCGATGACGGCATGGATTTGATTCTTTAAAATAGAAAAGTGAACCTGATCTAAGGAAACGCAACTTCCGTATTTTTTTGAAATATTATTAAATTCGATCAGGTTCAAAGACATTGGCTTAAAACTATTTAGTTTTGTAATAGTCTGGAACAGAAACTTTTCCAGTAACAATTGATTTTTTAACTTGAGTTAGTTTTTCAATTTCGGCCGCTGACCACAAACCTTTGTTGTATTCATCTAAGGCCCAGTCAATACCGCCGTCTTTCAAACCAAAACGGTTAATACCGGCTTGAAATTGGCCACCTTTAACTGACTTAATCGTTTCAAATACCGCCACATCAACTTTTTTCAACATAGATGTTAATACCACACCCGGTTTTACCCAGTTTTGATTTGAATCCACTCCGATTGCAAAAATCTTTTTATCAGCAGCGGCATCAAATAATCCTGAACCTGAAGCACCCGCCGCGTGAAAGATCACATCCGCTTTTTGCGATACTTGTGATAACGCGATTTCTTTAGCTTTAGCTGGATTATTCCAAGCTTCGCCGGTTACGCCGATGTAGCTAACTAACACGGTAGCTTTTGGATTAACTGATTTAATGCCAGCTTCAAAACCTTTCTGAAATCGGCGAATTAACGGAATATCCATCCCACCGATAAAACCGACGACGCCAGTTTTTGATTTCATCGCTGCAGCAACACCAACAAGATAAGAACCTTCGTGCTCTTCAAATAATAATGAACGAACATTTTTAGCATTTACTTCACCATCAACAATGGCAAATTTTGCATCCGGAAAAAGAGCCGAAACTTTTTTGATCGCATCAGTTTGGGCGAATCCGATTCCGATCACGAGATCATATTTTTTTTGTGCGAAATTTCTATGAAGAGTTTCTAATGAATTATTATCAGTAGCTTCAACATACTTAAGTTCTATGCCCAATTCTTTTTCGGCTTTTTTTGCACCGGCATAGGCTGCAGAGTTAAAAGACTTATCATCTTTGCCCCCCTTGTCTAAAACTAATCCGATTTTTAAGTTGGCTAAGGCCACTTGAGACACTAAAAGACAGAACACTAATAGAAACTTCGACATACATCCCCCGTGAAAGTTATTACTTTGGTCCAGTTTGAATCAAAGTCATATTAATTTACCCCAAATATAATTCAACGATTTTAATAGCTTAGCCGATAGGCTATGGCTGCCAAGGGTGAATTAACATTTTTTAATCCCGACTTCATGTGCAGTTAAAGCTCTTCATTTAGGCTATTAATGTACCCAATACAACTAAGCCGTGTTCTTAAACACGCAGAAAGTGATTCTCTATGAAAAAAGCTCTAGCAATCATCGTTATCGCAACTTCTGGATTCGTATTCGCAAATGGACACAAAGCAGAACACAAAGCAAAAGCTGCTGAACATAAGGCTGCAATCAACCAAGCTTGCTCTGCAGACGCTGCGACTGCCGGCTGTGCAGGTAAAGAAGTGGGCGACGGATTACTCAAATGCTTACACGCTTATAAAAAAGCGAACAAAGATTTCGTGATCTCTGAAGGTTGCAAAGCTTCAACAAAATCTTTACGCGACGAGAAAAAAGAATGGAAAGCTAAAAAAGCAGCAGAAAAAGCAGAGAAGTCTGAGGAAAAAGCTGACAAGTAGTTCATAAACAGTTCACAATTTTGGCATGGGACTTCACCGACAACCATTACACCCCTGCCAAACTTGTGGTGCCTGCTGCGCCAGCTACCGCGTTTCGTTTTATTGGCGCGAAGCTGAAAAAGCTGACTCTGACCACCCCGTCCCTCCCAATTACTGGCTCGATGCCAATGATCGAGCTCGAATTCTTAAAGGCACTGACGATAAACATCATCCAAAATGTATTGCCTTAAAAGGTCGAATCGGCGAATTTGTTACCTGTGAAATCTACGCTAATCGCCCGTCTCCTTGCAGAAATTTTGAAGCCAGCTATGAAGCTGGAGTCTATAATTCCCGTTGCGACGAAGCGCGCGCAAAACATGGCCTCAAGCCAATCACCAAGCAAGATTTCATCACTTATCACCAAGGCCAAAACCCACTTCCAGCTGCTGAAGCATGATTTCAAAACGTTAGGCATGATCGCCACGTTTAAAAAACATGGCTGGAGATTGTTTGCCATTTTTTTTATTTATTATCTAATTCGCGATTCTTTACTTTATATCGTAATACCCGGCCTTGTGGGTTACGGGTTGTTCGCGAAGTAATTAAAACGTTTTCGCATCAATAACAAAGCGGTACTTCACATCACCACTTACGGTGCGGTCATAAGCTTTGTTAATCTCAGACGCATCAATCAATTCAATTTCTGAAAATACTTTTTTACTGGCGCAGAAGTTTAACATCTCTTGTGTTTCTTTAATGCCGCCAATTAACGAACCAGTTAAACGCTTACGCCCAGCGATTAATGCACCTGCCGCGACTTGGCTTTGCTCTGGCGGAACACCTAATAACACCATAGTGCCATCGATTTTTAGAATACTTAAGTACGGCGTTAAATTATGGCTGGCAGAAACTGAATTAATAATTAAATCGAATTTTTTAGCTAACGCAGCAAAGTTCTCGGCTTCTTTCGAATAAACAAAATGTTTCGCTCCAAGTTTTTTTGCATCCGCGGCTTTTCCAGGAGAAGTACTAAACACTGTCACTTCAGCTCCCATAGCTTTAGCGATTTTTACGGCCATGTGACCTAAACCACCAAGACCTACGACGCCAACTTTTTTTCCTTTTTTAGCGCCGTAGCGTTTTAGCGGAGAATACGTTGTAATGCCCGCACATAAAAGCGGAGCGATTTTATCAAGTGGTAATCCTTTTTTAATTTTTAAAACGTAGTCTTGCTTAACTGTGATGTGCGACGAGTAGCCACCGAACGTATAACCCGCTTCTTTTAACGGAGAATTATAGGTGTATGTTGTGCCTTTTTCGCAGAATTGTTCTTCGTTATTTTTACAGGGATCACACTTACCGCAGGAATCCACAAAACAACCAACACCAACGGGTTCACCTAATTTAAATTTTCTAACTTTTTTTCCAACGGCGACAACGTGACCTACGATTTCATGACCCGGAACACAGGGATACTTTGTGCCTGCCCATTCACCGCGTGCGGTGTGGATGTCGGAGTGACAAATTCCAGAGTACGCAATTTCGATCACGACATCGTCTGGTTTTGGTTCGCGACGTTCGATTTGCATCGGTTGAAATTGAGCTTTATTATCTTTTACACCATAGGCTTTTGCTTTAATCATACTAATCTAATCCTTCGTTACCAGCAGAAGCGAAAGCTTTTTTCACTTCGACTTGATTTTTACTGCGCGTTTTGAATTTTTCAAACATGACATATAATGCGGGAATTACATACAAAGTTAATAGCGTCGAGAATAATACCCCGAAAATAATTGTCACGGCCATTGAGCGGGTTAACTCAGCCCCTTCACCTGTGGCGATGGCTGTTGGAATCGCACCAGCAACGGTGGCAAATGAAGTCATCAGAATTGGACGCAGGCGCGTAGGCCCTGCTTCGATCATCGCATTTTCAGGAGTTTCATTACCTTGTTTACGGTCGCGCACAATATTGGCGAATTCGACTAAAAGAATAGAATTCTTTTTTACGATACCCATCAATAACAACACCCCGATCATCGAATAAATATTTAAACTTTGTCCGGTGACAAATAAGCCGATGAAAGCACCTGCGATACTGTAAGGCAGCGCCATTAAGATTGTGACCGGATCGATGAATGAATTAAACTGCGCCGCTAAAATCATGTAAGCAATGACTAGGCCCAGCACTAAAGCTAAGGCTAAACCAGCGAACGAATCTTTTTGGGCCTTTGATGTACCGAATTCTTCGATAAAATAGCGTTGTTTTAAACCTTTAGCTTTTTCGCGAACAAAACCCATAGCTGCTTCAGTTTTTACGCCTTTTTCTAAATTGGCATAAATTGAAATCGAACGTAACCGATTGTCGCGGTTAATCTGTTGCAGAGTTTTTGCTTTATTAAACTGAACAATTCTTGAAAGCGGTAATAAATTGCCTTTTGAATTTGAAATAGATAATTTTTCTAAATCTCTGATTTGATCATCGGTTTTTTGTAAATCGACACGAATATCGTAACGTTTACCACCATCTGCATACTGACCGACACGAACGCCACCGATCATGGCATTGATCGTACTAGCTACGCTATTTACACTTACACCAGTCGCCGTTGCGCGATCACGATCAGGCACGATTTGAATTTCTGGCAGACCTTGCAGCAAGTTGGTATCAACGTCTGTCATTAGACCACTCGCTTTCATGTCTTCCATTAATTTATCAGCTTGTGCTGATAGATCTTCCCATTCAGGGCCTTTAATAACAAATTCTACTGGAAATCCACGACCACCGCCGCCGAATCCACGCGCAGATGGATCTTGCATCGACACGCGGCCTTTGACGTATTTTTTAAGTTCTTCACGAGTTTGTTTAACAAAATCTGCCTGAGACATTGTTCGTTCAGCTTTTGGTTTTAACGATACAAACATCATCGCCGTATTCGTATCAGCTCCTGAACCCGAGAATCCGCCAACGCTTGAAAAAACTTGAGAAACATTGGGATTTTCTAATAAGTGTCTTTCTACTTTTTTCGTAGCTTCATTAGTCACTGCGAAAGCCGTTCCTGTAGGTAAATTAATACGCGTCATCAATAAACCTGATTCTTGCGCCGGCGTGAATTCTTTCGGAATAAATTTCACGAGCACAAAACATAAAAGCATAATGACAACAGAGCCGCCAAAAACTTTCCATTTGTGGTTTACTGACCAGATTAATGATTTACGGTAGCCATTGGTTAATTTTTCAAAAAACACATCAAAAGTTTTACCGATTCTAGTCGTACGTGCCGAGTGCTGAACAAACGAAGCACAGCGCATTGGTGTGATTGTTAGGGCTTCAATCAAAGATAAGAATACGGCAAATGAAATCGTGATCCCGAATTGTAAGAAGAATTTTCCAACCACGCCTTCCATAAAGGCGACGGGTAAAAAGATCGCAATAACTGCTGCAGTGGCTGCAATCGCTGCGAAGGTGATTTCGCGCGCGCCAATAATGGCTGATTCGATTTGGTTTTTACCTTTTTCGTTATACCTAAAAATATTTTCTAAAACCATGATCGCATCATCGACGACGATACCAATCGCTAAAGTTAAACCTAAAAGCGTGAACGTATTTAATGTAAAACCTAAAAAGTATAAAGCTATGAAAGTTCCAAGAATTGAAGTGGGAATCGATAACAATACATTGATGGTTGCGGTGAAACTGCCTAAAAATAACCAACAAACAAAGGCTGTTAAAAGAACGGCCATTAGTAAATGTTTATTCAATTCTGCAATCGAGCGCTCGATAAATTGGGTGGTATCAAAATTCACACTTAAGTGATAACCCGGCTGAAGATTCTTTTTAATGTCTTCCATGCGCTGTTTGACTGCACGGGCAACAGCTACCGCATTTGTACCACGTTGTTTTTTGATCCCGATACCAACAGCCAGCTTTTCATTAAAGCGCGAAAAACGTTTATCATCAGCTAATGCTAATTGGATATCTGCTACATCTGATAGACGCACGCGCAGTGAAGGATCGGCTACTGTCTGCCCTGCGCGCTTAGAAACGATGATGCTACGAAACTCTTCTAAAGTTTTCGCTTCACCTTTTACACGTACGTTAAAAACATTTTTATTATCATCGACTTGGCCCCCTGGAAGCTCACTGTGCTCTGCCTGAATCGTATTAATCACATCAAGAACTGTGATATTGTAACGACTTAATTTTTCGGGAATCACCTGCACTTTTAAAATCGGATCGGTAAAGCCACCTAATTGAACATCACCCACTCCCAGAACTGAAGTGAATTGATCTTTTAAGTACTCTTGGGTGTATTTCATTAATTCGCGGCGATCGCCAGAATCAGTCGTGACCGCAAGCCAAATGATTGGCTGATCGTCAGGATTTGATTTAGTGATGATTGGAGACTCTGCGTCTTTTGGAAGTCGTCTTTGCGCTTGAGAAACTTTAGTTTGCACCTCTTGTAAGGCGGCATCAATACCACGGTCTAAATCAAACTCAACCGAGATATTACCTACGCCACTGCGGCTTGATGACGATAAACCTTTAATACCTTCAAGTGTTGTTAATACATCTTCTACGGGTTCGACAATGTTGGCTTCAATCACTTCGGGTGAAGCCCCTGGTAATGAAATAGAAACATTCACCGAAGGAAAATCCACATCGGGAAATTGGCTGATACCTAAGCGCGAAAAACAAATCGCACCGAAGACCATAAGAAAGGCCATGATCATCCATGCCATAACTGGATTTTTAATTGAGATATCAGAAATTCGCATGCTAAGCTCCGATGTATTATGATCAATAAATCCTATGTCCGAATGATCGCTTTGTCGATACTGTGTTTAGTTTCACAACCCGCTACGTCAGATACTGCTCTACAACTTACTGAAGCTGATGTGGTCCGTTTGGTGCAATCTCAGAGCATTAACTACCAAGAAATTGTAAATAAAAACCTTTCTAGCCAATATAGCTACGAATTACTAAACGGAAGTTATCGATTAGGTTTCAATTTTGACTACTCATTAGAAAAAGACAATATGGAAAGTCTTTCCACATTTACCACGCCAGATTCTGACAAAACAAAAAAGACATTAATTTTAAACAAACGTTTTCACACAGGTACTCAAACCAGCTTAGAATTAACGAACGTCGAATTCGATTCAAATTCAACCGAGTACGCGCAGAACTATTATACTTTCGGCTTAGAGCAAAATTTATTTCCGTACTTATATTCAAACGGCGAAATGGCCGCGCTTAAAGCTGCGAAAACTGATATCGAACGCACTCGCTTGCAAACAGATATCGACCTGTTAGACGCAACAAAAGATGTTTTAACATTATACTGGCGCGTACAGGCCACCCAAAAATCAGTTCAAGAAAACGAAGACCTACTAAAAAAATATGACAAGTTAGTTTCGAATGTGCGCAGCAAAAAGAAAAATAGCTACGCCAGTGCTGGCGAAGTTGAACAAGCCTTGGCCGAATATGAAACGCGCAAACAAACCTTCTTAGAAGATCGCAATACATTACTTACAAACTTACAGCAGTTAAGAACTGCTTTAAATATCCCCGCCGATCAACAAATTCAGATCGTTGCGCCAGTCAATAGCGTTCAAACACTGCCCGCAAAATTTACTGGCGATGTGAAATCACTTCGTCGCTATCAGCTGCAAAAATTAAAAACCGAAGTGGCCATCGGCAATTACGAAGCTAGTTACTTTAAAGATGTTCCAAAACTAAGTGTGTATGGCAAATACACTGGCCAAGGGCTAGAGCCAGCCCAATCCGAATCATTTAACGAATTAAAAGATGACCCGACTGATAAATATGTGATTGGTTTAAAGCTGGATTATTTCTTCGGTGATGATTTAGCAAAAACCGAACAGCAATTGCGTAGATCTACCCAAGATGTTGAGATCGCCCGTTTTGCAAGAGCAGAAGAAGATTTAAAATTACAAATCGAAAACACCAGACAAAAACTTGAAAATGCCTATGCGAATCTACAGACCACAAAGAATGTAGTGAAATACCGTACTGAAGCCGTGAAGCAGTTAAATGTAACTTACTTTCAAGGCCGCACAGATATTAATTTTTTAATTGATGCTTTTAATAAGAAAATTTTAGCTGAAGTCGCTGCGATCACTGCTCAAGGTGCTTACGCTACAACGCTGATCGAATATCAGAACTTGGTACAATAAAAAACTTATTTACCCCAGCCTTTAAGAACTTCTGCTTCTTCAGAATCAGAAGTGACTTTCTTGAACTTCACGCCTGGAGCCCCTTTGACAGAGGCCTCACACTCAGACCAAGTTTTATAGCGAGTGATAACCCCATTTTTTAAAACGATGTACCACTGAGTTTTTGGTTTATCCGTTTTAGTATAACTTTTTTCTTTAATCTCTTCTGTTGGTGGTACTTCTAAAATATCAAAGTAGTAGTTCTTTCCAGATCCGCTATAGAGATTCACATAATCATTCTTAGAAAATGCCACTGCTATGGTATCACAGCGTTCATTGCCTGGAGTGCCTTGATGGCCGCGCACGTAATCCCATTTGATTTTTCGATCCATCTTCTTTTGCAGACGATAAGTAACAGCGTCTAAGGCTTCCCAGATATCTTGATTAAGAACAGCTGCGCCCTCAGCGTTTTTCCAGCCGCGTTTTTTCCAGCCAAACACCCACTGCGTGATGCCTTTGATTACATAGACAGAATCTGTGTAGATTTGAATGCTAAAATCAGGGTTATTCGTATGCTTATCGATGTAATTCAGCGCTGCTAGTACAGAGCCTAACTCCATTCTGTTATTAGTAGTTTTAATCTCGCTGTCGCCAAGCTCTTTAATCTCTACGCTATCGCCCTTAACAGAGCCTACAATCGCTCCCCAGCCGCCAGGCCCTGGATTGCCTGAACAAGCGCCGTCTGTGTAAATAATAAATCTCATAAAAAACATACTAGAGACAAAACTCCATTTTGTGAAATTCTTTAGGCACACATCTCGCATAGTTCCATAACGAGACATAGTTGGGAATTTGAATCCTGACCAGAAAGAACATATGCAGGCTGTAATAAGCAATGTATTGAATCTAAAACCTAAAGTGACACTATTAGCAGTAGTTGTCTCAATGTTAGCCAGTGTCCTTTTGGCGTCGAACTCTTTTGCAGCTAATGTAAATAGTGCAAATGGCAAGATAGTGATGTCAGCTGATCAAGTGGTTAAAGAAGTCGAAGAAAAGTCGACTAATTTTAGCGCTTCGGTGGATGTTTCACGTTCAACAAACTTATATGATCATCAAGATGGTTCGCGTAGTGATTCTTTAGATTTTCGTTTTGTTGCAGGAGCTGCTTTCACCAATGGCCACGCTCTATCAGCTGTTGTTGATTATTCAAACGATTTAAAAGACCCAGAAAATACAGCGGCTGGATTAGTTGATCCATCTCTTAAATACTCATTTAAATCAACGAACTGGGCCTGGTCTGCTCCTTATATCATTACTTTTAGACCAAGTATTTCGACGGTTATTCCTGTGACTAAACGTTCGAAAATACGCGATCAATTAAACGGCGTAATTTCTGGCGGTATCTCTTTCGGAATCAAACCCGACGGCATCTACAAATCAGATGGTATGTGGTCAGTGATTTTAGGTTTAACTGCGGGTCGCAACTTTCACGCTTACGAAGAAAATATTAACGGCACAGTTTTAAATAAATACTCATCGAATCAATCTATGGATATCGGCTATGACATTGCTGATTTTAGTTTTTCAGTAAGTTACTTGCACCGTTCGCGCTGGACCTATCAGGGAAATGTTCGTGAATCTTTTGTTTTGGGACAAGAGATTGGCTACAGCTTAAGTGACAATTTCTCTGTGAATGCTGGGCATTCAAACGAAGGTTCGGCGATCAAAGCCAATGGCTACGAATCGAACCTGGATTTAGTCGATGAAAATGAATCATCGGTCTATATGGGTATCAACGCTTCAATATAATTTTTAAAGAGTTAAAGAATTAGAACGTTTAAAGGGATTCAAGAAATGAAAATGAAAGAGGGAAATATGAAAAACAATCAGGAACGTAAGCTGTTAAGTCTGACGATATCCTTAATCGCGATCATGGTGGTGACATCATGTACGAAAAAACGAGGCGCCGAGCTACCAGAGGACATGAAAGCAGATATCTATGCGATCTCTGAATTCGGTACTCCATCGGCTACGTCGGCTTTTTCTGCTTCTCGCGAAGATACCGAAGCTGCTAGCTCTGATAATTCAGTGCAAGCTTTGAATACTGAGACGACGGCTAAACTTTCTTCTGATGAGGTGAACGTACCTGATCGTATGAAGTTCATGTTTGATAGACTCCCAATGATAGGTCAAACGGTTAAAGATTTTAAGATTACTTTTTCGGTAGATAAGAATACTTTGACTGCTTATAAAGTGGCTGAAAGTGCAAACGATTTAACAGAGTTAGAAAAATCTATCGCCATCACTGCCCGCCAAGCTCAGTTATTAACTGAAGTTTCTAAAGCAAGTGGTGTTGAGTTAAAATCATTATTAACACAACAAAAATCAGCTTCATCTGAATCTGATAAAATTAAAGCAGGAGCTTCACAAGGCGCCCTATTAGTTCCGATGTTTAAATATAACATCGTAGGCTACGGTGTTTTACAGAAGAACAAAAATGACCTTAAAGAAGATACATCTATATTATCTTTAAAAGGCACTGACTTTAAAAATGCAACTCACATTCAAATCAGTTCATTATCTGATGCACGTGAAGTTATCGGTTTAAAAGCTGGTCAAACTAAAACGATGAACGAGTTATTCGTAGCTTCTAAGCTTGATAACCAAGTTTCGACTGCGGGTGATTTAGCATCGCGTTTAAAAATCGGTCTTAAATTTATCGATCAAAACTCAAAAGTATTAACTAAAGTTGATAGCGGAAGTTTATTAGTTTTCGAAATCACTACTTTAGACAAACTTTCTGAAAGCCAACAACGTCTTTTAGCTAACAACAGCGCCAATGGAACAATCAAACGTTGTTCTGATGCTGATGTTGCAACAGCTGTGGCCTCTAAAGATATTAACTGTGTTATCGTAATGACAGCCACTGTTCAGTTAGAGCACGTTAAACCAAAATTAGCTTTAACAGATTCAACTGGTACAACATCTTCAGATGTTGAATTAGAAGAAGTTTCGGCTTCTGAATCAGTTGGTTTAGTTCAAATTCGTCAACAAACTCCAGCTGTGCAAGTTGAGATCTTAAACAATCTCCTTGATCCAAACAGCACCTTAGTTTTAGCTGATTTAAACGGTGAATTTTTCTTTCGTCGTACTTTAGAAGACGCCGCAAGTTCATTTTTAGGCCGCACTGGTACTTCAGGCGATATGTCATTGGTTAAATTTGAGTTAGAAGACGAACGCATCGTTGTTCGTAACCAAATGTCTTTAGTCCAGTACACTGGTCAAGGCGCTAAAGATAAAGAAGAAATGATGTCTATTCCGGTTCGTTACTTTCGTGCGATCCGTGAAACAGCAAATGGAACTAAGTTAGCCATTCCTAAATGGGTAGAAACAACTAAAGAAAAAGCTGAAGTAGCTGCAATTGACTGGACTCGTAACACAGTGCCAGATGCATCTTCTCCTTTAGCTTTCTACGATATGGGTTCTTGCTTCAGAGCTGAATCTTCACAAAAAGTAACTGCTACAGATATGCGTTTAGCTACTGATGGCGTATTAAATTTATCAATCGCTTCGTCATACACAGTTGATACATCTTGTGCTGCGATCAAAGATGTGAACTCAGCTTACTGGGCTGCAAGTGCGCAATTTAATTTTAACGTTCAAGAGCGTATTTCTTTTATTAAACATGAGAACAAAGCCAACACAGATACTCAGTTTTCTATGAACATTTCGCACATGGCGCAAGCTGCGTTTAACTTCGGTGTATTTACTTTAGCTGATAAAGTAACTAACAACGGTACTTTAACTAACCGTGATGGTTCAGAAAAGTACATGCCGATGATTCATGACTTCAGAAACGGCCGCGTCATTAAATGGTACTTAGGTGGTATCAATGAAAGTGCTGCGACAAATCCTGAAAGAAGAAAATTATTAGTTGAAGCTGCTCAACAAGTTGTTGATGAGTGGAATGCTTCATTCAGAATCTCTTTCAAAGGTACGGATTTAGACCGCGCTACAGACTACATTCAACTTATCGTTGAAGAGCCAGGTCAAGAAACTGGTCACCTTGGTGACTTAGATAAAAACTATATCTGGTTCAATGAAATCCCAGCCGATAACGGTTTATTAGGTGTTGCTCAACCAGCAGCTAATCCAAAATCAGGTGTAATCGAATCAGCTAACGTTATCGTATACACAGGTAACACGTTTCAACAAACTGAAATATTGTTAAAAAATACGAAAATCGCTCGTCAATACGAGAAGATGATCGAATCAATTAAAAAACAAGCCATCGAAGCTGCGGCTAAAGAAGAAGCTGAAGCCGTTGTTTCACCAGCTGACTTAGCAGCTAAAGAAGCAGAAGCGAAAGCTGCTGCTGAAGGCCAACAAGTTGGTGCTGAAGCACAAAAAGTTAAAAACAATATCAAGTTACAAGAAAAGCTTTTAAAACAAACTTTAAAATCTTTAGATCTTGATGAAAAAACTTTAAGAGCTGCTCTTAAACAATTAGACGTAAAAACGTCGACGAACACTGCAGCCCTTGGTTTACCGGCTATTTCTAAAGACATGTTTAAAGGCACTAAGAAAGGTCAAAAAATTAACTACCCAGTTAATTCTGACACTTTCACATTAAAATTAACTGAACTTGCGATGGATAAATCGTTAAAACGTAATCCACTTGAGTTAGAATTCAGAATGAATGACATCATGTTAACGCATGCTGGTCTTTCTGAATTAACAAAATCAGCTCTTAACAAACGCCAAGCTAAACTTTCTTTTGCAATGAAGTTTGACCGTACTCAACAAAACCGCCCAGGCTGTTTTTATCACTCTCGTCCAGAAATTGAAGATTCAGCTTTAAATGCTGATCCAGATCCTAAGAAAAACTTAATGATCAACTTCAAAATGGCCGTGATGAGCACACTGTCGCATGAGTTAGGTCACGCGTTTGGTTTAATGCATAACTTTACGGGTTCAACAGATGTTGCTAACTACGAGTTCGCAGACCAAAAAGATGAAGATAAAAAAACTCACCGTAACTACTCGTCGATCATGGATTATATCTCTGATATCGAGCAACATTACGCAGGCCCTGGACCATACGATGTACACGCTATTCGTGCGGCATACACTGGTTTAGTACCTCTTAACCCAGAGATCTTAAAAAACCAAAAAACGATTGATAACTTTAAGGCTAACAAAATCAATATTGTTAACGGTCACTTAATTTCAATCACTGATGCAGCAAGAATTTTAGGTAAAGCCTCATTAGTGCACTTCACTAAAGACACTGTTAACGAAACAGGCTTACTTGAGTACTATGCTCAATGTCATGATATGATGGTTGGTACTGATATTATGTGTGCTCGTTTCGACTTAGGCGGAACTCCACAAGAAATCGTAACGAACAAAATTGCTGATTACACTCGTTCATACGCTAACCGTTACTACGTTTACGACAGAATTAATTTTGGTTGGAATGAAAAAGTAGGCGTGATTTTACGTAACGTACAATTGTTCGAAGAAATCCGTGGATTCCTAGATCAAACGTTAATGGCTGCGATCTACGGTTCTGGCCGTGGCGAACAAGCTGACCAAGCTCACTTAAGCAACTTAGTCGAAGCCACTATTTCTGGATACCAATTCTTCCACGAATTAGTACGTATTCCAGATGCTGATGGCGTTAGCTTAGTAGACGTAAATAAACGTTTTATCCCAGTTAAGTACTCTTACAAAGTTCTTAAATTAGACGCTGAAGGTCAACCAGTGATCGGTGCAGACGGTAAACCTGAAACAGAAGAGAAAAAAGATATCAAAATCTTAGAAGCTCGTTCTGTCTATGATAAAATGTTAACTAAAGATAAAATTGATACTTTAGGCATCGGTTACGACAAAATGTTTGCGATGAACTATCTATTAACGGCTTCTCAAATGAGCGGTACAGATGATTCTCAAATGAACATGATTTCATACACTGATTTCGAACAGTTCTTCTTGGGTGTTAAAGATCCATCTGAATCTTTAACAATCCAAACAACCATCGATATCATTACGAATAACTTAACTTCTGGTTTCTATACGCCAGTAGGCGAATTGATGAACATCGACTTACCAGTTGAAGTTAACCGTAACTTAGCCGACAACACAGCGATTGCTGCGGTCATCGGTATGAACCAAGCTAAATGGTCTTCTTACGATAAGTTTGCTGAGACTTTATTAGTTGGTCGTTCATATGTGAAACAAGCTCCGCAAGATCGTATCAACGTAGTTCGTATGGGTCAGGACAGAAAATTGTCTGATACAGTTGTGTACCACGCTGCTCAAAACGCAATGGGTTCAAACTCGATCATCATGCAAGCTGCTCGTTCTGAAGTATTAGTTGGTTCAAAAGCTGATTTAACTCCAAACTTTAAAGCGTTAGCTGAGGCTGACAAATTAGTTAAGGGTCCAATCGCAGAAATCAAAGCGAAAGCTTGTGAATTAAACCCAGAAACTGGCGAACCGTTAAATCTTGAGGCATGTCTTGCAGCTCAAGCTAAAACTGACGATGAATACGCAGCTGAAAATCCAGCTCTTAAAAAAGCTAAAGCTAAAGCTGATGTTGAAGCTAAGAAAATCGTTAACAAGTTTCGTCAACTTAATGCTAAAGAAGTTATCATGCCTAAAGATCTTGATAAGGCTGATTCAAAAGTAAACTTCGCAGCACAAGTTGAAATCATGAGAGAACAAATGTTCACGCAATTAGGATTAATAGAAAGCGTATTAGGATTGTTACAATCAACTCCGGTTGATCAGTTAGACGCAACAATTCAAATGATTCTTGCAACGTTACAACAAGTATCACAAGAGAACGAACAGTTAGCAGTGTTACCAGTAATGGCCGTTGCACAAATGTACATGACTGATTCAACAGCTGAATTGAAAGTGAAACTACAAGATGGCCAGTCTGAAATCTCAGGCGCACAAATCAGTGGTATCATGATGAATGCTAAGAAATTAACTGAGTCTCAATCTAAATTAACTGATGTGATTGATAAATTAAGTATCTACACTCGTCTCATTGATCTAGATCACGCTGCGACTAACTAGTCGTAAGTATTCATAAGTTCTCACAAAGGCTCGGTAGAAATACCGGGCCTTTTTTTTAGCTTAATCTTAAGTTAAATTTTGTTGGCGTTTTGTTTTTTGGTCGATGGCGTTGATTTTGGTAGCCAGTGTGTGCAAGTAATCTGAAGTTCTGAATTTGACTTGGATGTGATCTGCTTCGCCGTTTAAATATCTGTCGATTTCACGCTCTAATCTGAATAATGGGCCTGCGAATTTGTTCGATGTGTATAACACGATGAAGGTGCCGATCAACAAGTTGATGATCATTGGTAGAATGATCGACAGGTATAAAAAGTTTTTCCAGGGGCCTAATACTCGGTAGTCGACGACGATCGAGATGTCGGCGGCGACTTGGGCTCCCATCCATTTCATGGCTAAGTATATTCCTGCCATCTGGATGATGGATAAGATCGTAAGGCCTACAAAAATTTGCATCATTAACGGTTTTTGAATTTCAGGATAAATGAAATACTGACGTCTTAAAAATTTCATGTTGCAAACTCCAGGTGTACATTCTGTTCGAAAATATCTTCAAACTTAACCTTTTGCTCAAACGGATAAATTACCGCAAGTCGGATGCGCTGGCCTTTGCTGACCAGACCCATCTGTTTTAAACAACCCGCGTAAGCTCGCAGTTGATCAAAGGCCTGTCTTAAGTATTTCGTACTACCTGTTTTATAGTCAAGAATATAGAGGTCGTCATTCACGTACCCCCAGGCATCGATCTGGCCTTGAACCATACGAGTGTTAACTCCAGATTTCACCTGTAAACCAAAGCCCCATTCCACGTGCCCACGATCGAATAGCTCGCGCAAATTCACTTCTTCTTGATCAATCAGCCATTGTAACGCTTTACGATCGACATCTGACAGAGTTCGATCGATTTCACTAACTTGGTTGTACTTTAAGGATTCGAAAAACTTATGCAGATCTGTTCCCTTTTGGGTTTTGTTGTAGGCTTTAACCGTTTGTTCAGAAAGTTCTTCAGCTAAATGTTCTGGTTTTGCGGTCGTGGCTTCTTTTTCATATGCCAGCTCTGCAGAAACTAAGCTCGTGACCCCTGCTGACACACGGTAGTCTTTGGCCATTTCTAAAGGTTTAATATCAAGCGCTTGGTTTTGAACCTCTTGCACTAAAATCTCAGGCTCTTCGTTTATTTCTAAAAATTCGACGCTGTATTTATCTGATTCAAATTGTTCGGGTAACCAATTGATTTTTTCTAACCACGAGTTTTTCGGAGGATTTTTAGCCTGTTCGCGAATCATCGTTAACGAATCAATCGCTCGGGTCATCGCTACGTATAAAACGCGGTCATTTTCTTCACGAGCGCGAGTTAAAAATTTTTGAAACACTAAATCTGCCCATGAAGTCGCAAAGCCTTTATCAAATTGTGGCAATTGCACTTTTAATGAAAACTGCGCAGATTCTTCGTCAAAGGTAAACACCTCGGTGCCTGGATTTCTAACCGCTAAGTTAAATCCGCTAATAATGACATGTTTAAACTGCAAACCTTTAGACCCATGCACCGTCATGAGTGATACACGATTTGCCGCAAATAATGGAACACCCTCGCCGTCAGATGACGAGAGGTCAGAATTAAACTGCGTAAGCTCATTATTTACAAAATCACTTAAATTAAAGTCTGAGCGCACTTCGTTAGCCATGACAGTTTGCAGGACCTTCCAGATATTAGCCTCACGCAGTGACGTTGGATCAAAATAAGCTGAAGAATCTAAAAAGATCGAATGATTGATAAAATAAAATAAAGCTTCTGAAACACCTTTTTCAAGGTAACAACGCTCGATCTCTTTAAGATTCTGATAAACTTGATGGTTTTTCTTTTTTAATTGTAACCAAAAAGACGTGGTGGTTTCATCCTGGCGTAAATCTATGATTTCTTGATCGTTGATATTAAACCAAGGTGCGCGCGCTAACCGAATTAAATTATGATTATCAAACGGGTTAATTAAAAAACGTAACAAGGCTAATAAATCACCGACTTCTGATTTGTCTTCAAAGCCCTTAGAGATTTGCACTTGCACAGGCAAATTAAATTGATTTGCGTATTTAGCAAACTCTAAGATGTCAGAGTTTTTCTTAAATAAAACAGTGATATCAGAAAATGGAATTCCTTTTTTATGTAAACTTGCCGCCTGAGTCACAATTGATCCGTATTCATGTTCGATCGTAGTAATCAGTGTAGCTTCTGGGTAAGCCCGGGCTGCAAAGTCATCACTCTTAGTTTGCATCGGCATAAACTGACGTGAATAGCCTTCAAAAAAGTCATTCATGAATGTCATCAACCTTGGGTGCGAACGATAGTTCTGCATCTTCTGCGTTGTAAGGTAGCCCTGCTGATTGATTTCTTTTTCTTTGTTGGTGAAAACTTCAGATCTGGCACCACGAAACAAATAAATGCTCTGTTGCGGATCACCTACGATAAATTGAAATTTATCGTGCATCAGTTGATTTAAGATTTTTACCTGTAGTGGTGATGTATCTTGGTATTCATCAACCATGATAAAATCAAACTGCGAAGCAAAAGCCTGCATCGCCTGTGGGCTTTCAGAGATGATTTTCATCGCCAATAGCTCTAGATCAGCAATCGACATTTCACCGCTATTTAGACGCAAACGATCAATAAAGCCTGCGGCCTCTAAAGCTAAATCAGAAAATAATCTATGAATTTCATCAACCACTTTTATGTAAGCCTCAAAACACATCGGTGATAAACACGGCTCTTTAAAAATTGCAGCGATGGCTTCGTCTAATTCTTTATCAATTTCAGGTTTTGTTTTACTTAATGTGTACTTACGCGGTTTTATTTCGTAAGCCTGAAGTAACGCTTCGTAGTCTTGATCATTAATCGATTTTTTAAGAAGTTTGATAAAATCAATATGTGGAAGCCATTTTTCGGGATAACTGCTCGCACCAGATAAGAAAATCTCAAGCGTAGCTAATACACTTTGTTTTTCTAGCTGAGCCACTTCTTGCAAAGTCGCTAAATCGACCGCTCTGAAATTTGGATTTTCTAACTTTAGGCTTGCAGCTTTTAATAACAATTGCATCAACTGATCAAATCTAAAATGATCCAGCAATGTTTGATACTGCGAATTTTTTTCGAAAACATTTTTAATGTGCTTTTTTAAAGCGAAAAAGATCTTATAATCATTCACGATAGTTAAATCAGCGGGTAAACCAATAGCTTCTGAATGTTGACGTAAAAATAAATTTAAAATATTATGAATCGTTCCGATTTGGACGAATGATTTTTTATTAAAAAACTGAAAAAGCTCTTCATCTTTGGTTTCGAGCGCTTCAATGATTAAGCGCTCTTTGATCTCTTGTGTGGCTTTTTTTGTGAACGTCGTAATGATAATTTTAGGATAGCGATTATTTTTTACTTTAAACTGTTTAGCGAACGCAATACAAGTTGCAATTAAGGTTGTGGTTTTACCTGCACCGGCACCGGCGCGGATAAACTGCACTTTATTCTGCGATTGTGAAAAATCTATTTCAAGTTTTTGACTCGACATGTGTCTATCCATTCGCAAGTTTCGCAGACTTTTGAAGTACGTGGTTTTACCGCATAGCTGTTTTGTTCAATGTGTATAAAAATATCTTTCATCTTAGCTTGAAAATTTGCATAGATTTCAGATTGTGTGCCTGGTTCGATTAAGGTTTTTTTAGTAAATTTGACATGATCTTTAAAAACATTATCGTTTTCTAATAGGTAACCATATTGCTGTTCTAATGTTTTATAAAAGTAATATATAGCACCGACGTTTTTAATGCCGAAGATTTGTTCAACAGCTAAAGAATAAATCAACAACTGAAATTCTGAGTTTTCGACCCATTTTTCAGCAAAACTTGTATCACTTGATTTACTTGATTTGTAATCAATGACCATTCCCTGCTGCGACTTTTCATCAATATCTAAGCGGTCAAGCCGACCGCGAATCATAAAGTGCGCCCCCGTAGGTTGAGTTTGGGTAAATTCATATTTAACCAGGTCGTAATAAACTTGCACGGTTTCTTCTGTTTTATGGCGAACGCTTGTAAAAGCACTTAGGCGCGCTTTCTCGGCGGCAATAAACTTTAAGCCGGTACTGACAAGCTTTTCTTTATGTGGCCCCCAGAAAACATCTAAGAACGGAAATAGATTTCTTGTTTGGCGTTCGTTTTCTAAATGCTTCGATAGTTCTTTTTCGCCAATCGTTAAATAATTCTTATCCTGCACGATAAACTTAAAAAGATCATGAACTAGAGTTCCTTTTTGGCGAGGATCGATTTCCAAGCCTAATTGATCAAATTGCTGTAAACGAAAACCTTTGCGCGCTAAAAATTTAAACGAACATTGATCATAGGATTCAAGATCTGTTGGTGCTAAAGACTTAAATTTAAGATTTGTGATCTTTAAGGCTTCTGCCTTTATCTCTAAGCCTAATTTTTTTTCTAAGTCTTTGTGCTGAGAAGGGTTAAATTGTTGCTGCTTAATATCTACTAAGGTTGCTGGATAGTTTATAGCTTCGGGCTTTTTATTGTTTTCTAAAAAGTATAATGACGTTGTTAATGGTTCTCCGGTTGTCGATACATGCGCACAGGTGAAGTGCTGCTCTTGGCACCCAGCCATGGCATACCACCGCAGATTAAAATCAGCATGTGATTCTTCAGGATAATCAAGAGCTAGATCAAAGGTCTTTTTAAGCTCTTCGATATCGCTTAATGGAATTAATGAAGTCTGTTTACCTTTTAAACCCGACTCATCAAGCCCTACCCATAAACGGTGTGTGGCCTCTAGCACTTGCGCTGAATTAATCGGAAGAATTTGAACACCTGATTTTGTCGTCTGTTCAACTTTGATTTCTTTTTTGGCTAAGCCTGAACTTAACAGGGTTAACCAGTCGGATAAGCGCAGCTGCACATCAACGGTCTGTTGAATAAAATCTTTAATAATGCCTTGTAATATTTTTTTGTGCTCTAGGCTTTGATCTACGGTGATCCACGACTGTAACATCGCAACTAAAAACTCATCGCGCTTTAATTTTTTATCTAGATTGATCTTCTGATAAAACAGATCTTTCACTGTGACTAAACGGCCCAGATCGGCATCGTCTAACAATGCAATAAAAGCCGCTTTAAATTTTTCAAACTGTTGTAGATGAGTTTGTTCAATATAACTTGCGTAAGACATTTCTAGTTTGGTCCAAGTGACGTTTCTTGTTTGTGCATGAATTATTGATAGCCAACGCTGAATCACGCCAAGACTAATTAACGAGCTCACTAGATCTTTTTGCGTGTGAATACCTTCGGCATCTAAATGAAATTTTAAAATAGGCCAATAATCTTCGATACGTGGCGACAACACTAATATTTTTTCTGGTTCAACGCCGGCTTCGATCCACTGACGAATTTTAGTCGTGATAAATTTTATTTCGTTAATTTCAGAATTAAAGCGAATAAAATTTTGCGCAGATAATTTTTTACTCGCATCAACACTTTGACTAGTGCTGGCCTTGGCAAAGCCGCTGTAATCTTTGTAGGTATTTAAAATATAATGAAATTTATTCTTCCATTCAGGATCTGGCACAACCACTTCGATGTGATTCTCGCGCGAAAGCGTATTTAACAAACCCATCTCTAAGGATGTCATTTGCGAACCTAAATCAAAAATTAATTTTTTAGGCCAAACGATTTTTTCTAAACCTAACTTTTGCAAATAACTGACAATCCAAGCTGACTCGATGCAGTTATGCTCTTGTTCGATATAATCTAAACACTTTTGCGCGATGCCAATCCATTTACTCCACTGAGGTTTTATTTCTTTTTCTTCGATCCAATCAGCTAACACTTCATGCGAATGCGGATGCAATAAAAGCGGTGCTAAATCACTGACATATTTATAAAGCGTTTTAGCTTCATGCGAATGAATATTGTTGGCTTTACCATGCAGCTCGATAAACTGACCAATCAGCACACGAATAAATTCAGAAGAGACGATTTGTGTGCTGGGCGAAAGACGACGCATCCACATTTTCCAAAAATCTGAAACGCGTAAAATAGCTTCATCTGAATAGAAGCCATACTTATCAATGCACTGTTGTTGAATTTCTTGTTTGGATTTTAAATCTGAAACCACCCAAGTGGTGGTTTGTGGATTGAATTCACTTAGTTTTTCGCGGATATCGTCTGGATGTTTAACTAAGGTAAATTCTAGCATAGCTTGGATAGTTTATACTATCTTCGCTGCTGAAGTCGCCTTTTTTTTCCATCTGTGTTTGTTAACTTAAAGCTTGAATCAAAATCTAGTGATAAACTTAAACTCGCTTGGTAGCGATCATTTGGAGTTTGACCCGCTGTGGCTCCAAGCTCTGAGGTATATTTTGCTACATCAAGCTGCAAAAACCATAAATCCACACCTAAACCATAACTTAAGTAACCTTGGTTATACCCGGCACGAATATCGATTAAAGCCAGCGACAACTCGGTTCCTAAATGCAATTTTTTTGTGATATCACCACTGTTACGAACAAATTTATATTCAAAGGCGTTTGTCCAAGAAATAAAGCCCAATTCTTTTTCTGCAGCCACGCCGAACATTAAATTGTTTTCTTGGCGATCAGGGCCACCGCCTTGCGTGGGATTAAACTTAGTATCGCCGACATCTTTCCATACGGTGGCTAAGTCAATATTCCAACTGCCGCCTTTAAAAGAGTACAGTGCAGATAAATCTAAAGCATTACCCTTACCTTTATTTAACAAACTAGCTTCAAGCACTTCTTCGGCGTTCGAACCGACTAAACTACTGACAAGAATATCAGCATTACCCTGCCAACGTTTCACATGCCGAGCCGCGATCCCCAGTGAAAAGTTATCAGTAATTGGAATTGCGCCACCAACCACATAAGCATAGTCACTAGTGAAATCTACATTAAAAGTTGGAAACGAGGGATTATTAAATGACATCAACATCGTGTTATTTGAATAACCACCAACACCGACATAGGGAATCACTAAACCTGTGTATCCGGTAATGTCTGAAAAAATTTGTTTTCCATAAAGTTCATTGATATCTGATTGATCAAAATCATCAGAACCAGACATACTATCTGCCACATCTTTTGCGTTAGTTGAAACGGCAGGACCAAAAGTAATGATCTTTAAACTAAACCCATTCACTTTAGCTAAGGCCGCGGGATTATTAAAAAGTGCATCCGTACCGCGCGCAAACGCGATTCCGGTGCCACCCATTCCCACTGAACGAGTTGATTGACCCATTTGATAAAGCTCAATGGCAAAACTTGGGTTGCTAAAAAATAAAATTAAAAGTGGTAATAGTTGTTTCATCATAATTCCTTACGGCGGGCAAGCCACCAAAAGATCACCGGGAGTTGCTCCTGGTTTATCACCAATGCCATAAGTCGTCGTGTTTAAAAGGTTGCGAATTGCCATGCGCGTGGCTGCCGAAACATTGTCTTTTTCAGTAACGTCACATTCGCCGCCCAAATCATTACATACTTCTAGCGAATCATTTAGACTATCAAAAGAAGATGAGCCTAACATAGACGCCGACACATAAGCCAAATTAGTTACAAAGTAGCCGTAACCAACAATGACATCATTCATTTGATCATCAGTTACAAGTGCATCGTCACAAATCATGTCGACGGAGTCCATCGCACCACTTCCATTATTACCAACACCGTCTTTGTCTGCATAGGCGCGCAAAGAGGCCCCCATTAAAACTAAACCAGTAATTGCACTAAAGGTATTTTGATTCGCAGTGCGAACACCTGGAGCTCCCAAAGTATCTATAGTTTGCAGTGATAATAAACAAAACTCAGGCGCGGTTGCAACCTGAACAAATGGTTGCATTACGACGTTAAAAACTGCACTGCTAGAACTATCAGATAGTGCAGTCACATAATTCACAAAATTAAATCCACATTTTCCGGCATAGGCACTTGCTAATAATTCAATGGCCGTCACTGATGTGCGCGCACCAGCAGATAATTTATTTAATAACACATCCAAAGCGTAGTCATAGTCTTGATTGTTATTCGCTTTAGTCGCTTCTTCCATAAAATATTCGTCTGAAGTTTGCGAGCTCAAACCAGAAAGCGCATTCGGCCCACACGAATTAATAAAAAAACTAAAGATTGTTAAATACAAAATATTTTTCATATTAAAACCTTACTAAAATACGGGTTGCGTACCGGCGATCTTCTTTTGGCTCTTCGACCGTACCAATTTCTTCACCGTAACTTGAAATTTGCCAAGCAAAGCGCTCTGATGAAATTTCAACACCACCTGTGTAGTAATTTTGGTTAAGACCTAAGCGTAAGAAAAATAAGTCTTTAAAATTAACCTCAGCGCCGATGTGTAAGCGTTTTGTTGAACCCGCTTCATCGCGTGAGTTTGTGGCATCACGATATTCAACTGTCCATACACTGCGTATGCGATTACCATGAATTGGAAAAAGCGAAACCGCGGCATCGACTGATTGCTTCACGGTTGTCGGCTGTGAAGTGGTTTTTGCTCGTACGCCATCGCGCAGAGTAAAAGCTGTATCTCCGATATCACGCGCAACAACTGTTAAGGTGGGAACCCAATCAACCGGAAACTGCACCATAACTGCAGCATCATATGCAATGGCAGATCCCTCAGTAGCAATAGTGCCTAAATCAAAAGGCCCGTCTGTAGATAAAGTTCCGCTAACAATTTCAATTCGATTTAAAGCTTTTGCGCTGGCGCCAAGTTTGATGACTCCACCTAATAGCGAATAGTTCGCCCCAAAAACAACAGCCAAATCATTTTGATAAAAGGTATCCATTGATGTTGTTGCTGTTTCACTCACGACCGCATTTAATTCATTACGATATAACAAACCAATGCCGAAATTTTTTGTGGTAAAGCTTGGCGTAAATTGCGCTCGAGCGTGGTAAAACTCGCCAGGGTTATTGGCTAATTCGCCAGCCATGTGTTCAACTTCAACGGCTTTTGTAAAGCCTCCGGCGTTAACAATATCAGTAAATGTGCCCTGACCTTCAAGTTCAGGATCGATGATCGAACCAAAATAACCACGAATGCTTCCAAGATTTGCTGGGTTTCTGTATAAAGATGTTTCATCGCTGGTCACACCGATCAGCGCACCGCCCATGCCTAAGGCTCTGGCGTTAGTGTAACCTTCGACCCATTCAGCGGCAGAAACAGAGAGTGGCATAAGCAAATAGGCCGTTACAAATGCTGATAAAATTTTGGTACTTCTTGCACCCATATAATTAAGTTCCCTCTTAATGATTATCTCATTGTCTACTTAACTATCGGTACAATATGGCAAAACTTGAATTAAATTGAGACACTCGCTCTGGTTTATAGGTCACACTTAAGGCGGGTTTTGAGTCACTAAACTCTTAAAACCTTCACCAAGTTAAGGACCTGTAAATTTAAGTCTTCAGTACTGGTCGAATTATCTAAACAAATGTGAGATCGCTGGATTTTTTCTGACATTGGTAATTGCGCATTAATACGGGCTAAGGCCTGGGTGTGAGTTAAATTATTTCTAAGCATAATACGCTCGACTTGAAAAGTTAGCGGAGCATAAACTAAAACGATCTGGTCAAATTGCGACGCAAGATTTTTTTCAAACAACAAGGGCACATCATAAAAACAAACCGCTTCACCTTGGCTTTGATATTTGGCTTTGCGATTTTTAACTTCAGCCTGAATCAACGGATGTAAAAGTTGTTCTAATTGCAAAAGTTTTTGTCTGTCAGTAAATACGATGTCGCCCAATTTTCCGCGATTAAGACTTTGGTCAGAGTTTAAAATGTTCTGGCCAAAATAAGACACGAT
The DNA here is from genome assembly GCA_040386015.1 of Bdellovibrionota bacterium. GTDB lineage: Bacteria > Bdellovibrionota > Bdellovibrionia > Bdellovibrionales > Bdellovibrionaceae > Pseudobdellovibrio. Next base: position 151,737 of record JAZKGG010000002.1, on the reverse strand, counting down.
CGCTTGATAGCCCAGACCACCGATTTGCGTGATTTCATGCGAAATCAAATCCGCATCAATCACCGGGATGTTTAGTCGTTGTAAGCTGTTTTTGACCGTTGATTTGCCTGTTGCAATACCACCGGTTAAGCCAATCCATTTCATTCTGAGCCTTTCTAGACCTATGGCCATATCATGCGATTGAAACATCTTTTTGTAAAGATAAGAGTGTGATTTACCGATGATGACATAGATGTCGAACTTTGAAAAATTTGGTAAATACATACTTTTAGAAAAGTTAGCCGCAGGCGGTATGGCGGAAGTGTATCTAGCAAAATCTTCTGTCGGTACGGGCGGCGTTAATAAGTTCGTCGCCATCAAACGTATTTTACCGCAATTTTCGGCTAATCAAGAATTCATCGATATGTTTCATGAAGAAGCTAAGGTTTCTGTGAATTTAACTCACTCGAATGTGGTTTCTATTTACGAATTTGGTACTGAAAAAGCCCAATTTTTTATCGTGATGGAATTCGTTGAAGGTCGAAACCTTCGCCAAATTATTAATGAATTAAAAAAATTCAACCGTTCAATTAAAATTGAAGAGGCGGTTTACATTGTTAAAGAAGCTGCATCTGGTCTTGATCACGCGCATCGTTGCGTGGATCAACACACCGGCCGGCCGTTGAATATTACTCACCGTGATATGTCACCGCAGAATATTATGGTGTCTTTTGAGGGTGAAGCGAAAGTTATCGATTTTGGTATCGCTAAAAAAAGCGACGGCAATGGCGAAGAAACAAAAGCTGGCACGCTTAAAGGTAAATTTGCATACATGTCTCCTGAACAAGCTGAATCCGAAGAAGTAGATCCACGTACAGATGTGTTTGCTTTAGGTATTATCTTATGGGAACTTTTAGCAAATGACCGCTTATTCACAGGCAGCAATGAAAATGCAATTTTAAGAAAAGTGCGTGAATGCCAAACGCCAGCAATTAGAAAAATTAATCCGCTTGTTCCTGTAGAACTAGAAAGAATCGTCACTAAAGCTTTAGCCAAAGATAAAAATGTTCGTTATCAAACTGCTGCGGCCTTACAAAAAGATTTAAATCGTTTTTTAAATACACAATATCCTGATTTTTCGCCGCATGACTTTAGTAAAACAGTTATTGATTGTTTTAAAAATTCATATCAAGAAGGCCGTGAAAAATTAATGGTCTATTCAAAAGTTGAAATGAATACGCCAGACCCTGTTTCATTTGCTCCAGCGAGCGAAGAAAAATCGGCATCGAATTCTGAACCTGCTGCTTCAGCGAAATCTGCAAGCAGCGCGCTGCCACCTACTCCACAAGTGAAATTAACTCCAATTGAGCCAAAAGGTCTAGGGCAAGAAAATCAATTTAAGATTGATCTTGATGGTATTAAAAATGCAAAGACTCAGCAACAGCAGCAACAAACAACTAAAAATAATGCCAATCGTGGTGTAATGCCAAAACCAATGTCGAATGAAACTAACGTTGGGCAAGGCACACGCATCACGCAAAATACTCGCATCAACTACCCGACTTCAATTAATTCTCAATTGATGGCCGATGTGGTGATGAAATTAGTTATTATTGTAGCAATGGGCGTAGCTGGATTTTATGGCTACACCAAATACGTGAATCCAAAAGCAAAAATGGCCAAAAAACAAACTGTTGAAGAAGGCCAAGTAGATTTATCGGCTACTGCTGCAGTTAAAGTTTCGATTTCAAGTCAGCCAAGTGGCGCACGCATTTTTCTAGATGGTGTTGATTCTGGCAGGTCAACTCCGGCCATTGTGACTGTAACTGCTAATAAAGATATAAAAATTACGTTAAAAAAAGATAGCCATTATCTATACAAAATCACGAAATCATACAATGATACCGGCATTTTAACAGCGACGTTACAACAGATGCCTCAAGCAGGCTTTATTAACATCAACGTACAAAACGGTGGTGCAAAACCTGTCATCTATGTCAATAATCAGCGTTTATCTGAACAACCTCCGATTAAACGTTACGCTGTAACAGCTGATTCAAAAGTGACTGTAAGCGCGGTCAACCCGATCACGCAGCTTAAAGATGAAATTACAGTTAAAGTTGAATCCAACAAAGAAGTAAATGTGGATTTAATTTTAGGGCGCACCAAGTAGTTTAAAAAACATAAAAATAAATACAACAAGAGACGGCCACCACCATGACGAAAACAAGTAAAACAAGCGATCAATCTATTCACCTTTGGCTTAAAAATTCTTTAACACGTAAAGACCAGACGGCCTTTATGTATAAGAAAAAAGACCAATGGGTTAAAAAAAATTACTTTGAGTATTTACAATTAATGACTCACATGCAGAGTCTAATCAAAGAACAACATGTACCTGCGGGTGGCAAAGTGGCCATCATGTCGGCGACTCGTTGGGAGTGGGCTTGCACTGACGTTGCAACCCTAGCTATGGGTGCAATTCTAGTCCCGATCTATCCAAATTTAACTGACGATGATGTCACTTATATTCTGGATCACTGCGAAGCGGATTTATTATTTGTAGATAACAAAAAAACTCATGCTCAGTTTGAGCGCATTAAAACAAGAATTAAAAAACCGATTAAATGTTTAGTGTTTGAAGAATTAGATATGGATTCTGGTTATGTGAACGAGAGTTCAATTCTACTCATGATTGAACACGCTGCTAAAATTAAATTTGAAGACCCCGCGACAATTATTTACACATCAGGAACAACCGGAAAACCAAAAGGCGTGTTATTGCAACACCAAGCTTTAATTTCTGAAGTTCACGAAGCATTTTCTTTATTTCAATTAAGCCCTGATGATTTATCGTTAGCCTTTTTGCCCTATGCCCATGTTATGGGCCGTGTAGAACACTGGGGAGTTTTGTATCGCGGTTGCCAAGTCGCTTACGCTGAATCGGTCGAATTATTAAAGAAAAATCTAGGCGAAGTAAAACCCACATTTTTAGTGGCTGTGCCGCGTATTTTTGAAAAAATTTATTCAGGTATTGCGACTCTCGTGGCTACTAACCCTGTTAAAAAAACTTTGTTCGCGCAAACGTTGTCATTGGCTAAAAAAATTACCTATTACCGCGAAACAAATCAAACAGCACCTATCACACAGGCGTTGGCTTACGAAGCACTATCAAAAATCGTCTTAGGCCCTATTCGTCAAGCCTTTGGCGGTCGTTTACGTTTTGCGATCAGCGGCGGAGCCCCGCTTAGCCCTGAACTTGGACAATTTTTTTCATACTTAGGCATTCGTATTTTTGAAGGTTACGGTTTAACAGAAACGTTTGCCGCAATCACAGTGAACACCGAATCGCACTGGGAAATGGGCACCGTAGGCCGCCCGATTGGGGATGTTGAAATTAAATTCGCTCAAGATGGCGAAATTTTAGTGCGCAGTAAAAAATGCTTACAAGAGTATTATAAAAACCCTGAAGCTACAGCAGAGGCTATTGATAAAGATGGCTTTTTCGCTACAGGTGATATTGGTGAATTGACCGCGCAAGGTTTTTTAAAGATCACTGATCGTAAAAAAGATTTAATTAAAACTGCAGGTGGTAAATACGTAGCTCCACAAAAATTAGAAGGTCTTTTAAAAGAAGAACCTGCTGTATCGCAAGTGTTTATCTGCGGTGATCAGAAAAAATTTATTTCAGCTTTAGTCACAGTTGAATCTCTTGCGGTAGATGCTACGGCAGAAGCTAAGCAAGAAGTTTTACAAAAAATCAAAGCTCAAGTGCAAAAAGTGAATTCACACCTTGCAAGCTTTGAAACAATTAAAAAATTCGAAGTCATTTTTGAAGTGTGGTCAGTCGAAAACGGCTGCCTGACTCCATCAATGAAAGTAAAACGAAAGTTCATTCAAAATCGCTATGCTCATATAATCGATGACATGTACGGCGACAATGGAATCGCTGACTAACTCAGCGTCGAATTTTGTTAATTAAAATTTAAATCTAATGTTTATGATCTGCGGCTTGTAAACATTCTGTAAACAACGAGTAATATCATCGCACCGATCACCGATGAAATAAAACCTGCTACGTCCCCTTCTGCGTAAAAACCAGCACTTCTTCCAATCCAGTTCGCAAGCATTGACCCTGCCACGCCTAAAAGCATTGTTATGAAAATACCACCAGGATCTTTTCCTGGTAGAAAAAACTTAGCGACTGCTCCTACAACTAACCCAACTAATAACACCCATATCATAAGATACTCCTTCGTTTATTTTGTTCTAAATACACGATAACTTCTTAATGATCGTTTTACACCTGTATAACAAAAAACGGCCAAATAAAATTTTAGTAAACTAATCTGGCATTAAATAGCCGCAATCCACCCCTGTAGTGGCTTGATCTTCGCAGATCTATTCATCAAACAGATTGGAACATTTATGAAATCTATTATTTTATGGAGTATCATTTTATTACAGGTTCACGCTCACGCTTGCGACGACGCTATTAAGCCTTTTCCAAGAGATTGTGCGATCCAAGACCGCTTTGTGGCTCTTAAAAACTCGTACGCCAATCGCCAGATTAATATTGATGAAATTGCCGAATACCGGGTTATTCGCTTCGTTGACCGTCAAAATTGGGAACGCGCAAAAACTTCTCGCATTAAGCCAGAACAAATTTACAAACCAGCACCAGCGACCTGGGCAGTTTGGGATTCGGGAATCCGCGAAGTGATGAGAGTGGGCGGCGCCAAAGGTCAGCTTCAAAGCAGCTATACGCTTGATGAATCAAGTATTAGTTATGTGAATAAAGTTTTATTAATGAACGAAGCAGAGCATTTAAATGTTAAAGACAAAATTACAGATCAAGCTTTAACACCAGGAGAATACCGTAAATTAACAAGCACTGGTGTTGGTTTTCGTTCAAATGGAAAAGACTATAGCTCTATGATCAATCTTTCTGAAGAGTCTATGAACCGTTTACAAGCCCGTTGGGAAACTGCCATGGGAGCACCATTTGGTGATCTTCTTCGTGATGCCGGCGTAGCTAATTATGCTGGTGCAAATTTGAGATCTGGTATGAAAGATGATCAATCGCGCAAATTTGTTTCTTATGCCCCTAGCTCAGTTGTTCCGGTATCTATTGAATGGATCAAAAATTTTATTAGACTAAATTTAGAAAGATACAAGACTGGAAATCCAGTTTTATCACCTATGGAACTAGCAGCAGTCGTGCAAAAATGGTTTGTAAGCATTCACCCTTTTTCTGATGGAAACGGACGTACATCACGCGCCATTCAAGATTTAATTCTGACCAATTTTGAAATGCCTTTGGTTCCAGGTGGCGACTTACAAGACGATGCTACAGCAGTTTACGAAGACTATCTTGAAAGAACTTATACAAAAACAGAAAACATTTTGTCTGCTTTAGAAATGTGTTTAACATTGAATACGGCTACGTACCACTGCCAAACTGTTGAAAGCATAAAAGCCATGCCGGATGCAGAAGTTCGTCAACTTCAAAAAGCGACTAAAAAGGATTAATCTGAATGTGGCGTAAGCTTGCCGTCTTATTTTTAGTTTTACACTGCACAGGAATCGCTCTTGCCAATGATGAAGGGCGATTTGAAATGAGTGAAACCGGACGGCCTTACTGGCTACCTGATTTAATTCCCTATGGAGTTTACAATGATTTCAAAGAAGAACTAGCGACATTAAAACCACAACCCATCGATGAAACCGAGACTGAACAATGCCGTTCATCGTATCAAAAATTATTTTCAAAACCTGATCTTAACTGGTCGGTTTATTTCGGCTATGGCGATGGCGCCAGCGAAAAATACACAACTGATATGGCCGAAAGAGATATTTTCGAAAAAGAAATCAAAGCTCCGTGCCCATCATTTCGCCCAGACATCCAGCTTTGCGATTTCAGAGAAGACTCTATATCCAGTCAATACGTGAAGCAGATTAAAACAAAAGACGGTCAAGTCGTGAACGTTCGCTTGAAACTTTTTAATTCTTCACTCACGAGCGAAATTGCTGTGAATAAAGAAAAAAAAACAGAACAAAAGATAAAGTCTAAGGCGCTAGAAAAATCTTATTTACATGCCCTACAAACAGATGACATTGTTTTTTATAGCGGACACGCTCGTCACGGCACTGGCCCTGGCTTTCGCCCGCTTTCAAAAAATCCTGCGTCTAAGTTAATTACCGCTTTATTCAGACCGATGGCTGCAAAAATGTATAATTCTTTAGAAGAAGATGACCGCGTTGATCATGCAGATAATGTCTACCCACCACCATCAGCTCCTCTAGGAAAATCTCCGGCTATTCTAGGCTTTTTTGCCTGTGAAGCTGAGGCTCATTATGGAGTTAACCTTGCCCACCGCACAGATGCAGGATTAATTTTAACACGACAATCCATTTCAACAGTCGACAACATGCGACTGTTGTACGCTGCTTCGAATAATTTACTGACTCAATCTTGTGAAAAAGATTTTTCTCAGATTATGAACCAAGCTATTAAGACGATTTATTATAGACAGAAAAAAGACCCACCGACTTCTTATGATGACAAAATGCCTAAGCTTTTTAATTTTTTTCACAAAGACGCGGTCAAATATCGCAATGACTTATTGTTGTACTTAAATAATCGCCATGAAGTTGGAATGGATATCAAATAACGTGCTGGCGGCGCCTAAAACGTGCTGGCGGCGCCTATCGGCACCTGTCAAAAGTTTTGACACCCCAAATACCCCGTGTTGGCGAGTAAGCTAAAAACCTAAGGCATACCCCTTGCTCTATAGACTGGTAAGGCAAGGAGTATTGCTATGTTTAACTTTAAATCTCTATTCACTCTAAGATTGTTTTTCTTTTCGTACCTTATTTTGGTGACGTTCATGGTGACATCTTGCCAAAAAAATAACGATTCAGATGAAGGCGCAATCACAACTGATTGTTTAAACTACCCTCAAGCCTGCCAAACAAACGTTTATAACCAACCTGGCTTTCAACCCTATAACTACGGTCAAGGTTACCAAAATAACGGCGGCGTATTTTATAACAATGGTTACTACGGAACCGGCACAAGCCCATTTCACCAAATGGCTAACAATAGCTATTTATGTAACTGTCCGACGGGAACTGTTCCAACATACAATAACTACGCGGGTCTTGGCTGCGTTCAGTCAAATATGCTAGCTGGCTATCAAGGTTATGCGTACTACGGTTATAACACTTCTAATAACAACCAATGGACAAACATTCCGCAAATTTCGAACATCCAAGGCTACAATAATAGCAGCTGTTACAATGGCGTGGTGCAGTCATGTATCGTGACTGATCAAGCGACATGCAGAACTGGTTTTTCTTGCCGTGCAAACTCTGCGGCATCTGCAATTGGGATCTGCGTTTCTAATGGAGCAAATGGTCAAACCAGCCCGATTTTTCGCTAATTTCTAAATAATTTATTCGATTCAACTCTAAAAATCAGCCATAGTATTGGGTACCAGCGAGGTACCTTATGTCTAACAATCCTTTATTACAAAAATTCACTCTTAAAGATCAAGCAGCTCCTTTTGACCAAATCAAAACTGAGCACTATTTGCCAGCCTTAGAAGAAACCATCAAAGAAGCAAAAACTAATTTAGAAAAAATCAAAGCTGAAAAAAATCTAACTTTCGAAAACACGATCGTAGCTTTAGAACAGCTTTCTGAAAAATTAGACCGCGCTTCTAATATTTATTTTAATTTGTTTTCTGCTGAAGCTAACGATGAACACCAAGCCTTAGCACAAAAGATTTCGCCGTTAATGTCGGCCTTTGCTTCAGATGTTTCACTAGATGAAGATGTCTTTAACAAAATTAAATTTATCCATGATAACCGCACCCAGCTTGGCTTAACTGGTGAAGATTTAAAGTTAACTGAAAAAATGTACAAAGACTTTACCCGTAACGGGGCGCTTTTAAATCCAGAGCAAAAAGAAAAATTACGCGCTCTTGATCAAGAGCTTTCTGTATTAAGCCCTTTATTTTCTGAAAATAATTTAAAAGCGATCAACGCTTTTGAACTATGGATCACTGACGCAAAAGACCTAATGGGTCTTCCTGAAGGGGCTATTGAGGCCGCAGCGATGTCGGCTGAAGCTAAAGGCAAAAAAGGCCAATGGTTATTTAACCTGCAAGGGCCTTCGTTAATTCCATTTTTGACTTACGCTGATAACCGTTCTTTGCGTGAAAAAATGTGGCGCGCCTCTTCTTCGAAAAACTTCAAAGACCAATTCGACAACCAAGAGACAGTTTTAAAAATCGTTAAACTTTCTACAGACCGTGCAAACATCTTAGGTTTCAAAACTTACGCTGATTATGTTTTAGAAGAGCGTATGGCCAAAGATGCACACACTGTGTTTCAATTTTTAGAAAAGCTAATGGCACCATCAATGACTGCGGCTAAACGTGATTTAGACGAAGTTAAAAAATTTGCAGGCACCGATGATATTCGCCCCTGGGATTTTGCTTATTACTCTGAAAAACTAAAAGAACTGAAATACTCTTTTAACGAAGAAGAGTTACGCCCGTACTTTAAATTAGAAAATGTGGTTGAGGGTGTTTTTGAACATGCCAGAAGACTATTTGGTTTAACCTTTAAGCCTATTACTGATGTTCCGGTTTATCACCCTGATGTAAAAACGTATGAAGTGTATGAAGAAGGCACGAATAAATACATCGGTCTTTTTTACACCGACTTTTTTCCGCGTGAGACTAAAAAATCTGGCGCTTGGATGACTTCATACCGTGAACAAGGCATGTGGTCAGGCGAAGTAAAACGCCCGCACGTGAGCATCGTGTGTAACTTCACTAAACCGACTTCAACTAAACCCTCATTACTTTCGTATGACGAAGTGGCGACGTTATTTCATGAGTTCGGTCATGCCCTTCATGGTTTGCTGTCTGAGTGTAAGTACAAATCATTGGCTGGCACGAACGTGTACTGGGATTTCGTAGAACTTCCATCACAGATCATGGAAAACTGGGTTAAAGAAAAAGAAGGTTTAGATGTATTTGCTAAACATTATGAAACTGGCGCGCCAATTCCTGCAGACCTTGTCGAAAAAATTAAACGGTCAGCCCAATTTCAATCAGGCTGGATGAGTTTACGCCAATTAACTTTTAGTTGGTTAGACATGAACTGGTACACGGCAAATTCTGCGACGATCACAGACGTTGATGCTTTTGAAACTAAAACTTTACAGCACTTGCGCCTATTGCCCAAAGAAGACGGTCAAAACATGTCGGTCAGCTTTGGTCATATTTTTGGTGGCGGCTATGCTGCTGGATACTATTCTTACAAGTGGGCTGAAGTTTTAGATGCTGATGCTTTTGAATACTTTAAAGAAAAAGGACTATTCAATAAAGAGGCCGGCACGAAATTTAAAAAAGCCATTTTAAGCCGCGGCGGCACGGCCCACCCGATGGATTTATTTAAAGAATTTCGTGGTCGCGAACCAGACCCACAAGCTTTATTAAAACGTGATGGATTGGTATAGGTCGTTGCGAAGCAACGCAGAGGGATAATTGTCGATGAAAGAAAAACACCTAAAGCTTAAAGAAAACAAAAAGATCGCCCTAGTTTACCGTATTCATTCACCTGAAGCCGTACGTGTTGCTAAAAAAGTTGTCGCCAAACTTAAATCTAAACGTATTAAAGTTTTCACCGCGCCTGAGCAAAAACAACTTGATGGCACGACCATGCTGATTAGCTCAAACGAATTAAAAGAGATGAGCTTAGTGATTGTTTTAGGCGGCGATGGAACCTACCTTCGCGCAGTTCGTTTATTAAAAGGTCATCAAGTTCCGATCCTCGGATTCAACATGGGCTTCTTAGGCTTTTTAACCGCTCACAATGTTGACGATGTTTTTGCAACGATTGATGAAACGTTAAAAAATAAAATGGTTATACACGCAAGATCACGCATTCACACTTCAGTTAAGCTTAAAACCGGACGTCGTCTGTCGTTTGATGCCTTAAATGATGTGGTCATTGAACGGGGTTCGTTTTCTCAGTTGATCAGCGTAGCGATTTATTTTGATAAATCCTATGTGAATCATGTTAAAGCTGATGGCGTGATTATTTCATCACCTACGGGGTCAACCGCCTACAACTTGGCTGCCGGTGGCCCGTTGTTACACCCAGAAGTGAAAGCTTTGGTGTTAACTCCGGTAGCACCACATTCTTTAACGATGCGCCCGTTGATTTTTCCGGATGATAAAAAAATTGTGATCAAGCTTGAACAACAAACAGCGACGGCACACTTAATTATCGACGGTCAGAAAGTTTTAGAACTTTCACAAGACGACGAAGTGTCTATTAGCCGCTGCGAGATGGATCACATCATGATTCGAAGAAGCGGCCATAACTTTTTTGAATTATTAAAAGAAAAACTAAAATTCGGGGATCGCTATGCTTCAGGAACTTAGAGTTTCACAGTTCGCCATTATTGACTCGTTAAATATCGAATTTCAAAATGGCTTAAATATTTTATCAGGTGAAACAGGATCTGGAAAATCAGTGCTATTAAAAAGTTTAGCCTTACTGATGGGTGAAAAAGCTTCTGCTGACACCATTCGCACAGGCTGCACGCAGGCCACTGTTGAAGGATCGTTTTATTTAAAACACCGTCCTGATTTAAAAAAGAACTTAGAAAATTTAGGCATCGAAGCTGAAGACAACCAATTGATCGTTCGCCGTATTATTTCAGCTGGCGATAAGTCTAAGGTTTACCTGAATGGCGTCTTGTCACCACTGGCGCAATTACGTGAAATCGTAGCCCCTCTGATCGAAGTGACCGGGCCTTCAGCTCCATTGATTGAAATGACCGGCCAACACGACAACAGAAACTTAATGTCTAAATCTTACCATTTAGATTTATTAGATCAGTACGCCGGCCATTGGGATAAACGTTCACAATTTGAAACTCAATATCAAAACTGGTTAGAGATGAAAAACCAGATCACAAATTTCGAACGCAAAGCTCAAGATAAAGCGCAACGTTTAGATTTTTTAAAATTTCAATTTCAAGAATTTGAAAAATTAAATTTACAACCTGAAGATGCTTATCTAGAAATCGAAATTAAAAAACTTAAAAATTCATCTAAATTATTACAGTTCGCAGACATCTGTGATCAATTAGTTTACCAAGATGATGACAGCATTTCTGCGCGGCTTAAAACGATTCAGAAAAAAGCCATCGAAGTGGCGCAATTAGACCCAAGCCTTCAAGAAAAAATTGCGGTTCTTGATCAAGCGCAGACGCTGATTGATGATGCTATCTATTCTGTGCGTAATTATGTGAATAAAATCGATGCAGACCCTGAAATGCTTGATGAAAAAGAATCTCGCTTATCACAAATTCGTAAATTGCAAAAAAAGCATGGCGATGATCTCACGTTGTTACTTGATGTGTTTAATCAAATGGCTTCTGAAATTAAAGCTTTAGAGAATAGCGATCAACATTTAGAACAATTAAAAAAACAAGCAGCTGTGCTTGAACTTGAACTTAAAAAACAAGCCTCTGAAATGCATAAAAATCGCGTTACCAATGCGAAAAAACTCTCGAGTGGTGTGAATCAAGAATTATTAGATCTAAATATGAAAGGTGTGCTTTTTGACATTTATATTGCAGCTTTAGATCACTTAACTTCAACAGGCATGACTGATGTTGAGTTCTTATCGCAAACTTCACCTAAAGACCCTAAGCGCGCTTTATCAAAGGCTGCCAGCGGTGGTGAGCTTTCAAGAATTTTATTAGCTCTTAAAAAATCAGCTGGTAAATCGGCTTTTCCACGCACTTACTTATTTGACGAAGTTGATACTGGCGTTTCTGGAACGACGGCTGAAAAAGTAGGTCGTAAATTAAAAGAAATTGCTAAAGGCCAGCAAGTGATTTGTGTAACTCACCTTCCGCAAGTTGCGGCTTTTGGAGATGTTCATTTTTCGATTCAAAAATCGACTCATAAAGACCAGGCAGTAATGACTGTGACCGAACTTACGAAACAAGATCGCGTCGAAGAAATTGCTCGTTTAATCTCTGGTGAGAAAATTACCAAAACTTCTATAGCGCATGCTCAAGAATTAATTAAAGAATGTCAGGCTTAGACGTAATAGACCATTTGGATATAACACTTTGAACTCGCCACCTTAAACGGGATGATCAGATGTCTAACATCCCCTTCTGGCCGACTTAGTTTTTCGGTGTATTGCATTTCAGGTAAGGCCATCAAGAACTTATATCCCATAGGATTTAGAATCGCTTTCATTCGTCCGTAGATCACTCCTGTCAGCGCCCCAATACAATCTAGCGTATCTTCATTTAAAAACATGGGTGACCGGCCCAGAAGCTTTGCCATGATGGCTAATGCCGCGTCTTCAGTGAAATGTAGCTGCAACATTCCGCGCTGGTCATCCGTGTAAAGATCAATGCGACCACTGCCATTACCAATGGGAGACCAATTGTGTACAACAAAACTACTTTCAAAATCACAGGGAAGGCGGCACATTTCGAACAATGTTTCTTTTACGCCCGTGGTGATTGCTTTTGCGACGGTTGTATCGAAGAGAAAGCCTTTGGTATCAGTAGAAGTAGCGATCGACATTAAAAAAACTCCTTAGTGATACTCAGTATAACAAAGGATTTTTTATTTATAACTGTTTTCTAACAATACTAGGTTATTTTTTGTTTACCAACGTTGACACATTCACCATTTGAATCTGACCTTGGTCGATAAGTAAGGCCACAGGCTCAACTAACCATGTTCCCAAGTTAATCGATCGCACTTTTTTACTCGCTGCCATAAAAGTATAGTCATCAAATACATGCATATGGCCTGTTACAAGCAGATCGAAAGGTTCTGTATTGAAAACTTTCATGGCATAGGCTTGAATCATAGCGCGGACTTTTTCAGAATTTTGCAAAGCATAGTTGCCGCTTTTTTTACGGCTTTTTTTACTATGATTTTCGCCCAATGTTTTCCAAAACCGACCAGGCAAATTATGCGCAAACCACTCTACCAAAGGGCGCCTGACGCCTTCTCTGTAAGCCAAGTAAACATGATCGTCGGGATTAATATAGTCGCCATGTTCGCAGCGTACTTTTAACCCATCGATATTAAAAAACGCTTCGTTTTCGATAACTGGAATACCTAAATGTTTTGTCCAAAAGCGATCAATATGAAAATCATGATTACCTTCGAAGTAAACCAGCTTTCCGCCGCCGTTTTTAAATTTGCGGATTTCATCAATCAATTGTTTGTAATGGTTTTGCAGAACAGCGCCGTCAGATAACCAGAAATCAAAAATATCGCCTAAAAAATAAACGCTGTGACTTGCTGGGTTTTCGTTAAGCCAAAAGAAAAAGCGCAATAGCAAATTGCCATTGCGCTCATTAATGTCGGTAATATGAAGATCAGAAATAAACCAATGCCTCATAAATTACTTTTGATCCTATGTATTTAGATCAAATCCTTGTTTTTTTCTGATGAAAGCCGGAACTTCCAAGATATCACGCGCCATTTTACGGGCGTCTTCAGCCTGACGATCTTGGCGATCTTCAGTGATCATAGTTAATTGTTCAGGAGCTACATTTTTTTCTTCAGCTACTGCAGGTTGTGTTTCACGAAAAGCGCGAGCTTTCGCTAATAACATATCGCGAGCTGTTGAAGCGTTGGTTGCAACTGGTGAAACCGCCGAAGATAAATCTTGGCCAAATGTTTCGTTAGTTTCAGCATGGGCATGAACTTCAGGCTGCATCATTTGAGCCGGAGCTTCAGATTGAGTAAAAGAATTAACCACTTCTTGCACCTGAGAAATCGGTGGCAAAACCGGAGCTTGTTGCGGAGCGGGAGTTTGCGGCGGCATCATCATTGATTGTTGCGGCTGAGCGTACTGCTGCTGTTGCATCATTTGTGCGTACATTGCGGCTTGCTGTTGAGCTTGCTGCATTTGCATAGTCGCATGATTTGAAGCTTGTGGCATTTGCGGCATTGGCTGTGCAAATTGAGCCGACTGAACTGGCTGTTGCGGAAGATCAAACATAATTGAAGGACCAGCATTTAAAAAGTTTTGCATGCTGTTCATTTGCGGAAGAACTTGCGTTTTATCTTCATGAGCAAATCCTGTAGCAATAACTGTTACACGAACTTCGTCGATTAAGTTTGGATCAATAACCGCACCGAAAATAACTTCAGCATCTTCGCTAGCCGCTTCAGTGATTAACATAGAAGCTTCATTCACTTCGTATAATGATAGATCAGATCCACCGGTGACGTTGATGATGATGCCAGTAGCGCCGTCAATTCTTACGTTTTCTAATAACGGAGAAGAAATCGCTTGCGTTGCTGCTTCGATCGCACGGTTTTCACCTTTTGCAGAACCAGTTCCCATTAATGCTAAACCTTTGTTAGCCATAACAGTTCTGATATCAGCAAAGTCTAAGTTAATAAGACCTCTGATATTGATTAGATCAGAAATACCTTTAACAGCTTGAAGTAAAACTTCATCAGCTTTTTTGAAAGTATCTACTAGCGGAGTTTTATCTCCGGCGATTGACAATAATTTTTGATTTGGAATAACGATTAACGCATCAACATTATCTTTTAATTCAGATAATCCGCCCTCAGCATGCTTAGTGCGTTTTTTACCTTCGAATACAAAAGGTTTTGTAACAACACCGATTGTTAAAGCACCAAGTTCACGTGCAATTTTTGCAACTACTGGAGCCCCTCCGGTACCTGTTCCGCCGCCCATTCCGGCAGTAACGAAAACCATGTCTGAACCTTTTAATTGTTCAACGATATGGTTGTAAGATTCAATCGCTGATCTACGGCCAACATCTGGATTTGCACCAGCGCCAAGACCTTTTGTAAGATCAGCACCTAATTGGATTTTGTAGCCAGCTTTACTTGAGTTCAAAGCTTGGATATCTGTATTTGCAACTACGAATTCAACTCCGGCCATTCCGCCTTCGATCATTGTAGTTACTGCATTTGATCCGCCGCCGCCGACGCCAACAACTTTAATATTAGCACCGATATTTACGTTTTCTTCTAATTCAAACATGTGGGTTCCTCCCGAGATTAAAATTCCCTTAAAAAAACTTAAAATAATTCTGTAAAAAACTTTTTCATTTTAGATGTCACATCATTAATTGATTCTGACATCGCTTCGCCAAATAATGACGTTGTTGAAAGATTTTGCGGCGTTTGCGCGTAAAAATCTTTCTTAGTTTCTAAGGCGTGAAACAATAAACCGATGGCAGTTGCAAACTCGCCACCTTTAACAACATCTTTTAAGCCGCCAACTAATGCTGGGTAACCACGGCGAAGTGGAAGATCGAAAATAAATTCTCCCATTTCAACCAGGCCATCTAATTGACTAGATCCACCTGTAATCACTAAGCCAGAACCTAATAACGGCTGAAGTCCGCTCATTTTAATATCGTGAGCGATCATATTTAAAACTTCTTCAGCGCGTGCTTCTAAAATATGAGATAATTCTTTACGCGGAACTGTGCGAGATTTACGCCCGCCAACGCCATCAACTTCGATTGATTCATGATCATCAACTAAAGTCGCTAGTGCGCAGCCATGTTTTTTCTTTAAAATTTCAGCTGAAACTTGAGGAGTGCGAAGGCCTACTGCCACATCGTGAGTAAAGTGCATGCCACCAACTGGTAACATCGATGTGTGAGCCACAGAACCGTTAATTAAATAAACCATTTTACAAGTGCCACCGCCGATATCAGCGACACAAACACCTAGATTTTTTTCATCATTGCTGATCACAGATTTTGTGACTGCGACTTGATCCATCACAAGCCCCGCTACGCGAAGACCTGCTTTTTCAATACATTTTGTTAAATTTGAAATTGCTGATTGCGAAGCTGTCACGATGTGAACATTTGCTTCTAAGCGCACACCCATCATGCCGATGGGGTCAGTGATACCATCCTGTTGATCGATTTTAAATTCACGTGGCAACACGTGCATCACTGTGCGATCTGCCGGAATCATAATTGCTTTCGCAGCTTCGATCACGCGGTCGATATCTTGTTGGTTAACTTCTTTATTTTTAACTGCAACCATGCCTTTTGAATCAAAAGACTGAATGTGTGAACCACTTACCGAAACCCAAACATCAGAAACTTTTGTACCTGACATTAACTCGGCTTCTTCTTTTGCACGGCGAATGCATTCAGTAGTGGCTTCGATATTCACAACCACACCTTGCTTGATTCCAGAATTTGGCACTAAGCCCACGCCTGTAACTTCGATTTTAGGTTCGTTTTTTTCGTTTAGAGTCACGTGTGACATCACAAGCTTTACAGCTGAAGACCCAATGTCTAGTGACGCTAGAACAGGTCCAGAATATTTTGAAGCACTCATCCGTAAGCCTCGTTTTGCCCATCTTCGACAGGACTATAAGTTGTACATTCAATAAGCAATACTTGGACTATTGTCTTCCAGACGATAGTCCTTTATTTAAGCTTAAGGATTCTGCTGCAACCTGACAAGAACTTTTTTAGAAAGATTTGCGTCTATGACGCGCGCTTTAAGTTCACGTTTTTCGAGATAATCCAGCACTTGAGAAACTCGCGCGGATTTTACAGCGAATTGATCATCGCCTAATTTAATTTTTATGTTCGTTTTTGCGACTTCAACCCAGTAACCTTCTTTAGTGTCATAGCCGATTTCTGAAATGATTTTGTGCGAGAGCCTTCCATCTTCAGGAAGAGATTTTAAAAGTTCGATCGCAATTTTTCTTTTAGCATGATCTTTTACAAAAACTTCACCCTTCAACATCGCAAGCGGTGGAGCCTGTGTCGTATCTACTTCGGGCAATAATGCCCCGTCACTGGTCACTGGGCGAACGAAGCCCAGCGCTAATCTTTTTTGATCTACATAAAGTAAACTTAAAATTTTTGGTTCAATTTCAACAACCAAACCTTGCGGCCATGATCTTGAAATACGAAAATCTTTAATCCAACTTTTTGCCTTTAGCTTTTCAGAAACACCAGACAGTGACAGTCGCCACAACGACTGCCCTTTGTAAGCAGATAACTCCTGATTGAGTGTATCCATATAAGGCTTAGAAAAATTCAACTGTTCAGATTGTGTCATCACCTGGAGGTCGATGTCTTCGATCGCAAAAAAACCGCGTTGATCGAGTGCATAGACCGACGCAAAAATAGCCGCCGGCAGCATCACAAAAATTGAGAACAAGCGAAAATAAAGTCTAAGCCTTAACCAATTCACAATTAGTTTTTACCTACAGCCTCAACAGGTAAACCCATTTCTTCGTAACCACATTGCTCATTAACGCGGCCTGAAGTGTCCATTTTGTGAAGGTAAAGGATAACATCTGTTTCACCTTCTAATGTTGTACCCAAACGGTCAAACGCATGCTCAGAATCAGCTAAGTGATTTGTACCGAAGCTTGTTTCATCAAACCAGTGGTAGTTGAAGTTAACTGGAACTTTGTTTTGCACTGAATGCGTGTTGTACCATTGATCTTTTTTCAATTTGAATACGAACATCCAGTGTTTACAACCATCGGCAGGAGACTGAACCGTAACACCTGGCGCTGTGAAGCCATCAGATGCGCTCATCTCGTAAGAAGAAGCCACGAATGGAGAGTAGGCTTGGTCACGTAGTTTATCAGATCCGTCATCATAACCAGAAGCATACCAATCAGTGTGACGGTTTACCGCATCACGAATACGCTCGTAAGCAAAACCTTTATCAACGTTTTTAGAACCTAAACCCGTTAATGAATTGAAACCTAAGTCAGGGCGTTTCCAGAAAGCATCTTTTTGCGCTTCCCAAGATTTAAGAAAGTCAGTGTAAACAGCATTTGAAGTAGCTTTTCTAACTTCAAACTCTGCCTTTAACTTTTCTTGTTTTGCATTGTGTTCTGTAACTTGTTCAGCAGTCAATACGACTTGATCGCCAGTGTTATCATCCCATGTGATGTATTCACCTTTATCGTTTTGGTATAACTCTTCACCGTAGAATTCATCATTAACCGGCATTTTGAAGCCGAATGGACCAGCTTCTGGAGTTAAAGATGGAACGATGTAAACAGATTGGCCTTCTGAAGAGAAAGTTTCATCATGCTTTTGATCACGCAACATCCAAGTAGCTAAACCTGCTCGCGCTGCTGACCAACGGTAAGAAAACGGGTTCGTTGCATACTTGCGGCACATATCTGGATCAGCCACTTTACCAACTGCTGCAGTTTTTAAAACGTACTGACCGTCTTTATTTCTTGTACAGTTATTTGTGATTGTCGAAGAATACCAAATCATACCGTTTGATTCAGGAGAATTTGGTTTAAAGTTAGAGTCTCCACGGAAGTCATAGATATAATCTAAGTCTTCACGGTTACAACGGTCTTTAAATTTGTTGTACTCTTTACGGTAAGCCGCAAGCGCGCTGTTTGCAGCCTGAGCTACTTTACGCTTATTGTTTAGATTCGACTTACCAACAGGACCATCCTCGTCCATTTCTTCGTCCATTTCCCCGTCATCAAACTCTTCCTGATGAGCATTCTTGGCTCCAGAACTACGAACGCCAAACATAGAGTTTGTCTCAACGTATTTTTTGAAGATGAACTTAGTTTCACAAACTGTGAATGGTTCAATCGGTGTATCTTCATTGTATTTACCTAATTTAACATCAAATCTACGCGCTTCTCTTTCTTTAGCACGAAAGATCGCTGCAGAATTTTGGATGTAACCACGGTAAGAGTGAGCAGAAACTTGCGACCATAATTCATGTTTAATATTGATGTTTGTTTGCGGCGTCGTTGGTAAAGTGTACATTCTGTTGACCCAACGGATTTTTTCTTTAATTAACGTTGGACGGTCACGAAACTCACCACAAAGTAAAGTTAAGAAAGCATTCGCATTTTTACGGCCGTTTTTAACTTCTTTAATGTCTGCCGGAAAATTAGCCGGAACATCTACTAATTCTTTACCATTTTTTAAGTTGTATGTGTAAAGAGGGCCTGAGTAAAAATAAAAGCTGTATGGAGAAACCATAGCTAATTTTTTTACCGCATTTATAACGTCTCTATTTTTGTAGTTTGGAGTTGGAATATCTGCAGAGTTTCTGTTTCCACCGCAATAGTCAGCCCAGATTTGTTCTGGTTTTGAACCTTGTGGAACTGGCGGCATAACATCGCTGAAATCAGCTGCTGATACTGTCACTGAACTAACTAATAAACTTGATAGTACTATTTTTTTTAATAATTTTTTCATCTGGCAGTTCCCTATTTAACTTTCTTGCTGAAATTGATTTTTCCAGAAAACTTCGGAGCCATGCCGTAAACATTTCTGTTCGCTGTGCACGGATCGTAAGCTGCTTGGTACTTCATACAAACATATGGCTTAGCAGCTTGGTTTTTCTGAACTTTTACTGCTGTTTTACGCCAACGAGTGATCCATCCTTTTTGACCAGGACGAACTTGATTCATTGGAATGCCAACAACCAAATTTTCTTTTTCTAAATCAACAACTTCGTCTCTATTACAATCAATTTGTAACGAGAATAGACGGTCATCGATTTTTTCAGAAACGTTCACGTCCACTGCGTTTCTTGCAGTTTCAGTTGAACCTAACAAACCACAGCTCATCACTTCAGTTGTACTTGAAGGCGAGCGATCAAAGGCAGGGTTCATGTCCGCAACCGGACTATGACCACAAGACGCCAGCATTAATAATGCTGCAATAACTGTAATCTTTTTCATTATTTGTTCTCCGTTTTATTAATAATAGGTTGATCAATTAAAAATTCACTAACAACGCCTTGCTGCGGCAGATCTGGAATCGCCGTAGCTAATTTATCCCAAGTGTAAACATAGTGAGTTGCGAAATCGTAAACCACTTGTGGGATAGTGATGTAATAAGAGTTTTCCCAGTTTTTGTTAAAACCAGCGCCTGTTAAGTTCGCCGAACCCGTGAAAACAGCTTTAAAATCTTCAGCCGATGTTGCTGATGTATTGCGGTCAGCAAAAATTAAATATTTGCTATGGTGCAATTGATGCTCTTCACCGTTTGATTCCATGAACTTAAGTTGTGCACCCTTAGCTTCAAGTTTTTGCATATTGAAATACTCTTGCGGCATAGTATCGCCAATCGCGTAAGTCTCATCAACCGCTTTATAATAAGTATCATCATCACAAACGATTCTCATGTCTGGACGAAATTTTGGATTCGCAGAATTCATTCTTTTTGATAAAGCGCTGATCATTTTCGAATAGAAAAATCTGTGACAAGCTAACCAGATTCTTTTTGAGTTGTTAATACCTGGAGTGCCAGCTTCAGAATCACCGTTTAATAAGAAATCAACGGCGGTTTTCTTTTTCGAACCAAATTCGGGCTCGCCTTCGCCAGGAACGAAAAACACTTTAATGTCTTTTTCTTCAGGAGCTTTAATACCAGCGCGGCAGTTTTTAATCGACTTGATATATTCATCGCGCGAACGACCCGCAACTTCATCCCATTCAGCATTCATCGCACAGATGTGTGCTTGTGCGAATTGCGAATTAGCATTTGTAGTAATGAAATTCCAATTTTCATGATGGATCACCGGACCAGAAGTCATGTTTCCAGAAGAAAATACGACTTTAAATTCAGATTTTGAATTTGGATTAATGATAAAGAATTTATTATGAGCATATCCTAAATCACCTTCCATACCACGAGTTTTCATCTCTACGTTTTCAGGGCTACATGCTACTAGCTCTTGTGCAATCGTAGTGTCTTCAGTGCTGCTCATGACAAAACGAATTTTCACACCTTTTTTGGCGGCTTCACATAATGCGTTTTTTACTGTTTTATTTCTGAAAGAAAGATACGTAAAAAAGATCTCTTTAACATCAGGTTGATTGATCCATTCTACAACGCGGTATTGCGGCGACTGCGGGCGATCACCCGAACGGCGTAAATCGTATTTGTTTTTGCAGTAGACGTTAGCTGGTTTTTGCGTTAATTTTTTACCGCTTACGCTTAGCACTTCTTGAGTGTAAGTATATACGCCGCACTCAGGATCAGTGAATAACACTTCGTATTTATAAGGTGTATAGTCTTGCAAGCGATCAAAGTACTTAACTTCTTGGTTTTGCCCTTCTTGTTCTTGCGCAACCTTACGATTCTGATCATCCGACATTGGTGAAAATGTTTGGCAAGAAAATACAAATGCCAAACCGCTCACGATAGCCGCTTTCTTCCATGAAAACATAGCAGTCTCCTTTGCTGTTAATACAGACTCTTTCAGATTAAAGGAGATTATGTTTTTTTTAAATGAAAATAAAAAGGAGCCCCTGTGTCTGAGCTCCCATGTTAAGACTTTAGTCTGTACACTAGACTATGATCTAGTGTGTGTTTGCTGTGTTAGCGAAAGTTACTCTTCACCAGCAACTGGACCAGCATCAGCAGTTTGTCCAACCTTTGATGAAGATGGCCACATTTTTTGATCAAACTCTTGGTTAAATGCACGCATCACATCTAACTCTTTAGTTTTATTTCTGACTGTTAGCATGTTTTCATCATTAATATCATTGCCTGTTTGTGACCAGTTTTGTGAACCGACAACAATAATTTCAGCGCGCAATGAACCATCTGCTTGGCGACGCGATAACGTCGCTGACTTATGATGGTTTAAACCACTCCAGTTATTTTTTCTAACTTCGACTGAACCTTTAGGATTTTTTGCATATGGATTTTGCTCTAATAGATTACCATCTTTTGCTTTCCACCAAGAATTTGCACCCGCGCCAGTTAATTTATCAAACACGATACGAATTTCTACACCACGTGCAGCTGCTGATTGCATGGCACGAACCATTTCATAACCGCCACCGCCGAACATACTGATACGTAACAAGTCACCTTTACGAGCTGAATAAACTAACGGCAACAATACGCGGTGTTCGCCATCATCAGTTGGAGAAAAATGCACGCGAGCCTCAGTGCCATCTGTAAAAGTGAAATAACGTTGTGTATTCGGACGTTTTTTATCGTGATATGCACCCGTTACTAAAGATTTAGGTTTAGAAGCGCTATCATTCGGGCCCTGAAACATCTCTTTAAATTCTTCTAAGAATGATCCAGCAATTGCATCGTTCTTAATTAAAATAGCCAAGTTTGAATTTGATTCGTCGCCCATGCATGTACGAGAGACATTCGTTGTTCCAGTCCACACACTACGTAAACCGCTATTTTTTTCAAACACTATAAATTTATTATGCATAATACCTGTGAATGGATATTCAACTCGTGCCAGCGCTTTATCGTTTTCTTTAACATTTTGATTGATTAAACGTATAAGTTGTAAGTTATTTGCGTATTGAAATGCCATACGAGATAAATTCTCTTTATAGTTTGTTAAATTTTTATTTAACGCAATCCATGTTAGATCTTGTGCTTGTAGATCATAAGCTTTTGTCGTTGCAGGTGGTTTAATGAAATAATCATCAAGTAAATATTTACGTAATTCAAATTTACTCATCGTTTTAGATAACTCAGCGACATCCTTTAAATATTTTTCAGCCCAGCCCGGAGCTGTAAAAGCCGCATTCGGGCTATCGCTACTAGCTATATACGAAAAATCTAATTCAACTTTTTTATCACCTAAAGCATAACGACCATCAGGCATTTTCTGCATATTGTAATCACGTAAAAAGCTGTTGGTTTGCGCTTCATCAGAAACATCGATCACCGCATAAGTAGCAATTCCAGCTTTAACTTTTTTAGCAATGGCATTAAATACTGATGACATGGTATCTTGAATGTCATCGATACCATAAATAGCCATGAACATTCTTTTTTCGCCTTCACTTTGAATTTTATCAGCCATGATTTCAGCAACAGTTTTATCTGGAATCACGAAATTTTTTTCAGTTTTACCTGCATAATTATTATGCCAGCCTTGGGTAAAGAAGTATTCTAACTCTAATTTATCACCGGCATACACTGGCTTTCCTAAGTTATCCAAGACGTCTTGACGCATTTTTGATTTTGGCGCAACTTCTGCCTTTGCTTCTAAACACGCCCAGTCTTCAACATCTTCACAGAATAAAAATTGTGTCGATGAATTTAAAATACGTGTTAATTGAAATTTAAAATTTGTTTTTTCAGGCGTTAACCCAATTGAAACTAAATAAGCTGCAATCTTTTCGATTTTTTCAGGCGCCACTTTAGGAAGTGATTTTTTAACAGCCTGCTTAGTCTCCTGCACTTTACTATCTTCTAAGGATAAGTTAGCTAAATAGAAGGGCTTAGCCAAAGCTGCTTGGCTGATCATTTGTGTTAAAGTGAGACACACTAAACCGATATTGAATTTGTTCTTAAGGTTTTTCATATAACCCTATTAAAGCACTCCAGGTGCCACCCTTAACCAAGTATAGGTTTTCTAACAGCGATTCACTGACCAGGGTTTAAATGCCGAACAAAAAACGGCACCCACTGCGTATTAACCTGAGACATTAGACACACAAAAAACACAGGACTTAAACGCGAAAAAGGTCAAAATCAGACTCTGTTTTTCCGATAAAGAGTATGTGAAAACAGCGATCCTAACTAGCCTCATTTTAACATTCACAACCCTTGCTGTGGCTAGCGAGAAGACCGTCTATTTATCGAATCTTGAAGATGATGACAGCGGCACTGCTGTGTATGAATGCCAGCAAAAAAAATGTGATGCAGGCACGACATTACTCAATCGTTCAGCTTCGGTACAAATCACTGGAGCAGAATTTAAAGGATTTACCAACGATCCTTTTGACGACGCTGAAATCACCGAAGTTTTTGTTCCCGTCAAATATTCATTTTTAGATCCACAAAGCCCAGAAAAATTTAAAACCGGTCAGGGCTATTTACCCAAGTCCTTATTATCAGAAAAAAATCTAAGCGCTTTTTTTGAAACAGATCAAGGCAGCAACAATCGTATGCCCGCGGCGGCCGCTGGTGTGACAAAAAAATCTACTCATCCGTTAAGGGCCGCTACACAAATTTATGAATTAGTTGGTGAATGCCCGTTAGTAAATGCGACGGTGTTGCCAAAAAAATTGACTCGAGAAAATGTTTTTGATTCTTATGTTTACGCTCGCCTTAAAAAACAAAAAATTCCACGATTATTGAATGAACAACTGAAGCCAATGACTTTTGACGATCTAATGAATATTGATTCTTTAGCTCGTACACTTTACGGCGAAATGGGAAAATGTTTTAGAAAAGGTTTACAGTACCCAGTTGCAGCAGCCCTTGTTGCTATTAATCGTTTAGATAACAAATCTCGTTTTAAAGAATGGACGAGCACCCAAGTTAAACGCAAAGTGGCCAGTGTGCCGCCACTAACACGCATCGTAACTACACCTGAAAAATTTAATAACTGGAAAGTCTATGCGAACGGAAAAGCCAACGGTCCGCTTCATCATAGCTTATGCCCTGCACGTGCAGTGAATAAACCTTTTTGGAAATCTGTAAAAGCTAGCCAAGCCGAAGTTGATATCTGGAAAAATGCAGTTCGTATCGCCACAGAAGCTGTGCTGTTTCCGAAAAAGTTTAAATCTCGTTCTCCGGCAATGAAAAATATTAATTTTTATACGTCTGGCCTTGGCCAGTACGCCGATTATACACAGGTTTTTCCATTCGTAAATGATCGTCCGCTCGAGAATTTTGATTGTATCGAGATGTGGAAAGAACCCGGCAAATAGTTAATTCTACTAGTATTGGATTAGAGATTTAATTGGTTCGTTTTTAAATTTCATTTCATTTAAAAACGTCAGATTAATTAAAACTAAAATATCAGTGACTTTGTAACCAGCTTTTTCACAAAGACTTATCGAAGCCTTTAATGTTCCACCCGTTGCTAGTACATCATCTACGATCACTGCACGTAATGGCTTTGCAGTTGGAGCGATTTCTAACGTCGCTTCGCCATATTCAAGTTTGTATGACTCTTTAATTGTTGGCGGTGGTAATTTACCAACTTTACGAAGTGGTAAAAAACCTTTGTTAAAATGTGTAGCTAACGCTGTTGCAAAAATAAATCCGCGTGATTCAATACCTACGAACACATCAACTTCGTCTAAATTAATTAATTTTCCGAAATCTTCAGTCACATTTCTAAACGCCTGAGCATCTTGTAACAATGGAGCTACATCACGAAACATCACTCCTGGGATTGGAAAATCAGCTACGTCGCGAATTAAACTTTGATAAGATTTCATTAGAACATCTTTTTACGTTGCGATGACGGTAGGATTCTTAAAACTTCGCGGTATTTGGCTACCGTACGGCGGGCGATATCGACGTTATCTTTTTTAAGCAAATCTACCAGCTTTTGATCAGATAAGGGCTTTTTAGGGTCTTCTTTAGCCACGAGCTCCCTGATTTTTAATTTAACGGCTTCTGAGGCTAAAGCATCCCCGTCTGTAGAAGCAATGCCTGAATTGAAAAAGTATTTTAATTCAAAAATGCCTTGCGGCGTGTGCATGTACTTCGCAGTCGTTACGCGTGAAACAGTTGATTCATGCATACCGATATCAGCTGCGATATCACGTAAGATCATCGGTTTTAAAAATGCAGTTCCTTTTTCAAAGAATTCACGCTGGTGTTTAACGATACTGTCAGACACTTTGAAAATCGTTCTTTGGCGCTGGTGAATTGATTTAATTAGCCACACTGCAGATTTTAATTTATCAGAAATAAAGTCAGCAGCTTTTGCATCTCCCGTAGGAGTTGAACCACCTTTTAACATATTACGGTAGTAATTCGAGATTCTTAATTTAGGCAAACCATCTTCGTTTAATGAAACCGAAAAATCATCGCCCACTTTATAAACGTAAACATCTGGTGTTACGTAATGTGTGTCATTTCCTGCATACGCACGGCCGGGCTTAGGATCCATCGCGTAAATGATTTTACACATCTCGATGATTTCTTCCATCGGCTTTTGCAGCGCTTTGGCGATCGCATCGTAATTCTTTTTTTCTAAATCCTTTAAGTGATTATTAATCAAAGAAACTAAATCAGTCGTGTCTTCTTCAATGTGTCTAGCTTGCACTAATAAACATTCTTTTAAATCCCGTGCACCAACACCGGCAGGATCAAATTCATGAATCTGCACGATAGTGTCTTCTAAATCAGCTAACGGAATTTGTTCTTCTTCAGCAATTTGGCTTAATGGAGTTTTAATATAACCATCGTCATCAATGTAGGCGATGATCGCATCAGCGGCCCTTTCTTCATCTTCAGAAAAGCCCGCCATTTTTGCTTGCCAGTATAAATGGTCATGCAAAGTTTGCGTTGTTGAAATTATATTTTCATAATTCATGATCTCTTCAGAACCTGAAGATGCTTCACGCGGCATTTTATGTTGAATTTCTAAATAGTTTTCCCATTCAAATTCATCTTGTTTTTGCGGATCTTGCGCTTCTTGTGTTTGCGCTTCAGTATTTGTATCTGCTCCGCCCTCAACTTGCGCGGCAGCTTCTTTAGTGCGTTCAAAGTCTTCTTCTTTTAAAACTTCAGCTTCTTCTAAAATTGGATTTTCTTCTAATTCATTACGAACTTGTGATTCAAGCTCAAGACGAGACATTTGAAGTAACTTGATCGCCTGTTGTAGCTGTGGCGTTATTACCAAGCCCTGACTTAGATTCATCGTTTGCTTCATTGCCATATACTACACTACCTACAGTTTAAAGTTTTCGCCCAAATAGAACTTACGCGCAATTTCAGAATTGGCGATTTGTTCAGAGTTACCGCTCACTTGGATGATTCCATCCTTCAAGATATAAGCATAATCACAAATGCCCAAAGTCTCACGTACGTTATGATCAGTGATCAAAACTCCTATACCTTTGGCCTTAAGATCTCGAATGATATTTTGAATTTCCCCAACAGCAATAGGATCAATACCTGCGAATGGTTCATCTAACAACAGAAAATGCGGCGACCCAGCTAATGCGCGGGCAATTTCTACTCTGCGGCGCTCACCACCCGATAGAGCATAACCAAAAGATTCGCGAATATGGTTGACTCGAAAATCCTGTAAAAGACTCTCTAGTTTTTCGCGGCGCTCCTGAGGGTTGTAATCATGGGCTTCTAAGGCCACGAGGATGTTATCTTCAACACTCATACGACGAAAAATACTAGGTTCTTGCGCTAAATAACTTAAACCAGATCTTGCGCGTTTATACATTGGGTAATCTGAAATTTCTAAAGCGTTTAAAGTGATCGAACCAGAGTCAGACTTTACTAAGCCAACGACCATATAAAATGAAGTGGTTTTACCTGCACCGTTGGGCCCGAGTAATCCTACAACCTGACCCGAGTGGACTTCAAATGAAACATCTTTAACCACTAAGCGCGGACCATATTTTTTAGAAATATTTTTGATGGTTAAGGTACTTGTTGGGGTTTCAGCCATTTTAGTTTATTGCACTTTCTTACTATCGATTTTGACCTTATTCATCTTAACTTTTTTTCCGCCTTCTAGGAAGACGATTTCTTCACCTTGAATTTCATCCTCGCCCATCTGGACCTTAGGTTGTCCACTGAGGGTCATTGTATCTTCAATAAGATTCATCAAAAGCTGCTGACACACAGCGCTTTTGCCTTCGTCTTTAAGAACCACATGGTCTTTAAGTAAAATCGACTCTAAAGCTTTTTGTTTTTCTGAATAGCGAAAGTACGCCTGCGGGGCCGTGATCGTGGTTTTATCAAACTTCATATTCACGTTGCCAGAAAATAGGGCCTCTTGGCTTTTATTCGAAAATTCAGCCGCCTTAGAATTCACACGAAAAATTTTGTTATCCATCGCCTTGCTGGCTTCAATATTTGATTCGATATACATTTTATTTGTTACCAGATCGATCTTAAAACCTTGACCATTTAATTTGAAACCAACCCCATTTTTATCATCGGGCCCAAGCATTCGCACGATACTGTCGCTGACTAGTTTTCTATCTTGCGCCACATAATTTAAATCATTGGTTTCAAACTGATAACCATTCGAACTTTGCGTGACCACTTGGCCACGAATGACCATGTTCTTAGTTTGGCCATTGATTTCGCCGATATCACCTGACACCACGAAACTCGATTCATTTTCATTATAGAATTCAACTTTTACTTTTTTTAAGACCCACAACTCATCGCTAGAACCTGTTGCTTCATCGGCGTAAAGCTCCCACCCCTTGGCATTATTCGAGTTTTCAACAAGATGCACACCAACCATTTTTTGTTCGATGGCTTTACGTTTGCTGTTGTCAGCTAACTTTACGATATCATCTTTATTAGTTGCAGAGATTGCTTTTGATATTACGTTTGAGTTTGTCGGCACTTCAGACGACGAAATATCTTGTGGCGCCATTAATAAAGCCTGAACGAAGATCAGGCCAATGATGACTGCCAGAAATATAGAAATTTTATTGAGTTTTAACTTCCTGAGTAGCATTTTTGTTTTCTGCTTCTTTTGCTACTGCAAAGTTAATTGGTCCGCCGCCTGCTTCATAGATAGAGTACATCACCTTTTTCAAAGTTAAGTAATCCATATCTTTATCGGCCTGTAATGTGACTCGTCTCCACGCATTGGGATCCATTTCCTCGTTACCAACGGTTTTATCCACCACGTTACGAATTTTATTCTGCAGTTTAGCCTCTTGTTCTGATTTGGCTTTTTCTAACAAAACTCGAACCTGATCACGTAAATTAGGAATCACCCAGTCAACTTGCGCTTGAACTTCGGCAAAGGTTGCCACTTGCGTACGGTCAATAAGCACTTCTTTAGAAGAAACGGTCACCACCACTGCTGGTTTTAATTCGTTTACACGCATGGCCTTAGGAAGCGTAACTTCTTTAGGAATATAAAGAATTTCACCTGTCGTGTTATAATTTTGTAATAAGAAAATTACTAACACGGTGAACATATCCACCATCGCTGTTAATGAAAGCATTGCTGTCACTGCACGTTTTCCACCGCGGCGCTTTAATAGTCTATGGTAGCGATGTCTTTCACCCGGCTTATGAATTGCCATTAGTTCGGTCCCCCGGTTAACAACTCAGGAGAAAACCCTGCGCGTAAACCTAAATCCATTGCGGATACTACGTGTTCATATTTAATTTCATTTTCGATGGCCATTTTTATGCCACCTTTATCCGGGTACATTTGTTTCACTTTATTTAAATCAGCTTCTAAGGCTTCTTTATCGTACTCACCATTTGACATCGGGATTGCACGTACATCTTTACCAACATAAAGAACGTAACCCGTTGCTTTGATATCCAAACGCAATACTAAGTCTTCAAGAGGTGGAGGAGTAATCACTTCTTGATTTGGATCTTTTGGTGAAGCAAACGAAGCACCTAGCTGAATCATTGAAACTTGTGTCCAGACCGCAGAGATCAATAGAAAGGTGATCAACACCGACATCAAATCGATGACTGGAACTAGATTTAAATCAAAATTTGTGCTACGTCCCCGTCCACCGGATTCTATATGAGCCATACGTTTACCTCGGAGATATTAATTCTTTCCAATTAGTCTTTCATTTTATCGCGATTAGCAGCTACTAAATTCATTAGCGACATGCTTGTCTCGATCATTTCATTTTCAGATTTTTGAATCATGTGCTGAAACAATCCGTAAGCCACGATCGCAACGATTGAAACCGTTAATCCAAAACCAGTACAGTTTAAGGCATGCGAAATACCTTGAGAAAGTAATGTCGCTTTCGTTGCAGGATCTGCTGAAGATACCGCGCGGAATGAACCGATCATACCTAAGATTGTACCTAATAAACCCGCTAATACCGAAATATTACCGAATACCGCTAAGAAAGATGTCCAACCTTCAAGTCTTGGCATTTCGCGCATCACTGCTGCATCCATGGCAACTTGAATTTCTTCATCTGGGCGTTTATTTAATGCGCCAACTAAACCAGCTTTAACTGTATTAGATAAAGGAGTTGGGCGTGAATCACAAAATGAAATGGCTTGTCTGATATCGCCACCGATAATCATACGAAAAACTTGATCGCCAAATTCTTTTTTGTCTACGCGTAATGATTTAAGTGTCATAAATCTTTCGACAACTAAAATCGCTGTTAATACCGCGATGAACGCGATGATATACATAACGCTTCCGCCTTCGACGAATGCTCGTACGATCGGATTAACATTATCCACTGTTGCTACTGCTACTGCTGCTGTTGGTTCCACTTATATTCTCCTCGTAATTATCTTTGCCCCTGAAACAAGAACGGGTAAACGGCTTCAGCCATTGATCCCGGCGGTGGTTCAGGAAATCTTAACGTTAATAATCTTGCGCGTACACACTCTTCCACTGCTGAATTACCCAGTGTTGTTTTTTCTTTAACTACGCGGGCATTTTTTGCGATCCCTTTTTCGTGAATTTCCCACGAGATCACAACTTTACCTTCTAACTTAGTATCTTTTTTGTATTCACGATCATAACAAGCTTTGAAACTTAAAAGCGCAGAACGTACCGCGCGGCGAACCGCTTCTTTATCGATTGAACCGATAAATTCTTCTTCGGCTCCGCCTGGAGTAACTGCCACTGAATCTTTGTTTCCAAAGCCAGAGCCGCCCGTTCCAGTGCCGTAACCTGAGCCGCCTTTTGTTCCAACGCCTGCGATACCTTGTGTTGCAGTACCTTTACCGCCAGCACCAGTATCTTTAAATTTCGAACCTAAATCATTACCTGCGCGGTTTTCACTAAAACCAGAAGCACCCGTTGCTTTTTCGCCGGCACCTAAGGCTTCACCAGATCCTGAGTAAGCTTTATCTAACTGAGAACGTGCTCCACCTGATCCAAACGCTGATAGAAGGCCTGTGTTTGTTGGATCTGGTTCTTTTGATTGAGCGTTCGCTCCCGCTTTTGGTCCCGTCTTAACTGCGCCACCTTGTTTAGTTGAAGTAAACATTTTGGTTTTGTTTTTAGGATCTTTAGGCTTAACTTCGCTCGCACGACCTGAAGAACTTGAAGCTTGCGCTTTTTGTTCAGGTTTTTTGGGATCACCTTTTGTTTTAACTTCTTGAACCTTATCCGTGATCGCCACTTTTTTCGGTGGCTCAGGAGGTTTAGGAGGCGAAACTTCTTTAGGTGGTTCAGGTGGCGCGACCACGACCGGTGGATTCACTGGAATCGGTGGTTTATTAAAAATAACCTGCGCCACACGTTGCACTTCTTCTTCTTCATCCATAGCTTTTGGTGCCAGAACAGACATAATTAAACTTAACAACACAGCAAAAATTGTCGCAGCTAAAATTCCAGTAAATTCTGAAGATGTTAAAATCAACGGAGAATCTAGCGGAATTAATTTTGTTTTCGGTGCAAAGCGAATGGCTAATTGCATTCCGTTTGGCAATTGAACAAAAAGCACTTCGTTTTGTTGTAATTTATAATTATTTTCAGATATCACCATGATGTCTTCAGCACGGTGAACTTCAGCTTTCATGTCACTCGACAAGCGAACTGCAACACCAGTTGTGCAATCTAACATCACCCAATCTTTTGGTGCAGCACCCGCTGGCAATTGAATCGCCAGATCTGGGCCTGATTTATACTGACCACGTGGCTCTAAGTGATGTGTTGATAACACACGCTCTTTCCACGACACGATCACTTGCACTAAACTTCCTTGGCCCGGTTTAATGAACTCATTTAAATTCTGATGTTCACTATGAGGAGCGAAAGTTTTTTGATTTTTTGATTTTTTAGTTTTTCCAAACGCTTGGCTTTTCACCGCACGTTGACCCACGAACGCTGCATTGATCGTTGGCTTAGCCAGCGTAGAAGCTGCTTGCGAAGGTGCAACAGGAGGAGGTGTCCTTAATGGTGGTTCACTAGGTTTAGCTGCAACCACAAGTTCAGAACTTGTTTCTTGGTTATGCACAGGTTTTGGCACACCCACAAAGAATACAATTTTAAATGGACCAACTTGAAACTCATCGTTGGTATTAAGGGCTTCATCTAAAACCACTTGGCCATTTTTATAAGTACCTTGCGATGAACCTAAGTCACATAAAAAGTACTGTGTTCCGCGCTTTTCTACTAGGCAGTGAATCTCAGACACTTCTTTTGATTCTAGATCGACATCAACTTCAGCGCCAGAATCGAGGCTGCTTCCGAAAACAATTTGGTCTTTGTCGACAATTTGTTTTACGAAATGAATTTGATTGTTTTTGAATACTCTAAATATAATCGGAGATTTCAACGTCCCCCCCGAAGTCGCTGGATGTCTTCAGATGTTTTTCTCATTTCGGGTAAAAAGTTTTCTCTTAGTTTAATTAAACGCGTGTAATTGAAATTTTTCTTTTGAAATAGGTAAAACAATTCTGGCTTTTGCGCCGAACCTTCTACTAATTCATCTTCGAAATTCAGGGTTTGCTTTTGCCCTGCGCGCAATTTGTAGTTCTGCGCCAATGACACATTCGCAACCAATAAAGTTGCTAAACCTAAAATTAACGCAATATGTGATCGGAACATAAACGACCTCGTCATACTATTTTAAACCAGCTTTTGCCTTTGATTCCAAATCTTTTATTAGATTCCTAGCCTCAGGAGGCGCACCTACAAACTTTAGTCTGTTAAGAATATCAATTCCTTCGCGATATTTTTGTTTATGTTCAATCAATAAGATTGAATAGTTTAACATAATATCGCGCTGACCAGGATTATCCTTCATCAGCTTTTCATAAATATCTAAAGCTTTGTCATGTTTTCCAGTGCCTGTTAAGGCAATCGCATAGTTACTTAAAGTTTTCATATCTTTAGTGCCTTTGCGAACAGGAATTTCTAGAGCTAATTCTGCTTTCGAATAATCTTTTTCTTTAACGTAGATTGATCCAAGATTTGCACCAATGACACCATCTTGATTATTCAATTCTAAGCCTTGGCGAAAAGCCTTGATAGCCTCACGTTTTTCACCTTGAGCCATTCGAATTAAGCCCATGTTACTATAAAGTTCAGCGCGGTTACTGTTAATCGCCATCGCTTTATTAATTAAGTATTCTGCAGCTTCGTAACGACCGCGTTTGTAATACACCATCGCCAATGCATTTAAAGCGCGTAGATCTTTTGGATTTTGCGTTAAAATCTCGGTCGTGGCTTGCGAAATACCTTCGTCATTTTGAAGGCGCACAGCCTCTGTTAAACGATCACCTGCTGATGCTTCGCCACTTAAGGCCGTCACACCATTTTTCTTTAAGCCAGCATTCAGATCACTTTGATAACCTGGAGTGTTTACCTTCGCTGCCGCATCTGTCACTTCACTTGCAGGAGTGTCTGCTGGTTTTTCAGATGAGGCACAGCTCACCATGAAAGCCATTGGCAAAGTCAAAACTAGTGTTGAAACCAATTGAGCTAATTTCATTATTTATCCCCCACCCACTGGATTAAACGGGATTCTGAAGAAATCTCTGATCCACTGTACATATTTTTGCTATCTTTAGCCGCTGCTTGAGCTAACGCATGTTTGTAAGCATCGTTATAAACATCTAAGTCACGACCGCGCTCAACCGCTGCTTTGTATGAATCATCAGCCTTTTTCAAGAATGGCTCTGCAATTTTAGAAATTCCTGCCATATATTGTTTTTTCTGCTCGTCAGTAAAGCCTGAAGGTAGCGGCGCATTCACAATTGCAGTGCCGATGTGTTCATTTGTAGCACCTAATAAATCTAATGAAGATACGATTTCATCAGCTGAGTCTAACTTGATTGTTTCAGTTAACACTTCACCAAGCTTAGTAACTAGACCTAACTTCTTATCAACGATCATTTTTTGTTTTTTTGGATCAGCCGGAATTTTTAATCCGACTAATTCGTTATACATTTCGCCAGCATTGCGCAGTTTAATTTTAGCGATGTATTTCGCCGCGTCTGATCTTTCTGTTTGTCTTAATTTATTATAAACTGCGATAGCTTCATTTTCTTCGTTTTTACCACCGTAATAATACGCAGCTACTCGTTTTGCAGAGTTAGGAGCCGATTCAGCATATTCACGGTATTTTGATTGCCAGCCTGGGCTATTCGATTTACGCATCAACTCAGCTAAATTATAAAGTGTTTCAGAATTTTCTTTATCTGATTTATTCACTTTCAAAAATTCGTTGTAAGTGCTGATTGCTTCTTTGTTACTGCCAAGGGCTTCATACATAACGGCCGCATTAAATAAATAGTTCGGCGTTAAGGGATCTTTGGGATTATCATTAGCCGCTTGTTTAAACAACTTTGCCGAGTCTTCAAACTGACCCGCATCTTGATAAAGCTTAGCTAATAATTTTTGTGCTCTCGGTTTTACCGATTCAGAATTTTTATCTCTAGTCGATAACGTCTTTTTATAGTTTTGAATCGCTTCATAGTTTTTGCCCGAACGTTCATAGTTAACGCCCGAGTTAAATAAAGCCATTGATACTAGTTCAGATTTAGGATTTTGAATAGCAAACGCCTGATACTGTTCGGCTGATTCTAAAAACTTTTTATCAGCTTCTAAGTCTTGCCCTTTTTTAAAGCTTGCTCGCTCTAAAACATTACGAATATCAGAACCCGTTTTAGAAGACGAAATTGATTCGTTTTGTAAAAGCTCAGCTCCCATTTTTTCTAGGCCTACGAAATCTTTTTTAAGATTATAGATATCTAATAACAAATTTGCTGAATACTCAGAGTACTTAGTTTTTGGGTATTTCGCGACGATCTCTTTAAAGATCACTTCAGCTTCGTTAAAATGATTAGATTGGTAATATAACCGACCCATACGAAATTTAATTTCAGCGATTTTTTCAGAATTCGGAAATCTTTCTGTATACCATTGTGCTGATTTTAAGAACTTTTCAACTCTTGGATCAAACGGAATAGGCTCGATTGAATCGCCCTTACGCTTTTGCAGTTCTTCATCTTTAGGAAGCGCTTTTTCGATCGATAATAATAAATTCTGCGCTGATTTTGCACCGTACTTACTTTTTGTAGCATTTTCTGCAACCCAAGTGTAATGAGTGGCTGCTTCTTCAAATTTATTCATGTCGTATAACAACTCGGCAAAGAAAAAGTGCATATCAGCCACTTGCTCAGAATCATTAAATTCTTGAAAGTAAAGTTGATACCCGGCTAAAGCTGATTGACGAGAATAAGTGGCGCGAGAATTTTGCGCCGTTTGATGCTGTTGTAAGATGTAGTTTCTTAAAGTTTGTTCACGTAATTTGTACGAATTACTTAAGAAAGCTTGGTCGTTTTTATTACGCTCAGCCCAGTTCGAATCTTTTCTAAAGTCATTGATCCAACGGTACAATTCTTCTTTAAATTGTGGAGAATTTTTCGAGTAAAAGTAGTTCTGCACGATTTGATACTGGTATTCAAAAGCTTTTTTCGAAGTTGGATCTTCACTGATTAAATAACGAAATACATCACGAGAAGCGTCTTTTCCGCCCTTATCAGCATAATAATAAGCTAATTTTTCGATGTAGTTGTTACTATCTGGAAGATTTAAGTTTTTAAAGTAATTAACTGCACGCTTTGTGTCTGCGATGTCTGAAAAGAACACCACGATATCACGCAAAGCTTCATTTTCAAGTTTAGTACGGCGAACCGATTTTTTACGAGATGAATTTTCGTCTAACTTAATAATAAAATCTAAGTATTTAATTCCTTCTTCAGTTCTGCCAAGGCGATATAAACACCAGCCACCTTTGTATAATGAAAAAGAATGCAATCGGTGACGTTTATCTTTAATTAATCTTGAATACTCTTTATAGGCCTCAGCCCACTTTTCGCTTTCAAAATAATATTCACCTAATGCAAAATGCGCCTCTCCCACGAAAGGAGAATTCGGATAGCGACGCGTTAATTGGTCGTAATACTTAGCCCCTTTTGCAGAGTCATTTAATTCAAAGTAATTGTAGCCTAGAAAGAACAACGCCTGGCTCACTTTTTCATCGTTCGGGTAATCACGTAAAAACCATTCATACAGTTGAATCGCACGACGATTATACTGTTGGGCTTCTTTCATATCCAGGCGCGGCTTAGTTTTAGTTTTACCTTCTTGAAAGTTGCGTAATTGTGCATCGTAATTATCTTGTTTGCGCGAGTCGACTAACGTTGATTTTTCAACATATAACTCAGCTAAGCGTAACCACAATTCGCCTCGGTTGGGGCTATTTTCAAATTTTTTCGTTAATTTATAAAGCTCTTGGATCTGACGATCTAGAGTCTTTTCATATTCACCCTGGTCATCGCCGGCTTCGAATTTTAAAATCTCAGTTGAACGAGGTGGCTTTACTGACGATAAGTTAGTTTGCTGTTGTTTAAACGCAAACTGAGTTTCGGGTAAAGTCGTATCATTTTTTTGCATCGACTGAATTTTACCACCACGGCTGTCATCTCTAACTTTGCTTAGAAGTTCACCCACGGTCATTTTTTTAGACTTAGATTGCGCGTGCGCGATCTCTGCCTTAGCTACTAAAATGCCAATCAATGCTGTAAAAAATATTAACCACTGAATCGTCTTCTTCATAAATTACTCGCAGCTTTGTTTTCCAAGATAGTGATAATTACCAACTTCATCTAACCAGTACTCACCCTGAAACGGATAGTACTCGTAACCATTTTGCACGTAGAATGAACGATCTTGTTTATCATCCACTTGCAAATCTGTTAGATCTTTTCCTGCAATACGCTTTTTAATTGTCTCTTTTTTACCGTTAATCATTTCGTAACGGATAAGACTTGCTTGCTCTTGTAAATCTTTAAGTTCAATGTTCATGTTTTCTAAATGTGCTTTAACCATATCACCAGTTAAAGCTTTGGCGCCTTTAAGACGGTTATTTAAGATTTTAAGAGCATATTGACCCACTGAAGTGTTACGAAAATTCGGGTTCTCTTCGATAAGTCTGCGCTCTTCGACAACTTTTTTGATGTAAGCTAGTGAGCGGCGAACATTGCCTTCTTGTGAAACTTTATTCACTACCTTTAATGGCAAGATCGTTTTCTTAGTGATGTCTTCATCTTTTCTCATGATGTAGGCTTTTTCGACTTCAGAGTAATAACTTTCAGAAGATCTGCTCGAATTTAAGTAGTTTTCGATACTAGCTTGTACCGGGCCGTACTGTTTTTCGTAAAGACTTAATACTTTTTCGATCTCGTCATATTTACAGATGTATAAATAAACGATCGATCTTAAAAGTAATGATTCTGGAATAAAAAAGTCTTCATAGTAACTTGAATGTAAAGATTGAAAATTAGACAACGCCGATCTAAAACGTGCTGCGCGCAACATCGCCCAGCTTTTTTCAAACATCGCATCATGCCACATCACATGGTCACGAGGAATTTTTGAGTATATGTCAATAGCGCCTTCAAAGTCTTTTTTCTGATACATTGAGCGCGCAATACCCATCATCGCAGCTACTTTATTTGTATCTGTCACTTTGGCATTATCGCGAACATTTAAAAGCTTTTTGAAAGTTGAAATAGCTAACTCAGGTTGTTTAGCTTCTGCTTGCGCTAAAGCTAATTCATAAATCGCGTTAAAGTAATAACGACTTTGCGGGCCAACTTTTGCAAATGACTGAGCTGCTTGAGAAAAATCACCGTTGGCAGATTTGATTTCGCCTAAACGGTAATAAAGCATTTCGCGATGTTGAGTTGGTACATTTGATACATCAATACGTTGAATCGCATAATTGAGTAGTGTTTCATCACCTAATCTATCAGTTACGATTAATAACTTTTCAATCGCTTGGCGAGTAAAACGGCTATCACCTGATTTAATCAAATCAACAAACTGAAAAGCTGCGGTTTGATTTAAATTCATCTCCATTAGCGCTTCGCCTAAATATAAACGTAATTGCGGGCGTTCTGCCAATAAATCACTGCGCTTGGTTAAAGCGTAGAGCGTGTTCGATGCAGCTTGGTAATTTCCATTTTTAAACTGCGTGATTGCCGCTTGAATTTGGTTGCGAGTGCTCGAGTTTTTAGAATCCGAATAAACTTTTGGAGCAGCTTTGCGCTGAAAAGATTTCGGAATAGTTTTTGCTTTTTTGCCTTGAGCAAATGCAACATCAGCTGATGTTAATGCTATGGCTAAAGCTAGAAGAACTGAGGTAGTTTTTAAATTAATCATCTGTATGACGCCTCCGGAAAGAAGAAACTGATTCCCGCTGACAAGACTAAGTCGTTGTAATTACTTTTTTCAGGACTTCCTGAAGTTGCAGTAGCCACCGGAGTCGCTGAAAAAGTATTAAAACTGTAATCCCAGCGAAAAGCCATTGATTTAGTGATTGCAAAAATTTGCCCTAAACCAAAGTGAAAAGTCGAATTGTTTCCCTCTTGAGAGTTCGTTGCCGAAGTTCCGCCCCCTAAAGAAAAATACATATCAAATGGGATAATCGTGTTATTTAAGTTAGAGATTTTTCCGTAAATTGGACTCCACACAAAATCTAACCCCGTATAGCTTTTAGTGTAAATAAACTGTTCTGCTAAAAGGTTATGAGCTTCTTTAATTTCTTTAGTCGACTCACGTTCACCATTTGTCATAAACATTGAATTAATTTCTAATCCTAATGTTTCTGTAAAGTTGTAACTTAAATTAAGTTTTACACCGACATTGTTGTACCAAGGCGTATTTGTCATAACACTTCCAGCTGCGAACAACTGAAAACGTTGTGTCTTCGGCATAAACTTCTTTTGAATCACTGAAACTTCGCTAAACGGAGCCAAACGATTTAGATCTTTTAAATCTTTAACATCCACGCTTTGTGCGTTTTGTTTTAACTGCGCCGGCAACTCTTGGTTAGAGGCTGGCTTTTCTTTAGCTGCAGGTTGATTCGAATAAACGCCTTCAACACTGATGATATCGTCATCGTCTAATGATTGTTGAGCGTTCACAGTCACACTGAAAAACATCGCGAAAAGAATTAATTTTGTAAAAATAGAATAAATTTTCACTTTTCACTCCTAAAATAAATAGTTAAGACCAATTTCTAAGTTGGTCGTGTAAGTAATACGTTCGCTAAATCGATCAAAAGCTGGAGCTGTTGTACCGGTTGTTCCATTTGTTCCATCGGTCATACCTGTTCCACCATTTGCTTTATAAAAAGGAATTGGCGCTTGGTGAATAAACAAACGTAAATCCGCTTTTAACGATAAAGATTTGTTGAAGTAGAATCTTTCTCCCATACCTAACGCCACTGCCGGAAAAGATTTATGCTCGTAAGCCACCATACCAGCAGCAGCTGAGCCATAAATGGTGGTATTAATCACAGCTAATTTAGACATCGATAACTTTCCGTAATACGGTTTAAAGTTATAATCCAACATCATCGTGTTTTTCGGTTTTGGTGCGCGATTAAAATCAAGACCGTTGCTATCTTTTAACCCTTGGCCATCTTTAGAAAGACCTGCGCTATTTTGGCTGAATAATAATCCTAAAGAATGTAATTCAGAAAAATGGTAATTCGCAGCCACCCCAAATTTTGTCGTGTCATAGATTGGCTCTGTTAAGGCATAACCACCAAATATTCCCACATCAATGCGACTCTTAGTCGCGACGTTGCGGTTTTTCACGCTTTGTGGGTGATCAAACACGGGGTAAACCGACTCTTGCGCTAATTCATCCAATGGAACTTCCACTGGATCAGCAGCGTTAGCCAGGTTTGCAAATAAAAGAATAAACATTATGTTTCTAATTAGCTTCATGCTCTTATTATCCTTGCGTGTTTTCAACACGACTTCCTTTAGAGTAAAAACCATATTTTAAAATAAAATCACTCACTTCACGAACAGCGCCATTACCTGCTGGGCGTTTAGTGATGTATTGCACAGACTCTAAAACTTCTTCCATAGCATCAGGCACCGTAGCTGAAAACTGTACGGCATTTAAAATCGGAAGATCAAAAAAATCGTCTCCCATGTAGGCCATTTCAGATGGCAAAATTCCTGATTGTTTTTGTAAATCTTCAAACGGTGGCACTTTATTTAATGCCCCTTCGTATAAGTATGAAATTCCTAACATTTTTGCGCGGGCACGCACATCGTCGGCAGTGGCTCCGGTGATAATCGCCACTTTGTAGCCGCTTTCTAAAAGCGCTTTAATACCAACGCCATCACGAACAGAATAAATTCTTTTCCATTGCCCGTTCGAGTCCATCCACAAACGACAATCCGTTAAGAT
The DNA here is from genome assembly GCA_040386015.1 of Bdellovibrionota bacterium. Taxonomy (GTDB): domain Bacteria; phylum Bdellovibrionota; class Bdellovibrionia; order Bdellovibrionales; family Bdellovibrionaceae; genus Pseudobdellovibrio. The sequence goes on along the minus strand of JAZKGG010000002.1, from coordinate 111,526 downwards.
TCCGTCAACATCTAAAACTAACATCTTAATATTCTTTAATTTTTGTACATCTATGCCCACACTATCATTGTTAAAAATAAAACAGCAGGCGGCAACACATGCGCAATATCTGCAGCGACCTAAGTCCTGCGAAAAAGAGTTATGTATCATTGTTAGTGTATTCTACTAGACGATTGTCCACGATCTTCTTTTTAATTCCCAATATTTCGTCCATCTAGCACAATCAAAATGATCAGAAGTATGTCGTGCCCAAGGCACGCGAAGGGAAATCCATGAATTTAAAAATCTCTGTGCTAACAATGATTATGTTTCTAATTGGCGCTACAGCTTCACAGGCGCAACAACTTAATGTGATTCAAGTTAAAGGCAATCGCGCTATCGTCGAAATACAAACTGGCCAAAAATTAAAAGTTGGCGAAAGTTATGCCGTCGGCAAAGTTGATGGAGAAGTTTCTTTAGGTCCTGTAGCTTCGAGCAAAGGCTCACGTAACAATTTGATCGGTTTAGATTTTTCTTTTTCAAATACTAAAGCTGATGCAGCAGGTGCTCAATCGGTCTTGGCCATCGACACGACTGTAAAATTTGGTTGGAATAAAAAACAATACGAATACGGCCCGTTATTAGCATTTAATTACTCTAAAAGTGGCAGTCTAAAACCAAACTACACTTTGGGCGTTGGTGCGTTCGGCACATATAACTTTCAACCAAATATCATTGGTACAGATTTAGTTTTTTCAGGCGATGCAGAGTTTGTTTTTGCACAAACAAAACAGGGCTCAGCAGATTCATTTAACACCCTGGGATTCGCCGCCGGACCATTCGCAAAATGGTATGGCCTGAGCAACGACCACTGTATCCGCGGCGGCATCGTATTTTCATGGGATCGCACAAGCCCTTCCACCGGCGACGTAACCAACACAGGCCTACAAGCCGTAGTCGGCATCTCAACTTACTTTTAGGTAGGCCGTCCCTTTTTCGGGAGCAGCGAGTTAAAAAATCCGGCAAGCAAACTGTTTTCGGATTTTTTCGATTTAGCTCGTAAATATTAGAGTTGAATCTTATGGGAGTTGGCAAAAAATCTGCAGCCCAGCTACTATGCCGCGAAAACATCTTATTCGAACTTGCGATTTTCCATATCATGTAACTGCTAGATCAAATAATAAAGATTTTTTTTATCTTCATATGGATACGCTATGGGACATCTTCATGGAGTCCATGACGGAAGCAGAGAAACATTTTAACTGTCAATTCCATGCGTTTGTATTGATGTCAAACCACTATCATTTGCTAGTCAGTACACCGAATAGTAATCTCGACTTAGTTATGAATTACCTGCAGCGCGAGATTGCCCGCAAAGCCAATAAAATATCTTCCAGAATTAATCATTTTTTTGGAGGTCCGTACAAGTGGTCGTTAATTTGCGAAGAATCTTATTATTGGAATGCCTTGAAGTATATTTTTAGAAATCCGATAAGAGCAGGTTTGTGTGATAATGTTTTAAGTTATCAATTTTCATCATTGAACTCTCAACCGAAAAAATTTAACTGGCGACTAACAGATTTTTTTAATAATCGAAATACGTATATCAGTATTGATCTAGATTGGCTGAATGAGCCTTTCTATAACGAAACTGAAAACAACATCCAGGCAGCACTCCGTCGAAGAGAATTTCAGATACCATGCGATGCGAACGGCTATCGCCCCACTTTAGACACGCCGCTTTCGAAAAAGGGACGGCCTACCTGACTTTTGCGGCGAGGAGGTCGGCGTAGATTAGCATGCCTACGGGTTGTTGGGGTTTTGCTGAGGCTTTGTCTAAGACGACGAGCATTTGGATTCTGAATTGTTCCATTAGAAATAGGGCTTTTTCTGCTAGTTCTGCAGCGTCGATTGTTTTTGGATTTGTCGACATCACATCTTTTGCTAAAGCATTGAATGGATTTTGATTTTTTTCTAAGAAACGGCGAATATCACCGTCTGTAATGATTCCGACTAAATTTTGTTCAGCATTAATTACGCCAGCTGCGCCGCGAACACTTTGATGAGTCATTTTAGTTAGAATGGCTTTCATCGAAGTTTCAGGCGTAACCATTGGTAATGCAGCACCTGATTTCATCACATCTTTTACTTTTAATAATTTAGCACCTAATGAACCTGCGGGATGAAATTCAGCGAAGTTTTCGGTTTTAAAGCCGCGCATTTCAAGCACAGACATCGCTAAGGCATCGCCCATCGCTAGCATTGCGGTGCTTGATGATGTTGGAGCTAAATTTAACGGACAAGCCTCACGTTCAACGGCTACGCTAATCACCACAGTTGCAGCTTGGGCTAACGAGCTTTCTAGTTTACCAGTCATGGCGACTAATTTAACATCACGACGAGAAATAAAATTGAGAACATGGTTTAATTCAGCAGTTTCACCACCGTATGAAAGTGCAATGACGATATCTTGATCGCTGATCACGCCTAAATCGCCGTGGCTTGATTCTGCTGGATGTAAATAAAGAGCCGGTGTGCCAGTGCTTGAAAAAGTACTCGCGATTTTACGGGCGATCTGGCCTGATTTTCCAATACCCGTCACAACGACTTTACCTTTGCAGGCTAAAACCATTTCAACAGCTTTTTCGAAATCGGTATTTACTTTAGAAACTAAGTTTAAAATACTTTCAGCTTCTAATTTTAAAACACTTTGTGCGCGCTCGATAATCTTAGACATACTACTTTTTCTTTCCGCTGCTGGCTTTAACAAAGGCTGCAAATAACGGATGTGGGTCTAATGGTTTAGATTTAAATTCTGGATGGAATTGTACACCAATAAACCAAGGGTGATTTGCATTTTCAATAATTTCAATCAAGTTGCGATCAGGATTAATTCCTGTCGCACGTAAACCGTTTTTGTAAAACAGATCTAAATATTTATTATTAAATTCGAAACGATGACGATGACGCTCTTGAATCATATTCTTTTTGTAAACACGAGCCGCTAATGATTTAGGAAATAGCTTACAGCTAAATGAACCCAGGCGCATTGTTCCGCCCATATCAGTTAAGCCACGTTGCTCAACCATTGAATCGATAATGACATTTCCGCCACGAGTGCCTTCACCGATAAATTCGCGAGAAGTCGCGTCGTGTAAACCACACACATTACGTGCAAATTCAATCGCTGCTAATTGCATACCGAAACAAATTCCAAAAAATGGAACTTTCTTTTCGCGCGCATATTGAATAGCTGTAATTTTGCCTTCAACACCACGAGTGCCGAAACCACCGGGAACTAAAACTCCCGCTACGTCACCTAGTTGTGATTTAACGTTTTTAGCATTTAATTTTTCTGAATCTACATACTTGATATCAATTTTAACATGGTTTGCTAAAGCGCCATGAACTAAAGATTCATGTAATGATTTATACGATTCTTTAAGATCTACATACTTACCCACAACTGCGATTTTGACAGTGGCTTTAGGATTATTCTGAATCTTAACGATTTTCTGCCAACCAGAAACATTTGCTTTAGATTTTTTTAAAGCTAATCTTTCAACTATTAATTCATCTAATTTTTCACTGTGCAACTTTAATGGCACTTCGTAAATTGATTTAGAATCTTGTGCCGAAATAACATGTTCTTTTTTAATCGAGCAGAATAAGCCGATTTTAGCTTTTAAGCTTTCATCAATTTCTTTTTCACTGCGGCAAACTAAGAAATCCGGTTGCAAACCAATTTGACGTAATTCTTTAACCGAATGCTGCGTAGGTTTTGATTTTAATTCACCAGCTACAGCGATATAGGGCACATAGGTCACGTGCACTAAAGCTGTATTATTTTCGCCTAGATCTAAACGCAATTGGCGAATAGCTTCAAAGAAAGGTTGCGCTTCGATATCACCAACGGTTCCGCCGATTTCAACGATCGCGATTTCACTGCCTTGAGCTGCTTCATAAGCGCGAGATTTAATTTCATCAGTAATGTGCGGGATAACTTGGACTGTTCCACCTAAATAATCACCCTTACGCTCACGCGTAATCACTGAATCATAAATTTGACCAGCACTTACTGAATTTGCACGCAACAATACCGCATTTGTAAAACGCTCGTAGTGACCTAAATCTAAATCTGTCTCAGCACCGTCCTCTGTCACAAACACTTCACCGTGCTGTAACGGAGACATAGTTCCTGGATCTACGTTTAAGTACGGATCAAATTTCATGATCGTTACTTTAAAACCGCGAGATTCTAATAAAGAACCAAGACTGGCTGCGGTTAAGCCTTTACCGATCGAAGAAACAACACCTCCGGTCACAAAGATAAATTTTTGGTTTCGTTTTTTTGATTTAGCCATTTTCATATTCGTCCCCTGTAGGTAACTTCGGCTGCGCCGAAAGCTACGATAGCATTTTTTCTAGTTTCGCCAAATCTTCCGGTGTATCCACTCCTTGGATTGGCTTTTTCACTGACAGAACTTTAATCTTCGCACCTAAATGCAAGGCGCGAAGCTGTTCTAAACTTTCAGCTTTTTCAATAGCTGATTGTTCACTGTTACAAAATTTGTTTAAAAAAGTTTTGCTGTACCCGTATAAACCAATATGTTTCTCACAGACTGGCGTTCCGGTTAGTTTTTCACGCGAATAAGGAATCGCAAAACGGCTAAAATAAATAGCTTCGTTATTTGCATTCTTAATCACTTTAACCGCGTTTAGACTTTCAATATCTTCAACTGCAATCGGATGCGCAAGAGTAGCCATATCTAACGTTGGTTGATCAATAAAAGCTTTCGCCAACAGATCGATATATTCAGCCGTAATTTGTGGTTCATCGCCTTGGATATTTAACACCACATCAAATTGTAAATCTTTAGTCGCCTCATAAATACGATCAGTTCCGGTAGGACATTCTGATCTGGTCATTAAGACATTACCACCGCAGGCAAGCACTGCATCGGCAATCCTTTGATCGTCAGTGGCCACATAAATTTCTTGAACTAATTTTGCAGACTTTGCGCCCTCGACAACCCATTGAATGAGCGGCTTGTCTTTTAATTTCGCTAAAGGCTTACCCGGAAATCGCGTCGAAGCATAGCGCGCCGGAATAACTGCAATGATCTTCATTCCTATTTAATCCATTCCTTATAAATGTAATCTTCCATAATATCGTAACCTTGTTCTTTAGTACTTGATACAGGAAATAATAAACTCGTGTGAGCATGTGCTTTAATGGCAGCTAAACGCACTTTTAATTCTTTTTGATTTAAACGATCGATTTTAGTCATCGCCACAACAACTGGAAGACCAACCTTGTTGGCAAAACGCATTAACATTTTTTCTTCGTCTTCCCAATCACGGCGAACATCCATCACTAGAACTAAACCAACTAATTCATCACGTTCATCGATATAAGTTTCAATGGCTTTAGTCCATTCACGAATTTCATCACCGCTACGAGAAGCAAATCCATAACCAGGCATATCGACTAAAACATAACTGTCGCCGAAACTAAAAAAATTGATTAAACGAGTTTTACCCGGAGTATTACTGACTTTAGCCACGTCACTTCCGGCTATAGCATTAATTAGTGAAGATTTTCCAGCGTTGGATCTTCCAACGAAGGCGACTTCTTTTTTTTTATGAACGGGATAATCAGCGGGCAGAAATGCACTTTTGATATAGGTGACTTTATGCTTTTTCTTTTTTTGTACGGGCATGATCTATACTATGACTATTTAATTAATTTCTCAAATCTTAGATTTTTTTTGCCCGTTTTTTTAAAAATTGGAATCCCACACACTCTATTCGAATATAAGGCATTTTCAGGCTATTAAACCTGGCGCAGCCCTTGTAATAAGCCAACTGCAACAAGTTCAATCAAGGGGAAATCATGAATTACGTACTAGAGCTACAAGATGGATCAAACAAACGCTGGGATATCGAAAATTACGCAAATATCGGTAGCGATAGCAACTGCGCGATTCACGTTCAAATGCCCGGAGTTTCAGCTCGTCATTTTCGTGTCGAAGTGAAAAACAACAAGTTAACCATTCGCGATCTGCTCTCTGAAGAAGGCACCTTTGTTAACAGCGCTCAAATTGTTGAATGTATCTTAGCTGATGGTGATTTAATTTCTGCAGGATATGCCGATTTTGTGGTGCATGATTTACTAAAAATTAAAAAGCAATTTCCGTTAGCCAGCAAATCTGAATATTGGAACCAACAATTACAAACCTTAGGATCAGTCGCAGAAACAGACTACCCGGTTTTATTATTAGGCCCTTCAGGCACTGGTAAAGATGTGCTTACTAAAAACTTACATCAAGCCTCAATGCGCCGTCAGGCACCGTTTTTAAGTGTGAACTGCTCTGCCCTAACTGAAACTTTAATTGAAAGTGAATTATTCGGACACACACGCGGAAGTTTTACCGGCGCCATCGCCGATCGCAAAGGGGCGTTCGAGGCCGCTCGCGGAGGCACTTTATTTTTAGATGAAATCGGTGATTTATCTTATTCTTTACAAGCAAAACTTTTACGCGCGATCGAAAACGCCGAGATTCGCCCGGTGGGTTCAGATCGCACAATTAAAACGGATGTTCGCATTATCGCAGCCACGCATCAGAATTTAAAACAAAAAATCGAAGACGGTTTATTTCGTGCAGATTTGTACTTTCGTTTAAACGTAATCACGATTGATGTGCCAAGTTTAAAAGATCGCATTGAAGATTTTGATGATTTGTTATTTACTTTTTCACGCGAAATGAAAGTGCGCTTTTCTTACAATGCGACTATACGTTTACGCAAACATGACTGGCCGGGCAATATTCGCGAACTTAAAAACCTAGTCGCGCGCGCGTCGGCCCTATACCCGAAAGCCTACATCACCGAGGATCATATTGAATTATTATTAAATAAACGTGATCGTTTATCTTCTGTAGCAGGACCTGCGATGAACAGTGGCGCAAAATACGCGGTGCCACAATCACCTCACGGCCCGTCACTGTCGGTAATTCGTGAAATCGAAAAACAAATGATTTTAAAAAGACTTGCCGCCAATCACGGAAATCAAAAATTAACAGCACTTGATTTAGGAATTCCAAAATCGACTTTGCACGACCGAATCAAAAGCTACAATATTGATGTAAAAGTATTTAAGGCGTAGATACCTACGGCATTGAAAAATACAAGCCTACGGCTTGATAACAATATTCTTATAATAGACTTTGCGAACTTGGCCACCTGTTAGGTTTGCATTGATCTTGGATAAGATTGATTCGCTGAGCGCTTGTTTGCCTGCGCTTGTGTCTAAATCATCATAGGTAAATTCTTCGGTCACACGTAAAATTAAATCGCGAAATTCGGCTTCACGGTCTTTAATTTCAACGATTGGCTCATTTGAAACGCCCTGAATAACAATCTCGAAAGAAATCATTGGATTATTTGATGAACTATCTGAAGGGCGCAAATTTGCGGTCATTTTTATTAACGACATCACGTTTTTTGAAAATCGCGTATTATCATAAAAAGGTTCAACCGCTTCTAACATGTCGTAATCATGAACTGTTAAACCAAGGCCTGCGTATGAAGTTAAAAATAACTGCGTCGGGGCCGACCAAAAGTGAGCCTTATAAAGTCTAAAACCACCATACCCGAGCCCACCTAATAGCGCCCAAAAAGTGAACGCCTGTTTAGGATATTTGTGAATCATTAATGGCTTTAAAACGACTGCCCAAAATGGAGATTGAACTGAGCTAAAAATTGAAATAAAAATTTTCGCAAAGCGATTGGTTTTCTTGACAACTAACGATGTATCAACCAAAGATTCGTCGACGGCCGCATTTTCGATGCTGATTTCGCCCACGCTTTTCATGAATTCAGGATCTTCTTCGTTTAAGATATCTTCAAGAAATTGTAGGTTTTCTGCAAGCTGCGCTTCATCGACAGCCTCGTTATTCTTACCAAATTTTAGTTTAAACAGATCCTTCATGCAACCCTAGGTTACATTTGGAAATTTTTAAATGCTAGGTCTATCTAACCTTCGTCTAGAAATATGAGAAAGCAAACACAAAGCAAACACATTGTGCCACAGATATTTTAAGATATAGGTATATGAAAAACTCTGTATTTTTTGGCTTTATCGTCTTGGGTTTGATGTTGACTTCATCGTGTGCTAACTGGATCAAAACGGCATCGCGCCCCGAATTAGAAGACACGACTCATGAAAAAGAAGCGACTTCGCGCCAAACTGTAACCTCTGATCCTACAAAAGACCCTGATCGTCTTTCTGACAAAGATTTAGATAAATACGCCTATGAGTTGGGTTTTGATCCTCGTAAAGGTTTAAGCGAAACAGAACGCAAAACTGTCTTAACTCGTCGCAAATTGCATCAACTTGAACGTGGTTTGGATTCTCCGAAAGAACGTTTAAATTACTCAAAAGTGATGCCGCTGTTTGCTAACGACCAAGAAAAAATTGATTATTTAACGATCCCCTCAATCGAAGGCCGCCTAGCGTGGGTGAACCGAAATAAATTATGGAACCGCGACAAAACAAATCCTGATTTTTTAGCGCTAACAGAAACTCAAGATATCACCTTAGGAATGTCGCAAGAATTAGTGCGCAAAAGCTGGGGCGAACCCGCTCAGGTTGAACACAGTGGAAATCCAATTTATAAAAACGAACGCTGGAAGTATGTTCGCGAATTACCCACTGTGAGCGGATACAAACGCGAACGTCGCTTTGTGTATTTCGAAGGTGGCCGTGTTGTTGGTTGGGAAACCGAATAACTGCTAGGCTTGTCTGTCTACCGTCAGATCTTAGTGCGCTTGATCCCAATTATCGCCGATTGATGAATTCACTTTCAATGGCACTTTAAATTTAGCCACGTTTTCCATGATCGCGCGAATGCGGCCCGCATTTGCTTCTAAAACCTCTGGTGCACCTTCAAAAATCAACTCATCGTGCACTTGTAATAACAACGTCAACTGGGCTTTATCTTGGATTAACCAACGCTGTACATCGATCATCGCCATTTTCATAAGATCACTGGCCGTACCTTGAATTGGTGCATTTATAGCCGCGCGCTCGCCGAATTTTTTAACCATCGCATTTGTTGAATCAAGTTCAGTTAAATAACGTCGACGACCAAAAAGTGTTTCAACGTATTTTTTCTGATGCGCCACTTCAATTGTGGTTTCAATATAATCTTTGATGCCGCTGAATTTTTTAAAATAACGATCGATAATATCTTTTGATTCAGTACGCGAAATTCCAAGCGTTTCAGCTAAACCATAAGCCCCTTGACCGTAGGCAATACCAAAATTCACAGCTTTGGCAATACGACGATGCTCTTTTGTGACCGCATTGAGCTCTACACCAAAAACTTCTGCAGCTGTTGCCGCATGAATATCTAAATCATCTTGAAAGGCCTTAATTAAACCTTTGTCTTCTGAAATGTGTGCTAATACTCGCAATTCAATTTGTGAATAATCTAGTGATAATAGTTTTTTACCACTGTCAGAAATAAATGCCTGGCGAACCTTGCGACCTTTTTCAGTTTTGATGGGAATATTTTGAATATTCGGGTCAGTGCTTGATAAACGCCCGGTCGACGTAAATGCCTGATTAAAATGCGTGTGAATTCGAGCCTGTGAATCCACCATTTCAGGAAGTGCATCAACGTAAGTTGATTTGAGTTTTGATAATTCACGAAAATTCATCAATAACTGTCCGATGGGATGATTTAGTTTTTCTAGAACTTCATTATCTGTAGAATACCCGGTTTTTGTTTTTTTAATCGCTTCTAATCCCAAACGTTCAAATAAAATAACACCTAACTGTTTTGGCGATGCGATATTAAATTTTTCACCGGCGATTTGATGAATTTCAGTTTCTAATTTAGCGATATCATCGCCTAATTCTTTAGAAAATATCGCAAGTGTCGCGGTATCAAGCTTAATCCCTACTTTTTCCATCATGTACAGAATCGGAATCAATGGCTTTTCTAATTTTTCATAGATTGGCAATAAATCTTTTTCGCGAATTTCAGTTTGCACTTTAAGTGACAACTGCACAAACGCATCAACTAATTTAACCATATCAACAAGTTGTTTAGCCTCGGGCTTTAAATCGATATCTAAGAAATCTTTAATGACTTCGATTGGATCAAGCATATCTTGTGATTTTAGACAGTAAGCTAAAAGCATCATGTCCCAGTCGATTTGTGCGGTTAATACGACTTCTGTGGGTAAATTTAGATCAGACCAGACTTGTTTAATATCAAACCCTGACCAGGTTAAATTTTTGTAGTCTAAACTAGCTTCAGCAATAGGTGAGATATAATAATCGAAATTATTAAAACAAAAACAAATGTGTGAGTTTGCGGTAAAAGCAAAAAACTTTTCGTTTTTTAACCGCTGCTGCACAATCACGGCATCCCAAGTTTGTGCTTTTAAATCTGCGGCTACACTGCTGTTGCCATCCACCGTGGGCCCAGGGGCTGCCGGTGTTGCAAATGTTGGTTCTGCGCCCGATGTTTTATGGCCTTCGCCTTTTTTAAGGTTGGATTGGCCGTCGCCTAATAGACTTTTTTCAAAAGACTTAAAGTTTAACTCTTGTAAGAAGGCGCGAAGCTCTTCGATTTTGAAATCTTTAACGATGTAATCATCCATTGTTTTACCCGTGTTTACATCGGTCACAATAGTTACTAATTTTTTTGAAATAATCGCGTCGTCTTTTGATTTAATTAATTTTTCTTTAATCCCCGCAGGTGCAACTTTATCGATGTTTTCATAAATTTGCTCTAACGTACCAAACTGTTCGATTAATTTCTGTGCGCCTTTTGGGCCAATGCCCGCTACTCCGGGAATGTGATCTGAAGTGTCTCCGGTGATGGCTAAAAAATCGATAAACTGCGCAGGAAAAACGCCGTGCTTTTCTTTAACAGCATCAGCTGTATAAACAAACTCTTTCATCGTGTCGTAAAGAAAAATATTTTCATTCACCAGCTGACTGAAATCTTTATCACCACTGACAATATAAACTTGATATCCTTCACGTTCAGCTTGAACGGCGATAGTTCCGATAAGATCATCAGCTTCATAACCTGCCACTTCGATGTCGGCGATACCGAATAGATCTGCCACTTGTTTTAAGTACGGCATTTGCACTTGCAGATCGTCAGGCATCGTCGTGCGGTTAGCTTTATAGTCTGTGTATAAATCTTTTCTAAATGAGGGTTCTTTACGGTCGTAACAAAAAACCACATGATCAGGATTTTTTTCTTTAAAAAGTTTAACGATCATTGAAATAAAACCGTAAACTGCGTTGACCGGAACTCCCTTTGTCGAAGACAACGGGCGAATAGCGTAGAAGGCGCGAAAAAACATAGAACTGACATCAACGAGATAGATTTTCTTCATCCCAAAGATTTACCCTCAAGTATCAGGGTTGTCATGACATCGGTTGTATATTCTACTGTTTTTGAACTGATTCGTTTGCTTGCAATTGGCGTTGATAGCGGTCAAATTGATCAACGTTATTTAGCTCTACATTTCGCTGTGTCCAACTGTCACAAAGAGCGTCTAATTTAAGTTCTTGTGAGTATTCACTCACCTGTCTGTTTAAAACTTGCGGGTCGATTTGGCCTAATTCTAAACGACGTTTTAACTCAGTTTTTGTAAGGCCTAAAATTAATGATAAATGTTCTAACTGCATAAGTAACTACAGTAGAGCTTTTACTCTAAGGCGTTACAAGACCTAATGCTTTGCAATAGTTTTTGCCTAAAAAACAAACAAAAACTACTCAGGGAATACGAAAATGAGATCGTGATCTCCGACCAGATCCATTTTATCGCGGGCCTGACGTTCGATGTAAGTTGTGTCAGTGGCTTGCTTAATCTGCGTGTCGATCACGCGCATCTGCGCTTTGGCCTGCAGTGAATGGCTCACGATCGTGTCTTCATCGCGGTAAAGACCCCACAGCTTCCAAAGTGTGCCGTTCAAAAATAACGTCGCCACAAGCACCATTAAACAGGTGAAAAAAACTTTTTGTGGTTGGCTTAACCAACGTTGAATTGCAAAGGCTGTGTTGCGCAGTTGATCCATGAAATTAGTTTCTAATGTTTTTGCGCTAATGGGTACGGCTGATAGTCTAGTTTTCGCTATCAATTTCGCTTTCAGCAAAAACGATTATTTAGATCATCTAAACGAAACTCTGTCAGTAACACCTGCAAACGTTCTTTAGCTTGGCGCACTTGATGATTTTTATCTGGATTACCGTGCCTTGTGGCCACAATTAATTCGTTTTTCATCGAATGTTCAAAGCCCACAAGCTCGGTCACCGTCACATCATACCCTGCAGCTGTTAATTCTAAGGTGCGAAGTACATTTGTTAAGTGTGAGCCAAATTCACGCGTGTGAATAGGTTGGCGAAATAATTCAGACAAAGGATTGGCTAACATTTTTGCTTTATTCTGACGTAAATGCGACGCCACTTCAGCTTGGCAGCACGGAACAAGCACGATGTGTTTAGCTTTTTTGGCTAACGCGAAATGAATCGCATCATCGGTTGCGGTATCACATGCATGTAATGCCGTTACGATTTCTACTGATTCAGGTAATTTTTTTGTCGTGATTGAATCAGCTACCGTTAAATGCAAAAAATCCATATTCAGAAATTTTAATTTCTCGGCTAATTCTTTTGATTTTTTTACCAGCTCTTCGCGAAATTCAATGCCGTAAACTTTATTAGGCTTATTTAACGATTTGAAAAATAAATCATAGATAATAAATCCTAAATAAGATTTACCTGCCCCGTGATCGACCAAATTAATTTGGCTTGAGTTTTCGTTAAGATCTTTTAGTAACGGCTCAATGAAATGATACAAATGATAAACTTGTTTAAGCTTACGGCGTGAATCTTGATTGATTTTTCCGTCGCGAGTTAAGATATGTAACTCTTTAAGAAGTTCAATGGACTGGCCTGGCTTTAAATCAAGATCATGTTGTGACATGGATTAATTTTTCTTTTCGCAGAGTAAAGTTGTATCAAATTTCATTTGAAGATCTGCAGCATCGGCTGCCGAATATTTTCTGACTTGTTCGATTTGCTCGGTCGTGACTGATTTTAGAGTTTTTAAAAATTTTTGCGCAGACGCAGAGACTTTTGCTGTGCAAGACAACTCTAATAAAAACAATGCAAAATCGGCCTGTTTTTTATGAGAACTTAAGTTTAATTCTGCATTCGAAAGCTTAGTCTTGGCTTTTTGTTGCTTCTCTTTTTCTTTCAGGATTAGCCCCTTGCCTGCCGGTAAGGCGCCGATAAGTTCTTCGACATTAAGTTTTTCTTTTTCATGAAGCTTGCGAACTTGTTTTTTAAAACATTCAGAAATAACTTCGTTTTTCAGACAAAATTTTTCAACGTCCGCAGCTTGAAACTTATAATTAAGATCTAAAACTTTTTGGTTAGAATTTCCAAAAACCACCGCTGATATTGCCGTTAGTAAAAAGATAATCCCAAACTTAAGCACTAGCGAAAACCTGCTTTATCCCAGTATACACCCATACCACCAAGGTCTTCTTCGATTCTTAGCAATTGATTGTACTTCGCCGTACGTTCACCACGGCATAATGAACCCGTTTTGATTTGGTGGCAGTTTAAAGCAACAGCTAGGTCAGCAATCGTTACATCTTCTGTTTCACCAGATCTGTGTGACATCACTGTTTTCATTTTATGACGTTGAGCTAAATTCACCGCCTCAAACGTTTCTGTTAAGGTTCCGATTTGGTTTACTTTGACTAATAATGCATTCGCCGCTTTTTTCTCTAAGCCCATACGTAAACGTTTTGGATTAGTGACGAATAAATCATCCCCTACTAATTGCACATGATTACCCATGGCTGCGGTTGCAGAAACCCAAGAATCCCAGTCATCTTCAGAGAAGCCATCTTCAATAGAAACTAATGGATATTTTTCGGTCCATTTTTTGTAAACATTTTCTAATTCTTTACCCGAGATTTGGTTTTTCTCCCAAGTATATGTTCCCTCTTTATATAATTCGGTGGCTGCCACATCTAAAGCTAAGAAAATATTTTGTCCGGCCTCGTAGCCTGCTTCCATAATCGCTTGCATTAATAATTCTAACGCTTCTTCATTAGATTTTAAAACCGGTGCAAAACCACCTTCATCACCTACGGCAGTAGATAAACCTTTTTTGTGTAAGATTTTTTTCAAGGTGTGAAAAATTTCAGATCCAGCACGTAAACTTTCAGCGTATGAATTATTAACTGTTGGCACGATCATGAATTCTTGAATATCTAAACCATTATTTGCGTGTGCGCCGCCATTTAACACGTTCATTAATGGAACTGGTAAACGACACGCTTGTGAACCACCAACGTATCTGTAAAGCGGAAGCCCTGCATCTTTTGCTGCCGCTTGAGCGACCGCTAATGAAACCCCTAAGATCGCGTTCGCGCCTAAGTTTGATTTATTTTCAGTGCCGTCAATATCACGCAAAACTTTATCGATGTAAACTTGTTCAAAAACATTTAAGCCCACAACTTCTGGAGCAATTTTTTCACGAACGTTATCAACAGCTTTAAAAACACCTTTTCCTAAGAAACGTTTTTTATCGCCGTCACGTAATTCGAAAGCTTCATGTGCGCCTGTTGATGCTCCTGATGGAACAGCCGCGCGACCCATGTTGCCGTCAGCAGTTTTAACTTCAACTTCGATAGTTGGGTTGCCACGGCTATCTAAAATTTCGCGACCTTGTACACTTACGATTTCTGACATTGTTAATCCCTTTTTTCGATTAAGTGAACTGGCTCTTCCGAATCAGGTTTACTCATCTTTTTTAAAATCTCGATACTTTCAAAAATAATTTGTGGGTATTGGCTTTTGACTAAATCCCAATCCACTCTGTGAAAGGCGGCTTTCATTCCTGGCGTCACTTTTTGGCCCGCCGTTAATAATGTCACCAATTGATGGGCGCGCACCATGTAGTCATGTAAGCGCGCTAAGTTCTGCGCCACTTGATGAGTAGGTCTTTTGATAAATTCAAATTGTGAAAAATCATTTGGTGAAAAAGAAACCGCTTGCAGCGTGTCTTTCGAAGACCACTTTTGTTCTGCGACTCTTTGTAACTCTTCGTTACGGCGCTGAAGCTCACGATTTTTTTCTTCAAGATCACGCTGACTGATTTGCAATTGGTTAATCACCTCTTGCATTAATTGTGGAGACACTTGGTGACGCTCTTGTTCACCCAAGATCGTATCTTGATAGCCGGGCCAATCTAATTCAAAGTGCACTTGCGTCCAACGACAAACCCCAGGAGTTAAGCCAACATAAATTGGCAGCGCTTCGAACGCAGCTTTAAGATAAGTTGTAACCAGTGGGTATTGTTCTGCCGGAAGAGGAATATCAAAACTGATTCCCGCATCGGTGCGAATTACATTTTCAATCGGTGGTTCAGGAGAAATAAAATAACCTAAAAATTTTTCGGGCTGATGAAAAATTTCTTGCGGACGAGGCATCATGCGCAGAACGGAATCAAGCACACCCCAAGCACGAAGTTTCGGTGTTACATGCCCAGCTAATAAAATTTGCTCTTGCTTAGTGATAATGCGTTCTAAAAACGCTTCCATGTCGGGTGCATACATCCAGTTTGATGGGTCTTTTAAAAAATCCCAAGGAATGTCTTGTTCTGAAAAATACGCATTTAGATCAACCTTTTCGGTTTCTAAATATTTCAAAATTGAATTGGTAATTTTACAGCTAAAATGCACTCGAAAAAGGTAGCTTTCACTCTGAAGAGTGGCAACCATTTACAGAGTGCAAAAGCGCGAAAATATTGGCTTTTTCACCCTAACAGAGCACTATTTAGGCAAAGACTCCATCTTATCGACCACTGAGTTATAAACTTGGTTTAAATTTGTCCAAGTTGCATTGATTTGTGGCTGAATTTCTAAAGCTTTATATAGCAAAGCTAAGCCCGAAAGTTCGTTACCATTACCATGAATCAGCACCACAGAGCCGTTTTTGATCTTTTGGCCTTTACCCAGCCACGCATTTGAACCCAACGGAATCAAACCCCACGCCTTCAATTGGCTGATTAACAAATCACTCGAGATTAAACCTGGAAAACGAAAAAATATCGAAGGCACTAAACCTTGGCTTAACATCACCATTTCGTTTCCTAAAACTTCACGCTGAAAATCAACACCAGGTGATAACAAAAAGTTTTCTTCAATGGGTTTTGTTTTATCGTAGGGATGAGTTAACGAATGATTCGCCCAAGTGATATTAATTTTTTTCTCATCTTGTAATTTTAATAAATAAACAAATTCATCGTGATGATTTTTAATCCACAAACCAGAAACCGCTAAAGTCACTGGAATATTAGTCATGTAACCACTTTGAATGCTTTCAAAGATTTGAGTTTGCAATTGTTTACTTGAAGGACATAGATCGATAGTTAAATAAGTTTCATTCGGCCCTGGGTCTTTAGCTTTTTGAATTCCTGCACCAGCAGTTGGTGATGGCACTTGTGTTGAGTCGTTTAAAATAGATGTGTACTTAGACTGCGAGTTCACATTGAAAGCGTCACAATTTTTTAAACAGCTTTCGGGAATGATAGCCGTTTGTAAGGTTTTATTGCTAACAATCCAATTGTACATCTCGCCACGTAATTTAAAACGACGAAGACTTACAACATCACCACCACAGGCGCGCATCGTAACTTGGTATGATGTTTTATCAAAGTCATTACCTTCGCCAGCGAAGCGTTTTGTGATAGGCGTACAGTCAGAGGCTTGAGTCGCAGTTGCTGCTAAAAATGTTGTAATAAGTAAGGCTATTTTCACTCTTAGAATCAAAGCAAAGCTCTGACCAGCGCCAGCTGCAATTTAACTGGCACTTAAGTCGAAAAACTGTCTAAATGTTTTATAGCAAGACGGTTTGCGAACAATCTGATGAATATTCATAAGTTACTGAATAAATTACTTGTTGATCTTTTATTGTGAAAATTTCTTAATTGTTAATTCGTATATCGGACTTAACCGCACCATTACTGCATTTAAATTTGACCTAACCTGGTTCCGATTTTGAATCGTGCTATGTCATGAAAAAAATAATTCAAGGCTCAGTCATGATCTTGCGCATCTTTATGGTGTTGAACCAAGAATCCTTATTCAAGCGGTCAAAAGGAACATCGAGAGATTTCCGGCTGATTTTGTATTTCAACTGGAAAATCAAGAGCTTATAAACTTGAAATCACAAATTGTGATTTCAAGTTGGGGCGGATCTAGAGTGCCGCCATACGCTTTTACAGAGCTAGGCATTGCTATGCTATCCAGTATTCTAAATAGCTCACAGGCCATAAACGTAAATATTGAAATCATGAGAACTTTTGTAGGCCTTAGAGGCTTTTTAAGTTCACAGAAGGGACTATCGGATAAAATTACTCAACTTGAGAAAAAATACGACCATCAATTTACAAAAAAATAAGCGACTTACCCGGCTTTTTTGATTTTTTGGAATTTTGCTAACGGGAAATTGATCTTGTTGTCGACAATTTCTTGATAGAACGATGGCACATTACCAGTGGGCTCAATACCACCAATTAGTTTTCCGTCTGTGGCTCTTTGTAGATTTTGAATTTCAAAAATAGGCACGACGATATACTTATTATCTTCATCAAGGCCTCGAACTTCAGAGATTGCTCCGATTTTACGTGAGCCATCTGAATAACGCGAAATTTGCACGATGATTTCAATGGCCGATGAGACTTGGGATGTTAAGGCCTTTTCTGAAATTTTTGCATCGCCGCTGGCCGCTAACGCTTCTAACCTGATGATTGCATCTTCAGGAGAATTCGCATGCACTGTGCCCATTGAACCTTTGTGACCGGTGTTCATGGCATTAATTAATTCCATAGCTTCGCTTGAACGAACCTCACCCACGATAATGCGATCAGGTCGTAAACGTAGAGCTGATTTTAATAAATCTTTAATTGTAACTTCACCTTTACCACCAAGATCAGCCTGGCGCGTTTCAAAACGCACAACGTGTGAATATTCAACTTGTAACTCTGATGAATCTTCGATGATTAAGACGCGTTGGCCTTCAGGAATGCGTGAACACATTAATGATAACAACGTGGTTTTACCAGAACCAGTACCGCCGCTGACGATAATATTTTTACCTAAGAACATACATAAATCAATGAACTGCCACGCATCAGGCGAGATCGTTCCATATTTGATATAATCATTGGGTGTAATTTTGCTGGCGGTAAACTTACGAATACTAATGACCGTTCCCTGACGGGAAATCGGCGCCAACACTGCAGCGATACGCGCACCACTCGCAGCGTACCCTTCGATTAAAGGTAAACGCGCATCTAAACGTGGTTCTTCTTTGTTGATTCGACGTCCAACTGATTGCGCGATCGAATTAATCGCGGCCTGTAAATTATCTTCGTCTGGAAACGTTGCAGTGGTTAATTCTAACTTACCTTTACGCTCGACGAAAATCTGACCGGGACCATTGATCAAAACCTCAGAAACTCCTGGGTCATTTAAAAACTCGTCAACGGGCCCTAACGCCCGTTTGATGACTTCTTTAAAATTTGATTGATCGTCAGAGCCCATATTATCTAATCCTTATTTTAATGATTCATCACCATCAAAAACACTGTTATCTGTAGGGAGGGTCGATGCTTTAACTTGATTTTCTACTTTCTCTTGAGTCTTTTGCTCAGGAGATTTTTCTGAAGCTATTTTACGTACGGTATCAGGTATAATCACCACTTTACCCGCATAGCCGGTCTCAGGACTTTGAAAAGAGTAAACACCTTCGATCTTTGGTTGGATCGTAAATGTTTTCATTAAACCGTAAACCGTATTATGAGTTTGCGAAAAAGCATCCATCACAAAGCTTACGTTTTTTTCTTTTAAATTTAGATTCACCACATGAACTTTATAAACATCATTCTTTTTCAAATGAATCATCTCAGGAACAAAGCCTTTTTCAGTTTGTAAGATCACGATCTCTTGTGAAGGCTCAAACGGGTTTACAACTTTTTTTAACGCTTCTAAAATGTCAGCATCATTTTTTGAAGATGATGTATCCATATTCGTTGCCGAAGGCATTCTTTGATTTTGAATTCGAGTGAAATCAGTTTGGCGACGAGATAAGTCGATATTCCATTCTGCGTGAACTTTCACTTGCACGAAAAAGAATAATGAAAACAAAAATGCTTTCATAAATGTAAATGTATTAGTGTAGTTCTTTACGGTCTTGAAATTCACTGAACTCACGAGCCACCTCCAACGCTACGAATGATACGGCTTTTTGATCCATACCTAATAAAGTTTCGATAATTTTTTTACGGTCACCAGAGCAGGAATTAATCGAATGGCAAATAGTGTGGACAATTCTAGGATTGGCGTTCATTTCGCCGTTAATTTTTTCCCAGTCCGCTTGCAAAACAGGATCGATTGCGCCAATTGTATAAAGAGCATCAAACACTGCTTGTAAATCGCCTTGAATAAACATGATGTAACCTCCTGGTAGTCGTCTTGTGCATCATCTGTGATGTACAAGAAACTTATCGGAGATTTACTGAGGAACTTGAGTCAGGATGAGACAGTTTGAGAAAAACTAGATCTAGGGTCAGAGCGAAAAAATTAATTTCAACTCTGACGGCACGATGCCGTCAGAAAGGCTGTCCAGGAGGGACGACTAGCGCAGCGGCCATTAAAACACTAGACCTTTTTCCCACTCAGGGTTTCGGTTTACATTGTAAACCCAAAACACGAGCAATAAATAAGGCGCCTTCCAGCGCCTTATTGTTCTAACTCAATTATTTCTTCTATTTATCTATTTCTTCTTCTTAGCTTCAGCTTCTTTTAATTCTTCTAATTTTTTATTTTTAATCTCGACTAGCTTTTGAGCCAATCGTGACGGCGTTAAACCCGACTTCATTTGGTTTAACTTCTTTTCTTGTTCAGCTGGTTTTGAAAAATGTAAATCTGAAGCCGCAATGCGTTCAATCACTGTGGTTTCAAAACCACCACTTTGGTACTGTTTTACGAAGGCTGGCTTAAATTCAGAAAGTACATTTTCTAGAACAACAGAGGCTGTAACCTGGTCTGTGGCTTGCGCACTTTCATCTCTAATTGTTTGCACAGCTTGGCCTACCATTTGTTCAACTGTGCCTTCCCATTCGTCAGCATCTTCTAAGGGGCTGCGCACAATAGATACGATTTTATCTAAGATCACCTCTTCATTGGGGCGCGCAAAGGCGATCATTGTACCCTCGCGAAGGGCTTGTAGGCGGTTATTACGTTTATAATCGTTCGCTTTTTCATAAAGTAGATCGCTCATTTGATCGAGATCTAAAATTTTGAGCGATTTATAGGTGTGCTCGATTTGGATTGTTTCAACCATGGCAAAAGTTGAAATTGAAGAATTTTTTGGCTTACCCGTGCAGGCTGTAAATCCAAAAACTAGAACTGCTGCGATGATGATATTTTTGTGCATATTAAAAAATTCCCTTTGACTCATTATACCGAAGATACAGAACACGCTGTCAAGAGCCAGACCTTAGTCTTAGTTGCTTTTTAAGGGCGCTATGTCACACTGTTTTGGCTAACAAACTAAGGAGAAACTCTTGAAAACGATTAAGTCAATGAAACTAGCTTTAGCAGCTTCGGTAGTATTAGCTATCACTGCATGTGCCCCATCAGCTAAACAATTAAAAGAAGCTGTAGAAAAAGATCCATCGATCGTGTTCAGCGCGATTGAAAAACACCCAGATAAATTCATCGAAGTGGTGATGAAAGCTCAGCAAGAAGCTCAAAAAGTTGCTGGCGACAGAGCTCAGGAAGATGAAAAAAAGCAACGTGATGAAGAATATGCTAATCCGTTAAAACCAGAAATCGATGAAACACGCGTTATTTTCGGAAACAAATCTGCTCCGATCACAATCGTTGAGTTTTCTGATTTCCAATGTCCATATTGCACTCGTGGTTACCAAACTGTTCAGCAAGTTCGTAAAGAATACGGCGATAAAGTAAGAATTGTTTTCAAACACTTACCGCTTGATTTCCACCCCTTAGCTATGCCTGCTGCGAAATACTACGAAGCTATTGCTCAACAAAGCCCAGAAAAAGCTGAAAAATTTCATGACATGGTTTTTGAAAACCAAGGCATGTTAAAAGATAAAGGCGAAGCTTGGTTTAAAGAACTAACTAAAAAAGTTGGTGCTGATCTTAAAAAAGTAGAAGTAGCTCTTAAAGATGAGAAAATCCAAAAACGTATTGATGCTGATATGGAAGAAGCTAAAAAATTCAATATGAGCGGCACTCCAGGATTCATCATTAACGGTGTTTCGTTACGCGGTGCTTACCCGTTTCCTGCATTTAAAGAAATTATCGACAAACATTTAGCTTCTGCTAAATAGTTTTTTAGATAGATCTTTAAAAGACATTCTTAAAATAAAAAAAGCTGGTTTAAACCAGCTTTTTTTATGCGCAAAAATAATTGCGTACCGTGACATAAAACAGGGCCTGCCACCTAAAGCACTTTATATAATGTTAACGGTAGAGTTTTACCTTTTACTTCGATATCGCCGGCTAAATCAAATTTGAATTGATCTTGCAGCTCTGGCTTAGACATACGGGCAAAAACCTCGTCACTCACTAATAAATCGACTTCGAAATGTTTTGTCGATGATTCAATACGCGCAGTCACATTCACTGTATCGCCGATAACTGTAAACTCCATGCGCTCTTCTGAACCAATTGTTCCAGAAATAGCGGCTCCTGCGTGTAAGCCCATACCTATGTGAATTTCGGTTAAATTACGTTCGCGGCGAGAATTATTCAAGATCACTAATGCCGAACGCATTTCAAGACAAGCTTTTAATCCGTTTTCAGTGTCGCGATCAGAACCTGTAGGCACACCCCACACCGCCATAATCGCATCACCGATAAATTTATCCACGACGCCGCCATGACGACCGATAATACCCACCATCACTTCGAAGTATTCATTTAACATCGATACAACTTCTTCAGGAGTATGACCCTCTGAGAACTTCGTAAATCCACGAATATCCGAAAAGAATACCGTTACTTCTTTGCGGGTTCCGCCGACGCTGACTTCTTGTTGTAAAAGATTTTCAGTCACACTTGATCCGTGAAACTTATTAAATAAGTTTTTTACTTTATCACGCTCTTTTAAACCTTCGGTCATGTGGTCAAAGGCGATCGCTAAATCTCCCACTTCATCATGGGATTTAACTTTGCTACGCGCAGAAATATTAAAATTCCCTTTTGGAATTTCTTTAATAAGTTCTGCTAAGACTTCGATGGGTTTACTTAATGTTAATGAGAATAAGAAGACCGCAAATAAAGCGACACTCATCACGATACCCGAAATTAGAATCGCTTTACGTTGTACTGCTTGCGCGGGTTCATTCACGATAGAAAGTGGAGTTTGCGCTAGTAAAACTGTACCCCAAAAACTACTTTTAACAAAGGCTCCGATGTAGGCATTACCTTTTGCATTTTTAAATGTTAATTGTTTTGAATTGGTCGCATCGTTTAAGGCTTTTTCTATAAAGGCTTCACCTTTTAAATTTTTACCTTGGCGTAACAATTCTTCATTTTGATGGGCTAATAAAAAGCCATTACGATCGATCATGAAAAACTCACGCTCGCTCTCGTTAGAGAATAAACTTTGAATCATTTCACTGTTATAGGCAGCGATCACAAAAGTATTTACCTGGTTTTGCGCATCACGCCCGAAAGGAAAGCCAATTGAAATTACACGAATACTTGGATTTACTTCGGCAAATTGCAATTCGATATTTTTTTGCATCACCGATGACACTGGAAATGGCTTTTTTTGACGAACTTGATCAATAAAGTCAGGTGTCAGTTTATTTTTTATTAAAAAGTCTTCTTGTACTTTTTTTACAAAAAGTTGCGGTTTACCATCGACTACTTGGTAAATTTCAATGCCCACTAAACTTTTATCTTTAGCTAATTTGTAAGTTCCAAGTCCTTCAAAAGATTCTTTTAATAAAACCTGGGCTAAGTTTTTTGCTTTATCTAATGACCCATCTAATAGCGTATCTACTTGTTTTGCGCGAAGAGAAGCTTCGGTAAAATTCGAAAATTCTTCGCGTTGGGTCATAACTTTTTTAAAAAACTCAGAACTCTGTTTAGTTACAAGCACCATCGATGTTAAAATGATGAAGGTCGTAATTCCGATAATTTTGGCCGAGATTGGAATTCTCATACTTTTCATTTTCATAGCTGGTACTCCAAGAAGAGATTTAAGTAATGACCTTTAAGTGTAACTGAATTTTTCTCGGCCGCAGGTGCTGGGAAATTTTGGCTCGGCCCCGTTTTGTATTCCATTTTATCTGTACGGTAGGCATAACCGCCTAACATCGTTAAATTTTTACTCCAACGATAACTCACTAAAAAACCTGCCTGAACCGAAGTGCTTGGCACGAAGGACTGCCCGTTGGTTGTGGTTTGCCCCGAGATCAGTGGAAAAATATGAGCATTAGCTTGTAAACCTAGCTTGGGAGTCATCGCTAACCAATATTCAGCACCATAACGAAAACCAATGGCTGATACGACTGAATTATTTTTTACAGTTCCTGCAAAATTCGCTGTTAGATCTGGTAGTTCTTTATAAACTAACCCCGCAGTTTGGCGAAATTCTCCGGAATCGTTAGGCTTCATTTTAAAAAATGAATTAACTTCGAACATATTGTAATTCACATCACCAAAACCCGTAACTGACAAAGTACTTACTTCAGCAGCTACAAAATAACCCCAGGGTTTTTGTTTTGTCACATAACCAATACCCGCACGCAATGTTCCGCCGATCGCCTGATAAGCGACTTGTGTTCCTGTTAGATCATAATTTAAATTCTGATATTCGACTGAATTAATTAAATAGCTGGCCATTCCAAACCAACCCGATAAACGTTCAATTGACTCACGTAAGCGCGCAAGCTCTTCAGCTTTTTCAGTACGATCACCGTCTTTAGCCGTAAAACGAACCGAAACCGACTCAGAGGACGGTCGGTAGTTGGCAATCGCTCTAACTGTTAAACGGTAAATTCCGCCTGGCCATTCTTTTCTAAATGGCATCGCCTCACCCCGTAATTCTTTATTTTCATCAAAGACATTGTAGCGTTGTGATTTTAGATCCATTTTTTCTAAGACGTAACTGTAAGCTTGAGCAAATTCTGGCTTAGCCCATTTCACTTCACGCACGAATAAACTTTCGGGCTGAGTGATTTTTGGTGGCGCTAGCTTTTTACCGCTGACGATAAATTCAGAAACATTATCTTTTTCAGGATTACTGTTTAAAACTTCATTAGACGCCCGAATGGTCGCCATGAACTTTGTCGCCACTGGCAATTCAATACTGGCTTTTTCATCATTATTAATTTCAACTTGTTTTCTAAATGTTGAATCTAGGCCTTGAACGTCTAATGAATATTTTTTTCCTGAGAAAACTTTTTTCCATTTAAAAGTCACATTTTGATTTTCATTATTGCTTGAAGCGATAATTGTTCCGCTCGTGGGATTAACAAAATCAGGCGAATCTAAATGCACTTTAAATTCTTGAAATTCTGACCATTCACCGGGAACACTGCGTTTATCACGAGCGCGGACGCGCATTTTGAAAAAACCTGGCGATAAACGACCCGCCCAAATAGGTTCTTTCACTTGAAATTTGAAAGTATTTTTAGACGATTTGACTTCAAGATCGTAACTTTTAGCATTTTCGATGCCTTCCCACTCAAGTTCGACGTTACTTTCAACAGATACAGCAAATTTTGGATATAGCACAACCGCAAAGAAACAAAACAGAGCTATAATCAAGTTGCGGTGTGTTTGTGTGGTCATGTTGTTAAATTTTATTTCACTTTTAATTTCTTAATTTTCGGAGCCCCTAAGCTACTCATTGCTGGTACATCAATTTTACGTTGCGCTACTTCGCCAGTTCTTCCTAACATATCTACCCCGGCTAATTCTAAAAGGTACAAACCAGGCATCAAGTCTGTCAAATTAGCCGACTCAGCTTGCGCCGATTCAAGTAATCGTCCATACACTTGCTGCCCAAGTTCATCGATCAGACGAATTTTATACTTGTGAGCTCCGGTCGCCAAATTCCATTTTATAGTTAGAGCGCCATCGCGGCTAGCTTGTAATACGGGTTCACCTAAAATAACAGGTGGCTTAACCATATCTAATTCTTTAACTACAAAAAATCTTTTTTGCGAATTCGCGATAACATTTTCGCCTTGATCTACACCTTGAATGCTGGCGATATAACGACCAGGTTTAAAAACTTTTGTTTTAGTTTTAAAATCACGACTACGCACTTCTTGTGCAGGTGCATACGGGTCATCACTATTTTGCAATTTAATACGATATTCACCGATTTTTTTGCCTAAATCGGTTTTCCAAGTCATCGCGAGTTCTGGCTGATTGATATAGAACTGTAATTCTGCGTCTTCACCCCAAAAAATTAAATTTAAACCGATCGTCGACGGGTCGATTTTACGATTTAAACTGATCGTGAATTTTTCGACTTTTCCAGAGATAGGTTTCGCTTCACCTTCAAATAGCGCCGACATACGCACAAAATATTCGCCGGGTGATAACTCTTGTTCAAAACCGGCTTTTTTCGTAACGGTTTGGTTAATAACTTTATTTTTTAATGAGCTATCTGTTGCAACTTCAATTAAGTATTTCGTTACAAATTCACCCTCGGTCCAATCAAATAACATTTTGTATTTTGGATTTGCTGATTGATTCACGATCTGAATAAATTGACTTGCCGTTGGGCTTACAAAAACCGGAAATCTACGCTCATTGATTTTTAAACGTTGTAATTTTGACTCACCGACTACTTGGCCCGTCGCTGGATTTGTAAAATACAATTTATAAAAATAAAAACCGCTAGCTAAATTTAACTCAAACTGCAGACCATTAGTTTCAAAGACTTTATCTAAATTATTTCTCTCAGATCCAATGGCAATTTTTGTTTTAAACCCTGGTGGCACGCCTGCCCAGATCATATCTACTGTTGGTTTATTTACATCGATCAGAAACGATTTATCTTTTGCTGGCTGAACCAATTTAAATCCAGCTAAACGGCTATCATTCATCGTGGCAAAAAATGAATTTCCGCCAGCACCTGAATCATCGCTTTGAATTTCTAATCCGCCAGTGCCAGATTTAGAAAGTGTCGCGGCCCCTTTTAACTCAACAGTTTTACCATTTTGGATAAGGTTGAATTTTCCAGCATCGGCTTTATCAGCGATAACAGAAGCTCCCCCTTCCATTAGATCTAACGAGAATTCTTTATTTGCACTTTGTAAAATCATCACGATCGATTCTGGTTCGATATCAATCGAGCGGCTTCCGTCTAAGAATTGAATTTTGACTTCACTGCCTTTTGCGGTACGAATCGCTTCACCAGAATAAACTGGCTCACCGTTCACGATCGCTTGCCAAACTTGACGCTTAGCAGGTCTACGATCGACTTCTTCTTTAATTTGTTTTACCACGGCAATAGGCTGTTGATTTGTGACATTTTTATTTTGGGGTTCAGAGTAAAAATACCAGCCGACAACTAAGCCTAAGCTCGCCGCTGAAATCACCCCTGCCATTATAAATCGTCGCAATTGTTCGTTCACAATTTTCCTATTTATTTATTCCGTTAAATAAACTCATTAATTTCTCAATATGGTATCGGTATAAATCTAAATGTCTTGAATTGGGTCAACGTCTAGATTAGTTCACCCCTATCTGACTAAAGTATTAAACATTTAATCAGACTAACCCGATAATGGACGTCAAACTGATTCAGATAGAATCGAAAGCTCTAAAAACTATCGCTGTTGCTACGAATAGGTGAAATGAATGAAAGTGTTAAACTTGAAAAAAATTATTTTACTCTCGAGCTTACTACTTGGCTTAATGGCGTGTCAGCCTGGCGCTCCTGTTGTTACAGTGCTTGGCGAAGTTAGTGGTTTTGAAGTGACAGAAAAAACACAAATATTAAAATCTAAATCGAGTAAAAATGTTTTTTACATTTCTGGAACTTGTTTTGGTGCGATCAGCGATATTCAAGTCAGTTTCGATGGCGGCTCAAGTTACTCTGCCCTAAGCGGCTATGCTGAAACCTCTGATCAAAGTTGTAAAAACAACGGAACTTTCTCGTTTAAAATTAATCCCAACAGCACTATAGCCTTTGATATTCCCGCAAATAGTTCTTACAAAGATATTAAATTGCGCGGGATGAGTGATTTCGGTGCGACGGTTGTGCAAAATCTTCGTCGTATGATCACTAGCTCTGGTGATTTACAGGTTACTGCTGGAAGCACGATAACTGATGTCACTGTGAGCGGCACGCCTGCAGTATTTCGTGGCCGTGTGATTTCTTCAGCTGGCGTTACTTCAGGAACGAACTTTATTTTAAAAGGCTCAATTCGAATCAAGTAATTGTTCGTCTCAAATCGAGTCACTATTGCACGACTTAAGTACTAAACTTCTATGAAATTAAAACCGATAAGTCAGTAGTGATAAACCAGTACGTGAACACCAGTTCTTTATTCAAATATTTTGCAGCGATAGCTATATCGCTTCTCTTTGCGCAATCTGGTTTTGCTCAGTCTTCAGAAAATCAACAAATCGTGTTTGAAGGTAGTCTTACAGACGCTAGCGGAAATACGATTGATCTAGCTGGTGCCCAATTAACTTTTTATGTTACTGCGAACGGCTGTTATCTTTACGGAGAAACCTCATCTATTTCGGGCGATAGCCAAGGAAACATCATTCATCGTATCGGCGCAGGATCTCAAGTTGCAGGTTCACCGAACAGTTTTACGCAAAATTTATTTTTCGGCAATGTTTCTGGCACGACAACTTTCGCTGGCAATACCTGTGCGGTGACCGCCGCAGATACTCGCTTAGCTCAAGTTGCTTACGACGCAGAAAGTATTTCAGCATCAATCAAACTGGGTACCGTGCCCTATGCTCATAATGCCACGTTGTTAAATGGTAAAAATGCTGCCGACTTTATCGAAGTTTCAAATGACACTAACACCTTATTTTATAGCGGCAGCAGCGGACAATATTTAACTCGGTCTGCATCAGGCAACTTAACATGGACAAGTTCAAGTTTGACCGCTGGTCAAATTTCGACTGCGCTTGGATACACCCCAGCTAGCAACACGGTCACCTTAAGTGCCTCTTCAATTACGACAGCCTTAGGTTATACACCTGCCAACAGCGCAACTCTTTCTTTATATACACAAAAAGCAAATAATTTATCTGATCTTGCCAATCCAACAACAGCTCGTTCGAATTTAGGTTTAGGAACTTTTGCA
The DNA here is from genome assembly GCA_040386015.1 of Bdellovibrionota bacterium. Lineage (GTDB taxonomy): Bacteria > Bdellovibrionota > Bdellovibrionia > Bdellovibrionales > Bdellovibrionaceae > Pseudobdellovibrio. Next base: position 83,098 of record JAZKGG010000002.1, on the reverse strand, counting down.
ACTGCGAATTCAATTGATTTAGGCTCAGCCAGTGCAACTGGTACATTAGCTATCGCAAGGTTTCCAGCATTCACTGGTGATGCATCGATCGCTGCAGGCTCAAGCACGATCACGGTAAATAAACTTCGCGGAATTGAAATTGCGTCTGCTACCCCCAGTGTGGCGCAAGTCTTAGCTTTCAATGGTTCGCAATGGGCTCCAACGACTGCAGTAATTGGAAGTGTGACAAGTATTTTTGCGGGCACTGGTTTATTAGGTGGTTCAATTACTTCTTCTGGAACTCTTTCAATTAATTTCGGCACCTCTGCAGGAACAGTGGCTGAAGGTGATGACCTTCGCCTTGTTCAAGCCCTTCAATCAGTAAATAATTTAGCTGACATTACCTCTGCAGGAACTGCACGGGCAAATTTAGGTTTAGGAAGTATCGCGACCAAATCAATCGTGAATTTAACATCTGATGTTTCAGGCGTTTTACCCATTAATAACGGCGGTTCAAAATGGGGAACTCACGCCAACGGAATTTTTGCTGCAAGTAACACAGCTATCGGAACATCAGTGGTTCCGACAGCAACAAAACTTTATGTTGAAGCCAATACTGCCGGGCAAGTTGCAAGATTTAATAATTTAAATACGAATGGATATGGATTAAGAATTGATGTGGCGGGAACAAATTCTGCGCAGTATGCATTAAATATCTATAATGGAAGTGCTTCATCAATGTTTATGGTGCAGAATGATGGACTTGTTGGGCTTGGCACAATGACTCCCTCGGCAAAACTTCATATTTCACCCGGTAGCAATACAGTAGCTCCTTTTAAATTTTCAAATGGTACAATTTTATCTACACCAGCGGCTGGTGCCTTAGAATATGATGGCAGCAAAATCTATATCACTGATGAAGCAAGCACACGTCACACAGTCGTGACAGGCATTACCAGCTCATCTATCGAGGGCATTAATTCAATCAATACTGCAAATTTAAATTTAAATGTTTCAAATACAGTTTTTGTTTCAGGAAACCTTGCTTTGGGCACCTCAAATCCCACATCTAAATTTCACGTTTACTCAAACACAGCCGGCTCAGAGCTTGCGCGCTTTGATGGCGGCAATAGTGGTTATTATATGACTTTTGCGGCTAACAACGTAATAAAAGGAGCGATGGGCGTACTGCAAAATTCTCCAGCAGTTCTATTCACAGATGAGATCGCAGAAGCTCTTGGTATTCGCGGCGATAACGGTCTGCAATTAGGCGTAGGCGCGACACCCGTTATCACTATCGCGACTTCAACTAAAGTTGGTATTGGAACATCGAACCCAACAACAGCATTAACCGTGAGCGGTTCAATTCGCACAACAGCTGGCGGTTACGAGTATGCGGATGGAACTTCACAAACCACGTCAGCATTTGGTGGTTATGAAAGAACTCAAACGTCTTGCGGTGGAGCGAACACGTGTATGGCCAGTTGTACTGCTGGTAAAAAAATTATCAGTGGTGGCTGTGTGAACTCGGCATCTCAGGCATCGGCAGCAGGCCTTATAAGTTCTTACCCAGTCAGTGATACTCAGTGGCAGTGCGCTTGGCAAGGTACAGGCTCTTTAGCAGGTGTTTCAGCCTGGGCCATCTGTACGAAGTTTTAATTTTAAAACACAACCTCTAGTTTTTTCGGCGTAAGCTTTACTTCATCACGAGTAATATCAATCAACATTGGTGAAATAATTAATCCTTCACCCGAAGCTTTTTTCAAAAGTTTTACATAATCAGAATCTAAATCACAGGGCGAAAAAAAATCCACATCAGAACGTTGTACCGCGAAAATCAATTCACATTTATGACCTTGCTTCATCAACTGCATCATCTCACTGACATGTTTTTGTCCACGTTCAGTGACGGCGTCAGGAAATTGCGCGTGCTGTTTTTTATCTACTTTTGCACGATAGGTCGTATTTTTGATTTCAATGAAATGTTTTTTAGCTTTTGGATTATCTAAATCTATTTCTTTAAATAAAAAGACGCCATCTAAGCGCGTTTCTTTTGAAATTTTATATTCTGGTTTATAAAAACCATAATCGGCCCATTCTTTTAAAAAGGGCCGACCTGAATCGATAGCGCCTTGAATCGCTTCAGTTACAACACGATTTGGATTTGAAGTGTTCACCCCCACCCAAGCGCCATCTTCTGTTTGCACAGCCTCGAGAGTGCCTTTTAATTTTTTGGCTTCATCACCATGAAGTGAGAACCAACATTTTTGTGGTTGTGCAGGATTTTTTTCGATCACGGTTTTCAACGAGCCTGTATTCGGAACATGAATAGTGATTTTTTCTCCGTGTAATTCTACGTCGGCGAAAAATCTTTTATAGCGAGATAATAATGTTCCTTCGAGAAGCTTTTTTTCAAATTTCATAATGCGCCAACTGTTATTACTTTGATTACATTTTTTCAGGAGTAGGAATACCTAATAAACTTAAACCATGTTTAAGCGTCACACCTGTCGAATAGGCCAAAGCTAAACGAGATTTTTTAAGATCAGGCGTTTCAGCAGTACCAATCGGACAATCATGATAAAACGAATTAAACTTTTTCGCAGTATCATACAAATATGAACAAAGTGATGCTGGTTTATAATTTTCAGCCGCATTTAAGACCACAGTATTAAAATTCATAAGATGTTGCATCAGTCTTAATTCACTCGCGTGTGATAATACATCGCCAGAAAATTCTGCCTTAGCATCAAATGAGAATTTTTTAAGTAACGAATTAATACGTGCTGAAGAATATTGAATAAATGGTCCTGATTCACCATCAAGTTTTGTCCACTCACTCATATCAAAGACGATTTTTTTATTGGTGTCTTGCTTTAACATTCCGTATTTGATCGCACCTTTAGCCACTTGGTCAGCCACCGTAGCCACTTCAACTTCAGTCCACTCACTCGCATATCGAGCTAGGTATTCTGATTTAATATGAACTTTCATTGTATCAATAAGCGTTGTTAATGGCACAATGTTGCCTTTACGAGAGCTCATCGCTCCGTCAGGAAGTTCAACGAAATTATATTGTAAATGATAACAATCTTTAGCTTGTTCAAAACCTAAAACTCCTAAAGCTTTAAAAACTTGTTTAAAATGTAGGGCTTGTCTTTGATCGACGACATAAATCGATTTTTCAATTTTATGTTCTTCAAATTTACGACGAGCTAACTCGATATCTTTTGTCGCGTAAAGACCTGTGCCATCAGATTTTAATAATAGGCAAAAACCCATATTTTCTTCTGAGAAATCCAGCCCAATCGCGCCTTGCGACTCGACAAGTTTACCTTCAGCTAGGTATTTTTTAATCGTTTTTACAGAGTCAGAATCAACATCTGATTCGAAATACCACTGGTCAAATTTAATATCAGCCCAAGCGTAAACTTCTTTCATTAAATCGATCGACCATTCACGAGTTTGTTTCCATAAATCGTAATATTCGCCGTTTTTAGCTTCTAATTGTTTTAAAATTTCAGTCAGAATTTTTCTATTTTCATCTTCTTGCGGTGTTCCCACTTGGTCTTCTAATAAAAGATTCCCTTTTGAGTACATCGCGCCTAACCAAGTTCCTTTGTTCATCATCGGAGCTGATTCTTTATTGTGAAATTTCATGTACCACAAGCATTTCGCGACATGTGTTCCCACATCACCCGGAAAAGTTGAAGCTAAAATATTGTAACCAGAATAACGAAGTAATCTTACAATTGAATCACCTAAACACATGTTACGCATGTGACCCACGTGCAATTCTTTGTGCGTGTTCGGTTGTGAATACTCGATCATCATTTTTGGCGTGGCTTCAGTTAATTGTGCAGAAAAAGTTTCGCCAGATAAAAGAGGTTTTAAAATATAATCCGCTAAACCTGCAGCCGTAAATTTAATGTTGATGTAAGGACCCGCGGCTTCAACTGATGCGATCGCTTTTTTTAACACGATATTTTGCGCCACTTCATTTTTTAGTTCTTGCGCTAAAAGTTGAGCGACAACGGGTGGACCTTTTTTTAAATTTTTAGCCGTGATGAAGCAACCAAAAGCTAAATGCCCAAGTTCAGTATTTGGGGCGTCGACCAGGGCCTTGTACACATCACCTACTCCGATTGCATCTTTAGCAACTCCGCCAGCTTCAAGCTGAGCTTGAATTAACGTGATTAGAGTTTGAGAAACTAGTTTTCTTAAAGGTTCGTGCAATAATGTCATAGCCTATATAGCTAACAAATCACGGTAGTTTAGACAACAAGGGAGCAGCACAACGGCCTGTAATTTTAGCTTGCCTTGGCATACCCCAGTTTTGCCAGTTAAAATGTTTGCCATGCCCCCTCTTTGAAGTTAGAAATAAAGCTCTAATTTTGAGTGATAAATTTGCACTAAAAGGTGGCAGTTATGTTGAATGACATTCATAGTGATAACTCGAGCGAAAATCCGGCACCCACGCCGGTTGTTCGTAAACCTGACTGGTTAAAAGTGAAAGCTCCAGCCGGAGAAAATTACGCACGCATTAAAGAAATGTTGGGTGAATTAAAACTTGCTACTGTTTGCCAAGAAGCCCGTTGTCCAAATATGGGCGAATGTTGGTCTGGCGGAACAGCAACAATCATGATCATGGGCGACACTTGCACACGGGGTTGCCGTTTTTGTAACGTGAAAACTGGTAATGCAAAAATTGGTCTTCCACCTGTTGATCCGTTTGAACCAGAAAAAGTAGCGTATTCAGTTTCTCAGATGAAACTTAAGTACGTTGTTGTTACTTCAGTTGATCGCGATGATATGCCTGACCAAGGTTCTGATCATTTTGCAAGAACTGTTAAGACAATGAAAAAATTAGATCCAGATTTAATTATTGAAATTTTAACTCCAGACTTTCGCGGTGAAGAAAATTTAATTCTTCACTTAGCTGCGAGCTACCCGGATGTATTTGCTCACAACATTGAAACTGTTGAGCGCTTAACTCCAAAAGTTCGCGACCCTCGTGCTAAATACCGTCAATCGATGGATGTGTTAGCGTTAGTTAAAAAATTCGATGCAAATATTTACACAAAATCTTCAATCATGTTGGGCTTAGGCGAAACAGATGAAGAAATTCTTCAAACTTTAAAAGACTTACGCGAAGTGGGCTGTGACGTTGTGACTTTTGGTCAGTACTTACAACCGACTCCGAAACATTTAAAAGTTATCGAATACGTAACACCAGAAAAATTTAAATTCTGGCAAGAAGCAGCTGAAGGCTTAGGTTTCTTATACGTAGCTTCAGGACCACTTGTTCGAAGCTCTTACCGTGCCGGTGAGTTCTTCTTAGAAGGTATGATTAAACAAAATAGAGAATTAAATAAAGTACAAAGAATGGTTGGACAAGATTCAACCGACGCAGCGAAAGGAAGCAACTAGAATGGCTGATGTAAAATTACCTGAATTAGGTGAAGGCGTAACCGAGGGCGAATTAGTTAAATGGTTAGTAAAACCAGGCGACTCTGTTAAGGCCGATCAAACTGTTTGCGAAATCATGACTGACAAAGCAACAGTAGAAGTTCCTACTCCAATGGCTGGAACAGTTAAAGAATTATTATTCAAACCAGGCCAAGTAATTAAAGTTGAGTCTGTGATTTTAAAATTAGACGGCGCAGCTAGTGCACAAGCTTCGACTCCTGCACCGCAAGCTCACAAACCTGCAGCTGTACCTGCTCCTCAAGCAGCGGCTCCAGCACCTCAAGCCACTGGCGGCGGATCAACTGATGTAAAACTTCCTGAACTAGGTGAAGGCGTTACTGAAGGCGAATTAGTTAAATGGACTGTGAACATTGGTGATGCTGTTAAAGCGGATCAAACTGTTGCAGAGATCATGACTGATAAGGCCACTGTTGAAGTTCCAACTCCAGTAGCTGGCGTTGTAAAAGAATTTAAATTTAAAAAAGGTGATGTAATCAAAGTTGAATCTGTGATTTTAACTTTATCTGGCGCTTCAGGTGCAACAGCATCTGCTCCGCAAGTTCACAAACCTGCAGCTGCTCCACAAGCAACAAGCTCTAACGGCGCTCACGCACCACAAATTTCTGCTCCACAAATGTCTGCATCTTCTGCTGGTGGGATCTACCCTCCTGTAGCTGAATCACGTGTGTTAGCAACTCCTGCAACTCGCCGTTTAGCTCGCGAGATGGGTGTCGATATCAACGGTTTACCAGGTTCTGGCTTAGCAGGACGAGTAACTCGTGAAGACGTATTAACTTCTAAAGGTGGCAAAGCAACAGCTTCAACTGGCGCAGGTGCTACTTCTGCAGGTGCTCCTTCAATGAACTTCCCGAAACCAGAGTACAAATCTACAAATGCTCAGTTAGAAGAGCGTGTTGATTTACTTGGTATCCGTAAAAAAATCGCACAAAACATGCAAATGTCTAAAGCGATCATTCCACATTTCACGTTGATGGATGAAGCCGATGTAACTCAATTAGTTGCACTACGTGAATCATTAAAAGATTACGCTGAAAAAAACGGAACTAAGATCACTTACTTACCGTTTGCAATGAAAGCCATGATTGCGACGATTAAAGAATTTCCGCAATTCAATGCTTCAATTGACGATGCCAATTCACAAATCGTTTACAAGAAATATTTCAATATCGGTTTTGCTGCCGACACTCCAAATGGCTTAATGGTTCCAGTGATTAAAAATGCTGACCAAAAATCTATTTTAGAAATTTCGAAAGAAATTATCGATCTATCTAAACGTGCCCGTGACGGAAAATTAAAACCAGATGAAATGAAGGGTGCAACAATCACGATTACAAACATCGGATCTGTTGGGGGAACTTACGCAACACCAATCATCAATCACCCTGAAGTAGCCATTCTTGGTATGTACAAATTAACTGACAAGCCAATTCTTAAAAAAGATGGTTCAATCGGTTTCATCAAAGCGATGAATTACACAATCACTGCAGATCACCGTTTAATCGATGGCGCAGTAGCTGCTAACTTCTTAAAATCATTCTTCAACAAAATCCAAAATCCTGGCGTATTAATGATGGGAATGTCGTAATGAGAAATATCTTTTTGTTCTCGATGTTTGCGATGGCTGTTCAGTTAACAGGTTGCAGTTCCGCACCTGTACTTGTTCCATCAACTGCTTGGGAGCAAAAAAGTGTAAGCGAATCTAAAGCCACTGAATCTGCTGTTCCATCTACACCTCTTGTGAATCCAGAAAAAGACCAAAATTTATTCTGCAGTTACAATGGCGGTCTAGAATTCGGCCGACAAGGCGGAATCTACACAGGCAACTGCCCTAAATCTTTAGAGCGCACATTTAAAAAAGGTTACCTTAAAGGAAAAGCTGAGTACGACAAGCAGCAAGCTGAAAAAGGAAATAAATAATTTATGCAAAATTTTGATATCGTAGTAATTGGTTCTGGTCCTGGCGGTTATGTAGCGGCTATCCGCGCTTCACAACTAGGTTTTAAAACGGCAATTATCGAACGCGAAGCTTTAGGTGGCGTTTGTTTAAACGTAGGTTGTATCCCATCAAAAGCGATGATCACAGCAACGCACATGTTACACCGTGCTCAGCATGATTTCAAAACTATGGGTTTAAATATCAAAGGCGGCATCGACGTTGATATGAAAACTTTAGTTAAATGGAAGCAGTCTGTTTGCGATAAAATGTCAGGTGGCGTAAACCAGCTTTTAAAAGGTAATACTGTTACTATCATTAAAGGTGAAGCAACTTTTAAAACGACAAAAGAATTAACTGTTAAATCTTCGACTGGAATAGATTCAATCACGGCGAAACATTTCATTGTCGCAACTGGTTCTCGTCCAATTGAAATCCCAGGATTCCCGTTTGATGAAAAAGATATTTGTTCATCTACAGGAGCCTTAAACTTCGACGAAATCCCTAAACGCGTAGTTGCCATCGGTGGCGGTTACATCGGTCTAGAGATTACTTCATACTTACGTAAACTAGGTTCAGAAGTGATCGTAGTTGAAGCGCAAACTTCATTATTAGCAGGTGTTGTTGATCCTGAGTGCGCAGCTGTTGTAACTCGTAAAGCTGAAAAAGCTGGTATCCAATTTAAATTCGGTGCCAAAGCCAAAGGCCAAAAGAAAACTAAAGACGGCTACGAAGTGACTGTTGAAATCAACGGTAAAGACGAAGTCATCAAATGTGATAAAATTTTAGTTACTGTTGGACGTCGTCCAAACGGCGATCAAGCTAACATCAAAGGTTGTGGGATTGCAGTTGATGAACGTGGCTTTATCAAAGTCGACGCGCAACGCAGAACTAACTTCCCACACATTTTCGCAATTGGTGATATCTGCGGCCAACCTATGTTAGCTCATAAAGCATCTCATGAAGGCGTAATGGTTCCAGAAATTATCTCTGGCATTAACCGTGTTTACGACGCAAAAACAGTTCCTGCAGTAGTATTCACAGATCCAGAAATCGCTTCTGCTGGTATGACTGAAGCTGAATGCAAAGCAAAAGGTCACAACGATTTATTAATCTCTAAATTTCCATTCGCAGCCAACGGCCGTGCCGTTAGCATGATGGAAACTGACGGTTTCGTAAAAATGATCGCCGACAAAAAAACTCATGTTTTATTAGGCATTCATATCGTAGGCCCAGAAGCTTCGAATTTGATTTCTGAAGCCGCGCTAGCCATCGAAATGGGAGCTCGTATTGAGGATGTCGCTTTAACAATCCATCCTCACCCAACTTTAGGTGAAACAATGATGGAAGCTGCTGAAGCAACGCTTGGACATGCGATCCACATTATTCAAAAACCTTTAGGCGGCGCGAGCAAAAACGCTCACGCCTAAGCGCTTACGCACAGGATTTAATAGTTATTATGATTTATGAAGACTGGGGCCTTATCTCTTACGATGAGGCGATGAACAAACAGCTAGAGTACGTTGAAAAACTAGATCAGCTCTTGTCTCAAGGCAAATTGCATCCAGGCTTCTTGATTTTTTGCTCTCACCCGGCTGTTGTTACAACCGGAAGACAAACCCAACCCGATGATATCTTTTCCTGGCAAGGCCCCGTAATTGAAGTTTCACGCGGCGGCAGAGCCACTTACCACGGCCCATCGCAAATCGTTGTTTACCCAATTATAAGTTTAAAAAATCCTCGCGGAAAAAAAGCAGAGTCAGATGAACCACGTGGCATGCAAGATGTGCGCGGTTACTTACGGACGTTTGAAAGTGCTATTGTTAAAACATTAAATGAATTCGGCATCACTGCTGAAGGCAAAACCCCACAAAAAATGCCCGGCCAACAAGTTGAAACAGATGAAACCGGTGTGTGGATAGGAAATCAAAAAATTGCTTCGCTAGGAATCGCTGTAAAAAAATGGATTACTTATCACGGTGCTGCGATTAACTTTTATAATGATCCTACAGCATTCACTGGCATTAACCCGTGCGGTTTTAAAACTTCGACAATGATTTCAGTCGAAAAAGTTGTGGGCCAAAATAAAATCTCAGCCGAAGAATTCAAAATTACCTTAAAGAAAAATTTAGAATATTGCTTATAAAACGGCGCTCTGTAGTTCAGTCCACATTGTTGACTGAAACCCCGAGTGGAAAAATTGCGTCACGAGAGTGATGATCTTATCTAATTCTAGAACCTTAGAAACAGCTTTTTTCTAACCAGAATGCAAACCTCAGCATTTGAAAGTCGAAAATTTCTTTTTTCGCGGCTAGCTTAACATGATATTGATCTGTTTTTGGTAAACTGCAAAAGTTATTTTCACTGTAACAATGTTTATGAGTCTCAACGGCAAACTTTTTTACTTTACTACATTTTGGTAGTTCACCGGCACGTTGGTGTTCACGTTCTAACTCTTCTTGTAGACACACGCGAATGTTATCTAAAAACTCTTGCCCACGCGCTGTATACTCGCTTTGCTCGGCTTGATACTTGCGACAGTAATGCACGCCAAACTTTATGTAATAGCCGTCTTTACCGCAATTTTCTTGCTTCTCTAGACATTGATAGTATTCACAAGTTCCAAGGGCCTTAGCACACTCACTCGCGTGTAAGCTCAATACTCCCATAACCCCAAATAAAAACACGATAAATCCTCGACCCATAGACTAAGCTTTTACCCGATCTGAAGGCGTGAAAGCAATAGCGATCTCCTCGCAGAGTCAATACTGCAAGGTCGTCGATAAATTTGACAGTGTTTATTGGGCTTTCTTTATTCGGCTGTAGGAGCAGCGCCCTGAACGTTGCTTGCCATTACGATTGTCGCTTCGCCTTTTGCGACGACGTCGCCATTGGCTTTTTTAGCGATGGTTTCGATAACACCCAAACCACGTGTGCGGTGAAGTTTAGTGATGGTTAATTCAAAAGTAATTTCATCATCAATGAATACCGGATTATAAAACTTTAACGTTTGGCCGCGATAAATTCCGCCAGTACCAATCGCTGTGTTTAAACATCTAGAAATAATCGCGCCCAAGATCATCCCGTGCGCGATACGTTGTTTGAAAATTGTGTTCTTAGCATAATCATCATCAAGATGAATCGGATTAAAATCTCCAGACACTTCCGCAAATTGGCGAACCATTTTGTCGGTAATAACTTGTTTGACGACGGCTTTGTAGCCGACGTCTTTTTGGTTTTGTCTGATTTTTTCTTCTTCTAAAAATTTTGATGACGACATAGCAAATAGTTATAGAATATTTGCCGCTAATTCGGCAAGTGCTGATCTTTCACCTTTAGTCAGCGTGACATGTGCCGCAATTATATGGCCTTTGAAACGCTCTACAGCGTGAGTTAAGCCAGAATTCGCTGAATCTACGTACGGATTATCGATCTGATAAACGTCACCCGTTAGAATCACCTTAGTGCCGCTACCAGCACGAGTGATAATCGTTTTAATCTCATGCGGAGTTAAATTCTGTGCCTCATCTACGATTAAGTACTGCTTAGGAATACTACGACCACGGATGTATGTTAATGGCTCGATATTTAGCATACCTTGGTTGATCAGCTCTTGTGCGCGACCAGCTGCTTTTTTATCAGCACCCATTAAAAATTCTACGTTATCAAAAATCGGCTGCATCCATGGATTTAATTTTTGTTCGATATCCCCTGGTAAATAACCGATATCACGGCCCATCGGAAAAATCGGACGAGAAACTAATAGTCTTTGAAAGCGGCCTTCATCTAAAGTTTTAAATAAACCCGCTGCAATCGCTAATAATGTTTTACCAGTACCCGCTTTACCAACTAAAGAAACCATCATGATTTCATCGTTTAACAAAGCATCTAAGGCAAAACTTTGCTCAACGTTGCGTGCGTGGATTCCCCAGATGCTGTCTGGCGGATTGATCAAAGGCACGATGGCTTTTTCTACTCCAGAAAAACGGCCAATGGCCGAATGATTTGCATTCGAAGCATCTTTTAAGATCACGTACTGATTAATATATAATTTTTGATCAACAACTAATTTTTTATCGCGGTAAAACATATCGATCGCATCAGGTTTTACTTCAATTTCAAGGTAACCTTCGTAAAGGTCGCCTTGAGTGATGTCTGAGTTATCGTAATCTTTTGCATTAACGCCGTAAACGTCAGCTTTAATACGTAAATTAATATCTTTAGAAATTAATTCTACTTTGTGACGAGGAAATTGTTTTTGTAAAGCAAGCGCTGTACTTAAGATACGATTATCAGCTTTGTTTTGATCTAACTCAGAAGGCACACCGGCCAAAAACATATCTGTCGTGATGTAGACGATAGTTTCGTGGTTATCTATTTGCACACCTTGAGCTAAACTTCCTTTAGATCTTAGAACGTCAACGAAACGGCTGAACTGACGCGCATTACGTCCGTTTTCACCTTGATCACGTTTAAATTTATCTATTTCTTCAATTACGGCAAAAGGAATGTGTAAATCAGCATCGCCAAATTTCAACAACGCAAAAGCGTCGAATAAAATCACGTTAGTATCTAGAACAATTTTGCGGCGTTTAGGTTTTGCTTCTTTAGGTGTAGGATTCGAACTCAATTAGACCTCCGGTAAAGGATTGATGTACCTAATGTAAATTGCACATCAAACCCCTCTGAGAGTCAAAAGAGATTCAGAAATTTATTTTTATTTCTTAAAATTGTTTAAGCGATGGTTGGGCCTGCGACCATATCACCTTCATCAATTTGTAATCCTTCATTCAGAGAAATGATGAAGTTGACGAAATGCTGAAGCGCAACATCTGATGCAGATCCCTTCATGTACTCAACACCATGACGAACAACTTCTTCTTCTTTGTCGAATGTCGCGTGTTTGATTTTTACATGTAACGGAAAATAAGTTTTAGAATTTAAATAAACACGTAACGCTACTTCTTCACCGACGGCGAACGAGCCCATGTGTTTTTCAATAGAGAAAGATAAACCATCTCCAGAAATATCGTACATACCCACTTTGTATAAACCCTTTTCAGGCAAAACAAGCATGCCACTAATTAAGTCAGATAAAATTGTTCTTTCAACTTGGCGACGTTCTTTCAAAAGAATCGGCTGAAATTTGCCTTTAAGTTCCTGCATATTAAGCAGATTCTGCTCGTTAGAGCCACCCACTAGAGTTGAAGTTGTATTTACTGATTTTAGACGTGATGTAATATCGATCACTTTTGCCATTAGTATCCCCCCATATATGCAGTACTTCTATCGGCAAAAAATCGTCTTAACTTGATACCTTTACTTAAGATCCAAAAATGATACAGTTTAAAGCATTATGTTGCGTTTAACGTCGCTGATAGCGATCAGTCTCTTTATACACTTTCTAATGTACGAAGGCGTTTGGCTTTTGCCAGCGATACCTAGACTTTCGACGAGTGAAACAGTGATCGAAGTCATCGAACAAAATCTGCACGAACAACGCGAAAAAAATTTCGATAAGCCTGTCGTGAAAAACTCAAACGCGCCTGAACCTAAAGAAATGTCAGATCCAGCGCAGTTTATGGCCGAAAAAAATCAGCGTTTCGACAAACAAACTCGCGCTACAAAACTTGGGGCTTTTGAAAATCGCCAACCTTCTCAGGGCGGGTCAAAAACCAAAGCACAAAATCAAGCCGCAGCAAAAACTCCAGCCAGCAATGATGAGGGTGATGTTCCAGAGTTTGCCAGAGAGATGCAGCAACAGATGGCGCGCGTACAGGAATCTACGGTTCCCTATGAATTACCTCGTGAAATTCAAAGTGGATCAGCGACAAACTTAAACGCCGATGCACATGTTTACGCTTCTTTTTACAATCGTATTCTAAATTTATTTTATGTGCGCTGGAGCGAACGATTAAATGCACTATTTGAACGTATGCCTACTGCTGTTTACAAAACATTATCTGGTAAAAGTTGGACCACCGAAGTTGAAATTTGGCTGAATGCCGACGGCCTTTATCAAGAAGGTTTAGTCATGACCAGTTCTGGGTATAAACCTTTTGATGACGCAGGCATTTACGCTTTTCGCAGCGCTAAGTTCTTTCCGAACCCACCACGATCTAAAGTCCAGGCCGACGGAGGCCGCGTTCGTCTAAGGTACAGAATTCGCGTTAACGTCTACTAAGCCTCAAGCCTACGACCTCATTTTAAGTTAAAATATAAGAATGAAAACAGCATTATTTCTCACTCTAATTTTGGCTCAAATGACAGCTCATGCTCTGACCACAGAAATTGGCTTAAGCTACAGTTTCTCAAAGAAAAACTTCAACGCCACAAATTATTATCAATCCGAATCTAAATCGGCGTCGTTATCTTTTTATGTCTTTGAAAAAATCGCGTTAGAACTTAGCTACACTGAATCGTTTTACGAAAATCAAGAAAACGACACCACTTCGGCGCGCGTGATTCAACAGACTTCAAATATTGCGGGCACTGATTTAATTTTTATCCTGACAGACCAGCGCAGCGATTTTCAGCCTTACATCAAAGGTGGAGCCGCTTATATTCACAAAAAAGCGGTGATCAAATACGCCAATGCGAATGCCTATGAAATTCCGACTAAAGACGGCGTGGCCCCAAGTTACGGTTTAGGTTTAAAATATAAATTAACTGAGCGTTTTTCTGTTCGTGTCGGCTACGACATCTGGAAAACACCAATGGATGACGGCACTAAAACTGATGATACAGCTTTTAAAGCTGGGCTTAATTGGTTTTTATAATGCGATCATTCTTAGGCTTCACCACCCTAACTTTACTATTATCAAGCTGCCAATTAGGTTATTATATGAAGTCGGCCCGCAATCAGTTTTCGATGATGGCCAGCCGAATTCCGGTGGATGAAGCCTTAGAAAAAATGCCGCTGACTGAAACGCAAAAAAACAAACTTCGCTTAAGCCAACAGGCGCGCGAATTTGCGTTTCATGATTTACATTTAAAACAAACTAAAAATTACGACAGCTACATCGATCTAAAAAGGCCCTATGTGACCTGGGTTGTAAATGCAGCTTACAAATGGGAAATGAAAAATTACCAATGGTCTTATCCGGTTGTCGGCGACATGCCTTATAAGGGATTTTTCAGCGAAGAAGAGGCCAAAGAAGAAGCAGCTGGCTTAGAAAAAGAAGGCTTAGATACAAACGTACGGGGCGTCTCAGCCTATTCAACTTTGGGTTGGTTTAAAGATTCAGTTTTATCCTCGATGCTTCGTTATAAAGACCACGATTTAGTGAATACGATCATTCACGAAATAGTTCATACGACAGTTTATATTAAAAGTAATTCTGATTTTAACGAACGTTTAGCGGTTTTTATTGGTGGCAAAGGCACTGAAATGTTTTACAAAAAACTTGAAGGGCCCGATTCTACCACCGTTAAATTAATTAAGTCTGAAAACGAAGATGATAAATTATTTTCGACTTTTATTTCTGAACAAATCAAAAATCTAGAAGCTTGGTATAAATCAAATTCTGAACAAAACGAAAAAATTCGCCAGGAACAATTCGAAAAAATTAAAGCTACATTTAAAAATGAAATGACCTTGAAATTTAAGTCTGCCAGTTACCAAAAATTTGCCGAGCAAAAAATCAACAATGCCACCTTAGGTTTACTTCGCACTTACATGGAAGACTTGAGTGATTTTGAAAAGCTCTATAGCCAATGTGGTCACAATATGAATCTTTTTATTGAAAAAATTAAGACCTTAGAAAAATCTGAAGACCCTGCTGAAGACTTAAAAAAGCTCACGGTCTCAAACTGAGGCTGAAGCGCGACATCAAAGCCGTCACTGAAGATGCCGTAAATGAAGACGATGAAGATCGTTAGTACCGTGGCAATGGCGGACACGCTAAATTATTTTTCTTCTATGATTTGTGGCGGAGGTAATTTCGCAGGTTTTGCTTTAGAATCTTCGCCTAAAACTAATGATTTAAGTTTTAAATTAATGTCTTGCTTGATTGCCAAATAATCTAAAAACTTTTTATCACCTAACAAGGCTTTCATTTTATCTAACTCTTGTAAGCTTAGATTATTGTAGGCAATTAAAGTCTTTTTATAATCTTTGATAATATTAGAAGCTTGGCTTTGCGGTAACTGAGGATTTTCTTTACTTTGAAACGACAGCTTTTGCAACTGTGTCGCTAACTGCAGCTTTTGCTTATTCAAATCACGATGAATATCGGCAAATTTTTTCTCGTCAAACGCAGAGAGTTTTAACTCGTCACTGACTTTCCAGATAAAAATGTCTTCAACTGAGTTTTTCTTAGGTGTCGGTGCGCTCTGCGCATGCAAAGGCAGACATAAGAATAAAGATAATAGAAGGACGGTGAAAAAAGACATTAAGAAAATTATGTCTATATTTGGGTAACTAAACAAATGAATTTGGACATCCGTTTCCAATATTCATTACATTTTGTGGTCCAGCATCGCTGGCCAATTAACAGAGATTAAAGTTGTAAGTCCGCTACTTGGCTTGCACTTAATCTTTCGTTCATGACATCTGCGTAAAAATCAGAGTCATTTTGTACTGAGGCCGCCATTTCTACCCAGTCCTGTGGGTTTTCTAAAGCTTGCTCGATAATGATCTGCCTGTTTGAGGCGATCTGATTTTGTGAACTCATATCAAATAATTTAAGACTCATTGTGGCCAGACCTAAGCCTAAGGTTAAGCTGACACCAACTAATCCCATTTTCACGACGTGAAGTGAGCGCACATTGTTCGAGGGGCGATAATAGTGCGCCTGACGTTCTAAGAATTCCCACGACTTAGACAAGCGGCTGGCCGCCGGCTTGATCTCTGTTTTTGCAACATCAGCCATGATTTTGTCATGAAGCTTGTCAAAAAACATATCATCCATCGGAAGCTCGATTGGGTCTTCCCGTTTTAATTGTTCTTTCAATCCCTGATTCGGTTTCATCTTATTCTGCCTCCGCATATTTAGTATTTAACTCAGTAAAAAATCCGCCAATCTCGTTTGTCCAAGATTTTAATTCTGCACGATCTTCAAAAACTTCTTTTAACTTCAATAAAGCATGTCTGTAATTCGCCTTGGCCGTATCGTATGGACACTCCATAACTTCAGCGATTTCAGAAAAACTCATATCTTCGTACACGCGTAATACCAGAGCTGTTTTTTGTTTGAAAGGAAGCTTCTCAACTTCTGCATTCAGAATTTCGCCGACAGCTCTGTGAACAAGTGATTTTTCGGCTTGAGGTTCTACGCCCAATTGAACATCTTCTATATCAGAGAAGTCATAACGATCTTCACGCAGTTTATTGCGAGCAGTATTGACTGTAATTTGATACAACCAACTTTTGAAAGACGAGCGTCCTTCGAACGAATTTAGCTTTTCGAAAGTCTTAATAAAAGACTCCTGCACAACATCTTGTGCAATATCTAGGTCTCTCACAAATCTCATACTTAACCGTAGCAATCCTTTTTGATGTCGTTTCACAAGTTCTGAGAAAGATGACCGCTGACCGTTGCGGACTTCATCGACTAACTGTAGATCAGTCTTCTCCACTTGAATCATAGACACACCCCTGTCCCACTTCGGTTAGTAGTTTTAACTCGAATCTGTTTTTGCAGATATTTGTTACAGCTACTTACCTTTTTTCATGCTGCCCCCTCCAAGAACCTATTTTCTTAGATCTCAGCATGCTTGCTAAACATTAGAGCAAAGGGTGGGCCAAGTGAAAAGAGTCAAAATGCTCTAACATATTGAATTAATTAATTTTTTTTGAGTTTAGTAATACTAGGTATAAGAGAAATTTATGAACTAACGGCGCTGTTTCCGATTAGCTTGGACAATTAAACGAGTTAAGTCTTCGCAAACATTTAAAATGCGGCTCTTTTTGATTTCAGTCAAATTCACGAATTCAAGCCCAAGCTCTGGATTTTCTTTGGGTTTGCGCGAAACAAAGCGAATCACGCAGCCAACTAAGAACACGGCGCGCTTTCCTACCTTAATAGACAAAATAACACCGCTGCCTCTTTGGAACAGGACCAAATCGGCCATGACGATCATTTTTGCGCCCGACTCTGAAAAGTTTGAAAGCTTAGCTTCTACACGCGCATTCTTATTGAGTGAGGTTATCACATGAACTTCATGGGGAAAGTCATCTGGCACTTCAAAGCGCACATGACGACGACGACGAAGCTCAAGCACTTCCATGTTGGCTTGCACATAAAAGCCCTTACCATCCATAAGAATCTTAGATTTAAAAAAGAAAACACGCGTTCCAATACGAAAACTAAACGCACACGTACGATCTTTAAGTTCGTAAACTTCAAGCGGAAGAATATAGACCTTACCGAACTTTTCAACTTCTGAAGAAGTTAAATTCACCCGAACTACTTCATTTACCTTACCATCAATTGTGATTTGGCATTTTTCGAAAATATTTTTTTTGAAAATAGATTCGATTTCTGATTTAGGTAATTTTTCAAAAAAGTTTTGCATGGTTAGCTGGCTACAGTAACCTTGTTACGGCCATTTTGTTTGCTTGAGTACAAGGCTTTATCGGCGCGCTCATAAACTGATTCCCAACTGTCGGTGCTGTTAAACTGCGACACGCCTATCGAGATAGTTACCGGAACCTTGCGGTTATCAAAAATAAATTCGTGTACTTCTACAGTTTGACGAATACGTTCAGCGACTTCTGAAGCGGTTTTGATGTTTGTCGCTTGAAGCATAATCACAAACTCTTCTCCACCGAAACGAGCGAAGTAATCGTTAGCACGAACTAGACGTGCTTGCATAAGTTTACCCAACTCACGCAGTACGTAGTCACCACCAGGATGACCAAAACCATCATTAACTTTTTTAAAGAAATCGATATCAAAAGTAATTACCGATAAAGGCTCACCAAGATTTTTAGCACGTTGAATAATCTCGGGTGCTTTTTCTAATAAAGCCCCCTTACTGTAAGCGCCTGTTAGAGCGTCTTTTTGGGCTTTTTCTAACATTCTTTGATTGGCAATAATTTCGATATTACCTTTTTCTAAGAAACGAAAGATCACATTTCCAGCTTTGATTTTATCGCTGTTATTTAGTTTTTTTTGCACCATCGGAACCGTTAATTGATCGTTCACAGAAGTTTTATTCGTTGAATTCATATCCATGATCACTACATCAAATCCAGCTTGCATAATTTTGGCGTGTGAACGGCTTAATGAAGTGTCGGCTACATAGACATCACAATCTGGAGAACGGCCGATTGTCATGTCAGGTTTGGTGACTAACCATTGTTTTCCCACAGCTTCTGTCGGACCAACTAAACAAACAAGTGCCGGAGGAGCATCATCAGCTTGTTTTAGCGCACCCCTGAAAGTGTCGCTCAAAGCTCCCATCACCGTTGCTTCTTGTTCGTTGTTTTTCGACATGCTGTTACTCACCTTTATTCAGTTAGTATGAGCGATAAAACTTTATTGATCAATCAAAGACTAGACTTAAGGATGCTCCTGTTTACCTCGAGAAACGTTACAAAGTATTATGATACAGCTACGTCTTCTTCGATACGATGAAAACCCTTCCACTCTTTTAAACGTCCGTGTGGACGAGTGTCAGATTCTGTATATTCAAAAAGAACGTAGGTTAATTTAGTAATTCGACCAAGTGATGTCACATCTAAAGATGTTAGCTCGGTCCAGGTACCTGTATTAAAATATTCTTTGCGAGTTCCCCATTTGCGATATTCATAAACATGAGTGTGTCCAAAAACCACTGAATGCACGCGCTCATCAGCTAAAATTCTTTTAGCTGCCAGACTTAAATCTGGAAAGATCGCACTTTCTAAAAATATTTTTAAAAGCTTTTTTAAGGGCCACTTATATCTTGGATCAGCAGAAAACAAAATTTGATAAATATATTTAGACAATAAGCCAATCGATTTTAGCATCACTGCAGTTTCATTAAATAACGCCCAACGAATCATCGCGCCAAAAGGGCGAATCTTATCTACGTGCGGATAACGTTCTTTAATTTTTAAAACTAACTCGACAAAAAAATGTGATCCGAATGGCAAATTTAAAATTGGTTCGGGCACGCCTTTTTTGATAAAAAATTTGCGTGGATCCATACGATTCGCAGCTTCGTGCATATGACCGTGCTCGATATGAATCCCATCGATATAATAAATAATGCTTTTATATTGTAAAGGTTTACCAACGAATTGATCTAAATAATCACGGCAAGCTTGAAACATCATGCCTTGATCATGATTGCCAATCACATAGGTAATTTGACGAAATGGTTGCGCTAAAAAATCACCCATAGCTCTAAATACGGGCGCATGCGCTGCAATAATAGTTTTTAAAACTTCTGAAGCGATGGTTTCAGTGATCGCTGTTAGATAGTGGCCTTTGTAATCAACTTGCAAGAAATTTAAAAAATCGCCGTTGATAATCACTTCGACTTCGTAATCACGGTAAGCACCCGAAGAATAGTATTGAAAAAATTCAACTAACTTATCAGCGTAGTAGAATTCTTCTAACGAATTCAATCCACCATCCTCTAAAAGACGTCCTTTACCCAAGTGCAAATCACTGATCACGAGCTTGATCTTCTTTGCTGGTCTTTTAACGTCTTCCGTGATCGTTGCTGCCATTTAGCTTACCATTTTTTTCTAGTCTACTTTTTTGAGTGCTGGTTTATTCTCTTCTTGTAATTCTAAGTTAGCCATCGCTAATCGCAAAGCACGCGTAGTGCGCTTGAAAGACTCTTGATTAGTATCAATAACCTTATTCAATTCTACACACTTTTGACGATAGCTTTCAACTTCCAGTTGAACCTGATCTAGTTTGCGACGTACATCAAGGATTTGTTCGTCTTTAGACTTAACTAACGCATTCTTTTCTGCACGAATTAACTCTAGACGATTTTCTAGTTCGCGCTCACGCACGCGGATTTTCTTTAAATCGAATTTCATTCTTGACTCAAGCTCTTCGATTTTCATCGAGGCTTTGACGATCTCGGCGTCTTTACGCATGGTCTGGCTTCTTAAAATGCCAGTTTCGTTTTTAAATGATTGCTCTAATGAGTCACGATCAGCTTTAAATTCATGTAACTGACCAGTTAATAAATCCGCGCGCTCTTTAACGATCTCAGACGCAGCGATTAACTCTTCATTTTGTGAACGTAATTTTTCATTTTCTTTTTCTAAATCTAAAATCTTTTCTTGCGCGATACGTAAATTTTCTGCATGTGCTAAATTTGAATCCGAAGATCCCCACGCCGCGTAACCACTTGAAAAAGCATTGCCACGCATTTGTCCTACAGAAACTTTTACTTTGTCACCGTAGTCTTCAGACGCACGTTGCGAAAATCCCGCAACAGCAACAGTTTTTTCGCCATCACCGTTATCGACATTACCGAAATCTTTCATCACTGGAGGCTGATCAGATTGAAGTTCTGTGGCCGCTGTTTTTTCGTCTTCACCTAAACCTGTATAGTCACTCGCTACCGGTGATAGCCCGCCAAATAAACTTGGACTGCCTGCTGGAATACTTGACGGGGGCTGTGGCACCGCTTCTGGAGCTGCGACTACAAATTCATCCGCAACATTATCAAATAAACTTGGTTCTGATTTCGAAGCATCTGAAGTGTTAAATTGGGCTAATGGATTAAGACCACTGGCTGAAGGCACTTCGAAAATATCGCCCGTGATTCCTTCTAAAGAATCTTGGTTATCTAAATTAATATTAATTACGTCAGGAGATAGCAAACTTGAAGTTGAGACTTCTTCAAGTTGAATAATATTTTCACCGTCATCGTTTGATGCCGAAACTTTTTTTAACAAATCAGGGTCTAAACCTAAATCATTTCCGAAAGGATCATCCGAGATGGCTTTGTCGACATCTTTTAAATCTTCCATCAACGACGATAAGATATCATCCGCTGTTTGCGCTTTTTCTAGTTTCGGTTTTTGGCTTTTGCTCATAATGACCTAACCCGTTAAATTACCTATGTATTTATCGGTCTAAAGATGAGCGAACTGAATGATTATTGTATCAAATTGTTTAATCGCTAAAATTCATTACTAATTGTCTCAACTTGAGAATATTTCAAAAAATTTTCTGCTAGAGTCATTTAGACCTTAGACTGAAGTCGTGGCAAAAAAGGATCCACCGGCACGAGAGAAGCCGTAAGCACGGCTTCTCTGTTCTAGAAAATTAAACAGTGATCATTTTAACAAGTTCAGCATTCATCTTTTGGTAAGATGTTTTATCAATCTTAGCTAAAGCTTTAAGACTGAAATCTTGAATAGTTTGTGATGACATCACCGTACCAGCAAGAGTGGCTTGTTTTAACTCTGTCCAAGTGGGTTTTTGATCTTGGCCTGATGAGCGAAGACTAGCTAAATAACCAAAGAAGCCACCGGCGAAACTATCACCAGCTCCAGTTGGATCTACAACTTTTTCAACAGGTAAAGCTGGGCATTGAAAAAAGCCATGAGTTTTAGAATAAACTGTTGAGCCGTACTCACCACGTTTAACAACGACATACTCAGGACCAAGTTCTGCAACTTTTTTGATAGCAACGATCGCGTTATCGACTTGAGTTAACATTTTCGCTTCTGTTTCGTTTACGAAAACGATATCAACTTTTTTAATCACTTCAATTAAATCAGCTTGTTTAGAGTTGATCCAAAAGTTCATTGAATCCATACCTACGAAAACAGGATTTTGGATCTGGCCTAAAACTTTTAATTGTAAAACTGGATCGATATTAGCTAAGAAAACAAAACGAGTGCCTTTGTATTTCGCAGGTAATTCTGGATTAAAATCAGCAAAAACATTTAACTCTGTTTTTAAAGTTACTGCTTCATTTAAATTATTTTCGTAAGTGCCTTCCCAGTGAAATGTCTTACCTGGAACAACTTGCATACCGTCTAAATCAACGCCACGTGAGTGTAAAATTTCGCGATCTGCATCTGAATAATCAGAACCGACAACGCCAACAACTTGCACTTTAGCAAATAAGCTAGATGAAACTGAAAAGTAATTCGCTGATCCGCCTAAAGATCTTTCTGCTTTGCCTGATGGTGTTTTTACTGAATCATAGGCTAGGCTGCCCACTACTAAAACTTCTGACATTCGTTCCTCCGATTTTTGAATTTGAAGTATCCATTCTTTCAGGACGTTCAACATTTTTTGTAGTTAACTGACCACAGGCTGCGAAAATATCGCGACCCATAGTACGACGTAATAAAGTTTGCGCGCCAAGTTTTTGTGTCTCAGCGTGAAAAGCCTGAACTGTTTCATCACTAGGACGTTCAAAGTCAGAACCTGGATGCTCATTAAATGGAATAAGATTAATTTTGCATGGAACATCTCTTAATAATTTAACTAATTGGCGCGCGTGATCGATTTGATCAGTCACACCTTTTAATAAAACGTACTCCATAGTGATTTTCTCACCGGTGGCGCGGTGGTAGCGTTTACATTCTTCTAAAAGATCTTTTAACGGATATTTTTTGTTAATTGGCATAACTTGCGAACGCACTTCATCACTGTAAGCATTTAAACTTACCGCTAAACGAACTTTCGCTTCAGCCACTTTGTACATTTCAGGAATTAAACCTGAAGTTGATACGGTGATTTTTTTACGAGATAAATTCACACCCCATGGAGAATGAATCACTTCGATAGATTTAAACACGTTATCTGAATTATCTAACGGTTCACCCATTCCCATGAATACGATATTTGATAATTTACGCCCTT
This sequence comes from Bdellovibrionota bacterium, assembly GCA_040386015.1. Classification (GTDB taxonomy): domain Bacteria; phylum Bdellovibrionota; class Bdellovibrionia; order Bdellovibrionales; family Bdellovibrionaceae; genus Pseudobdellovibrio. The sequence goes on along the minus strand of JAZKGG010000002.1, from coordinate 59,914 downwards.
GGCCTTCTTTGGCTAAAGAATCCTGAACCACCATAAATTGACCAACAATTTCATCTGCAGTTAAGCGGCGTTTTAAATTTTGTTTTCCGGTAAAACAAAATTTGCAGGCCATATTACAGCCGATTTCTGAAGATACACATAAAGTTAAACGGTCATCTGATGGAATCACAACCGCTTCGATTGAATTGCCTTGGCCCACATCAAATAAGAATTTTTGCGTGCCATCAACACTGATTAAATGTTTGATCACTGGAGGTAAGTTAAAAGAAATTAAGTGTTTTAATTCTGCACGCAAATCTTTAGATAGATTTAACATTTGATCAAAATCAGTTACCCGAGATTCATAAACCCATTTGAATATCTGCTGGGCGCGAAATTTTTCTTTACCGTATTTTTTTAGAAAAGCTTCTAAATCTGCAAGCGTGAAAGAATAAAAGTTTACTAGTTGATGGTTAACAGCAGTTGTGTTGTGAGCAGCGTTAGCTGCTTGCGAAGTTTCAGATAGCGTCATTGGCCGTCCTTTTTGTGACTTATTACAGTCGATTAATTTTGGAAACATACAGATAGTTCAAGAACCCCTCAAAGTCTATAACTTGCTGCTTTCAGGCTTAAATCCGTGAACTTTGCCTGTAAATTTCACTCAATTTTAGGGGCATTTTTAGCTTGCTTCTGTTCCAATAATTTGGAACGCTTTGTTCCAAATTGCCTAGACATAGGCCATAAGTTTGTTTAATTCTGTTTCTAGGCAGCAAGATACACTTTCTGCCGAAACCAAGGGGACCTTAATGAAAACACTACTTTTAGCTCTGATTTTTAATATCGCCGCTCTAATGTTTTTCTCGACAGCTTTCGCGCAAGCAGGTGGAATTGCCGCTGCCGGCAACGGCTGCCCTAATGGCGAGGTGCAAATTGAACAAGATGAGTACGAACCCGAATTACTTGTTGTTAGATACTCTGAGAAAATGCAAGCCGGCCAAGATTCTTCTAAAAGATTAGAAAGAAAAAGCTGCAACTTAAGAATTCCGTTAGATATCCCTCAAGGATTACGCCTAACAGTTGAAGTGGAGACAATGGGTTATGCTTCTGTGGATAGAGATCGCGCATCAGCAAGCCAAGAATTATTCTTAGCAGGTGAACAAGGGATTGTTGATGAACAACAACTTCAATCAAGTCATTTTCTTTTAGGTGTTCCCGTTGGCCAACTGGTGCAAACGGCTTGCGGACAATCTACGATTTTAGCTCTGAACTTAAACGGCACTGTGATTAAAAAAGCTCATAGCTTAACTGATTCATTCTTATCGTTTGAAAAAACAGTTTTACACTTTCACTGGGAGCAATGTGACCAAGATGATGCTGGAAACATCGGTTTAGAACTTGCACAGTAAGTATTAGTTACAGCTTTCGGGCGCAAAATGTAACCGAAGGGAGTGGGATATGACTGAACAATTAGCCATCCAAGATAAAATCCGCTCTCACTTTGCTCAACTTCAAAGAAAAAACCCAGCCTTCTCACTCAGAGCTTTTGCTTTAAAATTGGATATCAGCCCAAGTGCCTTAAGTGAGATCATGTCTGGTAAACGTAAAGTATCTAAAAAAATGGCGGTTAAACTTTTAGACCGCATGTATCTTGACCCTAAAGAAGCCGAAGCCATTAAACTTTTATTTGATGGCAACGGTCATGATCATGAGGCCGATCCAGAAAAAGGTCTCTTACAAAAATACAAAAAAAATATCAACTACCTAAAATTAAGTTCTGACCAGTTCAACATGATCAGCGAATGGCAGCATTTCGCACTACTTTCGTTAATGGAGACTGTGGACTTTATTTCAGAAATTCCGTGGATGGCGAAACGTTTAGCCCTATCAGTGACTGACGTGCAAAAAACCCTGAACCGCCTGATGGATTTAAATTTAGTTTCTAGAAAATATAATCGCTACGCGCCAACAAACGAGCCTTTAATAACTTCTGACGACGTAGCCAACCAAGCCGTTCGCAAATCACATTACGAAGATTTAAAACTAGCTGAAAAAGTATTAGACCACTGCCCTGTTGAATTACGTGATTTCACGGCGGTGACTGTGGCCGTAGATAAAAGCAAAATTCCTGAAGCTAAAAAGATGATTCGTGAATTTCAAGATTCACTTTCTCAATTTTTAGAAGACGGCAATAAGGATGAAGTTTATAAATTGACGTTTTATATGTACCCGCTCTCGACCTCTGAAACACCAGGAAGTCGTGCCGAAGGCACACAAAAGGAACAGACTAATGAAAACTAACCACCTACAACTATTTGTAATCGGTCTTTGTTTTAGCGTATCAGCAAATGCTTTAAATCTAGTTAAAGCACTTGCAGTTAAACTTCCGCAAGTGATTCAAGTGGGAAACAGAACGGTAACTATTCCAGGAAGCATTCCGTTAATTAAACTTCCAGACGGGCGCTACACTGTTGAAAAGAAATTTAGTACTGAAGGCCACAAAGTTGGTAACGGCGGAGATTATATTCGTTCAGTGTTCATTCTTATGGGTGAAAACGTAAATGAATATTTAGAAACAACTCAAGCCGGCAGCCAAATTGTGACAAACCACAGTTTAGATTTAACAGCTCTTAAAGAGGCTTTAACTACTGAACGTATTGCTTTAACTAACGATATCTTAGTCGACAACACGGGTTCAGTTGTTGATGCTATTGGTGTTCCAGGGTTAATTATCTTAAACAGCTCTAACTGGTTAGATCATTTTGAAAAAGAAAGAAATGTCTACTACCTAGTATTGCATGAAATGTTACGCAGTAGCGCAGTCGATGACGATGATTTTGTGATTTCTAAAGATATCGTAAATTTTCCGAGCCAATTTAAAATGTCGACTCGTTTATTACCACTAGTTCCGATGTTAGAAACTGATTCAATCGCTGATCTTGTCACTTTAGATAAAATAACTGTTTTAGGCACAGGGTGCTCGAATAAATCTCCGGCTTACACTGAACTTGATCTGACTAAAAATGTAATTGATATCACTTTAAAAAGTTTTATCGCCGCCAACAGCGAACAACGTAAAGTGGATTACAAATCATGTAATGTTACAGTTCCGTTAAAATTACGTGCTGGAAAACGTTTAACGATTTCATTAATCGATGTGTCTGGCGAAGTTAGACCACAATCTGCAGATCTAAAATCGACAAGCACATTAAAGTTTGAAGCGTTTCTAGCTGGTAGCAAGGGTAAACTTAATTCAAAAACCGTGGCTTTAGGCTCTGAATCGCGCACAGTTTTATTTAGAAAAACTGATGTGATCTCTACGGGTTGCGGAACTTCAGAGATTTTACGTTTAAATGTGAATAATGCGCTAGCTTCAAAAGGAACGACAGCAGATGGTATAATTAACCAATCACAAGTAAAAAAGATTTCTGTTTATTTAAACTTAGAAGATTGCCAGTAATCACAGGCTTATAAAATGCAAAAAGCGAAATGGGTTTTGGCCATTTCGCTTTTATTCTCTTTTGTCTCCGACCTGACTGGGAAGGAGTTCAAATGAACCGAATCTCGGATCTTAGATCATTAACGTGTTTTAAGTATCGGCATTTTTGGAAAAAGCTTAAGTATTACTTACGGCTAGTTTTACTACTCTTAGAGATAATAAAACGTATAGTCGATTTGATTACTTAGCTATCAGATGATTTCTTCTTAGATCACCTAACGTACATAACAAGTTAGGTTGTGAGTTTAAGTGAACTTCACTCTGTGACTGCAGTTTGAAGAAGCTAGTGGCCAAAGCCCACCTTATAACTAAGCTTGAATTGTGGCCTTAAGCTCAGCAAGGTCACAAGGTACACACCCGATTTTACCAACCACAATGCCTGCAGCGTAATTCGCTAATACGCAGGCTTGGGCTAACGGCAAACCAGAAGCCACACCTAATGCTAACGCCGCAATAACGGTGTCTCCAGCTCCAGTCACATCAAATACTTTTTTAGCAAACGTTGGCACTTGCACCACTTCTTTATCGCTTGTAAAAATCGACATGCCTTCTTTACCTTGAGTTAGAACCACATCGCGGGCTCCGGTCATCTTTTGTAAGGCACGGCCTACAGTGTAAACACGTTCATTAAAGTTTTCGATATCTTCTTCGTGAATCTTAGTTAAAGCCAAGGCTTCATTGTAATTTGGCTTAATTAAATCTACACCTTTGTAAAATTCAGCAAACTTTGTTTGGTGTGGATCGACCATTAAGTATTTTCCAGATTTTTTAGCCAGAGCTATGATCTTTTCAACTAAACCCACTGAAAAAATGCCCTTAGCGTAGTCTTCTAAAACCACAACATCCATACTTGGAATTAAATCTTGCACGCGCTCTAAAATTTTAGCTTCAGTTTCTGCGGGTAAATTTCTGCGAACTTCGTAATCGACGCGCACTAAATGATGATGGCCTGTCATCACACGAGTTTTACGTGTGGTCGGGCGTTTTTCATCAACGACTAAATGTTCTGTCGAAACTTTTGATTTAATTAATAACTCTTTTAAGATTTCAGCACCTGTATCGGCACCTACAACTGAGACTAGGTTTACATTTCCTGATAGACTTACTACGTTTTGGGCCACGTTCGCGGCTAAACCCAAACGTTTATCTTCGCCGTCGACCTCTAAAACAGGCACCGGGGCTTCAGGGCTAATACGTTTAACTGCTCCCATAATATACTCATCTACACCCACATCGCCGATTAAAAGAATTTTTTTGCTCGAAAAAGCAGAAATCTTTTCTAGGATATTCTTTTTAACTGTACCGTCGACGTTGAAATGTATAATAGAGTTTGTATGCATAAGGCTTCCAGAAAACCACAATTTCAGCAGAACCTCAATCTGATTTACGAGTCGAGCTATATCACCGCGAACGAGAAAAAAGACATCATTCGTTATCTAGAAAGCCTATATCCTATCTGGGAAAATCGCTTTTCGGCGAGCAATCCTCCTCCAGAAGGTGAACCTAACCGACCATTACTTCGCCCGGTGTATTGGTTAGGTAACTGGCAGTTTGCTTGTTTAGATTATTATCACCCACCCAAAGGTATACAAAATCGCTGCGTCGAAGCCGAAAGTTATCCGCCCGTCTTAGAAAAAGTCGTTAAAAAAATTGAACAAATGGTTCATGAAAAATTCAACGAAAAAGATATTCCGCGCGGCTGGCATTTGAATACCTGCTTAATTAATTATTACGGCAATAAAATTTTACCGGACGGAAAAATTTTAGATACCGCTCGTGTTGGCGAACACAAAGATTTTGAACCAGGTCCTGTGGCTTCGATTTCATTTGGCGAAAAAGCGTTATTTCAATTTATCAAAAGTGAAAGCAAAGCGCAAAAATCACAAGTGATTTTACAACAATGGTTAGAAGACTCTAGCTTGCAAATTTTTGGTGGCGATAAATTTAAAAAACAACTTTTTCACCGCGTTCAGCGTGTCGAAGAAAAAGGGATTTTATTTTCTGGTATGAAAACGACGAATTTTGAAACTCGCCGGATTAATTTTACTTTTCGATTTGTGCCGAATGAACACATCAAAGCGTTCAAGGAACTTCCGCATAACCTGCAAGACGATGTCGCAGGTTATGTTCGCGAATTAGGTGAAAAATCAAAGTTCTGGAAAGAACAGAGCCCTCAATAGAGTTTATATAGTTTTCCACTATCAGTAGAAAAATACAAAGTGCCGTCTGGGCCTTGTTTAACTTGGCGAAAACGCTCTTTAAGATCAACGAACAACTGTTCTTCTTTCGCAACTGTCATATCTTTATTAAACACCACGCGATGAACATGTTGACCACTCAATGTGGCTAAAAATAAATTATCTTTAAATTTTTCCAGGCGTGAACCGGTATAAAAAGCTAAACCTGAAGGGCTAATTGATGGCACCCATTTTAAAAATGGCTGCTCTAAGCCTTCTTTATGTGTTGTTCCAATGGGTGGTCCATAATATTCGTTACCGTAGGTGATAATCGGCCAGCCATAATTCAAACCTTTGGTGATGATATTTACTTCATCGCCTCCGCGCGGGCCCATTTCAGCATTATATAATTTTCCCGAAGCATCAAAAGCTAAACCCTGTGTATTACGATGCCCCCTTGACCAGATCTCAGCATTACCGTCTAAAGTTAAGCGCATAATTTTTCCGTGATGAAGTTTTGGATCCTGCGCTTTATCACGTTTATTGCGCTCGCCAATACTCATGAATAAGTGATCACTGTCATCTGCCACGACGCGCGAACCAAAATGCATATCAGTGTCATCATCCGCAGTAGATTTGAAAATCACCTGGCCATTTTGTAATTTAGTTTTATCTGTCGATAGATCGGCGCGAAACAAACTGGTCGTAGCCCCCAAATCTGTTTTTTCAGAAAATGTTATGTATATTTTTTTGGTTTTCGGGTGAATTAAAATATCTAGTAGCCCCCCCTGCCCTTTAGCAAACACCGCAGGAGCCCCTTCAACGGGCTTAACGGTTTTGGTTTTCACATCACATATTGAAAGCTTACCACCGCGTTCAGTGAATATAATTTCATCGGAAGATATAAAATCAAAACCCCAAATGACATCACTGGTGGTGCAAAGAGTTTCTAAAGTATAGTCATCAACATCCATACTACTCTGTGCAGATGCAGAGTTTGATTCTGGCAACTCACAGGCGGTGAATAAAAAAATAAATAATAAGCAAAATAATGATTTCATTTCACTAGCAAACTCTAATTGCATTCTTTGGTAAAGGGCTGATGCAGTTAACCGTCTAACAAAGTTTGTTGCCTAGGGCAAAATGTCTCAGAAAGAAGCTGTAACTAGATTGTTAATGCAAATGGCCAAGTAGATTTATTTTATTTCAAAGCCGCGACGAACAAGTTCAACTAAAAAAGGCCACTGATATTCTGCAGCCAGTGCGCAATGCATTCCCTTTAAATCTGTGAATTTAACCTTGCTAAACACACCAGGCTGTTTGTTATAGCGAATCAGGTCGCTATTTAATGTCGACATCACTAACGGGTCATTCGGTGTTACGAAAATATGAATTGGTGTTTGTTCATTTTTATAAAAATTCCAAAACTGATTTAATTCAAACAGCGTCTTACTTTTAGTAATGTGATCGACAAACTCTTGCGGTAATTTTAAATCAGAAAATTCATTAAAATTTTCTAAATTAAAAATAGGCTTTCCCCGTTTTATATTCAAATCGCCCAATGCTTGTGGCATAAACCTTGGCGTTAAATCAAAGATTGTCTTCCACCACGGTATATCTGCTAATTTTTTATCACGTAAACGTAAAGCCTGAAGCCTTATACGATTCCAGATATCAGCAGAAGCTGAAAACAATCCAGGCTTTAAATGCTCTTTATAAGTTTCATCAAAATTTACTAATGGACAAAACAATTCGATCGCTTTCAAATTAGCTTTTTTTGTTTTTCCATTAATCAATGAATGTTCATCTAAGTAGTTAGTGATAAATGCGCCAGGCCCTGAAAGACTTAAACCCATCAAATAAATATCAGAAACATCTTTAGCCCAAGCAATTTTGTTATGCGTGATTAAATTTAAAATATAAAACGTGTGTAAGCCTTCTTCGATGCCACCAATACTATACTCATTATTTAAGGTCAGATAACCATGACTCGTTAGACTTTCAACAATTAGCAAATGATAACCTAAATCTTGGTACGCAATTCGAGCTAAAAAACGCTCGGCTAAAACTTCATCGATGTTGCCGTAGATGCCCATGCGAACGATAATTAATGGTTTCTTTTGAACGACACCATTTTCAGTCTGAAGACCCAAAAGGCCTCGAATTTTTAGACCTGCCTGCGGTTCAAACTGAATACGTTGAAATTTTGTTTGATCAGTGAAATCAAATGCAACGTAAAGTCTGCTTAAAAAAGTCTCCCAATATGACAGATCGTAATGGGCTTCACACTTTGCTGGCACTAACTCTGGTGATGAAAAACTAAGCTTACATTCGCTAGAAACATCTAAAGAGGGCTTCCATCCTTGTGTAGCCATCATTCTTGAATAAATCCAATCTGGGTAAATCGACAATTTCGGTGAATCATTGATGACCGAATAACCTGCGAAGGCTGGACTAATAGCTATAATCATAACCACAACAGTTAGACGCATCAGAGTCACAAATAGAGTTTTAGCTCGACAGTTCATAGAGGTTTTTTTACTATGTTCTCATTCAAAAGTCACTTAAGGAGATAGCTCATGGCAGCTCAAGACAATTTAAATCCACACGCTGAATCACACTTACAAGGTCCATTATTTCAAAACGCACTCAACACTATTAGAGAAGCTGCGAAATTAATTAACTGCGATCCAAATATTTTAGAGCGCTTACAACAACCACGTCGTTGTGTAACTGTTTCGATTCCTACTCGTATGGATGATGGTTCTGTAAAATGTTTTACGGGTTACCGCGTTCAATACAATGCAACACTTGGACCTTACAAAGGTGGAATTCGTTATCACCAAAATGTAGATCTTGCAGAAGTTGTAGGATTAGCTGCGTTAATGACTTTTAAAAATTCAGTTTTAGGGCTTCCATTGGGCGGCGCTAAAGGTGGAATCTGTGTTGATCCAACAAAACTATCTCGCACAGAAAAACAAAACTTAACTCGTCGTTATACTTCTGAAATCGCTCAGTTCGTTGGGCCGACAAAAGATATTCCAGCTCCAGATGTGGGAACAGATCCACAAACTATGGCTTGGTTCATGGACACTTATTCGCAAGAACAAGGCGGCTATGCACAACCTGGTGTTGTCACTGGTAAACCTGTTGAGATCGGTGGATCTTTAGGTCGTAACCACGCCACTGGTTTAGGTGTTATTTACGTTTGTGAACGCGCAATGGAAATGAAAGGCAAATCAATGAACGGAGCTAAAATCGTTATCCAAGGTTTTGGTAACGTAGGTTCGTTTGCTGCTAAATTTGCGCATGACCGCGGTGCTCGTATCATCGCTGTATCTGATGTTTCTGGCGGTTACTTCAACGGTGACGGCTTAAACGTTCAGGAAATGATGGATTACGTAAAAGAGCATAAATCTTTAAAAGGTTATTCTAAAGCTCACACAATTACGAATGCAGAATTACTTGAACTTGAGTGCGACGCTTTATTACCTTGCGCTTTAGAAGCTCAAATTGACGTTCACAACGCAGAAAAAATTAAAGCTAAATTCGTTATCGAAGGTGCCAACGGACCTGTAACATCGGCTGCGACTAAAATTTTAGATCAACGTGGTGTTTACTTAGTTCCGGATGTTATCGCTAATGGCGGTGGCGTTATCGTTTCTTACTTTGAATGGGTACAAGATATTATGTCATTCTTCTGGGATGAACATGATGTCGATGCAAAACTTAAAGGCGTTATCCTTAAAGCTTTTGATAACGTAAATAAATTCAAAGAAGAAAGAAAAGTTGATATGCGTTCAGCGGCTTTAGCTGTTTCGATTCAACGTTTAGAAAGAGCCATGTTATTACGCGGATTGTATCCTCGCTAAATCATGAGTTTACGCAAACCTTGGCTATTTTTACCGTCAAAGTTAGCGCATGATCTAAGCCCCTACGGTTTAGAATTATATTCACTTTTAAAGGGTTCAGAAACCACACCGGTTTGGAACCCTTTTTCTTTTAAAAATATCATTTTCAAAAATAGATTAGGTATTGCTGGTGGCGTTGATAAAAATGGCGATCATCTTGAAGCTTGGCGCCGGATTGGCTGCGGCTTTATTGAAGTGGGAACTGTAACTCCACTAGCACAAAGCCCAAACCCCGGCATGATTATGACTCGCGATATCGCAGCCCAAGCCGTGTGGAATAAAATGGGCTTCCCATCAGAGGGTGCGGCCGAAGTTTATTTTAATATTAAAAAATTTAAAGATCACGCATCCACACCAGTGTTTGTTAATATCGGCAAAAATCGTGCGACTGATAATGCTGAAGCTCACAAAGATTATTCGCAGCTCATCACCCATTTTGCGGATGTAGCCGATGCGTTTGTTGTAAATATCTCAAGCCCAAATACTAAGGGTTTACGCGATTTAGCTTCACGCGAAAATTTTAACGCCTTTATCGCACCTATTCGCCGCCACTATGATGAATTGAAGCTAACAAATTCACTATTCTTAAAATTAAGTCCTGATTTAGACAGCGAAGGTCAAGAAATCGTTCTTAAAATCGCTATCGAGCACGGTTTTGATGGATTTATTTTAACAAATACGACTTTAGATCGCACGCGCACCCCAAATTTCCCTGTAGAGGGTGGCGTTTCGGGCAAACCGCTTAAAGAAAAATCAATTCAAGCATTAATACAGGCGAAAAACATTATTCTTAAACAAAAAGAGAAAAAATGTCTAATTTCTGTCGGTGGAGTGATGACAGCAGACGATGTTTTTGAAAGAATAAACCTTGGGGCTGACTTAGTTCAGGTTTATTCGACCTTAGTTTTTGAAGGCCCAGGTTTTTTTAGAAAGGTCCACAATCTTGCCAAACTCCAACAATCGGGCTCAGAATTCAAATCAAGCCAGCACGCAGCCCGCTAACGGCAAGAAGACCACTCGTTCTAAAAAGAACTGGATTCCCGTTGTTGCCGGAATCATCAAAAAAAACAATATGATCTTAGTTGGCCAACGCCCCGAAACTCACACCTTAGGTGGTTTATGGGAATTCCCTGGCGGAAAAATCGAAATGGGCGAATCTCCTGAATACGCTCTCGCTCGTGAATTAAGAGAAGAATTAGGTATCGAAGCTGAAATCGGCGATCTAAAAATTGCCTGCACTCATTCTTATGGTGACGTTGGAATTTTAATTTTATTTTATGAAGTTCTATTCTGGAAAGGTGAGCCTAAAGCCCAACATCATACTGGCTTAGACTGGGTTGTGCCTTCGGAATTACCTAACCGCAATATTCCTGAAGCCAATCGCAAAAATCTTCCACGTATTTATAAGGCGTTTGATTTATGAAAATCTTGATCGTTTGTCCGCAAATAAACGATCAAGTGCAGTTTCTGGCTTCAGAGCTAGAAAAAATGAGCCTAAATATTGAAATCACTGACAGCGTTCAACCGGTACGATTAATTTTAAACAAATATGATTTAATTCACTTTATTCATAACGATGCCACTATTAATTTAAAAACTGTATTATCTGCATGGTCTGCCAAAGCCTTAGGTGCTGCCACACTACTTACGACGTACAGTCGTTTAGAGCCGGGGTTATTGCAGGATTTTGAATTTAATTTTTTCGATGCAATCACTTTACCTTATATTTCTGAACTTAAAAAAATGCGTTTTTACCGTGGGCAAAAGTTAATTTTTCCTTCGTTTCCGTCAAACAACATCGTTCGCAAAAAAAAATTTTCATTCGATCAGCTGCAATTTGTTTTTCCGATTTTAAATAGTTTTAATGATCTTTTAAAAATTAATTTTCAGGCTTTACCTTCTTTAAAAGAACACTCAGGGCTATACATTGACGCTCATTTATTACGGTCAAAAAAAGCAGAAGGTCAAAGTTCAACTCTAAGAAAAAAATGGTCAGCTTTTATAAAAAAGAATCCTCAGTTTAACGATTTTAAATTATTCACTGAATTATCAACATTAAACCAAGTCTTAGATGAAAACTCGTCTTACACTTTTATCCACCATTTAGATTTGTCGAGCGAACAAGTCGCTTTTTGGATTGAATCAGCTTTAATTTATAATAACTTTTTAATACTGCACGAAGATCAAGGCACAGGCTTTGCCAATTTCTGGAAAACCGAAAAAAATTGTTTTATTTATTCGCCACGTGTATCTGCCAGTGTACAACTACACACTATTGACCGTTTAATGACTGAACAAAAAAGTCCAGTTGCCTTAAACTTCGATTTTAAAGGTTCATTAGATATAAAATTGAATGAACTAGCTAGACTTTACACCAAAATCGTTTCGCAAAGAGCTTCCTTAATCCAGCCTAGATCAGCTAAAATGTAACCATATAAGGGATGTGAAACCTTCATGGAAAAACTAAGAATCTGTCTTGTTGGCCAAAAAATTCAAGTGCAAAGCCGCTCTTCAGACACAGGCCTACTTTGGCCCTTAGCGCGTGGACTTTCAAAAAGTGGCCATGACGTAACGATTCTTTCTTCAACCACTCCATTAAAAAAATCTGAAATTTATCGCGATGGCGTGCGCGCCTATTACCTATTCGAAGGTGGCTCTCACTATAAAACTCAACGTTTTGTCGATGCTGTTCATAAAAAATTTACTTCACTTCATTTAGATAAACCTTTTGATATCGTTCACTGTTTAGATGATGGTGGTTACAAAATTGGCCGTCATAAGAATAATTTTAAAACTTGCGTGGCCTATGATGTGCAAGCGACAACGATGTCTGATTTGTTTTCGACGTTAGCCGAAAATGATGGAACTTTACAATCGCAATTTAAAACTTCAATCAAGTTAGGTTACCGTTTTGTTCATAACTTTTTTGCCAAAGACCGCTCGCTGCTTGATACCGCTGATGGAATATTTGTAACGACTCCCCAGCAGCGCACGATCTTAGAGAGATACTTTTTATATCCTGATTATCACACCTACACAGTTCCTTACGGAATTAACTTAGGTGACTTAGCTCCGCGCCAAGAATCTGCGAATTTTAAATTAAAAAAGCAGATTCCTGAAGACGCCCAAATTATTTTAGCGGTTTCAGATTTTTCAAATGCTTTAGAACTTCGTCCGCTGTTAAAAGCGTTTGAAAAAATCATTATGAAAAATTCGAACGTGTATTTATTTTTGGTGGGCGATGGCCCGCGCTGGAAAGACGTTGAATACGACATGCTCAAATTAGTTTTAGGTAGTCGCGTGATCATGACGGGTTCGATGACGGCCGAAGATCTGTTAGAATGTATTGCTGCCTCTAGTATTTATGTGGATTTAAGCTCAAGATCGACTGGTTTAGAACCCAGCTTAATCGAAGCCATGGCTCAGAGAAAAATCGTGGTTGGTTCTGAACTTAGCCCGATTGCCGAAATTATAGAGGATGGACTTGATGGATATCTAGTCAGACCGGCCGATGACCTAAATATTGCTCAATTATTAGAGAAAGTTCTGCAATCCCAAGATGCATTTGCGCTTATTGGAGAGGCAGCCAGGGATAAAGTTCTTAAGTTTTTCAACCGTGAAAAGATGATTGAGGCTTTATTAGCCGCCTATTACGAAATCATCGAAAAATCGCCTTATTTTAAGCGCCGCAAAAAGATCTCAGGGCCTTTGCAAAGTCTATTTGCAAAAAACAAATAACCAGCCATAATATCAGTAGTTTCGATAACTTAGAGGCCCTATGACTAAAGCAGACCTAATCAATCTTGTTTCTGATAAAGCTGGTATTACTCGCGTAAAAGCTGAGGCCGTGGTGAACACTATTTTTGATACTATGGTTGAAGCTTTAATGAAAGATGACCGCATCGAAATTCGTGGCTTTGGCTCATTCGTAAATCGTGAATACGATTCGTACAAGGGCCGCAATCCAAGAACCGGCGAAGTGATTTCAGTCGATGAAAAAAAATTACCGTTTTTCAAAGTCGGTAAAGAATTAAAAGAATCTTTAAATAAATAATTTTATTGAGTCTGTTCGATCACTGCTTGTGGTCGACTATAAAATCCAGAAATGAATCCTACTAGTTTATCATTTTCAAAAAAGTAATTCGCAAAAACATGTGAATAGCAGCACCAAACACTCAACTCCGACTTTCGAATGCCGTTCTGTGCTGGCGCACAATGGCTCAGGTCAGTTATCAACGTGGCACGGCAGAAGATGTTCAAAGTCGTGCTTGTTTATTCAATTTTATCTTAGGTCCTAGGTCCTGCTTTCCTCATAAAATATTTTCAACACAAGCTCCCAAAAAGCCGATAGATATCAAAGAGATGGATCGCTTTTTTTTAATGCTGTTTTTGATTTTTTTTGTGTTTCAACCAGTGATGGCTGGTGAATGGGATCCTTCGCGCGCAGCGCTTGAGTCCGCACAACGAAAATTGGATGCATCACGGCCGCGCACATGTGCCAAATACCAATCATGCGCGAGCTATAATCTTTTAGATAGACTTGAGAGCGAAGACTACTCCTCAAAATTTTTTGGACTTTTGAAATCAAGAGCACCCAGCTGTCAGGCCGCTGTTGATAAGATGAGAAATCCCACGCTGGTGAATAAGTTCTCTAGTTCGTTGGATTTACAAAGACAGTTTGCGCAAGTTTATTCAGAAATCGGTGCTGTCAACAATCAACGAATTCAAACCTGTGCCAAAACTGATCCTGAATTCAGCCGTTACAAAATTTCAAAATTTTATCATTACATGGCTCGGCTAAACAACGGCGCCACCAGAGCCTACGAAGAACTTTCTGCTATCAGTGCTCTATTAGGCGATAACGATCCTTTAGCCTGCGAAGGCCGTGGAACCATTGATCAAGCTTATAATCGTTGTCAAAAACTATCCATACAGTGCAAAGCAAAAAATAGTCAGCTTGCAGATGTCGCGAAAGAATCTGCTCTTGATGAAGCCAAATACAAAGAAGCCAAAGCCGAAGTTGAAAATATACAACGAAAATGCTTATACATCGCAGCAGACTACAAAAAATACGCCGCGAAAGCGTCCGTAACAAATCCAGTCGTTGAACGTTGTGAAGATATGCTTGTCGGGCGCACTATGCAAAAGTTTTGCACGAACTATTCTTTTAAAGAAAAACAAAAAATAGCAGCCTGTGCCCTAGCACAAGACGGCTTAAAAAAAACAATACAAGCCTTAGAAGACAAAAATCCATGGTTCAGATCTGAAAATTATTTCAAGCTCAGACAAAAGTTAAGCGTAGAACAGGCCATTCGCCAACAAATGCTGAACAATCGCAGCGAACTCAAAAAGAAAGTGCGTGAATTTCGAAATGCCGGCTTATGTGTAAATGGCTTTCAGTCTTCGCAAAATTGTGACACGAACTTTCTACGCACAACTTTGGCGGCTACGCCTAAGCTTGAGGTCACAACATATGTTGGTCGAACCGGAGCAGCTCACGAATATTTAAACGCCCAACAATGCATCGAAGATGGTGTTACAGACCAGATCGAAACTGCTAAGGTGCTTAACGGACTTGCGATAGATGCTGTTCTAACCATTGCAACAGCAGGGCTTTCAGGAATAGCTACGGGAGCTAAGGCTTTGATGACAGCTCGAGGTGCTTTAATCAGTCGTGCGGCAATAACCGCAGCTGCCTCTATCGATTCGGGATATGCTCTACAGAGTTACACTGGCGCCTATAAGACTTGTGCAGACAAAGGAGCGCAAAGCATAGCTATTGCCGCTCGCGCCGCCGAAAACTCTTGCCCAGGTCCTCAATCAAATTTATCTCAAGCTCAAAAAGACTATTCAAGCTGTGTGGCTGCCGTTGGTTTTGCGGCTCTAGACTCGTTACCTGGAGTCCCTTTATTGGCAGCTACAAGCAAACGAATTCAAAGTACAGTCACAGTTTCAGAAGCCGCTTCAAAAGTCTCTGACTCTGTCAGAAATACAGCCAATCGAATTATTCCAGGACGAGCCACACGAAGCTCTGCTGCCGCAACAGACATTGCTCAAGAAGTTAAAGTGCCTAGTGGATCGCAAAACAAGCCGAACACTTTAAAAGATGTTGATTCTGAGGTCTCTAGCCTACCTGACTCACCTACTTCACTGCGAACTCCTTCAGAACTGGCGAGCACAAAGCCAGCACCTCGTATTGCAGTAGAGCCTACAACTTCATCGGCAGTCCAAAAACCTCTAGATGTTGATGCTGTCAACAGAGCCGCTGATGACCTTAATCCACAATTGAGTAAAGCCAATCTAAGTGACTTTGAAAATGTAGAACTTCGCAAGGCGTCCGTTGTTCAATCGATTGCTACAAGAGGAAGTAAAAGAACCGAGGGCTTTAGTGGCGTGAATAATGACGGTTTAGAAATTCGCCAACTCAATGGTAAAGTATTTTTTACCAAAATTATTCCGGCACGCGAAGAAGCCGCCGTTATAAGGGAAGCCTTCTTTGCTAAAAAAATGGCTGATATGGGTATTGGCCCTCAATTTTTGGGAACCTTTCGCGGCTCCGATGGTAAATTTCGAATTGCAACAGAGTTCATCGACGGAACAGATTTAAAGATTATTAAAAATGGTGCCTATGAAGAAATTCAAGGCGATTTAAAATTTGTTACAGATAAAACTGTCAGTGAAATCCGTGAAATAAATCGTAAGTTACTTGATGCTGGAATCAATCCAACTGATCTCAGTTTTCGTATTAATAAAAATGGCAAACCTTTTGTAATTGATCCAGCTGGATATTCGCCGATTTCTGAATCGACAGTGTACCATCAAGCGAGCGTACTCGAACAAAAGGCAAACGTTCTAGAAAATGGTCTGAAAAAATTAGCCGATAGTGACGTCGTTACCAAACCAAATCCCACAACCAAGCCTCCTACTCCAGTTCTCCGCGGAGCAAGTTCCGAGGTCACAACCGGAGCAAAATCAGAAACTGTTCCGACAACTTCTACTGCCGAGATGGCGTTAAAGAGTGAGCCTACAAAAATAGATGTAGCAGCAAATCGCCAGCGATTAGTCGATTCTTATGTTGGAAAACAATTGACGACCTATGAGCAGAACTCTGAATGGATTCGTAAGGCTTCAAATATTGAGCCTGATGGAAAATCTTTATTTTTGATAATAGAAAATTCTGTGATAAAAAATCTTAATGATACTTCTCTTGATAAAGACTTTATCACAGCACTGACAAATAAAAATATTGAACTCAATCTTAATAAAATTCTTAAAAAATATAATGATGTAGCGTTGCCCGCCAGTGATTTCAAAACTTTGGGATTCCGTTTTGATCCAAAACCTCCTGCGACACAATTACCGGAGGGATTTAAAAAAGACGCTATGCAAATTCTTAGTGAGGTTAATAGCGAGTTTGCTGATTTTGTCAGAGCGAATGGGTTCGATAAAATACTTGGAGACCCCAGCAATTGGTTTCGCAGCGGTTTCGGGCGAACTGCAGACTGGGCTGAAGTCTCGGCAAGGCAGGCTAGAAATCAAGCAGATAATCACACGTATGATTTTGATGATCCTGCTGTGCAAGAAGCTTTGAAGAAAGATTTGTATCGCATTGAAAGTCTGCGAAGTCAGATTGCTAGTGATCCAACCATGAAATCCTTAGTGGATAAATCGTCAGGGCCAGCAACGTTAAAAACTGAAGTTTTTGAAATCGTACGCAAAACAAATTCTGCAGAAGAACTCATTGTAAAAGTACGCAAGCTGAATGGAGTGGATCTTTCCCCGTCCCAAGCTCAACGAGTGATAGATTATTCAAAAGACGTTAATACATTTTCATTATCGCCGCGTAATCCTGCACGAGAAAATGCAAGTATTACCGAAGCTGAATTTGGAGGTATGACTATCGATTTTAAGGGGCTCGGTGCAGAAAATTTAAGTGAAACAGCTAAAGCTCTAGCAAGGTCAAAAACACCGGCTCAAGCCGCTCAAGAGGCGCGTTTGGCTGAACGTGCAGTTACTGCAAGACTCAACGTACACAAACTAACTATGCGTAAAACCATTCAGGATATTGCAGACAAGAATGGCTATAAGATCGAAATAAGAGTCAGCGGCGATGATATGGTTGTTATTCCTAAGGAAAAAGAATTCACGCCTCAAATTCAACAGCAAATCTCTGAGGCTTTGGTGCGTAATGCGCCACCAGTTCGTGTAAGCACCATTCCCGCAGGAGTCGCCAAAGCTGAACGTGGAAAACTAGCAGCCATCGGCGAAGACTTCGAAAAAGACTTGCGTGTTAAGTTATCCGGTAAAATTCCTCGAGAACGTTTAGATCAAATACTATTTTCGGTGGATATGAGAGTGACTCCCACTGGCGGAAAAACAGCACAGTTAAGAACTTCTACTAAAAACATGTTTTTGAGCCCTGAAGAAAAGAAAATGATTGATTCGGCTTTTGCAAACACAATTGAAGAAATAAATAATCTTCCTTCTGGTTATATTTCGGCAGATCCGAAAAAAGTCAGGGAACTCGATCGTATTGAAGCCGCCTACCCTACGTCGGTTCCCGTTTCATTGGATCAGATAGCAGAACAACAAAGAGCCATTGCAAATCAAAACAGATTGCTGGCTCAGGCCGCAAAAAATCAAGGCCTGTCAGAAAATGTCATTGCAACACACTGGAAGTCCGCAGCAAAAGCTCAAGAAAAATCTTTAGCACAAGAGATAAAAACGAATTACAGAAGTGGTGAGGTTAGAACTTTCTTTTCTCGGTATAGTGATACAGTTTATTCAGGAAAGCCAACAAGAGGGCAAAATCAACGAACTTTCGATGAACAAAGTAGGCGGATTCGTGAAATTCAAAGGCGTTTTGATGCCACCTTTAATTATTATATGCAGGCAGGAGATCAAGAAAAAGCTAAAGAAGTAATAATGAGGTCACCGCTTCTTCAAAATTCAGAAGATCCTGATCGTTACTTCAATGGCGAATTTATGCGCCACTATCGCGAAACAAAAACTGCCGTTGGAGCTGGCGCAGGTCTTTAAAGAAAACTTACTGATGGTGACATTGAAGCAAGCCAAAAATTTACAGGAACGCACTACACTTAGAGAATTAATTGCGATGGTTTGTTAATTCTCTCTGACAGGCTCCTCGCTGGAATCGTAAACCACTCGCTCGATCATGTTCTCGTCCCAGGCCGTGTTTCTTGTTGCGCAGCATACAGAAACACGGCCTGGCACCTTAGCTCTTTGGCTAGTCATCTTGGTAAAAAACTTTCTTTTCTTTTAAGTTCTGTAAATATATAGATATGACAAAAAAAATAAAATTTTCTTTAGTTTCCATTCTTGTCTTAGCGGCTTTTATTTCGTCTTGCGCACTTTCCTCAAAAATCGGTGATCGCTATATAGCTAACGATCAATCTTTAGCAGATAAGCACTTACGAACAGCTTTTGCAAATTATGAAGAAATTCTTGAGTTTGCACAAGCTAGCGATGATGAAGCACAAATTAAATTTGTTATGTTGGATTTTCAAAAATCAACAGGAACTGATTTTTTTTTGGATCCAAAGTTTTACCGTTTTCATGATGAATGGTTTTTAATGAGAACATTTAATGGCCAAGATTTTCCTTGGTTAAATCACCCAGGATTTGGAAACTTGCAAGCCCTATCACCTCAATTACTACAAAAAGAATTACTCAAATTGCCTCAACTGCCAGATGGAATTATTAAAGTTTCCGACCGCGCAGTCGCAGACGTTTTTTACAAGGCAAGTTCAGGTGCAAATCGAAAGTTTGCCTTAGGATCAATTATATATTCATTCAAAAAGAACCGACCTATGCCTCGTATTACGGCTTTTGATATGGTGTTTAATGACGAACCTACAGAGAAGGATTTTGCAAGAATGTATACACGATTGCAAAATTCTTTACAAATATCAAATTTAAAATGGCTTCCGCGATCACAGGCTCAAGAAGCGCTAGCCACACAACTAAAAGCAAACCCGCAGTGGAAAGATCGAATTATTAGTTATGATGATTTAATTGTGCCTGGAGAAATAAAAACCTATAGCGAACAAACCGTGGCCGGAATTCCGATTTATTTCCCTAAAGGTAGCTATGACCCTAGTCTTCTTTCTCAGGATAACATTGTCATCTTGGATGAATTGCCAGACGATCTTCCTGCGGTTCGTGGAATTGTAACTTCTGTACCACAAACTGAGCTTTCACACGTAAATATTTTAGCTCGCGCTCGCGGGACACTGAATGTTCATTTAGCGGACACTAAAATGCTAGAAGAATTAAAAGAAATAGCATTAACCAAAAAACCAGTTGCGCTTTGGGCGCTAAAAAACCAACTTAAAATAAAAAAAATTTCTGATAGCGAATACAAAGAATACCAAAGCTTTTTTATAGCCGATAAAATTTCACTTGAACCAATTGACACTTTAAATCTTAATTATATTTATGATCTAAAAGAGTTCAAAAATTTAAATTCTGAACAAATCGTTAGAGCTGTTGGTGGCAAATCTTTAGGAATGCATCGTTTGTTAAACACCGCAGACATCAACACACCAATTAAGCCCTTTAGCGTTTCAGTACGTGCATATCGTGAACATTTGCAAGCAACTTTTCAAGATACTTTAAAATCTGTATTTTCAGATTCGCGTTTTAAAAATAATTCTAAAATCCGTTATTTAACTTTAGAGGGGGCAAAAAAATTTAAAGAATTATACCCTCAAGAAAGTCAAAAAGCTCCCTATGTGGATTTGATTGCTGGAGCCGACTCAACAAACCTTGGAAAAATTATTGCGCGAAAAGGTCTTAAAGAGGCCATTGAAAAGCAAGAAATCGATCCCAAGCTTGAATCTTTAATTGTTCAAGAAATTAAATCTAGATTCACATCGATTCCTTTAGGACAAGCTTTTCGATTTAGAAGCTCTGCGGACGTGGAAGATATTCCAGGGTTTGTTGGCGCTGGTTTGTATGATTCTTATTCTGGATTTTTAGATCCCAAAACCCAAGCTTTGAATGAGGATGACAAGAAAAAAACTATCAGCCGTGCGATAAAAAAAACCTGGGCTTCGTATTGGAATTACCGTGCTTATGAAGAACGTGAATTGTCTGGCATTGATCATCTTTCAGGATCCATGGCTGTGATGGTACACCCAAATTTTCCAGAAATTACCGAGAAAGCAAACGGCGTTTTAACTATTCATTGGAAGCGACAAAGCTTTTCAAAATTTTACAATATTCATATGAACACTAATATAGGCGAAGAAGCCGTAGTTCGCCCAGACGGATCGATTGCTTCTCCGCAGATGATCGAAATGACTTTGTACGGAAATGGCGAATTTAACATTACAAAATATCAGTCAAATTCTGATGGAGTCCAGGTTTTATCAAAAGAACAAGCTGAAACCTTAGCTAAGGCTGCAGCCAAAATCTTTGAACGTTGGTTAGAACAGGTTAATAAAAATTTAAAACCAGAGCATCAAAACACGCAATACACATTAGATATGGAATATAAAATTGTGCCAGAAAATTGGTTGAAAAACTTAGATCCAACGGGCAATGACGTTTTTGTGATTAAACAGTCTCGTCCATTAATTAGAAGTCAAAAGATTTCACCTGAGTTAGCGGCATTACCGATTCCTCGTAGTTTGCTAAGTGAGGCTACAAAAATTATTCGCCGTAAAGTTGATACAGATCTTTTTAAGTTTTCAACAATCGAAGTTTACGATGCGCAAACACCTTATGACGGAGCTATGAATGTTCAAGTTGATTTTGAATGGCTACAGAATGTTGGTAACTTTGCTGTTGGGACAAAAACTCAACTCCTACATACAGATTTTGCACACTCTAATCATGGTTTTATGCATCATGGCCCCTGGGATTTTAGCTTTGAAACTACGCTAGAAGGCAAGAAGAAAGGAATTTCGGCCTTTAATATTTATAACGGAGGTTCTTACTCAATAAATTTAGTCGGGCAAGATTCTATTTATGGTAATGGTTCACGTGTAGAAACAGAATTTTTGTTTGAAGCGCCCTCTCTTTGGTTGAGCCGCTTAATGTGTAAACCTAAATCAATAGATCTGGATAAGTTTAAGCCTGCAATCAATATTGGGATCGACATCGGCACGGGACTTAAACCAGACCATCCGAAAGTAGATATATTCAACTGTGCAGGTCTATAACTATAGTGCGTTCGCTGATGACTGTCGTCGTCAGCTTTTTGTGCTGCTCCTCATACTGATTATGGACGACATTCGAATTGCCTAATCATTGTCCCATTAATAGGGCATATAGCTGTGTATTGGGAAGCTGTGCTTCCTATAGGGCTACACGGAGCACCGGCTAAGCTTGGCTCACCTGCAGGTTTACATCCAGTAGAGCTGTCATCCGATCCATTTAAACGCCAGAATCCATTCACAGGTACGGGCACTAAATTCGCACTACAGTTTGCATTGCTGCCCCCGTTAACGCCTGAACAAGACCAACTCCACGGGCCAGTGCCTGCAACTGCAGAGCTATTGCCGTCAGAGCATAGGTTTGTAGTAGGTGCTGCAGATAAAGTAGCACCATGAGAAGAACCACAGATTCCGTTCACAGGTACAGGAGCTGCGCTTGCACTACAATTAGCGTTGCTGCCCCCGTTAACGCCTGAACAAGACCAACTCCACGGGCCAGTGCCTGCAACTGCAGAGCTATTGCCGTCAGAGCATAGGTTTGTGGTAGGTGCTGCGGCTAAAGTAGCACCATGAGAAGAACCACAGATTCCGTTCACAGGTGCAGGAGCTACGCTCGCACTACAATTAGCGTTGCTACCTCCGTTAACGCCTTCACAAGACCAACTCCACGGGCCAGCGCCACCAACGACCGAGGCCGTTCCAGCTGAGCATAAATTTGTAGCCGGAGCTGCGCTTAAAGATGTTCCGTGCGAAAGACCGCAACTTCCATTCAAAGGTACAAGAGGTGGAGGTAACCACGGAAGTGGTGCTGGTGTAACTGGCGCCGTATAGCCGTAAGACGTCGGATCTCCAAGTGATGTGGTAAAAGGATTCACTGCTGTTATACAGGTTACAGCAAGGCCGCCGCCACCATTCCAAGTGATGTTACCAATGAATTGGCCAGCAGGGCACGTCACATCACTGGGTAGACTTTGACA
Organism: Bdellovibrionota bacterium; assembly: GCA_040386015.1. Classification (GTDB taxonomy): domain Bacteria; phylum Bdellovibrionota; class Bdellovibrionia; order Bdellovibrionales; family Bdellovibrionaceae; genus Pseudobdellovibrio. Next base: position 37,192 of record JAZKGG010000002.1, on the reverse strand, counting down.
ATTTAAAGCTGAACCCCCTGCGTTTAACTGCATAGGATCAATCATTGATATGTATTGGTCGGGATTACAGTTGGGCGGCAAGTTTCTACATATTGGCGAACCATCTGAATTAAACCCAGCCAAAAGCGGTGAAGCAAGTGGACACTGAGCAGACGCTCCCAACCAAGACTCACTCGACATCTGCATAGTCAATGAAACTGGCTTTACCAGTAATTCGGTTCCTTGATATCTCAAAGTGCCCGTAAATATTCGAGTTGCTGAATCGTAATTTGCGTTCTCTAAAACAGCTCCACAAGGAGTTTCTCCTGGGTTACACTGAGCTCCAGGAATTTTGATATTCATTTCGGCCAATGTCGAAGGATTCAGCTCAAAACATCCTGGCAAACCAACGCATGCCCTAATTATATTTCCATGATCTACTGCTGCAAGAACTTTGGTCTCTAATAATACCATTGAAGATTTAATTTTTGGAAGCCGCAGCTGCTTTTCGCTAACTTGGGTTTGTTGAAATATGGCAACAGAAACTAGCCCCACAACAAAAGTTGCAACCATTGCTGTAACTAAAGCGCTACCTTGATTAGATTTGAGTCTATTCATATCTTTCTTCATAAGCATAAAAATAAATGAACCGTTATGTTTTTGCAAATCGGCATCCTTTTAAAATGTAGCCGTTGGAGTGGCGGTCGGTGGATGTATAATCGTATCCACCGTACATGTAACGGCCATTTCAACATAGCCAGACCACCCAGCTCCAGGCGGTTGACTTTGGTTGTTTAAAATACAGTAAGCTCGATTTCCACTTGTACCACTTAATGTTGTGCCGACATTTATGGGAGCAACAGGACTACCTCCATAGGTAGCGGCAGGACCATACCAGACACCCACGGGCCAAGCTGCGTTTGTGTTCGCAAGACAATCACCAGGGTAACCCACAGGACATCGAGAAGGCTGAAGACCCTCAAGAGTATCAGCGAGTACAGCTGTGCACTGAGTGATATTGGCTACATAGCCAGATGGACAGAGTGTGGCCCACTGTGTTCCATCAGCCGCTCCGACGCCATGTCTCCACGCATTGCCCGCCCCCGCTGTAGATCGTCCACTATTTCCAAGAATAGGCCTATCTACAGCATTAGCTAAGCCCACAGGACCAGTAAAACTATTGACCGTCGTTGCACCGATAAAACCACACTGAGATGTGCTCTCAGCTTGACCGATGTTCATCATATTCTGAGGTGAAAACCGATTGATGGCATACAAATCACTACTGCAGGATAGTTGCGCTAAGGGCTGGCATACAAAATTCAGATTATTTGAGCCAATAGAGATCTGTAAGCCGACGGCAATACTTCCTGAAGCACAAGAGGTCGTCGGTCCCTCTAAACAAGTCATTTGGCCAGTGCTACTATTATAACCCGTTGCCGCTAAAGGAGTTAGGCTATCACAGGCTATTGAAGCATTGTGGGCAGAGTTAGGAACTGGAATAATATAATCAGCGGCCTCGAAATTGCCACCAGCGGCTTTACCTAGCGCGGGCATCGCAGCAACTAATGGATTTATCTCAATACGATAAGCAAAAGCATAGCGTAAAGGAGACGTCGAAGTCTCTTGGGCATCAATACGCACCCTCATCGTACAATCTTTATTTGTGTCGAAGTCGTTACAAACTTGGCGCTGATTTGTAAATGAGGTCGTCGAGCCGGTTTGAATAGGAATATTACCCCAATCAGGTACATTCAACCGAAATTCAGATCTGAATTGACTGATGTTTTGGCTCGAAAGTATATTTGCAAAACCGTTGTAACTGGTTGGGTCTTGTAGCGCGCTCGTGATTGCAGCTTCTAAAGCTACGGCATTTGCTACAATTTGAATTTTATTACGAGTTTTTATTCCTTGATTGATCGCGATTCCCAATCCTCCAGTTACAACAGCAATGATCCCACCTGCAATCAATGCCTCAATAATGCTATAGCCTTTGGTTGATTTCAGAATCGTTTTTAATTGCATAAACCTTGTCCTGCAAAAAGCCCAAGTCGCCCCGTCCCTCTTGCGCATGTGTTTGAGACTAAGCCGGGGCAATTAGAGCCGCCGCTAGTTGAAGACAAGTTATAGTTTGATAAAGGAGCATCGTTAGTACAATTATTTGCGGCAGCGGTGCCGCAAATAGCTCTCAGGTTTTGTAAATTAATGCCAATAATCACACCCGTGTTAGCGCAAGAGAAGTTGATGTTTGCTTTACCCGAAAAAACTAATCGAGGGTAATTCACAGTGGTGAGTCGTTGCTGAAAAGAATATTTATTGCTATCAATACCTGAAATATTTGAAGAAATTCTAACATCTATAGAACTGCATGAAATCGCGTCACACACACCACGGTAAGAAATTTGCGAGCTGATGACACAGTTTTCCCCAATAGCACATGTGGATCTAGAGCTAAAATGATCCGCATTAATTTCAGTAAAATTTGAATAAGAAGTACAATTAAATCCATTACCGGACAGACAGTTTAACAAGGCTGTATTTATGGTGCCTGGATTCAGGTTGGCCGAAGAATCGACAGAGTTTAAATTCAAAAATCGTTTTATCGAAGCTGTAGACCTGGATTTTTGTAAACTTAAAATATGAGCCTGGTCTAGGCTTGATTGAAGATCGTGTCGCACTTCGATTGTTTTAGTTTGCATTGATACGTAACCTGCAGCCAACGCAACAATGGAAGTCAACGCTAAGCCTGACACTAGTCCTGTCAATGAGTAGCCTGCACGGTTGAGATTAAATTTTCCCCCAGAGAATAGTACAATAGCCATGCCCTTAATTATAAGGAATGTTTATAAAAAGGAAAGCTTAAATCTGAATTTGGTTTAACTGGGCTAGGAGTGTCTCATATCGTTACTGCTTTTCCTCTCGAACATAATCGGAGTCAGAAAAGATTAAAAACAAATAGTGATCTAACCACAGAGCTTTATCATTAAAAAGCTGTGCTACAGGATTATTCTTATTAACTTCTTGATCACGTACAGCCAAAAACCAATCAGCTAGACTTATCTGACTCCATTTTAAAATTATAATTTGAAGCCTTGCAATTTGTGCAAGATCTTGCGTTTCAATTGCTTTTTCTACCAAATCAGGAACTGTGTTAAAAACAAACTCATTATCTTTAACCTTTTTGTTATACATATCTCGCGCAGAGCCACCTAATACCTGAAAATAACTGTCAAAGTTTTTTTGAAAGTGGACCAACATGTCTTGCACCTTGTCCTTAGGCAGTGATTGCAAATAAATTTGCATCGCCTCTAGGGTGATAAGTTGAGGATTTTCCTTCATACTTTGGCTAAGCAGTAGATGGTTCATCATATCAGCTTTCATATTTTCATTGAACACGACCAACCCTTCAAATAAAAATGATTCACGATAAGCCCTAGACTTATATTCAACAATTTTTCCCTGAACTTTATCGACAAAAAACTTTCTAAAAAGCTGCATGAACAACGGATGATCCATAAATGCAGTAAAGTGCGCCAGGTCGTGCTCGAACAGTTGTTTTGTGAGAGGAAATTTTCCTTCAGCAATTATTTGAGAGTAAAATGGTTCTGGAACTATAGTTACAAATGTGGCTCCAGCAGGAAGCTCCTCTCCAACTTTTAAATTTGAATAGCTTTTATCCTTTAATTGAATAACCATAACAGGAGATAATATATCAGATTCAGCCACAAGGCCATTGCTGACAAGATCATTCATAAATTTGTTGTACTTATTAACAATTTCAATTAGAGCTGGAACATGCGGGTCTTTTCCCAATCTGAACCCTAAAGAATTTTCTAACCGCATCGTATGCGAGCTTTTTGTTAAATAACCTTGATGCAAATGCTTTTCGTACACAGTCTTTAAATTTACTCCAATGACTCTATTAAAAACTGTATTGCGTACCTCCACGACCCAGGATGGGACTGCACTTGACCGATCAAACAAAGATTGGCAAGTATAAGCACTGGCCTGCAAGCCAAATAAAAGCAAAAATCCAACTGTCGAAAAAGCGCGTCGCATTTTTGGCTCCATTAGCAAATAATTAGTGATACCGTTTCAATGTCTGTCGGGCTTAATTACCCTTCTTCAAACTAGAACGATCTTTCGCAGGTTTAATTTGCGAGGCTCATGCCAAACTAGAAATTGATTTAATTTGAGATAAAAACAAAAGTATAGCTAAACGTTTTACGAAGTAACGCTTTTGCGCGAACTAAAAACCGTACTGTCGAACTTATTTACGCGCAGTTTTTATTTGAATTTCTCGACAATCAATTTTTTGATGAATACCCTCACTGTAAGTGAGAAAAAGCACAAAAAAGTATATGCAAAATTAAAAAACCCACATCGTTTGCGACGTGGGTTTTGAAAAAAAGAGCCATCTTTGGCTCTTTAACTTAAAAAGTATTCAATTAACCGATTAGTTTTAAAGCCATGCCTGGAGCTTGGTTAGCTTGTGCTAATACAGAAGTTGTACCTTGTAATAATACAGAGTTACGAGCTAACTCAGAAGTTGTTGAAGCGATATCAGCATCACGTAGACGTGAATTTGCTGCACTCATCGACTCAGACATAGTTCCGATAACATCCACTGTAGAAGTTAAACGATTTTGTAAAGCACCTAAATTAGCGCGTGATCCATTTACTGATAACTGAGCTGCATCTAAAGCTCCTAAACCTTCACGAGCGCCATCTTTACTTGTAAAATCTAAAGAAGAAATACCTAATGCATCAGTAGATACGTTAGTCGTATTTGCATCATAACCAATCCAATCAGTAGCAGGATTTGCAGAAGTACCTACGTGGATATCATATACGCCACCAGTTCCGTCTAATAATTTACGAGAACCGAAAGTTGTAGATTCAGCAACACGTTGTACTTCAGATTTAAGCGCGTCTACCTCAGATTGAATGAAGTTACGTTCTTGATCACCAATAGTATCAGAAGAAGCTTGGATACCTAATTCACGGATACGAGTTAATACGTTTGATACTTCACCCATAGACTGCTCTGCAGTTTGGATCATCGAGATACCATCATTAGCATTTCTAGATGCTTGACCGTATGAACGAATCGTTGATTTTAAATTTTCAGAAATTGCTAAACCAGCAGCATCATCACCAGCTTTAGTGATGCGTGAACCAGTTGATAATTGAGCCATCGATTTTTGCATCTCACGAGTATTTGTACTCATTGTTCTTTGTGCATTGATCGCTGCCACGTTTGTTGAAATTCTTAATCCCATTTGATAAGCCTTTGCATGAACTACTTTGTAGTTCTGTTGTACGTTTTGGTGACCCTGCACTTATTTAGCTGAACTCATCATCGAATTTCTTATGACAGTCACATCGTAAGAACTCTCCGAGCACTGCGACCTAAGTCTCGCGTCGTTTTGTTACTTACCTTTCGGCTAGCCTAGGACGCACTTTAGTCGTGTCTAGTTAAACTAGACTTTAGTCAGATATGAACTAGACTTTAGTTTTGAGCATAGGACCAAGAACTAGGGTTTTTCCAAACCTTAGTCTAGGTGAATTTGAATTTTTAGAATTTTGAAATATAGGATTTTGAAAAACTAGTTTAAAGATTGGCCCCATTTAGCCAATGTTGGAATGATCCAACTCTCAAGATAGTGATATACAACAATAGTTTTTGCGCCGTTGTTACATAGATCACCTGAGCTATCATCTGCGCCAGTAAAAACTTCTGAATTTACAGAGGCGATAACTAATTCGCCATTATCATCCATCAATACAGCTCCGCCAGAATCACCGCTGCATAAACCTGGCCCATCTTTTTGACCAAATATTAAAGCATTATTAATAAAGAATGAATTGGGCTCGCCATCATCGAATTGACGTTGAACGATAGCTTTGCGAAGTAACATTGAATCTTTACTAAATGTTCCTGTGATGCCAAATCCATATAAATATAATTCTGAAGTTAAAACCTCAGGGTTTTTAGAAATTTTAAAGATCGGAAAATCAGCTGGAGCTGGGCGAGATAAATGCACCAATCCCAAATCAATGTTTTCATCAATTACGCTTAAATTCGTAATATCTGTTTTATAATCTGGGTGAAAAATCATTTTATCAATTGGAATTGAATGTTGAGTGCGCTTGTATCCGCTACCACAAGAAACATCTGTATAGAACACGGCTTGCATTTTTACAGCTTCATTTACACAGTGAGCGGCAGTTAATAATGTTTGATTATCAATCAATGATGATGAACAAAGATGTTGTTCACCTTTTTTATCTTCCCAAATAAGCAGAACTGAACGATTTGAATCGGCGTCAGTTTGTTTTACAACAGCCCCATTAACAATACCCGCACGCTGACCTGGATTACACTCTTCAGAAAAATAATCGAAGCCTTCACCTTGCTCTTGCCCCAAATCTGAACCAGTAGCCTGTGCTGTCTTCTTTTTTTCAGCACAGGCACTGATCATGACCACCATAATAAGCAAACTTAAAGTTCCCCAACCCTTTTGCTTACTAGATGTCCCCATATATATATCCCCATGACGTATCTTTAACCGTCTTTTAATAACTCTTGTGGAACTACTTTTAGCGACAATTTCGGTCACTTTCCACTACAAAGTGATCAAGATGAATAATCAACAAGACTGTCAATAGACTTGACGTTTTTGAACGCCATATAGAGGCGCTCAACGCCTAATGCAATACCGGCGCTAGGAGGCATACCGTATTCAAGTGACTGGAAAAATTCTTCATCAAGAGTGACAGTTTTTTTCCCTAATAATTTCTTCTTCTCTAAATCTTCATTAGCCCGTGCACGCTGAACTACAGGATTGTTTAACTCGTGAAATGCATTCGCAAGCTCTAAGCCCTTCCAGTACACTTCAAAGCGCTCGGCCCAGCCATCTTTATCGATACGCGCTAAAGCCGCCTGATACGGAGGGTATTTTTCGACAAACACTAATCTATCGTGTGGCCATTTGTTTTCGATTTTCTCCATGAAGATTAAATAGAAATAATCATCGATACTTGTCGCACTTTGCACATCAACATTAAGCTTATTCGCTAAGGCTTTTAATTCTTCGAGAGTCGTCGTTGGCTTAAAATCAAATTGGCAGTAGGTTTTAAATAAGTCGGCGACAGAGAAAGTTAAAACTTCTTTCGGGCGCTCTACCCGAAGTTTGTCTGATATGTATTCAATAAGTTCGATGGTGTCGTGCTTCATGTTAGCCAAGTAAGACATTGATCGGTACCACTCTAACATTAAAAATTCGTGGTGATGGCGTTCAGTTTTTTCGTTATTACGAAACACCGGAGCTATTTCAAATACGCGGTCTGCCCCTAGGCTTAATAACTTTTTTAAATGTAATTCAGGTGATGTCGGTAGAAAGTATTTCTTTGTTTTTGAACCTAAGACAAATTCAGTTTCGAAAACGTCTAAACTGGGTTCTGTTCCTGGGCACTCAACAAGAGTCGGTGTTTTAACTTCGAGAAATCGTTTTTCAGTAAAAAAGGCGCGCAAATAATGAAGGTATTCAAAAAACCCTTTTTTACGTAACCACGGGTCTTCATCAGCTTTATAAAATCCTGGGCGAGTCGTTAAATTCGGCGCCAACAACACAAACTGACCCGCCCCCATGATGGCGATTAAATCTCCATCAACTAAGACTTCAGAACCTTTATATTGCGGGCAATCTTTAGCTTTAAACTCGCTAACGTTATTTACACCCACTCTAAGCTGATGCACCCTGCCGTATTGCAGAAAGCCGCGCGGGCAATCAGGGTATGCCGTCCAGTGTTGTTGAAGATATTCATCTCTTGTTTTGCCCATTGCTAAAAGATGACTTATAAAACAAGTCTATGCAAACACTATCTCTTTCTCAAGAATTACCAAAAAGATTCACCTCTTTTTTCGAACAACAATTTAATCATTATAAAAGCCTAGCCGACTTTGTCGCGTTTAAAATGATTTCAGAAACGACACGTGATTTCACTGTGCGTAATGGTAACCCCGATATCATGCACACGTTTCATGATATCGGCGTATTAATTGAAATCATGAAAGATGGTCACATCGGTTACGGCGCCACTTGCGAATTAACTGCCGATGGCATTGCCCGCGCATTTACAACGGCAGAAAAAATGACGGGCATTAGCAGTAAATATCCTGTGGCTAAATTTGATATGTCAGTTCGTCCAAAGTCAGTGGGCCAATTTAAATCTTCTCGTCAAAGAGGCTTAGATCAATTATCAGCTGCAGAAATTTATGACTTTTTAAAAAAGACTTCAATGAAATTAAAAATCAGCGACAAAATTATCACCGCTTCTGCTGAGGCAATGGTTATCGAATGTCGTCAAAAATATTTATCTTCTCAAGGAGCGAACTTTGAACAAGATTTTAATATTATCGTAAGTGCTTTTTCTGCGACCGCACAAGACGGCAATGAAACGCAAACTCGTTCATTGCACGGTGGCCGTGGAATTTGTTTACAAATCGGCTCAGAGTTTTTTAATCTAGATAATACTTTAGCTGATTGCGAACAAACATCGCGTGAAGCCTTAGAATTATTGGCGGCACCAAACTGCCCAACTGAAACTTGTGATGTGATTTTAGCTCCGGATCAAATGTTATTACAAATCCACGAATCGATTGGTCACCCGTTAGAATTAGATCGCATCTTAGGGGATGAAAGAAACTTCGCTGGCTGGAGCTTCGTGCAACCACAAGATTTCGGAAATCTTGAGTACGGAAGCAAAATGATGAATGTAGTGTTTGATCCGGCCACTGCAAATCAAATGGCCAGTTACGCGTTTGATGAAGTCGGCAATCCTGCCGAGAAAAAATATTTAATTAAAGATGGTATCTTACAAGCCGGCCTTGGCAGTCTAGAGAGCCAATTTAGAAGTAAATTATCAGGCGTAGCAAATTCTAGATCAAGTTCATGGAATCGCGCGCCGATTGACCGTATGGCGAACATTAATCTTGAAGGCGGATCACAGACTTTAGAACAAATGATCAGCTCGATGGAAAACGGCGTAATCATGTACGCTAATCGTTCTTGGTCGATTGATGACTACCGTCGTAAATTTCAATTTGGTTGTGAATTAGCAAAACAAGTTAAAAACGGTAAAATCCTTGGTACCTTAAAAAATCCAAATTACCGGGGTATCACAGTGCCTTTCTGGAAGAGCCTTGCAGGTCTTACTAGCACTGACACTTGTGAAACTTACGGATCACCTTACTGTGGTAAAGGCGAACCAAGCCAAATTATCCGCGTAGGTCATTCGTCACCGTATGCACTATTTAATAATATCGAAATTTTTGGTGGTTAAGACTTATGAAAACTTATATTAAAAAATTCTCTGAAGATTTATTCGCAACCCTTAAACCACAAGAACAATTAGGTTTATTTTTGCATTCTGAAGATTCAACGTTTATTCGCTTCTCGCAAAGTAAAGTGCGCCAAAACACTTCAGTGCATCAACATGAAGTGACGTTGCAGTTTAATAAAGAACAACGCACTTTAAAAATGCGCTTTAATTTAACGATGGATTTAGCTCATGACTTACAAAGTGCAAAACACTTGTTAGACGATGCGCGTGTGCAGTTAATGCAAATGGATCCACATCCCCAATTTATTGCGTTCAAAAACAATGGGCAATCTGAAACTTTCAAAAAAGTTGATCGTCCGACGGATTCTGAAATCCCAGGGCTAATCTATGATACCTACAAAGACACTGACCTTGCTGGTTTTTGGTGCTCAGGCCCGTTACGCCAAGCTTCGATCAATTCTGAAGGACAATTTCATTTTTTTGAAACGGATTATTTCTTTTTAGATTATTCTTTATATAACGGCCCTAAAGCCGCTAAAGGATATTATTCAGCCGACAAATTCTCACATGCAGAATTTGAAGCACAAGCCCAGACGACAAAAAATAAATTAAACTTATTAAACCGCCCGACGCAAACAATTCCGCGCGGCCAACACAATGTTTATCTTGAACCAATGGCTATGGCAGAAATTATTGGAACTTTAAGTTACCAATCATTAAGCCAAGGCAGCTTTAACAAAGGTTATGCGCCGCTAAAAAAACTAAAAGATAAAGAAGTTAAATTATCGCCGCAGTTTTCTTTGACTGAAAATCTTGATTTAGGTTATTCGCCGCTATTTAATTCAATGGGCGAATTAAGCCCGAACACAATTGAATTAATCAAAGATGGCGAACTAAAATCGATGTTAACCAGCACCTCAACAGCCAAAGAGTACAATATTGACACAAACTTCGCAGACATTTCTGAAATGCCGCGTAGTCTAGAAGTTAGAGCCGGCACTCTAGAAACTAAAGATATTTTGTCAAAATTAGGTCAAGGACTCTATCTTTCTAACCTTCACTACATCAACTACTCAGACGTTCAAACAGCGCGCATGACAGGGATGACTCGCTTTGCATGCTTTTACGTAGATAAGGGCGAAATCGTTGGCCCTATTCAGGATCTGCGCTTTGACGAGTCGATTTTTAATATCTTCGGCGACAACTTGGTTGAACTCACGAAAGAGTCTTCAGTTTACGTCAGCACAATGACTTATTTGAAACGTGACCTTGGTGCGTTCAAGACTCCGGGTGCGTTGATTAAGAATTTTAATTTTACTCTGTAAATATTTTTGTATTTAAGTTATACTGATTATGAGAAATATTCGGCTCTGCCGATGGGAGAATTTATGGCGCTAACAAACATTCAAAAGATCGTACAAAAACTTTCTGAGCAAAAAAATGTAAAAAAAGTCATCGCTGAAGTACAAGCAGTCACTCACGATCTTCAAACTAAGATCCAAAAGCTATCTGCTGACCAAGCGGTAAAAAAATATAAAAACTTGGCAAAAAAAGTAGTTGCTGCAGAAAATGAACTACAAAGAGAAGTTCATAAAGTTGTAGCCCAAGTTAAACGCTCAGCAACTGATGTTGAAAAAAACTTGGCGTCTTACAAAAAGAAAGCTCAAGCGCAAAGATCAAAAATCGAAAAAGCGATCAAAGCCAAAGCTTCTGAATACGGTGTAAGTACTAAAAAAGCTCCGAAAGCCAAAGTTAAAGCTCGACCAGCGGCTCGTAAAGCGAAGAAAAAAACTTCAGCTCGCAAAAAGTCTTAAGACCTAAGTAGAAATTGTTAAGACCGGGGTCCTGAAAAACTCTAGTCGGTTTATCAAAATGTCGATCTAGTGCCATGAAATGGAGCTCCCATCATGGCACTAAAATTCAAACATAAAAGTATTCACAGTTTAATACTGATTCCACTCCTCACCTTTTCAGCCTGTAAAAAAAGCCCAGACGAAATTTTAGCTGCCGCAAATTCTACAATTTTATACATTTCAACCGGTTCATGCAATTCCGGACAAGGCATTACCACCTACACAACGACAGCCACACGCACCATAGAAAGATACTTATCTTCAAACGGCGTAAATCTGGGATATCTTTTAGATTACAATATCTTTGGTTTGTTTGCGACAGCCACTCACCCACGCACATTGGTTGATAGCGGCACACACATTTTAGTTCTTAATGAGCACGCCACGGCTTCTGAACGTCAAATTATTAAAGTTCCAAAAACTGATCCTCTTTCATTTACCAATTATTACGCAAATGCGACCGCTTTAAGTGCTGGCTTAAATGGGATGGTGATGGATTCTGAAGGTAGCCTTATCATTGGTAAAACTTCGGCAATTGAAAAAGTGGCCGCCAACAAAACGCGCTTATTGGCCGGAGCTAATCCTTGGGTCAACGCGCCCGGAGGCACCTGCGCCACAGCCACAACTGGCATGACTTCAGTTGCTACTCTTGAGCCAGTTTCTGCGGGTGTTGCTGGAAAAGTTATTTTCGCCCATCAAGGAAACACGGCTGCCCTTAACCGCTTAGGATTAATTTCAGGAACTGGATATTTCGCTGCCGGCGATTGCCTAAGTGGAGTTCAAATTTCAGCAGTGACCCACACTAAAGCTGCAAACCTTCCCGTAAATACGGTGGCGTTTAATGCTCTCGGCACATCGCCAACCTCGATGTTATTAATTCCCTTTGTGAGCGGATCCGTAACTGCAAAACTAATCGTGAGTTATTCTAACGGCCAAACCAGCAATAGTGCTGCGGGCAATTACAATTTAAATCACGGCATTGTTTCTTGGGATGTTACCGAAACCTCATCGACTGAGGGTACACTTTCAAATCCAGTTGTGCTTTACGACAACCCAATTTACATATTTGGTGTTTCGGCCATGGTCTATGATAGTGACACACAGTTACTTTATGTCGCAACGGCCGGTGATCCCGGCGTCGTGAATCAAACAACAAACAATTATGGCTATAACGTTGAAAAGTTCAGTGTGAGCTTTACCAATGCCCAAACGACAGGCTTAGAACTGACTCGTCAGGCAAGTAACAACCTTCCTTTTATTCGCGGCGGAGCTAATACCAAGTGTATTAGTGGTATGGCCCTAGGAAACTAATCAAAACCGGCCATAAAACAGGCATTTAGCTATAGAGCGCAAGTGCCCCGTGTATAGTATTGTTCCCGTATTACCCCTATGATAGCGTGTTTTCGAACAATTAAATACGGGGATATTCATGGATTTAAATACGTCACTTTCTACCCTTCATACAAACTCGGAATTTACTGGGCGCCACATTGGGCCTTCTCCCGCTGAACAACAAGAAATGTTAAACACTCTTGGTTTTACAAACTTCGATGAGCTTATGACTAAGGTTGTACCTAAAACGATTTTTTCAAAAGAAAAATTAAATGTCGGCGATGGAATTTCTGAATTCGAAATTTTAAACCAACTTAAAAAAACTGTTTCTGAAAATAAAGTTTTCAGAACCCTTATTGGTATGGGCTTTCACGATACGATTACACCATCTCCGATTTTACGTAACGTTTTTGAAAATCCGGTTTGGTACACGGCTTATACGCCTTACCAACCAGAAATCTCTCAAGGCCGTTTAGAAAGTTTATTAAACTTTCAAACAATGATCGCAGACCTTACGGGAATGGAAATTTCAAATGCTTCGTTGTTAGATGAAGGCACAGCTGCGGCTGAAGCTTTAATGATGGCCCATTCATTATGTAAGAAAAAAGATGTGAACGCATTTGTGGTTCACCCACAAGCTCACCCGCACGTGATCGAAGTTTTAAAAACTCGCGCTGAACCGTTAAACTTAGAAATGATCATTGCTGATCCAACAACTTACGATTTTAAAAAAGAAATTTTTGCTGCGATTTTTCAGTACCCGACAACAGAAGGTACAATTGAAGATTACAAAGCTATTACAACTAAACTTCACGACCACGGAGCTCTTGCTATTGCTTCGGTTGATTTATTAGCTTTAACGCTATTAACTCCTCCAGGTGAATGGGGATGTGATATCGTTGTGGGTAACTCACAACGTTTCGGAGTTCCATTGGGGTTTGGCGGACCACACGCCGCGTACTTGGCTACAAAAGACACTTACAAGCGTTCATTACCAGGTCGTTTGGTGGGTGTATCTATTGATTCACACGGTAAAAAAGCCTTACGTTTAACTTTACAAACTCGTGAACAACATATTCGTCGTGAAAAAGCGACGTCTAACATCTGTACGGCTCAAGTGTTACTAGCCAACATTGCAGCGATGTACGGCGTTTATCATGGCCCACAGGGTTTAAAGAAAATCGCCTTGCGCACTCACCGTTTAACTCAATTAGCCGTCGCTGGTTTAGAAAAACTTGGTTTTAAAACAACGACAACTCAATTTTTTGACACGGTAAAAATTAAAACCGACAAAACTTCTGAATTAGTGGCGCAAGCTGAAAAATTAGAAATCAATTTACGCGTGTACAATGATGGCGTTGGTTTTTCGATGAACGAAACTTGTAACCATAAATTAGTTGAAGATTTATTAATCGCCTTCAATAAAGGCCAAGCTTTAACTTTTAAATTAGCAGACCTTGAAGCTGGTTTAAAAAATCAATGGAACAAAGAATTTATTCGCACCACTGATTTTATGACTCATGCAACTTTTAATAGATATCACTCTGAAACTGAGTTAATGAGATACATCTACCAATTGCAAAATAAAGACATCACTTTAACTCATTCAATGATTCCACTTGGATCTTGCACGATGAAATTAAACGCAGCCACTGAACTGATTCCGGTGTCATGGCCTGAAATTAGCAAAATGCATCCGTTCGTGCCAAGCCATCAAACTTTAGGTTACCAGAAATTAATTAAAGATCTTGAGCAAAAACTTTGCGCGATCACGGGTTTTGCTGCTGTTTCATTACAGCCAAACTCTGGTGCACAAGGTGAATACGCTGGTCTTTTAGTGATTCGTGAATACTTCAAAGCCAAAAATGAACTGCACAGAAATGTCTGTTTAATTCCTTCATCTGCACATGGCACTAATCCAGCATCAGCCGTTCTTGCAGGATTTCAAGTTGTAGTTACAGCCTGTGATGAAAACGGAAACGTAGATTTAAACGATCTACGTGCAAAAGCTGAATTACATAAAGATAAATTAGCCGCCATGATGGTTACCTACCCATCAACACACGGTATTTTTGAAGAAGCGATCACCGAGATTTGTGAAATCATTCACAAAAACGGTGGCCAAGTTTACATGGATGGCGCAAATTTAAATGCGCTCGTTGGTGTGGCCCAACCTGGAAAATTCGGACCAGATGTGTCGCATATGAATTTACATAAAACATTTGCGATTCCTCACGGTGGTGGTGGCCCAGGCGTTGGCCCAATTGGCGTGGGTGCACATTTAGCTCCGTATTTACCAAAACATTCATTAGTTAAAGAAGCAGGCCCAGCAACCGGTGTAAGTTCAACGACATCAGCTCCTTGGGGTTCAGCAAGTATTTTACCAATTAGCTGGAGCTACATCACAATGATGGGCGCTTCTGGCTTAAAACAAGCGACGATGACGAGTATCTTATCTGCGAATTACATCGCTAAAAAATTAGCGCCGCATTACCCGATCGTTTACAAAGGTAAAGAAGGCTTAGTGGCGCATGAATGTATTATTGATATTCGCCCACTAAAAAAATCACACGAGATTGATGTGACTGATATCGCAAAACGTTTAATGGATTTCGGCTTTCATGCGCCAACCATGTCTTGGCCAGTGATTGGAACATTAATGATCGAACCGACTGAATCAGAATCAAAACGCGAGATTGATCGTTTTTGTGAAGCCATGATTCAAATTCGTAAAGAAGCAGATAGCTGCCCTGACGTTATTAGAAATGCGCCACACACAGCTGAAGCCCTGTTAGCGACTGAATGGAATCACAAGTACACACGCGACGTTGCGGCTTATCCGGCAGCTTGGGTTCGCACCAACAAATACTGGCCACCCGTTGGCCGTGTAGACAATGTTTACGGTGATAAAAACATCGTGTGCTCTTGTCCGCCGTTAGATAGCTATACTTAGTGAAACACATCGTTCTGATCCGCTTAGATAAAATTGGCGATTTGATCTGTACCTTACCTACAGATCAAGTGTTAGATCAGAGCGCCTATGATGTGACTTGGGTCGTACAAAAAGGCATGGGTCGCATTGTTGAATTTGGCGAAAAAAAACGCCGCTTTATCGAATTAGATAAAGAAAAACCTGAAGAAGCTCGCAAAATCTTTGCCGAATTTTTAAAGAAAAATAATTTTGATTACGCGGTTAGTTTTCAATGCCCTTGGTGGATTAATTACGAATTATTTAAACATCGTATTCGCCACCGCATTGGTGTTTTAAGCCAGTGGCACAGTTTTCTATTCTTAAATGAAGGTGTTCGGCAAAAACGTTCGCGCGCGATCAAGCACGAATTTGAATACAATCTTGAGCTGATCGAAAAAATCACGGGCCCGATCACGCAAGATCCGAAAAAAATTCTATTTAAATTTAAAAAACCACCCTCGACAGCAACCTTAGACAAGTTTGGGCTTAAACCAAATTACATTGTGGTTCACCCCGGAATGATGGGCTCGGCACTGAACTGGCCACAACGAAAATACATTGAATACATCGCTAAACAAATTTCGTTAAATCGCGAAATCGTGATCACCGGCACAGATTCTGATGAACCTTACTTGAATGAAATAAAATCTGTTTACATAAACCATCCCCAAGTTAAATGGCTGCAAAGTAAATTAAATTTTAGCGAACTTTTAGAAATTTTAAATTATTCTGAAAAAATAATTGCGCCCTCAACAGGGGTCGCACACATCGCCGCTTCGTTAGATAAACAAGTGCATGCGATTTTTTCACATATTCGTGTTCATCACCCCGTACGTTGGAGCCCGCGCGGCGAAAATGTAACTGTTTATTTACCAAAAGTATCCAATGTCGAAGCCTGCGATCACTCTGATTGCATGACAAAGATCGAGCTTCCTTAAGACAAAAGTCCTGTAAAAACCATAGGCAATTCATAGCCAATTCACTCTTGTTTCTAACCTGAATTTCGCAGGTTCGTGTCCAATATTTCTACAATTTCTACGTCTCTATAGTCGCCCAAAAACCGCGCCGATAGAGCCATTGCAAAAAAAGAGGACACAACATGAAAACGATTTCTAAATCTATTTTACTATCATCAATCTTACTCTCGGTTGGTTGTATGAAGGGCCAGTCTAGGACTGAAGACTCTAGCCAAAAGGCAGCTGAAGCAATTGGTTGTTCAAGCTTTCAAAGTAAGGTGTACGATTCAATGTACGATTACTTAGATAATGAACAAGCTGCTCCAGATTTATCTGATTTTTCTTCGGCACTTGGTGATAAAATCGATGCGATTGCGCTAGCGCAAAAAATCGATAATCCAGAAGCCGTAATTAAATTAAAACAAAATATTTCTGAGCTCTATAAGGTGTTAATCGAAAAAGCAGCTGAATTAAAACAAGCTAAAACTGCTAAAGAACACTTACAAACAATTATTGAAATGGAAATGGGCGATCAATCGACTCCAGAAAACATTCAATTAAATCAAGCAGCAGCAAAGACCTTTGCTAAAGTTGATCAATCAGTTAAAGAATTAGATGTACAATGCGGCGGCGAAAATCCTGAAACTGAAGAACCAGGTGACCCAGCAGTTGTTGAACAACCCGTGGATAACGGCGGCTCAGGCAATGTTTCTGAAGCGCCACTAGCTGTGGCACAAAAAAACGTATTAGCAGGTTCACATAATGTATTAGCAACAGCTTATCAAAGTTGTGCGGTGTTAGAGATTCCGGATGTTTCAGCGTCTACATCTGATGCTCAAGGCATTGAACGTTACGGAACGCATGAAGACGGTATCGGTGGCCAACGCCGTATTGCAAGCCTAAGCAAAGTGCAAAGCACACATCCTTACATTAAAGTCGCTGGTGGCGCTCAAGCAGGATGTTTCAATGTGAGAAGTAATCCCTTAATCTATGATTACGGTGGATCAGCTTCAGTGGCTAATAACGTGATCGATTTTTCTAAAAATTCAGGTTCTGGAACTTCGGCATTAGGTGTGGATTGTTCGGCTTACGTATCAGCTTCAATCGCCGCTGGCGGTTTACGTTACAAACCAGGTGTAGAAAATAAAGCGATTTATATTCGCCAAAACTCATCTAAGTTCATCAACGCAAAAAGTTCAGGCTTTACATGTTTTAATAATGTAACAGCAACCCCTTCAACTTCGATTCTTCCGGGTGATATCGTAGGCGTTAGTGGCCATGTGGTGATCGTGGATAAAATTGGCGCTGATCCGTTTGCTTTAAAACGTTTAAAATCAGCCACTGAATGTAATTCAATGTCGACGTCATATTGGGATTTTTCAGTCAGTCAAAGTTCGCCGTCTAAAGGTGGTATTGGTTTAAATAAGTACATCGCCAAAGATTACTTACGTGAATCTACTAAAATGACGACTGCGTTCATGGGAATCGCAAAAGCTGCCTGCCAAGCTTACTTTGGTGGCAAAAGTGTAGCGACACCAAGTTCGTCTTACGGAATTTTACGTCACAACGGAACAGCGAGCTGCTACTCACCACGAATTCAGATGGCATATCAAAGTTGCGTTAGCCAGTGTATAAAGTAATATAAAGGAATGTCTGAACCGCATTCTAAAATTTTTGATCTTCTTAATCAGCCAGAACTAAAGACCTTAGCTCTGGCTGATTTTATTAAAACACTTTCAGATTTTTTCGTAAATAATCCTGATGGCCTTACACCATGGGATAAAGAGTACTGCCAAAAAGCCTACCGCTATTATTATCTACCACTCAATTACATCCGAAGCGAAAACGTCATTCGTCGTGGCCTTGAGGTTGAATTTTTCAAAGACATTCAATCTACAGTGGATTGGGGCACGGGGCCTGGCACCGCAAGTTTAGCTCTGGCGCAAACATTGCCGCAAAACTTAAAAAAACAAATCCTCATCGATCAATCCCCTATCGCTTTAAAAAACTTTACTGATTTAAAACAGTATTTAAAGTCTCCTGAATATTCGAACGAGTTAAAATTAAGAAACCTAGATGTTGATTATAAAAAATCACTGTTAGTTTTTTCGTATAGTCTAACTGAAATGCAAAAACCACCTGATGGTTTTTTTGATTTTGATTCAATTATGATTTTAGAACCTTCAACGCAAGCCGATGGCCGAAAACTTTCTGAACTTCGCCAACAGCTCATAGATCGTGGTTATTACATCTGGGCGCCATGCACGCATCAAGCGGCTTGTCCGTTGATCACACAATCAAAAACTGATTGGTGTCATGATAGATACCACGTGCAAGCACCAGAGTGGTTTTGGGAAACTGAAAAACACCTGCCGTTTAAAAACAAAACGATCACCACAAGTTATTTATTAGCTAAAAAAACTCCACCGCCAGAAAAAATTAAAAACATGGCCCGCACTGTGGGTGATTCATTAAATGAAAAAGGTAAAACCAGACAATTAGTGTGTAGATCGACTGAACGTGAATTTTTAGCATGGATGCATAAAAAAAAAAACGAGCAAACTATTCCGCGCGGAGAATTAATCACTATTCCCGACGATGCTGAGAAAAAATCGAACGAACTAAGAATTAAAACAAAAATTACGGTCGTAAGTTAATCAGCTTCAACTTATTTGACGAATCAGAACCAATAAAAAATACAGCTTGGTGGTCTAATTCTTCTCGTAAATAGGATCCACACAGTATTTTTTTAGAATCTAATTTAACTCGTTGTGGGATAAACTCTGTAGTCGAAGCCGAACAAACTTCGAAAGACGTAATTTTAATGTCTTGTGCAAACCAATACAGTGTTTTTTTAATTTCACGGTCAGTAAGCTGTTCAGACATCAATGGTCGCGCACACTTTAAAATCTCATTCGTTTTTTTTGCTTTTGAACAAGCCGCTATGCCGACCAGCAATTCTTTTTCAGTAGCCAAGGCATCTTGTACAACATTTTTTTTGGCTACCGTATCAAATCTGAAGGCATAACTTTGCAATGCGAGCACAGAAATGAATAGTAAAATATATTTCATCATCTGCCAGTACCTCCATTTTTTATTTGGTCTGATCGAGTTTTTGGTACACTACTAATTGGTTGAGTTGAATAATAGTCATCCTCTGCGCGGTCAGACGGCTTAGTTTTAGCTAGATTAAGACAAGTCGGACTAATAATTTGCGAAGCCTTATTGCCATAATACTTAACCATACGTCGACATTGAGTCACAGAAACCGGACAAGTGTATTTCTTTTTACTACCTGCTTTAAGTTCTAATTTTTTTTGTTCCTTCGCAACATCCTGACCAAAGCCTGCTACGTAAGTACTGCAATTGACGGCCTCATCCCAAGCGGGATTCACATAATGATCCCAATCAAATTCTCTGATTTGCACCCATGTTCCGGCACTACATTTAAAATAAGGATTCACTCCTGTCGTGAGCCGACTCCAGAATAGATAACCACCATAATTAGCTGCCAAATCACCATAAGACTTTATTCCTGTGGTATCCAATCCAAAATTTCCGTTTTCTAATTTATTTCCGTACGCTAAAATTTTATCTATTTTGACCTGCGCTGATCCCTTAGTTTTAGCATCAAGCCTATAATAATCTATACCCTCATCGAAAAAATGACCCAACTTATCGATCCCAATATAGTGACCTTTCAAATTAATTGATGGTTCGACCCCAAGCCAATTTAAGACTGGGCCTTGATAGGCGCTGCTAGAATAAATAATGCCATCCTCTTCCAGGTTTGACTTATGAACTTTTTTATTTTTTTCGGCATAGTCCTCAAGCTCACCCACGGCATAGTCCTCAAGCGAACCCACAAGGCCACCTACAAGCTCATCACTAACAGCGCTATAAAGATCTGCAGTGCTGCATGAACCATTATTTTTCAGTCGCGATAAAATTCCTTTTTTGTTCACCTTTACTACGGCTTTTTTTAGACGAGCATTTACTTCGGCATTTAAAATAGCTGTTGAATCAGCCAGAGGCTTATAACGACCTGTGAAATTATCGACTTCGTAAGCATGAGCAAACCCCAGCCAAACTGTCACAATGACAAATCCTAAATACTTCATACGCATTTTAATATTTTAAACAGTAAATAATTAAACTACGTCAACTATCGCGATTATTTTATATGTCTTAGACTTTAGTTTGGTTATCATTTTCAATGGACTCACTCTTTTGGCTTCGATGCTGTTAAAAACAGATAAATAAATACGCCGCCCAGGCTTAAGACAAAAAATAAAACGACACCTAATGAGATTGTCGCAAATGATAGAACATGACCGTCATCCATGAGCAGCATCATAAGTGAAAAACCTTGATTCGGTAAGGCCTAACATTGTACGTTCTGACCCATGTCACAAAAAACTCCACTTTATGCTGATCATGTAAAATTAAACGCTCGTATTGTCGACTTTGCCGGTTGGGAAATGCCCGTTCAGTACACTGGACTCAAAGACGAACACTTCGCCTGCCGTACACACATTGGCTTGTTTGATGTATCACATATGGGTGAAATTCGTTTCAAAGGCCCTAAGGCCGTAGATTCACTTCAATGGTTAACGACGAACGATGTGACTAAACTAGAGCCAGGACAGGCGCATTACAGCCTCTTACCGAACGATCAAGGTGGCCTTGTTGATGACATCTTTATTTATTGTTTAGAAAAAAATGCCGACTACTTAGTTTGCGTGAATGCTTCAAACATCGAAAAAGATTTTGCGTGGATGACTAAACACAATAAAGCTGGTGCTGATATCACAAATGAATCTGCTCAGTGGGGACAAATCGCTGTTCAAGGCCCTAAGGCTTTAGAACTTTGTGATGCTTTATTTCCAGAAATGAAACCAAGCACTTGGGCTCGTAACGAAATTAAAAAATCTAAATTCAAAAACCACAATGTGTTAATCGCAACAACAGGTTACACTGGCGAAGCGGGCTGCGAAATTTTCGTAGAAGCTGCAGGAACATCTGCACTATGGAATGCTTTAATGGAGCATCCGTTAAAACCAGTTCCGGTCGGTTTAGGCGCGCGCGATTCTTTACGTACTGAGATGAAATACTCTTTATACGGTCACGAGATTGATGACACCACAAACCCGTATGAAGCGTTATTAGGTTGGGTTATCAAACCGCAAGCTAAAGATTTTATGAACAAAGCGCAAATCGTTGCGGCTAAGGAACAAGGTCTTAAACGTAAATTAATCGGCTATAAAACTTTAGAGCGCGGAATTCCTCGCCAAGGCTATGAGATCAAAAATGCAGCAGGAAAAACCATAGGAATCACTACGAGCGGGACACATTCTCCGACTCTTGATGAACCGATCGGCATTGCTTACGTTGAAACTGCGCATTCAGCAGAGGGGTCTGAGATTTTCGTGGACATTCGCGGAAAGCTTGTTAAATCTGTTGTCGTTAAAACACCTTTCGTCCAAAAGTAAATAGGAGCTAATAATGCCTACATTTCATATCCCTGAAGATTTTTACTACACAAAAGACCACGAGTGGGCTCAAGTTGACGAAAATATCGTAACTGTAGGTGTTACTGAATTCGCCCAAGATCAATTAGGCGAAATCGTTTACGTTGATCTTCCAGAAGAAGGACAAAAAGTAACGCAAAACCAAGCTTTCGGCGTTGTAGAATCAGTTAAAGCTGTTTCTGACTTATTTGCTCCAGTTTCGGGCACAGTAATCGAAGTAAACTCAGCTTTATTAGACGACCCTGCTTCACTAAACGACGACCCAAACAACTTAGGTTGGTTAGTACGCATCGAAATGGATTCTGAAAAAGAATTAGCGGCTTTAATGCGCGCTCCGGACTACAAAAAGTTAATCAGCGAAAAATAATATTGTCTTTTTAAATAAGGACGGTTAATTTGACCGTCTGTTTACGTCTGTGCCCAGTTGGTGGAATTGGCAGACACACTAGGCTTAGAACCTAGCGCCGCGAGGCATGGGGGTTCGACTCCCTCACTGGGCACCATTTAGTTCTTTTCTTCCATAACTCAATCTGAAAACCCACTAGCTTTACTTTTCAATTCTTCCCTTATGGGCCGAATCTGGGCTAATTCATTCGGTTCTACGGATCGTGCTTTAAAAAATGATTCCTCACTGAATGAAAAGTAGACAGCTGTGTGACAATAAGGGGAAACTCATCATTTGCCTCAAAATAAGACATTCTAAGTACTTGAAAACCTTAAGCCTTACATAGTGGCTAGCTGGCACAATCGTCGCACTTTTAATGAATAATAAAAAGAAGGAGCCTTTATGAAAACAATTAATTTCGCTTTCGTTGCCGTGCTGTTGTTAACAGTAGCGAATGTCTCTGAGGCAGCGGATGCTGTTGTCCCTGAATATGTATTTGAAGAAAAAAAGAATATAGAAAAATACATGGATATGCTTCAATCTCGCATTAATCATCTTAGCATAATGAAGGACAATCTTTGTCCTCCTGCAATGATATTTAAGCAAATTCAATACAGTATTTGTACAAGGGTAAAAGGATTGGCTATAGCTGAACTCAATAGAGAAATTAGAGAATATACTGAAGAGCATGATTATGCTGCCGCTCAACTCTCGATTATAGAAGATCTCGATTGATTAACAAGCTAAGTGGAAAGCGTTTACTGCGTTTGTAGCGTTTTCTAAAATCGTTATTTAATTATTTACACCACAAAACTAAGGTTAAAGATAGTTTGCAAAACCAACGATACGCTAAATTGTAACAGATTTCTTCGCAAAGCTGACGATCAGAATTAATATTATAAAGATATTCGAGTAAAATCATGCGCACAAAGATTTCAGGATCAATTGAGGGACGCCCTTTTTCACTCACATATTGTGGCTCAGAGATGGCCACAATACTTGTGTTAATTTGATAAAGTCGGCGGTCTGAATCGGTGTTAAAATTCGCTAATTGCTCTTTGGCGAATTTTTCTACATGAGCTAAAAAAATTTCGAACTCTTCTTTGTTCATGGCCACAAAAAGACTTGAAACCTTCGATTCTCTTTAGAAAGAGATATGGATTGTTTTGCCGTTTCTAGTGTCTGAAGATAAAAAGATTCTAAACCTAATCAGTTTTAATTCGAATAGATCTTGTCCCCATAAACCCAATTGACCGATAAATTTATACAGCGAATGGCTCATTCAAGAAGCTAGTTAGCTAAGTTAAGGCTGACCACACTTTTTACACTTTTTTACCATGTAATTATGGGCAAAAGTCCGCATGACATCTTTACAAATATACTCTGCATCGGTAATAGTGGCCAGATGAAGTCGATTTACTTTATTCTTTTTAGTCTTGCACTCTCTGTAGCTCATGCCCTAACACCGGCTTTTCCTGCGCCAACAAGGGGGATATTTTCTAGCTATGAAATTCTTAATTTTAAACTGACAGCACCAATAAGCACTTTGCTTAAAGCCAAAGAACTTGATTTTTTTGCAGCTAAAAAAGTTATCGTTGATGGAACACTGTCCTACACGGACAACGCCGACAAAAATATCCAAATTCCGGTAAAGATCAATATTAAAGGTTTCTCGACGACTTACTTTTGCACGTTACCAAAACTTGAACTTAAATTAGATAAAACATTAAAAAAGAATACACTCTTTGAAAACATCAAGTCCATCGACCTAAATACTCATTGTGTAGAAGAAGGTGATAACGTATTCTTCGTAGCTACAAATGCCTTTAATGCCCATCGCGAAGCAATGCTTTATCGGTTCATGGATATTCTAGAAATGCCAGGGTATAGAGCACGTCCAATTATGATAGAATACCAGGACACAGACGCTCCATCAATCATGAAGGCCAAGTCCAATAATTTATATCAAGCTTTTTTTCTTGAAGACTATGGTGACTTTAGAAAACGTAATCATCCTGCGGTTGATCGCGACGATGTCGCGCGCGCAGTATTATTTCAACATCTCATTGGAAACCGTGACTATTTTATCCAAAAACAGAAACCGGATATCAAAATAACTCGCCTAGTGATGCAAATCTAGTGAATATGAAAATTGTAGAAAACATCGATGGAAAATGGATCACAATCCCTCAAGATTTTAATTTATCGTTGATTCTATCGAATTATTCATCAGCATCATTTATATTTCCGCTTGAAATGGAAGCTTTTAGTTTGGCTTCACAAGATACTCAGCAAAATTTATACAAATCTTTTCTTAGCAAAAAAGCAGAACTCTTTAAAGCTAGCGATTTATTACCACCAGATGCAAAAAATATGAAAATTCATCTTGAAAGAGTTTTTCAAAGTATCGAAAGTCAACTTCAACCGACCCCTTAAACGAAAAAACAAGTCACTCAGTCTGGTAAGAAGATTGCTTCCGTTCGTATTTCTAAAAAATTTCGCGCTCGCGTTTGTCGTGCGCCTAAGACCAAAAATGAAGACTAGCTTTGAACTTGTTGTGGCTCAGAGATGGCCACAATACTTGTGTTAATTTGATAAAGTCGGCGGTCTGAATAAATATCGGTGTTAAAATTCACTAATTGCTCTTTGGCGAATTTTTCTAGATGAATTAGAAATTTTTCGAACTCTTCTTTATTCATGGCCACAAACAGGCTTTGAAATCTTCGATTCTCTTTAGAAAGAGATATGGATTGTTTTGCCGCTTCTAGTGTCTGAAGATAAAAAGATTCTAAACCTAAAGTGTTAAAACCATCCGGAATTTTAAAATTTTTCTCAAAAGCTTTATAGCCTTTATTATGTTTTTTAATTAACTTCATCGATTCTAATTTTTTCAAGCAATGTTTAATTTCTTTTTCAGTAGTCTTTAAAATTTGAGCAAGATTTTTAGCAGAGCTATCTATGTCAGTCATGCTCAGCAAAACTTGTAATTTGGGCATTATCGGGCTTGAAAGGAACTCGTACTGCGCTTCTAATTCGTATTGTGCAAATTCTAGCTCTAACAGCTCTACTAGCTTTTTTCGAAATAGCTCTTTTTGTTCTTGTGTGTAACTTTGATTGTATTGCACCAAGTAATTAAAATATTCAGTTTCGTGTTTGTCTAATTTAAGATTATTTGTGAAGGCTTTAATAAGCTGAATACTTAGTTTTCTATTTCCAAGAGTCATTGCACGAACATAAGACTTATCTGAGATTTTTAGCTCGCGCGCCCAAACCTCATATGAAAAATTTGCGTTTTTTGATTTTCTAAATTTGTATGAATCCTGTAGGAATTGAAAGGCGCTAAGATATTTTTTAACTTGCGGTTTTATCATACCAGCAGCATCTCATCGAGATTATACTTGACTCAAGTCTAGTTCGGAAAAAAGCGTGACAAAATTGCTCACGATAAATTTAGTGGTTTTGTTTACAGAATCAAATTTTCTACCGATAATTTGATGATTACGAAAACGTAAAGGAGAACATAATGAAAGACATCAGCTACAAAGTGACTATTTTGGTCGCCCTTTTTTTGTTTGTCGCTGGCATAACAGCCTGTCA
The DNA here is from genome assembly GCA_040386015.1 of Bdellovibrionota bacterium. Taxonomy (GTDB): domain Bacteria; phylum Bdellovibrionota; class Bdellovibrionia; order Bdellovibrionales; family Bdellovibrionaceae; genus Pseudobdellovibrio. The sequence goes on along the minus strand of JAZKGG010000002.1, from coordinate 11,240 downwards.
GACATCAATTAAAAATATGGAGCGCAACCCATCGCAGTTTGGCCGTGGGACAGGGCAAGTGGGTTCAGTAAATACAAACATTGCTGAGTTAAGTGTAGAAGAGGCATATGCTTTATTTTCAAAATACGAAGCAGCAGCAAAGAAGTATAGTTTTCTTACCCCAGCAGCAGCTGAAGCTCGTACCAGTGCGGAACAAATGGTAAATGAATTTTGCATGGTTGATTGTACGAAAGCATCTCAAAAAGAAACAATAGAAGAAATTAAAAAATCTCTTGAATTATCAGCTCAAGCTTCAGGTGACACCAAACTTGCTACAAAAAGTCTGGCTGATTTTATGAAAACTTTGCGTACTAACCCTTATGGAAAAGTAACAGATGCCTGTGACCGTTTCACTTTTTGTGAACAAGTAAGATATAATCAATTTGTTTGTAAATCTGGAGTAAGAGGTCAATCTGAGGTATGCAGTACAGACATGTATGAAATCAACTTCGAAATCAATTACTACGATGACACAATCAGAAATGTTAACATTTTTCATCGCATTGCTGGATGAAACGGTTAACTGCAAAAAACGCGGCTTCTGTCCATTATGCGGAGCCGTAGGATGTCAGAAACAGCTGCGCATCTAGTGTACATCGTCGTTCTGGCAAAAGTGCTCATTAAAATAAGCTATTGGCAACGAGTCCAATCCATATGAAATTTAAGTGTTGTATCAGTTGAATCGATTGCAAATTGAGCCAACGAAAGCGATGGATTTTGTGATTGTAAAATTATTTTAGATCGCAGTCTGAAATAAGCGATTTGTGGTTTTGATGAGCATTTAAATGGCTGATTATGACGAAATGGACGGTCACCAAAACGATCTGTTCCAGAAGTGACAGGTTTTCCATTGTTTTGTTCACGAGAATAGAAATTTGAAAAACTATCAACTATGGGTCCAGTGATATTATGTTCTTGATAAATATTTCCTAAAGCCCCGGATTCTTCCATGGCGATTAACTGTGTAGCTGTTGTTCTGTTGTCAGGTAAGTTAATGAAACCGCGGTATTCTACGGTATCAAATCGAAGTTGCCATCCAGCAGGAACTTCTACGTCTAATAGAATTATACAGTTCTTCATAGCTGAGCGAGGCTTTGAGGGGATGTTCCCTCCGATTTCAACAGAAAACTTGTCATACAAAACACTTAAGACACTCAAATCTGATGTCATTGTGACACTTGTACTTTGTGGATTGCAACCAGGACCAGCAAAACGAATATTTTTAAGCTGAGCCGTAGGAGGAAGGTGTTGGGCTAAAGCCGCATTTAATTCAAATAAACAGATAGTCATCATCAATAAAAACTTCATGGTGTCATGATCCCCTTGTTACAAACATAGAGAGCAATCTCTGGACCAAATAAAAAGTCGCAGAAAAAACAACGTAGTGACGTTCTGTCTCTACTTAGATCTTCTTCTCATTTAATCGTATACTCAGACTGCAGAGTTGACGCAATTTAATATAATCAAATTTAATGAAGTTCTAGTGACATAGATTGAGTTTTTTGATCAAATCCCTAAAGTTTATTAAGAGGGGAAGTTATGAGTTTTTTAAATATTTTATTAATATCAATTTTTTCATTACCATTTATTTCATTTGCACTGACGAACGCTCAGCCTGCTTTAGATAAAACACAAGAAGCTCATGTGATGATTCGTGCTGAAGCACGTGACGATGCAGGAGACACGGGACCAGCATATTGTAATGCAACCCTTATCTCACCTCGAATTTTAGTCACAGCGGCACACTGTATTTCAGATGCGATCGTATTACGCAATGATAAGGTTCATATTGAAATTGGCCGTTATAAATATGTAACAAGACCAGATGGTCAGGTTGTTCGAGTTGGTTATGCTGCTTATTTGAAAACAGAAAATCAGAGTAGTTTTTATGTGTTAAACAACTTAGAGGCGAAGCTCATCCAAAATGGTTTTAAAACTCAGATTCAACCCGGAGAAGATATTGCCTTAATTGTTCTTCAGAATGCTTTGTCTTTAGAGCCTGATTTTAAATTCACAAAAATATTACCTCGATCAGTTTTATCACAAGCTTTCTCTTCATTAGTAAGTTACTCGCCGACAGCATTAACTGTTAATTTAATATCGTACAACGATACAAATTTTAAGCGTTTCGGAGTTTTGAATTCAATAAGCTATAATCAACAAGGGTGGTTTGAATCAAGATCAAGTGTTCGGGTTGAAGAAATGGACTCTGGTGGGGCACTTATGCTAAAATACGAGAACGATATGCAATTAATTGGCGTCGTAAAAGGGCGAGGTCAAAGCTTTTTTGGTGGTAATTGGGATGCTTACACTTTAGCGGTCGGAAGAGTCTGCGATTTAGGCCAAAAGGCAAAGCTGACGCCTGACGAAGTAGAGCTTGTTTGTAGATGATAAAAAACACAGCCCGTTTAAGGTCGTTCGAGTAGAATAACTCCAACTTTATTTGCCATCACCATTTCGAGCAATACTTTCCAACGGCAGACTCTGTAATAAACTTAGTAATTCTATCTGAGCGTGTGAGTTTTGCTGGATTACTGCAATAACCTGTTTGCTGACAGTAAGTTACAATATCAGGTTTTATGGCCTCTCCGATATTTGGTAAAAATGGAGCTAGATTTGCAAGTATAACTTCAGCAACAGTATGTATTCCCGTATGAGAACGTCCAAATGGAGTATCTGGTATGATTGAATCCACAGATCTTTTAGATTCAAAAAATGATCTTCCTAAAAGGATGAAACTATTTACATACTCTACCTTCAAATTATCAGGAGCTAAATTGTACAAACTCATAAATTGATCGAAATCTGCTGGATGAGCAGATTTTGCTATAGTCAACTTCGTATCGAGTCGACCCGAATTACACACCAAAGTGCCAAATACAGCCTCATCAGGTATTTTCCCTAATACGCCAGATTTTTTTATCTTCTCTGCAATAGACACTGCCCATCTATATTTTAAAAAAATACCCATCTGTGCATTGAATCTAGGCCTTAAATGATCCAGCGGTGGAGTACTCAACACTTTGTGTTCAGGAAGCTTTGAATACCGTGAGTTACCTTTGTAGGAATCTGATCTAAGATGAGCTAATTCTTCAAGTGTCATTCTATCATTGTGCTCACCATACATTCCTTTCCAATCTGAATAAGTATCCCATAAAGGTCGTGAGTCTTTATGACAGCGCATACATACTGCTGGATTTTTTTCTGACATCACTGCTTTTCCGCTCTGAAATGAAATTACTCGAAACTGGTATTCTTTTATAATGTCATCGTAAGACATGAGCTCAATTTCATTATACTGTTTTTGGGATGGGTGACCATTAAAGGTCATGACCGTTTTTGCTGTTTCTCCATACACAATTATTCTTGGAAACTCAAAAGAGGCTTCTTGTAAACCACGCCCTTCTTTTTGAATATTATAATTGGCTTTATACGACTCAGGTAAATAAGTTATAAAATCTTCTATAGTTTTAGGTTTGTTTTTATCAATTAGATTTTCAACCTCAGAAAAATCGATATCCGTGCCCGCATCGACATCAACATATTCAGCAGAGTAACTTTTGACACTTACAAAAACAGAAAAAGTAAAAACAAATACAGATAATAAAAATTGATACATTTTATTTCTCCCCAACGGTATTAAGTTCTTTTGCGGTTTTACTTATCCAAGCAAAATTGTGAGGAATCGACTCAAGGGCTCCATACTTTGTGCATATTGCCGACAAACCTTCTGTTTCGTAGTGCATAACTCCGATCAACATTAATCGTCCATTTTTTTGAATGTATCCAGATCCCCCGTGATCGCCTTCGCAAGCCCCTTCTTCCCAATAAGAAAACATGCCAAACTTTTCAAAGACACGATCAGTCTTCACTGTTTTTGTGTATAAGGTATTTCTATCTTTAGATTCTTGGTATTTTAATTTAGTGGCTCCAAAACCCGCCAAAATAATATCTAAGCCTGGTGTCAGTACAGAAGTATCTTCAACTAAATCGACAGGCATAAATGGAGCTGGAATATTTTCAGTTAATTTTATTATTGCTAGATCTGGATAGAGATGACGATCATAGCCTGGGTGCAGAACAATTTTTTCTACCGACATAGGGGGCTTATTTTTTAATTGCACATAAGCCTTATCTGGCTCAGCTACATAGCCCTTATCTGGAAAGTATTCGGCTAGGCAAGATGCAGATGACAATATAAGATTTTTATCAATTATTGTTCCTGAGCATCGCCCAAACCATGAACTAACAGCCACACTGGAGTAACTTTCGATCGAGCTTTCGTTTGCAACTTCTCCACCAACAATTGCTTGAGCTTGATAAGCTAAAGCAGCTATAAAAAAAATGACAACTAATGATCTCAAGTTAACCCCCTCTGCGCGCGAACTTTTAGGGATTTAACAAAATGCGCTCCTGCATTCAATACAAATCTTTAAATTGTGCTCTATTCTGCTGCGTATGGCAAAAGATGTGCGCTCTGTTGAGTTAATTATTTTTTGTCTGAATCGACAGAATTTTTCAATTCACTGGCTTTGTCTTGAATGGCAGCGCCGGCTTCACTCGCGTGATTTTTAGCTTCTTTAGCCATACATTGAATTTTACTGTCTCCAGTAAGTTTACCGCAAAGGGCTTCACCTGTGCGGTTTACAGCTTTAGTAACTTTGCGTTTAGCTGTGTTTGTTGTAGCTTTAGCTTTTTCAGTCAGAGTTTCTTCTGCTGAGCTAACTTGTAAGTATCCTAAAATAACGAGTGCAGCGATAATAAATTTCATTTTTTTCTTTCTGGTTAAATTATTTTTTCGATAGGAACATTTGGTATACAGCAAGAATGGCCATCGATCCAAGTACAGCTGCAATAAACCCTACAGGTTCGCCGGTTCTGTAGACGCCGAAAGCTTCGCCGGCCCAGTTGGCAACCATGGCTCCACCAATGCCTAAGAGGATGGTCATAATGAACCCCCCTGGAGCATTGCCGGGCATAAAAAACTTTGCAACGATTCCGACCAATAGGCCGATAAGTAATACGTAAAGCATTTAATTAGCCCTTTAATGTCTGCTTAACGTTTTCGATAGCGGCTGTTTTTTCAGTGCGAAGAGATTCGACAATAAGATTAAACTTATCCATAAATTTTTCTTTTTCTTCGCCATATTTTTGTAAAACGATCCCGGCAATAGAATTAACATCACCTTTAGTTTGTTCAATTTCATCGGCAGTGATGTTGCCCCAGACTTTTTGAACTTCGCCTTTAATTTCGAGCCATTTACCGTTAACGATTTCTTGATTGATAATCATAATTCCTTTGTGATTGTCACCTTAATTAAGGTGGTTTTTTTGAGTATTTGCAATATGACATTTTTTAATTAATAGGTAATATATATAATATGCATGATATACATATAAATTAACTATGTATAATTTTAACCATCTTTATTACTTCTATATCACTGCAAAGTCTGGCAGCGTGACCGTAGCGGCAAAGCATCTCAGTGTCAGCCAGCCTTCACTCAGCAGCCAACTTAAGGTGTTAGAACGCTCGTTAGATCTTAAACTGTTTCAAAAAACTGGACGTACAAACGAACTCACTCGTCAGGGAATGATGATTTATGGGTATTGCCGGCAGATGTTTGAGCTTTCAGAAGAAATGAGCGAAGTCATTTTGAAAAAAGTGCCTTCAGCAACACGGCGAATTCATATCGGAGTTTCAGATGAAGTCGATCGCCCGGTTGTTGTTGAGGTGGTTAGTCTTTTTTTAAAAAGCCGGTTATTAGCCGAGCGACCTAAGGTTACACTTGTATCGGGAACTCATGCCCAGCTTGTTGAAAAACTTAAGTTTCGCGAGATCGATGTTATGATTAGCGAGCTTGCAATGACTGATCCTGATTTGATTAATCTATCAAAAGTAGAAGTTCCTGTTGCTCTTGTCTGTTCAAGACAATGGAAGATGAAATCAAAAGGCCGAAATCTGAATGCAACAGCCGCAATTGCTGAAATTATTGGTGGAGACGCCGCCCAATGGGTAATGCCAACGGCTAAATTTAAATTGCGGGCTGAAATTGACCAGTTTTTTGAAGCCAATCAACTTAAGGGCCGCATTGTATTTGAAAGTGATGTTATGGCTTCTTTGGTGAGGTCAGTGATAGACGAGGTTGGTTTGGCCTTTCTTCCGCTACTTTATATTGGCCGTGAAATACGAGAAAAATCATTGCGGGTTTTAGGCCCGAAAAATGGATACTGGCAATACCGTGTATGGCTGGTTTGCGGCAAACACAACCCAAAAGATGAATTGATCGAAGCCTTAGCCGAATCGTTTGAAAAAGTCTGCCGCGCGTTCAGTCCATCGGAAAAAACAGTTTTTTATTAGGAGAAATACTTTGTTTTAGCGCCTTATTAGTACGTTTGGGCGCACGAAGTTTTTATTTAAGTGCCTGGCATTTAAAATTTTCGTCATCTGTTGCGGTTATAACTCCTGCATAAACGGTTGAGAACGGGTATGTAAAAATATTAGTTACATCAAGACGCTCACCTGGTACTGGACACCCCATCGTCAACATCACCGGAAATTTATCGGTGTGATCGCGTCCGCCACCCCAGGCGACTAAATCATTTCCGGCGTATGTCACTTTGACCATCGTACCTGCTGGGATACGGAAACCACTCTCAGACCTTATGTAGCACCTATTCGCCCGATCAAAATATATTTGTGCTCTTTGTAAATCCATATTTAAACGCGCTGCTAATGTCTGAGGGTTTCCTGTAGGTAGCAGATAAATCTTGACCCCGCCCTCCGAAGAGCTTGCTTGCGCCACTGAACCAAGTACTGAGCGGTGAAAACATAGATACATACCCAGAGCACGACCACCTGGGCTATAAGTTTCACCTTCAATAGCTTGCGGTTGTCGATGAGATTCATCAGGAAATTTAGCCTCATGCGAACAGCCGACGATGGCTACGACACCCAAAAGCAGAAAATATTGTTTCATAGATACCCCCTCAATATATATTTAATGCTAAAGCTGCCATTTATGAATTTCAAGTCGCAAGTGTAATCTTTCAATACAGAGATTTGTGTGAACTGAATGGAAAATATTTTGCTCTATTTACTTATGCTTTGTAGATGATAATCTCTATTTATGATAAATGAGACAAAGATCGTTAGCGCACTATTAAAGTCTTTCAGGGGTTCTATCTCACCTTCAGCATTTAGTGCGAAGCTAGGTTATACCTCAAATCAATACAGTCGATGGGAATCAGGACATTCTTCTTTTCGCTGGAAAGATCTGATACATCTTTCTGAAAAACTTAAAATTCCGATTAAAAAAAATATGTATGACAATCTGGCCTATAGCGGAAGTGCCGAAGAATTTATCTCTCTGGTAGGATTCTTACTGCCTAGCTATTCACAAAAAAAAATGGCCTCTATTTGCAAAGTTTCGCCTAAGTCTTTTTCAAAATGGATGAGCGGCGCCAGTTCTCCGCCCGTCACCATGATATTTAGACTTCTTTCGCACACGGTGCTGTCTGCAGAATCATTTTGCCGTGTATTTATCGCTGACACCCACCGCCACTTGTCGCTTTCTGAATTGTTCAAAAAGAGTTCTGCTCTTCGCGCCGAGGCCGCAAAAAGCCCTTGGACCATTCCGATACTTTGCAAAATAGAAACAGGCGCTTTTGATGACATTCATTGGTCTGCTATTCCAGAAAATGTTGCAAAGCTAACCGGAATTGATGAAAGAACTTTACAGCTCTTGTTGCAAGAACTTCTGGCTCAGCAAATTCTTAGAATAGAAAATACAAGAATTTACGTTTCTAATCACGAGCACATAGATCTTACAGGTATGGAACCTTCGCTAAGAGATTTAATTCAATTTTGGAATACATATAATCTTAAGGCAGCAAATGGAGAAAAAGTAGGACCAGGCGGCCCCAATAGAGCCGGGTATTTAATTTTCAATACCGCCGCAGAAGATCTTCAAGAAGTCCACGAGATCTTCGCGGATACTTATCAAAAACTCGCAGCAGTTTCAGCACGAAACAAGCGTAATGCCGAAACATACGTTTTTACATCGCTGATGTCGATTGCATTGACGAAGAAATTATCATCTATTTAAAAAAGAAAAGTTGAATTTGATTCCTTTTAATAGAATTGATGTTAGTAAACATTACTTCTTTTAATTTTATCATAATAAATATTTATCACAGAGTTCATCGGCAACACATCCTTATTCACCGACAGTTTTCTCGCGTTGATCAAATATTCATTCTCACTCAGCATTGTTCGCTTTCCCGATAGCTCAAGAATTTCTACAGCTAAAACTTCGTGGTCCGCTTCTACAACCAGATCATATACGTTTTCGGGGTCCCAATTGATAAGATTATTTGTTTCAGCAAGAACTGCATCGTATTGCGCAGAACAGATACTGTGCTTTTTAAAAAATGCATTGTCTTCTTTTACCAGCTGGGCATATTTTGCACCGCTAGAGCCCGCGCTAACCAAGCAACCTGCATCCGACTGATCATAAATAACCACATTAATGGCGATATTTTTACTGCCGTATTTATTCAGAGCAAACTCGCGAATACGGTCTGGTGCGGCCATTAAATCACTGAATTCCTGATAATAGGTGATATCTGAATTTGAGTTCATTCTTGTCACATCAAAAGTGCATGTGGCATTTGGATTAAGATACACACCATAGCGATCCGAAAGATATTCTTTAAAGTTATCGTGGCTGGCGCCATCAACAATTTTCACAACACCAGAGCAAGCCTTTGTGATATCTTCAACCATGCTTTTATATAAATAACTTAATTGATCTACGCCTGTTTCTATTGTCATCTTGCAGGAATCCATCGATGTAAGCGTAGCCAGATTATAAAAATGACCTTGACTGAAATGATTTATAACTTCTGGCGAACACGCTAAGTCTTGCCCTATGGTTCTGCAAAAATCCAGATCTTTATCGCACGTAAAAGACAAAGTGCGCTTCTCTTTAGTGATTTGCAACACTGCTCCGCCATCTGAATTTCTTATGCCAGTGACTTCAACATTGGCGTTGAATATTGATCCCTTGAAATTTAACCTTGCCAGTGGTTCATAGGTCACATAGTCAAAATTTACACAGTTCGTTTTTAAAGTAGAATCATCTTCATCAGAAATAATTAAAAAGCTAAGCTTGTCATTTCCTTTAGATAAATTCTCGTCATGAAGATATCTGACCAATGTGCATAGACCTGCCTCGTTGGTATTTTCAGTGTAGGATTGTTCTATTGCTCTTTGTTCTAAATAAGAATTTAAATCTGCAAAGAATTTGTTTTTTCCTGTAGTAAATTCTTCTGCCGATGTATCTGGCGTCGTTACCAGTTTAGCCGCTGGCTCTAAAAGAGAAAAAACCTGTTTTTCTTTAGCTACAACCTGCGCCGGTGTATTTTGTGGTAGCTCATTCCCATCAGCATCATATTTGATAAATTTTTGTGGTAAATACAGATGATTAATTCCATAGACCGAAGTGGTTAAAGCTTGTTGGGGACTCAGTTTTTTTAAGAACTCATCCAGAGCCACTTTTACTTTTGAAATTTCTTGAGCCATAGACGTAGAATCATCAAGAATAATAACTAAATTTAAATTTTCATAAGAATTGGTAACCTGTCCGGTTACAGGTATTTCCAAAATCTTTGCATGCATCAAAGCTTCAAGTTTACTGGATACGGCCACGAACCTGACGTTGGAACAGTTTTGGAAAAGCAGAACCATTAGTCCGAAAACTAAAACAATCACACCCATGATCAGCTTGTTTTTTTTCATTTTTCCCCTAAACTGTGCGCCTTACCCTATTTAGGTTATCGACAATTTTAAGGGAAACAATATGTATTTAGCCTAAGAAAAATAAATGGCTTTATAGAATTGAATTTCTCAATATGAGAAATTCATCATCAAAGTACGAACCCAGAATCGCTGGTTTTAAAATTCACCATGGCCTTTAATGCGAAGGGTATTCATTTGCTTGACCGCAGCCTGGGCTTTAGCTTGGTCATTGGCATTCAATGCTTCTTCTGCATCAATCGCAGCTAACCGCAGTTCTAACATCGTGCGAACATAGCGAAGCTCTGCGGGTCTTTTTTCTAGCGCAGGAAGATTTATTACATTGGGTGGAAGAAAAGCTGTGCCCTCTTGAACCAAAGCACCTATTTCACCCAACAGGCGAATCGAATCTTCATTTTTAGCTGGATCAGCAATACCCATAGATAAAGCTTTAAACCTAGGCCCCATTTCTTTCATCACACTCTGCAAATCACTGAACTGAGCCGCTGCACCTTGAGATAAAAACACCAAAGAAAGTAATACTAAAAAATTTTTCATAGAGCCTCCAGCGTCTTTATGAGGCAATGCTACTAAAACTGTCAAGCCTTCCACATGTATAGCGCAAATATAAGACTTGAGCCGTGGTTACCTATGCAGTCGTTGAAAAATATGCAAAACATGGGTTATTTAACTTACTTTTGATTCAAATTAAAAAGGCTCCTTACGGAGCCTTTTTAATTTGAATATGAGATCTGAGCCGTGGCTACCTATGCAACCGTTCTGGAATTCATCTTTAATTCAGCCAGTCTTCAAACCGTTTGTATTTTTGTGGAGTTTCAAGCAATGGAAAAGGTCTTGCGGCTATAAATCTATCATATAAATCCACAGGGCATCCCAGGCTATCAGCCAACTTTATTAGTCCCCTCAACTCTTCTCTGATTCTATAGTATAAGCTAAGAGCTGCTTCGTTCGGAATCCACCCCACAGTGTATGTTATACCATAGTGCTCATAATCCCCATCAAACTTACTTTGATGATGTTTATGAAGCTCATCCAATTCCTGCGCTTTTTGACGTAATAGAGGTAAGATGGCATCGCAAGGGTCTCCTTGACATTTCTCGATGAGATCATCAATAAGCTCATCAGTACCAAGAACTCTACGAAGCATTTCTCCAATTGCCCATCCTGTAAGCCCCGCTCTGACTAGAGGAATCGCTCTTATACTTAATCTTCCTACTCCGGGACCCACTCCTGTAGGTACCGAACGCAAGAACACCGGATCATTAGCTGCTGGTGGAAGAGTCCTAACAGCAATTGGTAAAGTATTCGGTGCAGCTTGCAACCCTTTAGGATCCACACTGTTCAAAGGATTCGCACTCACATAAGAGTACGTGCTGATACC
>JAZKGG010000001.1:314607-556026 GCA_040386015.1 Bdellovibrionota bacterium | reverse complement strand
AAGTATGAACGCCATTTGCTGTTGTAAACGCGGGAGTTGTGCCAGTTAAATTATTCGCAAAAGATTGTGTGCCCGAAGTTGAGCCATTGATTGTAGTAATTCCCGCGCCAGCTAAACCAAACGCTGACCAACTTATCCCATTACAGTATTCAACGTTGCCTGCATTGTAACGTAAAGTTCCGGCGTAACTTGTAGCACAAGTTGCAGATTCCATACTGATACGCACGCCGCCCGATACATCAAGTTTTGTTACTGGCGTCGTAATGCCTAAACCTAACCGTTTATTAGCTCCATCCCAAAATAGTTGGGAATTGTCTTCTGAAACTAATCCACCAGTGCCAGCAAATAGCAGGCTGCCACTCGTCAGTGATGGTAGTGATAGTGATTGATCAATCGTTGCTGAACCAGATAAATTTAAATTTCCGCCAGCATTAATGCTACCTGTGATTCCGACACCGCCATTTACAACTAGTGCGCCAGTTCCAGAACTGATTGATGCTGCGGCTGAATTTACAATCACGCTACCCGTGATGTTGCTTGGCGCTAACGTAATGTTGCCTGATAAGTTTGAAATAGAACTCGTATTATCAAACGACCCTGCGCCAGAGTTGGTCGCAAGGGCACGACGCACACTTGCACCGTCAGTAAAATAAAGTTGTGCACCGTCATACTCGATGGTTCCGCTTTGCGCTGAACTTAAAAGAGTACCTGATGTAAACTTCAAAGGAGCATTTGTTGTAGTTCCAGCTTTTAGCTGCAAAGCTGCCGTTGGATTTAAAGCGCCAATACCCACATTTGACCCACTGACGACAAGTTGATTCGACCCAACAGTCAACCCGTTCGTTGGCAAATTTAAAAGCCCCGTCATCGTGTCGCCAGCTTTCTGCACAAAGCTAGCGGCTAATGTTGTTGATGTTGCTGGTGTGTATCCAAGCGTTGCAATGATCGCAGCACTCGTTGCATTTTGTTTATTATTAAAAGTATTAAAATCTGTTGAAGATAAATAACCATCAGTTGTTGTATTGGCTTGGGCAATTGATAACGTGGGATTTGATCCACCGGTGCTACTGATGGGCCCAGTTACAGAAATCGTTGTAATCGTGCCGCTGGCCCCGGCATCCGCCACACATAAAAAGCTTGTGCCATTAAAAGTTAAATACTGATTACCTGAACATGACGGAATATTTTTGTTTAAGTACTTTGAACCATCGTATTGAAGAATGTCATTTGATGTTAAGCTCGAGACCGTGACCGATACCCCTTGAATACGATTAACCGTGATATTAGCAATCATTCCTGAGATATCTCCAGAAAAACTAGAAGCTGTATCTAACACCGAAGTTGGAAGATCACTTAATGTTAAAGTGGTCGCACCACTGGTGACTCGGCCCTTGCTGTCCGTAATTACTTTATAATAAGTGCCTGGTGTGCCTGTGTTTGTTAATCCTAATGTTGGCGTTGATCCACCAGTTGCTGTGATTTCATTGGCTGCACCAGATACGCTTGTCACAGATCCCGTAGCAGAATTTATCCAAGATAAATTGCCTAAGCCATCTGTTGATAAAACTTGACCGGTGGTGCCTGATGTTGTTGGTAAGTTTAATGTGTAATCAGCTGATAAACTTGTTGGTGCTTGCAAGCGAATATTAAAAGCTGTACTCGGTTTATAAATATCAACATAGTTTAACTTTGCTGAGCTTGTGTAAATATCATTAAATATGGCGTTGCCTAATGCGTTTCGCTTAACTATTGTATCTGCTGTAGCGCTAGCCGTTGCGGCAAGTGTGTCATCAACACTGTTCGATACTTGTATTGACGTTTTACCACCAACACTAACCACGCTGTTTGATGAAATCGTACCAGACACATCACCTGATAAATTTGAATTATTAATTTGTGTTGCAACTGCTGAACTGCTGACAGGCGCATAACCTAAAGTATTTACGATTTGTGCCGAACTCACGGATAACTTAGCCTTAAATTCTGCATAATCCACTGCAGTCAGATAACCGTCAGATGACATCGTCGCAGCCGTAATACTAATCACAGGTGCTGATGCTGTTCCACCCGTCACAAGAACCGAACCTGATGTGGTAACCCCCGTTATCCCGCCACTATCTGAGCCTACGGGAATACAGCTAAAGCTTGCACCATTAAAAGTAATAGCATGCGTTGCTGAATTACAATTAAGTGCTGCAAGGGTTGCATTTTCAACAAACGCTGAATCTGATTTACCGTTTAAAGTTTTTGCATTGTTAGCTTTTGTAGCATATATAGCATAAGGCACAGCATTAATGGTCATGGCTGGTAAAGTTTGCCAGCCGCCGCCATCATTAAACTGCATCACGATTCTGCGGGTATCGTTCGCTAGTGGGTTATAAATTCCTGAAGGCTCACAGGGCATTGATGTAATTGAATTATCAAACACGTTTGAAAAAATTGCTGTTGTGGCACTCGCCGGAGGAAATGCCCTTGTCCCGCCACCCAACGCGAATGAAATTAACCCACCAGTTGCTGTCATGTTTATCGCTGAATAGGTTTCAGAATATAAAACACAACTACCAACCGTATCTAAAACTGAAAATTTAAAATTAACGTTTGTCGCCTCGAGTGGTAACCCGTCTGGCTTAATAATTTTAGCTTGGTAAGTCGTTTTGCCATTCATTGCAAAACCCGAAACTGATAAAATAAAAATGCCAATAAATATTAGCAGCTTGAATATGTTTGAGGTGACGTTCAGTATTGTTTTCACCTATATATATCGGCACTTGCGAAGAAAACTTGACCAATTCTTTGTCATTTTTATTGAAAGTAGATATGTTAGCTAAAGCAGAATTCGATTGTTTATAAGCGTGTTGAAACTGTATTATACTAAGACGATTTGCCGAAGTCAGAACCGCCTTCTAAAGTCGCTGGCCTTGCTTCGTCGGTTTCTGTAGAAACAGCATAAATGGCTGCAATAAGTTCCGGCGTCTTTCAGTCTAAGTATAGCATCCTAGCCAATTCCGCTACCATTTATGGTTTATCGGTCTTAACTTTTTTTTCCATTACGCCACGGTTTTTAATAATCAAACCATTTAAAAAGTTTCGCAATAGCTGATCACCACATTCTTGATAATTAGGATGATTTTCATCTCTAAAAATAGCTGACAGTTCTGATTTTGAAATTTCGTAATCAACGTTTTTTAAACATTCGATGATGTCTGTATCACGAAAAGATAAAGCCACGCGCAATTTTTTAAAGATATCGTTATTTGTCATAGGCGTAGTCTATCACATTAATTTCTTTTAATAAAATCAATAATTGCCATGTGAACCTGATCAGCTACTTGGCTCACGGATTCTGACATAAGTTGATGGGGCACATGGCCTGGGCGATAATAGGTTCTAAGCTCCAGATCAGAAAAGTTTTTTTTCAGCACCTTTAACTGACTATCGCGATCCGAAACCCAGTCCTCCATAGAGATAATTGCGTTAGCCGGAACTTTTATCGGCTTGGGCAACATTCGATCTCTATTTATTTTACCTAAATCAATAACTTCAAACATCGATATAATAGGTGCCGTTTGTAGATAAGTATCAGGTGTATCAACAATGACTCGCGCATCCGCCACCGGAACATGTTCTAAAACCCATTTCAATTCGATTTCGCGAACCCCAGAAACTTTGGCTGCTTCTAGCGCTGTATCAAATTCAGGATGGTTTTTAAAAAACGCTGAAATAAAAGTAACCGACGCAATTTTTTTATCTTCTGGATGAGTCGTTATATAATCATGAATAATTGTGCCACCTGTCGAAAAACCAACTAAATGAATTTTTGAAAAACATTTTTCAGCGCGTTTAATTTCGCGAACGCTCCAGCGTAACCAGTGATCTTTATTGTAAAAATTTGCAACTTTTGCAGTCGCACCATAACCAGGGATTAATCCTGAATACACCGAATAGCCTGCACGATTCATCATATCTGCCACTGATTTTAATTCATTCGGATTACCTAGAAAGCCATGAATCAAAAAAACTAATTCATTTTTTTTACCTTTAGCAGCATAGCCTTTGGCCTTATTAGTTAAATTCGAAAATTCCAGATCTAATAATTGATACTGAAGTTCACGCGACTCCATCAGTGACTCTGTACGTTCTTTGAAGTTTTCCCAACAAGTATCGGCATGAGCATTGGCGGCTAAAAATAAAGTTATAAATAAGATAAGGTTTTTCATTCAAGTTTTATGTTACCCACATAATCAGACCTTTTTCAAACTCGACATTGTCTGGTCTTGGTGATAGCATTGCTGCCTATGAATATGGCAAAAACAAATGCGCAGCTGCTTCAAGCACGTTCTTTCACATTATCTCTAAGTTCTGGATTTTTCGGCTTTTTTGCCCATGCCGGATTTATTGGCGCCTTAGAAGAAAAAGGCTTAAAACCTAAACTTATCGTTGGCAGCAGTGCCGGAGCATTAACAGCTGCCTGTTATGCTAGCGGCTTTACGGCAAAAGAAATGACCAAAGAATTTACCCGCATTAAAAAGTCAGATTTTTGGGATGTCGGCTTTGGCTTTGGTTTAGTTCGCGGCGAAAAACTTGAAAATCTCTGCACTCAGTTTATGGCCTCTGATTTCTCTAAATTAACAACGCCGCTACAAATATCAGCTTTTGATGTGTTTGCCTTAAAAACTAAAACCCTAAATGCAGGGTCTGTAGCCAAAGCCGTACGCGCCTCATGCGCTGTTCCTGGTTTATTTCATCCTGTACGTATTGATAAGCGCACATACCTTGATGGTGGTGTCGCTGATAAAATGGGCTTATCTAGCGTCGATCGCGAAGACTTCGTCTTGTGCCATAGCCTGGGCAGTACAAATGGCTTCGAATCAGATCGCGTGAATAGAAAGCATTATAAAAATTTAATGCAATTTGAATTAAAAAATATTCCCCGCTCTGGCCCAGATCATTTACATGTTGGATTAGAAATTATCACCGAGGCGCACAAGCAAACTAAAACCTGGCTTGAGTCTCAGGCTTAGCATTCTTGTTAACACAATAATAATTTGACTCTGTAATTGCCTACGACTTCAATTGGGACATGAAAAAAATATTTTCGGGCCTGATCTTAGCTCTGTCACTGCCGGTTTTACTAGACGCTAAACCCTTAGTGCTGGGTCATCGCGGCGCTTGTGGTTACCGCCCAGAGCACACGTTAGCTTCATACCAACTTGCTATTGATATGGGGGCAGACTACATCGAACCAGACCTAGTCAGCACAAAAGATGGCGTTTTGATTGCTCGTCACGAAAATGAAATCTCTGAAACGACAGACGTCGCGGTTAAGTTTCCCGACCGCAAGGCTACAAAAACCATCGATGGAAAAACTGTCATAGGTTGGTTTACTGAAGATTTCACTTTAAAAGAAATTAAAACTTTACGTGCTAAAGAGCGTTTGGCATTTCGTGATCATTCTTTTGATGGTCAATTCGAGGTTCCAACATTTAAAGAAGTGATCGCATTAGCACAAACGCAAAGTAAAAAACTTAAAAGAACTATTGGTCTTTATCCAGAAACAAAACACCCAACTTATTTTCAAAGCCTTAAACTTTCATTAGAAGAACCATTAGCCAAAGAGTTAAAAGCGGCCGGTCTAAATAAAAAATCTTCAGCAGTGTTTATTCAATCTTTTGAACTGGGTAATCTTAAAAGGTTAAAAACCTTAACTAAAAATAAATTAGTCTTTTTAATTGATGATCCAGAAATTGTTCCCGCAGATTTTCAAGCCAGCGGCGATAAACGCATCTATCTACAATTGATGACCCCTGAAGGTTTAAAAGAAATCAAAAAAACAGCTGATGGCATTGGCCCGTATAAACGTTATCTTTTGCCAACAAAAACCATCACAGATAAAAGCGGCGAAAAGACCGAAGAAAAATTGGCACCCACCCCGCTTGTCAAATTGGCGCATGCGGTTGGATTACTAGTTCACCCTTACACGTTTAGAAGTGAAGAAAAATACCTGCTTAAAAGTTACAACAAAGATCCGCAAGCCGAATATTTAGAATTTTTTGCTTTAGGTGTTGATGGTGTATTTACTGATTTTCCAGATCATGCAGTCAAAGCTCGCGAAAATTATTTAAAATCTATAACTAAAAAAGAAACGAGATAATTATGAAAAGAATTATGTTACTTGTACTAATGACTATGCTTCCATTTTCATGTACGAAAAAAGATGAAAAAACAAAAGTCTGGATTTACACTTCACTTTACAAAGACACAATAGCCGACATTCAACCGAAATTGGTTCTAGCATTTCCGGATATTGATGTGCAGTTTTACCAAGCGGGCTCAGAAGAAGTCGCTGCAAAAGTTCAAGCTGAAGATCTATCAGGAAAAATCCAGGCAGATATTTTGATTTCTTCAGATCGTTTTTGGTATGAAGATATGGCCAGCCAACAAAAACTTGTAGCTTACAAGCCAGCCAATTCAGAAAAGGTGCAAGATTTTTTTAAACACCCTGAAAGTTTTTATGCGACATTAAGTTTTCCGGTCATGGTGATTGCTTACAATACTGAAGCCGTAGCTGACAAAGATGCCCCTAAAACTTTTAAAGAATTAGCCGAAAGCAAATGGAAAGACAAAGTTTCTACAGGAAGCCCTTTAGCTTCTGGCACAAATTTTACGACTGTAGCTTTTTTAGCTAAGAAATACGGTTGGGACTATTTCTCGCAATTACGTAAAAACAACGTGATCTCTGAAGGTGGTAACTCTGGCGTTGTAAGAAGACTTCAAAGCAAAGAGCGCCCGGTAGGCGTTGTGCTTTTAGAAAATATTCTACGCCTAACTGTTACTGATGCCCGTATTAAATTTGTTATTCCAACTGATGGCGCAGTCATTCAATCTAATGTATTAGCCTTAGTTAAAAAAGATGGCGATCAAGAAAAAGCTAAAAAAATCGCTGATTGGATGTTTGGTCCTGAAGGCCAAGCCGCCATGGCAAGATCTTTCATGTATCCATCTGTTGCTGGTAACGGCGCACCAGTGGGCGCACCAGAGTTTACAAAACTTATGGAAACAGCACTTCCATGGACTCGCGAATTCATTACTGAAACAATGAAAACACGCGAAGAGATCAAAGATAAATTCGCTAAAATCATTTTCTAATTGTGCTTAAAAAAATCGTTTACGGTTTATGTTTAGCTTTTCTTGCGGCGCTTTTTTTAAGCCCGCAAGTGTATCTTTATTTAATCCCAAAACTTTCTGATTTTACTGCTGTTATTGTTAACGAAAATACAATTAAAGCGATCAAAAATACTTTACTGGTTTCACTGGCTGTTGCGATATTATGCCTAGCTATTGGATTACCCTTAGCTTGGTTATTAACTCGTACGAACTTGCCATTTAGACGTTTTTTTCGATCTGGCTTTTGCCTACCCTATGCGATTCCACCGTTTGTGGGCGCTATTGGTTGGATTATCTTAGCTAACCCCACAAGTGGTGTATTAAACCAATGGCTGGGGTTAAATTTAAATATTTATTCTTACGCAGGTCTTATTTGGGTTGAAACAAGTTTTCTATTTACGTTTGTTTTACTCACAGCCTTAACTGTATTAGATCAAATGGATTCATCTTTAGAAGAAGCCGCAAGACTTTCTGGAGCCAATGGTTTGCGGGTTTTTATTGATATCGCACTCCCGTTACTACGTCCGGCGATTTTAAGCGGATTTTTACTTTCATTCTTAGCTACCGCAGCTAGTTTTGGGGTACCTGCACTGATTGGCGGGCCTGCACGCATTTATTTAATGACTACTCAAATTTATACGTATCAACGTATGGGCACAGCCACTGGTTTACAAATGAGTATCGCAGTTTCTGTAATTTTGGGTATTGCTACCTTAATTTTACTTTACGGCACGCAACTCTTTTTTAGCGGCGGCAAAAACTACACCGTTGGTGGTAAAACTTCACGCCCCTCATTAGTGCCTCTTGATATCTGGAAAATTCCAATAACGGTATTTTTATCGATTCTATTTTTCATAATTTTTATTCTACCTTTATCTGGTGTTTTATTATCGGCCTTAAGTTCGGTTCAAGGTTCTTGGAGCGTTTCAGGCTTAACTTTAAATAACTTTTATCGTGTTTTGTTTCAAACCGAAGAAACTATTCGCGCCATTAGGCAGTCTTTATTTTTAGGTTTCAGCAGTGCTTTGATTTGTACGGCTTTTGCTTTTATCTTTAATTATTTTATCTATAGAACAACTTGGTTCGGTAAAACTTTTGCCAGCGTCATTGCCAGTATGCCCTTTTCGACACCAGGAACAGTTTTAGCGTTAGCGTTTATTTTATCGTTTAGCCAAGGGTTTTTTGGCGTTGGCCCATCCCTATATAACACCCTGTTTTTAATTTTAATTGCGTACATCGTTAAATACATGAGCTTAAGTCTAAAGACTGTTGGCGATGGCTATCAACAAATCCACCCCTCACTAGAAGAGGCCGCGCGCATTTCAGGAGCTCATTGGTGGGCAATCATGCGCACGATCTATTTACCCCTATTAAAAACAGCTCTTATCGCTTCGATGTTTTTAGTGTTTATGCCGGTGTTAAGTGAACTGACTATGACCATTTTATTAACAGGCCCGGGCTTAGAAACCATCGGTACACTTATTTTTTCACTGCAAGAGTATTCTGATATGGGTGGTGGCGGTGCTTCGGTCTTATCTATTATCGTTGTTGTCTTTATTTTAATATTAAATTTTAGTTTAAAGTTTTTATCAAAGGGTCGGTACGGACTATGAGTAAAGTGATTTTTGAAAATGTCGGTAAAAAGTATTTAGCCAACTGGGCTGTAAAAGACATCAACCTTACAATTGAAAACGGCGAATTTGTTAGCTTTCTAGGGCCTTCAGGCTGCGGCAAGACCACAACTTTAAGAATGATTGCAGGCTTAGAGGAAAATTCGCATGGAAAAATTTATTTTGATACCGATGTGGTGTCTGATCCAGCAAAGAAAAGTTTTATGTTACCCGAAAAACGAAATGTCGGAATGGTCTTTCAATCATACGCGGTTTGGCCGCATATGAATGTGTTTGAAAATGTGGCTTATCCATTGAAGTTAAAAAAACTAAGCAAAGAACAAATAAAAACAGATGTTGAAAAAATTCTTTCTATCGTCGAGCTATCGGGCCTAGAGTTACGCAAATCTAGCGAATTATCCGGTGGCCAACAGCAGCGCGTGGCCTTGGCCCGTGGGTTGGTGATGCGTCCACGAATTTTATTATTAGACGAACCGCTTTCAAATCTGGACGCTAAATTACGTGAAAAAATGCGCAAAGATATTCGCAAAATTCAACAAGATTTAAAATTAACTATGGTGTATGTAACCCATGATCAAAAAGAAGCTTTTCAAATGAGTGATAAAGTCGTCGTCATGAATCATGGCCAAATTGAACAAATCGGCGCTCCTTCTGATATTCAGAAAAATCCGATTTCAGAATTTGTCGCTGATTTTATTAAATCTGGCGAATAGATTATTCGCCGCACTTCACTTTATCTTCGTCGCACTCAAAACCAAAGCGAATAACTTCGCTGCACTTTTGCATAACTTCGGCTTTAGCTTGAGTCATCGATTTTTGTGTCGAGCTAAATAGGCCTTTGCTATTTGTTTTGATGTAGCAGGTGATTTTTTTAACTTTATCATTAGCTAAATCATTTTCTTTTTTAAGTTCACCATTTTCTACTTCAAGTTCAAAAACTCGTTCTTGCAATTGGCGCACGGCTTTTTCTAAACGGTAAAGACGTTTTTCAAGATCACGACGAGATGATTTTGCTTCAGAACCTAGATCTATATAAACGACTTTTTCGCCTTTATAACGGCCTTTTTGCACTTCAACATAATCATCGGCCACAGTCGCCTGAGCCACGAATGAAGACATAAAAGCCAATAAACAAAGAATTTTTTTAAACATGGTGTATTTCTCCTGTTAGTTATAATGCTACATCGTTCACATTGAGGGCTAATGAAAAAGATCTAAATTAATTTTAATGTGTTTACGAACAGGCTATATTTGAAAGCGTTATGGCTGACGTCAGATTAAAATGCTTTAACCAAACGTTAAAAAAGTCGCGTGGCGAATAAACCACACCCTGGTTCAAGACTGAATCAATTTTTGGAGTAGAAACCCCGCAAGACTGAATATCATTAAATACCGAAACATCATTAGCGATATTTATACTTAATCCATGTAATGTAATGCTGTTTTTAATCTGTAGTCCGCAAAAGGCAATTTTACCTTGAGATGTATAGACACCTGGCTGATCACAGAGATCCATAGTTGATGAAATCTTTAATTCATTCAAAGTTTTCAGTGTGGCTTCAAATAGAACTTGAACAAAACCTTTTACAGACAAACCCTGCTCTTTTAAATCCACGATCGGATAAATAACTAATTGCCCGGGATTATGAATCGTAGCAAGCCCACCACGTGAAATTCTATGAACTGGGTGTGGCCACGGCTTTGCGCAAAAACTACTAACTTCAAGCTTATGAGCTCGCAATCCAAGGGTCATGACCGTTGGATGTTCTAAACCTAGAATGTATGATTTTTTCTCTGACTGATTGGAAGCAGATACTTTGGCGTGATATTGATATTGCAGCCCTAAGGCTTTATCAAAATCGATTAATCCTAAATAGTGTGATTCAACATTACTGAAAGACTTCAACACGATCACTTTCCTTAAAACCTGCGCCTGAGTGAATAACTCCCACTGCGCCGTCATTACCAAAATAACTAATAATTTCTAAGGTTCCTTTAGAGCGACCTTGAACTTTTCCTAAATTATAACCAACTTCGGGATCAAAAATTTCAGATGAATCTTCAACCACTTTTAATAAGTCGCCAACTTGAACACCAGAAATTCTTCCGACATTTAAATAAATTTTATCACCGCGAATAGCTGCGATGCGACCTTCCCAAGTCACATCATCCATAGTTTCTTGAATTTGCTGCGAAAAATCTAAGAAGGCATCTTTAATTAAAATTTCGACCAATTCAGGATTTTTTAAAAAGATTTGATCTTCAGCTGCACGTTCAGCCACCCGAGTATTTTTTTCTTCTAGAGTTACAGTTTTAACCGTGTGAAAAATTTCTTGGCCGGTACGCACGCTATAAATTCTTAAACGCACAACAACTTCATAAGTTGCATCTAAATTTCTAACTAAACCAATTTGATCGGCTGTTTTCTTTAAACGCACATCAATAATTTGGCCTTCGATGATTGACCCAATTCCTGATTTTTGCGAATCCTGAGCCAGGCGTTTTAAATCATACTCATCATTTTTAATATAATTATCAGGATTTACTGTTAGCTGCTCAGAATCCATTACAATAAATTTTTCGTTCAAATTTAAATCGTTAATAAAAGCTATTCGCGCATTATTACGAGCTAATTCTGGGCGTTTAAGAGTGTCTTTATCTAAAAATGGTAAAACGACTAAGCGTTTTTTCATCGATTTATCTTGAGAATTGGTACGATAGTCGACATCTTTAATTTTTCGGCGAACAGCCACGGGTTCGTTAACCTTTGTCTCTTCAGTGGCTGGCGCAAACGCCGCACATCCAGAAATCATGACCGCAAAAATTAAAGCACAAATAAAAGAAAAGATTGATATTTTCATAGTGCTTAAATCATACCCCAAAATTAGATCTCGATAAAGTCCGTGCGACCAAAAACCTGATGAACTTCTTCAAAAAACGCATCCGAGATCTGTATACGTTTAGGCGATTCAGTCTGCATCTCTACAGTCTTTTCATTTAGACTTAAGACCAGTCGAACATTTGTTTCACCCTGAAAAGCATCAAAGATTGTGTCTAACTTTTCAAAATCACTGGTTTCAAGTTTATCTAATCTAAATGACACACGTTTAGTTTTTTTCATAATATCATCGAAGGGAGCAATGTTATCCACGATAATCTTTGCATTGCCTTCGTTAATTTCTAAACCACCACCAATTAAAAGTGGTCTTTCATCTTTTAAAAAGCTTCCGCATTTTTCAAAGGTATCCGGGAATATTACTAATTCTGCCGTACCCGTTAAATCTTCAAGCTTTGCAAAAGCCATGCGAGTTCCTTTTTTAGTGATCATCTCGCGATTCTCAATAATAAGACCTGCAACGATAACACGTTTTTTAGAATCTTTTTGAAAACGATTCCACTTCCCACTTTCTTTTTTTGCGACATCGAGAGCTTTTTCTTCTGGTGTCATATCGTACTTATGAAGATCGACGATTTCACAGGTCGTCCAAACTTTGGCTAATTTTTCAAAACCACGTAAAGGATGATCACTCAGGTAAAAACCTAAAACTTCTTTTTCATAAGATAAGGACTGGGTTCGCGACCACTGTCTTAAGTCTTCTAAGATAATAGATTGCTTTTCTCCACCCATATCAAAAAGACTAACTTGTCCGACGTCTTTATCTTTTTGCGCACCGACTGCGTAATCTAAAAATTTAGTATAACCGGCAAACAATTGCGCACGGTGCATGCCAAAGCCATCAAAAGCTCCGGCTTTGATCATACATTCGATCACTTTTTTGTTAACACGGCGTAAATCTACGTTTTCAAAAAAATCGTCAAGGCTTGCAAACACTTTATCTGGTTGGCGATCACGGGCTTCAATGATCGCTTCAACAGCCGCATTTCCCACACCTTTAATACCACCGAGGCCGAAGTAAACTACTTCACCTTTTACTGAGAATAAATAATCTGAGAAATTCACATGCGGAGGTCGAACTTCTAACCCGCGCTTTTGCGCATCTTTAACGTATTTAACAACTTTATCAGTATCACCGACCTCAGTTGATAGTAACGCCGCAAAAAACTCTGCCGGGTAATAATGTTTTACCCACGCCGTTTGCGCGGTAATTACTGAATAGGCTGCTGCATGCGATTTATTAAAACCGTAATCGGCAAACTTATACATCAATTCAAAAAGCTCATCTGATTTTTGCTTATCATGACCGCGCTCTGCCGCCCCTTTTAGAAAGCGCTGACGGTGTTGCTCCATCTCTTCTTTAATTTTTTTACCCATCGCACGACGAAGCATATCGGCTTCACCAAGAGAGTATCCGGCAATAATAGAAGCAATACCCATAACTTGCTCTTGGTAAACCATGATTCCATAGGTTTCTTCTAAGACTTGTTTTGTTTCAGGCAATATATATTCTACAGGTGATTCACCATGTTTACGCTTTGTAAACTCTGGAATATTGGCCATCGGACCTGGGCGATATAATGAAGTGATCGCTGTGATGTCGGCAAAACTTGTCGGTTTAATTTTTCTTGTGGCGTCGGTAATGCCTTCGCCCTCGAACTGAAACACTCCAGCAGTATCACCGCGAGATAACAATTCATAAATTTTACGATCATTGATCGGAATATTTTTTTCTAAAATATCAAGACCACGGTTTTGTTTTACTAATTTTAAAGCATAATGAATATGAGTTAAGGTTTTAAGACCTAAAAAGTCGAATTTAATTAACCCAATTTTTTCAGCATGTTTCATGTCATACTGAACTACGTTTTCATCATCAGCACCCTTATACATCGGTGCATGTTTTACTAAACTGCCATCGGCAATAATAACACCCGCCGCGTGAATTCCCGCATGACGAACTAAACCTTCTACACGAAGTGCCAGTTCAACTAATGTTTGAACTGTGGGGTTTGCCTCCATCGCTTCACGGATGCGCGGTTCAGCGGCCAAAGAATCCGTTAAATTAATGCCTAACTTGTCAGGAATTAATTTTGACACGGCATCAACCTCAGGAAAAGTCATACCTAATACACGGCCCACATCTTTTAGGGCTGCACGAGTTTGTAATTTTCCGTAAGTGATAATTTGCGATACCGAAGCAGATCCGTATTTTTCAGTAACGTATTGAATAACTTCCTGACGGCGATCTTGACAAAAATCGATATCGAAATCCGGCATAGATACACGTTCTGGGTTTAAGAAACGCTCAAACAGTAGAAAATTTGGAATTGGATCAAGATCAGTGATTCGTAAACTGTACGCAACGAGTGAACCCGCTCCCGATCCACGGCCTGGGCCCACGGGAATATCACGATTCTTTGCCCAGTTAATGAAATCCATAACGATTAGAAAATAACCGTTAAAACCCATGCGATCGATAATTGATAATTCAAAATTTAAACGATTAAAATATTCTGGTTTTTTCTCTTCAGCAACTTCTTGGCCAACAGCTTGAAGTTCTTCGAAACGAACTTTTAAACCTTCGGTCGCATGATGCAGAATCTCTTCTTTAACTGTACGACCTTCAGAAGTTGGAAAGCTTGGTAAATGGTAAATCGCTTTGCCACTTTCATCTTTAAGTTTAAATTTAACATTACAGCGATCTGCAATGACTTGTGTATTCGAAATAGCCTCTGGCAAATCTGAAAAAAGCTTCGTCATGCTTTCAGTCGATTTAAAATAGAACTCAGAGCTTCCTAATTTATAGCGAGACTCGTCGGCTAAGGTTTTATTCGAACCGATACAAACTAAAACTTCTTGCGCGATTTGATCATCTTGCGTGATGTAGTGCACATCGTTCGAGGCCACGATGGGAACATTGCAAATTTTTGAAGCTTCTAGAATAAAATTATTAATCGTTTTTTGCGCATCAGATCCTTGTGGCAAAGTGCGCGACAATTCTAAATAAAAACGATCATCAAAAAGTTCTTTTAACTTTCTAACTTTAGCTAGGGCGGCTTCTGGTCCTTCTTTTAAAAGTGTACCAATCACTTCGCCTCTGGTCGTGCCGCTTAAACAGATTAAATCTTTCGAGTACTCTTTTAATACGTCGTAATCAATTCGAGGTTTCCAGTAAAAACCTTCTTGGTATCCTACTGATGAAAGTTTACAAAGATTTTGATAGCCTTCCAAGTTTTGCGCTAAAAAAACTAAGCGCTGTGGGCCTAAAGTAATTTCAGAATATTTTTGATTGGGATCTTGTTTTTTTTCTAAACGCGAATTTGGCGCAATATAGGCTTCAAGACCAATCAATGGTTTTACGCCTTTATCTTGGCAGGCAAAATAAAACTCAATCGCTCCGAACATGTTTCCGTAGTCAGTTAACGCCACTGCAGGTTGTTGGTAATCAGCGGCTTTTTTTGCAATCGCCTTCAACCGACACGAGGCCTCTAAAAGTGAATACTCAGAATGAACATGTAAGTGCGAAAATGACATACGCTAACTATACTTTTTGAAGAGTTATGTTTCAAAACAACTGTGAGTAGCGCAGCGTATAAACTGAGGTCAAAGTTTCAGCATTATTTGCAGCAAATCAGACTATGTTTTACGCTCTTAGAATGAAAACATACTCAGATATCACACAAACGATTGGCTCTACTCCGTTAGTTAAACTGCAAAGACTAAACAAGGGCTTAACAGCTGAACTTTTATTAAAGTTAGAATTTTTTAACCCCCTAGGATCTGTTAAGGACCGCATTGGCCTTAACATGATTTCTGAAGCCGAAAAATCTGGAAACCTACAACCAGGCATGACCGTTATCGAACCCACTAGCGGTAATACCGGAATAGCCCTAGCTTTTGTTTGCGCAGCTAAAGGTTATGCACTGACTTTGGTTATGCCAGAAACTATGTCGCAAGAGCGTAGAACGTTATTACTTTTGTTAGGTGCTCACTTAATATTAACACCAGGGCCATTGGGAATGCGCGGAGCTATTGCTAAAGCCATGGAAATTTCTGACACCGATAAATCGACGAAATATTTTTTACCGCGCCAATTTGAAAATCCAGCAAATCCCGCAGCTCACGAAAAAACTACTGCTCTTGAAATCTGGAACGACACCGATGGAAAAGTCGACATCGTCGTCTCGGGCGTTGGCACAGGTGGCACTATCACTGGTGTTGGAAAAATTCTTAAACAAAGAAATCCAAAAATTCAAATGGTCGCAGTTGAACCCACCGAAAGCCCTGTCTTGAGTGGCGGAAAACCTTCCCCCCACAAAATTCAAGGCATCGGTGCTGGATTTATTCCTATGATACTGGATATGAAAATTATTGATCGTATCGAAAAAATTTCGAGCGAAGACTCACTAGTAATGGCACGCCGAGTGATTAAAGAAGAAGGCATTCCCGTAGGAATCAGCTCGGGGGCAGCGATTGCTGTTGGCTTAAAACTAGCAGCGTTAGTTGAAAACAAAGGTAAAAATATCGTTGTTATCGTTCCAAGCTACTCTGAAAGATACTTATCAACACTTCTTGCAGAAGTTGAACGTACTCAGGCACAAAGCTTAACGACATCAACTGTTAGTGAAGACTATCTAAAAAAAGTGCCCGTTCAAGAAGGGATATAACTTTTCGGGTTACTCCCACTCGATCGTAGCCGGTGGTTTCGATGTCACATCATAAACGATGCGGTTAATGCCTTTAACTTTATTGGTGATTTCATTAGAAACTTTTTTCAAAAATCCTTGCGGAAAATCGAACCAGTCAGCGGTCATGCCATCAATCGATGTCACTGCACGTAGAGCTAAAACTGCATCGTAAGTTCTGCCATCCCCCATCACACCCACGGTTTGAACCGGAAGAATGACACAAAAAGCCTGCCAAATTTGATCATACAAACCATCACGATGTAGAGCCGAGATATAAACATCGTCTGCTTTTTTTAAAATTTCTAATTTTTCTTTCGTTACCTCACCGATCACACGAATACTTAAACCAGGTCCTGGGAAAGGATGGCGACCGATCATATCTTGCGGAAGTCCTAACTCCAAACCAAGTTTTCGAACTTCATCTTTGAATAAATAACGAACTGGTTCTACAAGTTTAAGATTCATTTTTTCTGGCAAGCCTCCCACATTGTGATGTGACTTGATAGTAACGCTGCCACCAACACTTGAGACACTTTCAATAACGTCAGGGTAAAGTGTACCTTGCGCTAAAAATTTAATTTTACCTTGAGTGTGTTTTAATTCCTCAGCAATAACTTGATCGAAAGCTTCAATAAAAGTTCTACCAATAGCTTTACGTTTTTTCTCAGGATCCGTAAGCCCTGCTAATGCTGATAAAAATTCTTTTTCTTTATCCACACCATGAACATTTAAGCCAAAATTCTTATACTGTGTTAAAACTTTTTCAAATTCGTTAAAACGAAGCAAGCCATTATTGATAAACACACAGTGTACACGCTCGGCACCTAGTACTTTTGTAAGCAACGTCGCCACAACACTAGAATCAACACCGCCCGATAAGGCACATAAAACGTGGTCATCTGGCGCTACGGTTTTTAAAATCATATCTGTGCACTCACTAACGAGAGATTTCGCATTCCAGTCAGCTTTAACTTTAAAATTTTCTAAAAACGCCTGAAAAATTTCTTTTCCATATTCAGAATGAGAAACTTCAGGATGATATTGCAAGGCCCAGTATCTGTCAGAGTAAAAACCTGCAATATGATCTTCAGTGGTACAAAGTAATTGCGCATCAGATGGAATTTTTGTAACAACGTCACCGTGACTCATCCACACGTTCACTGTGTTTGGAATATTATTAAAAGTTTTTTTCCATACAACTGGTTTATGTCCGTATTCACGATGTTTAGCCGATTCAACCGCACCACCCATTTGATGTGCTAAAAGTTGCATGCCATAACAAATCCCCAACACCGGAGCGACTTCTAAAACTTCTTTAACATTTTTAGTCGGAGATTCACTTTCATAAACTGAAAATGGACCACCACTTAAAATAATTGCGTCAGGTTTAAAAGCTCTAACTTCTGAAATTTCAGTTTTATAACTTTTAATTTCACAGTAATAACCTAATTCACGCAAACGACGCGCAATTAGCATCGTCACTTGAGAGCCAAAATCTAAAATCAATACTTTTGAGTGCTGTAAGTGCTGTAACATAATGCAATTCTATTCCAATCTGTAATTCGGAGCTTCTTTAGTAATACTCACATCGTGCACATGTGATTCTTTTAATCCAGAACTTGTGATCTGCACGAACTGCGCTTTACTTTGTAATTCTTCGATATTACGTGCGCCGATGTAACCCATTCCTGATTTTAATCCACCCACTAATTGATGAATAATACCACTGGCGTTTCCTTTATACGGAACTTTTCCTTCGATCCCTTCGGGAACTAATTTATCTTCATCATTTGTGTCCATCTGACCGTAACGATCTTTTGAACCTAAGGCCATTGCACCAATCGACCCCATGCCGCGATAAACTTTATAAGTCCGGCCTTGATATAGTACCGTTTCACCTGGAGACTCTTCTGCTCCAGCTAATAGATTTCCGATCATCACCGAGTTTGCACCTAAGGCTAAAGCCTTAGTCACATCACCTGAATATTTAATACCGCCATCAGCGATAATTGTTTTTCCTAATTTTTTTGCAATCGCAGAACATTTCATCACCGCAGAAATTTGCGGCATACCAACACCCGCTACCACACGTGTCGTGCAGATACTTCCAGGCCCTACGCCGACTTTTACAACGTCTGCGCCGTGCTCGATTAACATCTTTGTCGCTTCTTCTGTCACTACATTACCAGCAACAAGAACTACATCTTTGTATTTACTACGAACGTATTTAACCATTTCAATCACATTTTTAGAATGTCCGTGAGCTGTATCGACACAGATCACATCGATATGATTTGCAACTAAAGCATCAATACGATCTGTACTTCCAATGCCCACGCCAACTGCAGCACCAGTGATTAAGCGCCCACGGCTGTCTTTTGTTGATTGCGGAAACGCCTCAGACTTCTCGATATCTTTAATCGTGATTAACCCTTTTAAAATACCCTTTGCATCCACCACTGGTAATTTTTCAATACGGTGTTTTTGTAAAATATTTTTAGCTTGTTCTAAAGTAGTGCCTTCAGGAGCTGTCACTAAATTATCTTTGGTCATGATATTACGAATTGGTTGATTCACATTAGTTTCAAAACGTAAATCACGGTTAGTTAGAATCCCCACAAGTTTTCCTTGTGATGTGATCGGAACACCTGAGATCGAATATTTTGCCATCTTTTGCAAAGCTTCACTCACATAGTGATCAGGAGATAAAGTGATTGGATCTTGAACCATACCTGATTCATATTTTTTAACTTTTTCAACTTGAAAGGCTTGATCTTCGATCGACATGTTTTTGTGGATGATTCCAAGCCCACCGTTTTGCGCCATGATGCGAGCAATGCGATGCTCAGTGACTGTATCCATAGCTGCCGAAATAACCGGAGCATTTAAATAAATATCTTTGGCGAAAAAACTTTTTGGGACAACTTCAGTGGGAACCACTTCAGAAAATTGCGGAACTAATAAAATATCATCGAAGGTTAAAGCAAGATCGAAAGTCTTGGTGGACATAGTGAGTACCTCGTTGGTCAGTGGCGCATCCTGCGAATGCGTTTGTTGTACTCAAAAGTGTATCAATACCAGGATTTATAGAGCAAATAATTATCCGCAGACTGGTCGAGGAACTTGATTTCTTCCTCGGTGAGTCGACGTTTAAATACGGCAGGACGACCAACGATTAATGAATAAGGTTCAAACTTCTTGCCTTCAGTGACTAAACTTCCAGCACCGACCACTGAATGCTCACCGATTTCAGCGCCATCCATTACAATCGAGCCCATGCCGATTAAACATTTACGGCCTATAGTGCAGCCATGAAGAATGACATTATGGCCAATTGTAACGCGTTCGGCGACTGTGCAACCAAATTTACCGAAAGTGCCATGAAGCACTGAACCATCTTGAATATTGGTCTCAGTGCCGATTGAAATTGGCATCACATCACCACGGATAGTCACATTATACCAAACAGAGGCATCATTACCTATAACTACATCACCAATGATACGCGCGTTGTCTGCGACAAATACGTTTTCTCCGACGATTGGTTTTTTACCACGGGCTTCGATAATCATTAGTGTAACAACTCTTTCTTAACCGCAACATTTCGCTGATTCATCACGATATGAGCAGTTTCATCCATTGATGTCGTCGACATCACTTTAGATTTTTGAATAAAACTTTTTGTCGCAAAAAACGGAAC
The DNA here is from genome assembly GCA_040386015.1 of Bdellovibrionota bacterium. GTDB lineage: Bacteria > Bdellovibrionota > Bdellovibrionia > Bdellovibrionales > Bdellovibrionaceae > Pseudobdellovibrio. The sequence continues at coordinate 535,944 of JAZKGG010000001.1, read as the reverse complement.
TTTTAAATGTAAACATAGGCTCATCGCTTCATCAGCGCGAAGTTTGATACTTTGATATTTTGCGTGCCCGGTCATAAAAATGCGAACGTACTGGTGATTACCATTGATTTCAATAAACACACAACGCTCGATACGAATATCTAAGCTTGATAATAACTTATCTAAAAACGCATGCGGCGTTGTCGTTAATTGTGTAGGGCTTGATTGCGATAAAGCCACGCCAGCTTCAATTTGCGTAACAGCAACCGGAAGTGTGTGTTCACCTAAAGCATCTTTTAAAATCAAAAACGGACGAGACGTGTCGTTATTTAAACTTAAGCCGTAAGGCTTTAACTCAACTAAATCATCGTCGTCGAAACCAAACTTTTCATCTTGTTGAGCATTAAATAAAAAATCGGCTTTGATGTTTTCAGTTACCATTACATCACCAACGCAGCAGTCGGACCAACCAGTTCACCACGTAAAACATTTGGAGTTGCTGTCATGATTTTTACCGGTACAGTTTTGCCGATAAGCTCTTTTGAACCTAAGAAGTAAACTGATTTATTCTGCGTGCTACGACCGAAAGCTTTACCTTGCTCGTTTACGCTTTCAACAAGCACGTTTAAAGTTTGGCCTGCGTATTTTGCAACTAACTCAAACGCTAATTTATCGTGAACATCAAATAAATGATTTAGACGACGATTTTTAACTTCTTCTGGTAAATGATCTTCAAATTTTGCAGCCTTAGTAAATGGGCGCGGAGAATACATAAACGCGAATATCGTTTCGTAGCCAATCTCTTCGACCATCGTCACAGTGTCGTTAAATTCTTCTTCAGTTTCACCCGGAAAGCCCACGATGATATCCGTCGAAAGAACCAGATTAGGAATAATCTTTTTCATCTGGTTGATTTTTGCAATGTACTCTTCACGCGTGTAATTGCGATTCATACGATCTAAAATACGTGTATTACCGCTTTGAAATGGTAAGTGAACGTATTCACAGATCTTGTCTTGGTGATCAGCCATCACGTGCATTAATTTTTCATTGAAGTCTTTAGGATGCGAAGTCGTGTAACGAATTCTTTCGATATCAGTCTCGACAGCAACTTTTTTTAATAAGTCAGCAAAGTCATGCCCATCTTCAGAAGTGTATGAATTCACGTTCTGACCAAGAAGAGTTACTTCTTTAACACCGCGTTGGATTAAGGTTCTTACATCCATCATGATATGTGATAATGGGCGAGATTTCTCGCGGCCACGTGTGTACGGAACAATACAGAACGTACAGAAGTTATCACAGCCTTTTGTGATATTTACGAAAGTTGAAACTCCAGGATTACGAACTAAAGTCTCAACATGGTAAGGCGCTCTATGTTCAAATTTCGCATTAACAGCTTTTGTGTTTGATTCAAAAACTTGAGTCACTAAATTAGGAAGATTATCGATATTGTCTGTACCGAATACGAAATCGATTAACGGTTGGTTTTTAATTAAATTTTCTTTTTCTTGTTGGCCAACACAGCCACCAACGCCGATTTTAAGATTTGGATTTTTCTTTTTTAAAACCTTAAACGTACCAACTTCTGAATAAACTTTATGAACTGGTTTTTCACGCACCGAACAGGCATTGATAATAATCAAATCAGCTTCTTCTGCAGTGGCTACCGGAGAAAAGTTAGCCATTTCTAAAAGTGAATGCATACGTTCAGTGTCGTTCACATTCATTTGGCAGCCGTAAGTTGAAATATAAACGCCGCGACCCATACCCACATCGCTGTTAAGATAGTTTTTAGAAATTTCGGGCATAGAATTTACTGGAGGGATGACATTAAGATCAGTCATTGCGCTTACATCCTTTAACTTAATAATTTCAATTGAGAAATATGACCCCCCGAGATATAAAAAACCCCTCTGTAACAGTCAATGAATACTCTCTAAACCGTGTATTTAAAACTCTGTTTACAAGAATAGGAATACGCGATGAAACCACGTTATAAAATTAGCCAAAAATGGACCGCGTTTCCTGTTGAGTTCAGCGAGCAAATTAGATCAGTTTTTGTGCAGAATTTCGAAAAGCAGCTCGGAAAAACAACGAGTTTGTCAGTGACTGGTCGTATTTACCAGAAAGAAATAACGCTACGTGTTGGCTTGCACTCTAAAGGTGATCTTAAACATTTCAACATCGAAGCTTCGGTGGATCTTCCTCCAAATCCTGCAAAAGATGAAAACAAAGTTTTTGAAACTATCTCTATTGCTGTCGATGCCCTAGCAAGTTTAGTGGCTGATTATTTTGAAAATGAGGGCGAACACGAAATTCCATTCACTTGGACTGAAACAACTTTTGAAGGCAAAAAAGTTTGGATCCAACATTCGACTGAAAATCCAGACCTTGAAGCCGAAGCCAATAAATTATTGGGTCTAGGTGATGAAGAAGAAGGTGTTCTTAAAGATGCCGACGAAGAGAAATCTGAAGACATCTTAGACGCCACTGAAGAAGAATTTGATGAATTTGCAGAAAATCTTTCGAGTGAACCGCAAATGTTCAAAAAAAAGAAAAAGGATGATTTACACTAGCTCAAAAATCAGCCACCATTAATGTATGGCTGAAGTTAGAGATATTCCTGCAGACACCACCTTGTTCTACGAGGGAGAAATCCCAGATAATATGTACGTCGTCAAAAAAGGTGGCTTCGATATTCTTAAAAAAATCGACGGCAAAGATGTCAAAGTCAGCGAAGCTAAAGAAGGCCAACTGATTGGCGAAATGGCGTTGTTTGATTTAAAACCACGCTCAGCAAGTATTAAGGCCAATCAAGACTCAAGCGTTGTTGTACTTCCTTATGTTAACTTATTAGATCAATTAGATAAATTACCAGCTTGGGTAAAAATCGTCATGCGTACGTTATCTGATAACTTACGCAAAACGACTGAACAAATGATGAAGAAATAATTTTTTCCTAAAGCACTCTTAAGCCGGATGTTGACCGTCGTCAAAGCGCGTTGATGGACGCTTAGCCTCAGTTCTTGTGAGCAACGATTAGTTTTTTGACTAGAGTTTTAGGTCATAGATATAATCTAATTAGACAATTTGCACTCAGCGGGATACAGCCCCACAAGGTCTGACCTTGATTCAACAAAAATACCTAGAACAATTCTCTCTTCACACTTATAAACACCTAAGCTCGTTTGCAATTCCGCGAAGTACCCAATATAAGCCCCTTTGTGTGCTGCCTGTGCCGTACTTTCACCACCTATAATTATGGATTTTAGGTTTTCATAAGATCCCGTTGTTACACCTATACTTGCCAATGAATTTTTAATAAACATGGCTCTCCCTTGATTATCTAAATCGATTAGTTCGACTGGGATATCTGATGAAGCTCCAGCCTGAGCGTAAAATCCATAAACCAATGTTAATAAAACGACCAATTTTTTCATATTTTCTTATTTCCTTTTCTTGGGTTGCGAAGAGTTTAATTAAACTGCTCATAAGAGTCATAGACAGGTTTTTCAGTAGTGATGCGACAATTAGAGTAGCTTTCAATCATTACATAAGTTCGTATAACTAGATTTGTAGAGTAGTGATTGATAAAGCTAAGCGGGATATCGATTTGGTAGCTATTCTTATGAATATCCGCGATAGTTACAGATTCTTGGCTAATATTTTTTCCTAAATTTTTTATAGATCCGTTATCTCGATCTTGTACGATCAATCCTGTCGTTTGTAGACTTTGGTCAAAATCCTGCATGACGAAATCTAATGCGGCTGGCATACAACGATTATTTGCGTGTGAGTATTGAGTAAATACAAGATTTAATAAAATAAATGCACCTAATTTGATTTGATTTTTCATTTTTAGTTTCTCCTTAGCGCAATAAGTAATCTATTTTCATGATTGTGTTAATTGCAAAAATAGCACATTGACTTTGCGTTTTTAGCAAGTTACTAAAAAGCATGTCTAAATCAGTCCATATTCTATCTAGTGAAGAATCAGAACTTCTATTAGCGTTTGAATCGGCTTCAAGCCTTGAAAAAATTGCAGAAGCAATTGGAAAAGATATTTCTAATGTGTCGAGATCCTTAACCAAAATTTCAGAAAAGCTGCCCGTCGTTGAAAAACAGAATAATCGTTGGCAATTGACTGATTTAGGAAAAAGACTCAATGAACGTACGCGCGACTCGATTCAATTTCAAAAAACTTTGGTTAATCAGCAAAATTTTTTAAGAATCGGTACAAATCGAGAATTTGCTTCGCGAATCCTTGGATCACGACTTCAAGAATTAATTGAACTTTTCCCTAATACTCAATTAAGAATATGCGCATTCGAGGCCGGAGTTGAGAATGCACTTTTAAATGGACAAGTTGACATTGGAATCGACTGTGAGCGTCCCTTTAGCCCCGACATTTCTTATAAAATATGCTTAACAGAAGATATCATAGCTGTGTGCGCGCCCAAGTTTAAAAAAATGCACTTAAAGGATTTAAAAGATGGAGAATTCTTTAATCAGCCCCATCTTTTGTGTGATCGACTTTATCCAGATCGAATCTTTAAAAAGCTAGATAATAAACTAAATGTGATAGCCTCATTCAATGATATAGCGACAACGCGCGCAGCTTGTTTAGAGGGTTTTGCTTGGGCTCTGTTGCCTCGATATACCGTTCAGACCGAACTCGATTTAAAAAGTCTTGTTCAAATCGATTATCCTAATGTAGGTCAGTCAAATTATGGCGTTTGGTGGGCAAGAACTCGAAAGTCAATCGAGCCATCAGCGCTTAAGTTAAAAGATTGGCTTAAAAATTCTGATTTTATGAAGTAGTAAATCTTGATCTAAAACCAATCGTTGCTCACAAGAACTGAGGCTAAGCGTCCATCAACGCGCTTTGACGACGGTCAACATCCGGCTTAAGAGTGAAATAATTAATCTTTCGTGTAAATCGACAACTCGACACGACGGTTTTTCAATCTTGAAGCATCATCTTTATTCGGAACTAAAGGCTTTTCAAAACCATAGCCCACGTACTTAACTTTCGCCGGATCAAGACCCAGTCGCTCAATTAAAATATCAGCTATAGCCATCGCACGCCGCTCGCTAAGATCAATATTGTATTCTGCGCTTCCGATATTATCAGTATGGCCACCGACAATAATTTCGCGGATTTTTAATTCAGACAAGACCTGAATTGCATTTTCAAGTTTCACTTTAGATTCAGAAACTAAAACCGTTGTGTTAAAAATAAAATTCACGTTCTCAAGTGTGATTGTTTTATTTGCCACCGGAGGAGTTACAATTTCAACTTCAGCTGTAACTTTTTGGTTTTTCTTATCAGTTGCTTCAATTGTGGCCCAGCCTGGTTTTAACGGAGCACGGTACATGCCTGATAAAGGCTTCATTTGGCCGCCACCAGATAAAATTTTATATCTATAAGGGTATTCACCGCCACTTGCCACAAATTCCTTCTGTGTGCCTGTATATATTCTAGAACGAACAGGTTCTATAGTAAGACCGTCGGTTTCTACTTCTTCTGTGACAAGTTCAATAATGCGCGCTTGACCAGAATCATCAGTCACTTCAACTCGAGTGATATCTGAAAAATCAGGTGCTGTAAATGTGCAGTTCTGAAGAGAAGATAACGAAACACCTTCGATAATCTCGCAAGCATACGGCGGCAGTCCTCCACTGATAGGAATCAGATAAATTTGTCCGGGAGTTAACTGCACTTTTTCAGGAACTTGCAACATAGCTAATTGCGCTGCTGCCGATTCTGATTTTTTTGCACTGCTTGATGGGTATAAATAAACATTCACGCCGGCAAAACCTCGGTACGCTGGAGCCATTGTTTGCACTCCGGGCTCAACAGTTGCCCCAGCCACTAACGCCCATGTGCTATTGAATCTGTGGCGGGCAGCACCCAAAAATTCTAAACAACTGATGTCTTGTGCACTTTTGTTATCACCCTTATCAACCGGCACGCAGCCTATGGTTTCAAAGATCCAACGGGTTTTTGGAGATGATGGATAAGAATAACCATACGAAAAAGTGGCTTGTGATTTTAATGGATAAAAAGTTGAGTCTACTGTGACCGATCCGGGCTCGCGCTGGCGAAAGCCAAGATTAAATCCATGAGTTGCACGTCCGTCTAAATTTCCTGACCAGGCAAAACCTAAATTGTAAATTGATGGTGGATTTTCACCAGTATAAGGATCATTTTCTACATTCAACAAATCAACTGAAGTAACAACAGCAAAAGACGATTCTTTTTCTGAAGCAAACCTCCATTTAACACCTGGTCTAAATGAGTGAACGCCTTTACTTAACGTGTAGTTTGTTGATTGCGAGTCATCAGCTGAATAATCCAACAGCTGTGTAACGCCGACAAAGGCCTGCAGGTTGTCGGTGAGTGAATAACCCATGGTTCCATCAAGTGATGTCACTTCATCTTTATAATTAATTCTTTTTTGGTTGGTGATATTATCATTCACCAAAAGATAATCCTTAGCATACGACAGGTAAGCATTACCTACGATGGTGTTCTTTTTTAAAGTTTGAGCGGAATCAACAGTGATAAAAAATAAACCATCTGTATTGGGAACAAATGTTTGAAAGTCTCCTAATACGTTAGCTGAAGTTTGAGTTGAAACTAAAGTAGCACCGATAACAATACATAAAAGCTTGCGAATATTCATAGCTCTATCAAAGTAGAAATGAATCTAAACAGCAAGCTTTTAAGTATTCTCGGGCTAGTAATCCCCGTCATCATCCATACTTGGTGCATCGCCAATACCACGAATTTCGTCAGAGAATGATTGAACTTCATCGTCGTTGCCGTCGCCTTCGTTTAATGCTGATTCATCGATTTCAAGTTCTTGGATGGCCATTAAGAATTCTTTTTCTGTTTTAAGATCTTTTCTAATCATCTCTAAGAATTTATCTGGGTAACGAGATGTTAAATCTTCAACGTATTTTTCTAATTTACCATCGATTAAAATGGCTTTTCTAACTTGGATTTTTTTCCAAAGTAATAAGTAATGAAAACGACAGTAACCTTCAACAGTAGCTACTTGGTCACAATCACGAACGCGGCATAGACGACGACCTTCAGAATCAGTTAGATAAATTTCTTCATCTTTTTGCTCTTCTTCATCGTCATCCGCTAAATCTAAGTTTTCTTCTTCATCAACTTCTTCAACTTCTTTTAAATCATCTTCGTAATCAGAGATTTCTGAATCGCCGAAATTATCATCAAATAAATCTTCATCATCTTCAGTTGTTGGTTTTTTTTCGGTCTTTTTAGATTTCGATTTAAGCTTAGCGTCAGCCTTCGGAGTCTTAACGCTCTCTGCCACAACGGTTTTAGTTTCTACTTTTTTAGGAGCTTCGGCTTTCTTTAAAACAGGCTTTGCTTCTTTTTTAAGAACAACTTTTGCTTTAGGTGCAGGCTTCGCTACCGACTTAGCTGCCACTTTTGCCTGAACTTTAGCTTTAACTACAGGCTTAGCTGCTGGTTTTGCCTTAGTAACGGGCTTTGCGGTCGCTTTTGTAACAACTTTTGCTTTAATTTTAGACGCAATCTTTTTAGCCATGAACACTCCTGAAGTAATATACAAAATAGCGTTGCGACATAATACAAAACCTGTCAACCGCTTTTATTGAAGTTAGTTTCGCTCTCGTGTTAAACTCGGCGAATCACACTAGGAGAATATTATGGAAAAAATCGTCATCGTATCAGCACAACGTACGCCTGTTGGAAGTTTTCAAGGTCAATTATCTACCCTAGCCGCTCCCCGTTTAGGTGCGATCGCTATTAAATCTGCATTAGAAAAAGCTAATATTAAAAACACTGAAGTTGATGAAGTGATCATGGGCCAAGTGCTAACTGCGGGTGTCGGGCAAGCTCCTGCACGCCAAGCGGCTATTTACGCGGGCATTGCAAACTCTGCAGTCTGCATGACGATTAATAAAGTCTGCGGCTCTGGTTTAAAAGCCGTGATGCTTGCCGCAGACTCTTTACGTTTAGGTCACACGACAATTGCAGTAGCGGGCGGACAAGAAAATATGTCTCTAGCTCCTCACTTATTAGAAAATTCTCGCAACGGCTACCGTATGGGCTCAGTACAAATGATTGATTCAATGGTTAAAGACGGCCTTTGGGATCCTTACAATAACTTTCACATGGGAAATGCTGCTGAAATCTGTTCACGTGAATTTTCTTTCACGCGCGAAGCCCAAGATGCTTTCGCCATTGATTCATATAAAAAAGCTCAAGCGGCAACGGCTGCAGGTCATTTCAAAAATGAAATCGCAGAAGTTGTGATCGAAGGCAAAAAAGGTAACGTCACTATAAACATCGACGAAGAACCTACAAAAGCCATGTTTGATAAAATGCCTGGCTTAAAACCGGCATTTGAAAAAGAAGGTACAATCACTGCAGCCAATGCTTCAAAAATTAATGATGGCGCAGCAGCTGTTGTATTAATGACTGAATCAGAAGCTAAAAAACGTGGTTTAAAACCTTTAGCAACTATCGTTTCACAAGCCACATTCGCCCAAGAACCTAAGTACTTTACGACAGCTCCTGTTGGCGCGATTAAAAAATCTCTTCAACTGGCTTCATTAAATGTAAATGATATCGATTTATTTGAAATCAACGAAGCCTTTGCGAATGTAACAATGGCAGCACTTAAATCTTTAGAAATTCCAGCAGAAAAAGCAAACGTGTTCGGCGGCGCAATTGCGATTGGTCACCCGATTGGCGGATCAGGCGCTCGCATTTTAACAACATTAGTTCATTCATTACACACGCGAAATGCAAAACGTGGTTTAGCGACATTATGTATCGGTGGTGGTGAAGCTGTTTCTGTTATCGTTGAAAAATACAACTAGAGGATCATATGTCTAATAAAGTTTATGCTAATGCCAAAGAAGCCCTAAAAGGCGTAGCCGATAACATGACTTACTTAGTTGGTGGTTTCGGTCTTTGTGGAATTCCAGAAAACTGCATCGAAGCTTTACGTGATTCTGGCGTAAAAAACATTACTTGTGTGAGTAACAACGCAGGTGTTGATGATTTTGGTTTAGGATTGTTATTACAAACGCGTCAGATTAAAAAAATGATGTCTTCTTATGTTGGCGAAAACGCGACGTTTGAAAAGCAATTCATGTCTGGCGAATTAGAATTAGAATTTTGCCCACAAGGCACACTTGCTGAACGTTTGCGTGCTGGAGGAGCCGGAATCCCTGCCTTCTACACACCGACTGGTGTTGGAACAAAAATCGCTGAAGGCAAAGAAGTTCGTCAATTTGACGGTCGTGATTTCGTTTTAGAAAAAGGAATCACCGGAGATTTCGCTTTTGTTAAGGCCTGGAAAGGCGACAAATTCGGAAATCTAGTTTTTAGAAAGACCGCTCGCAACTTTAACCCTATGATTGCAACAGCGGGTAAAATTACTATCGCTGAAGTTGAAGAGTTAGTTGAGATTGGCGAACTTGAACCAGATCAAATTCATACTCCTGGTGTTTATGTGCAAAGAATTTTCAAAGGCACAAATCAGCAAAAACGCATCGAACAACGTACTGTAAGAAAAGGATAACCTGTATGCCTTTAAATAAAGAACAAATCGCGCAAAGAATTTCTCAAGAAGTGCAAGATGGCTATACTGTTAATCTGGGTATCGGGATTCCAACACTTGTGGTGAATTACATTCCGCCAACAAAAAATGTTATGTTTCAAAGTGAAAATGGACTTTTAGGCATGGGCCCCTTTCCGATGGAAGGCTCTGAAGATGCTGATCTAATTAATGCCGGTAAACAAACTGTAACTGCACTTAAAGGCTCGAGCTTTTTTTCAAGCGCTGATAGTTTTGCGATGATTCGTGGTGGTCATATTGATTTAACTGTTCTTGGTGCTATGGAAGTCGACGAACAAGGAAGCATCGCTAATTGGATGGTTCCAGGTAAAATGGTTAAAGGCATGGGCGGCGCGATGGATTTAGTTGCAGGTGCAAAAAATGTAATCGTAGCTATGCAACACGTGGACAAAGAAGGTAATTCAAAACTTCGCACGAAATGCACTCTGCCGTTAACAGGTGTTAAATGTATTAAAAAAATCGTTTCTGATTACGGCGTCATCGACGTAACAGCAAATGGTTTTGTACTACGCGAATACGCTCCTGATCTTACGGCTGAAGCTGTTGTTAAAGCCACCGAAGGCAAAATGACAATCGCTCCAGATTGTAAGCCAATGACTTTTTAATGGGAGATATTTCAATTTCCTCACTCGCTGCAGGTTTTCTTTTTAGCGTGATTGGCTTTTGGCTCTTTAAAGAAGGCCGCCGTCGTGCAGAGGTGCGTTTAGCGCTCATTGGAGTTACAATGATGGGTTATTCCTACTTTACATCTTCACCTGCCGCAGACTGGGGAATAGGCCTTAGCTTATGCGGACTCGCCTATCTTGCGTGGGTATAACTTTAATTGATTACGCTGTTTTCTAGAGTGAAAAGCTGAGTATATTTTTCATGCAAGTTACAATTTTGGGCTGAATTTTTCTGGGGCCGAAGCGATACTGTTCCAATTGGCCCTTTGCTTGCTTTAGTCATCCTCGAACACTTAACGAGGATTAAAAATGAAAACCACTCTTATCGCTCTTACTTTACTTTTATCAACTCAAGGCTTTGCCCAAAAGCCACCATCAGCATCTGTTACTAGCGTTCAAATTGATGGCTCTGGCTGTGATGCTGGTTCTGCAAATGCACTTATTACTTCAGACTTAAATTACTTAAGCGTATTATATGATCGTTTCTCTGTTGAGCTTGGTAAAGGCACTGCAAACCCAGGTGATTCAAACGACGAAAAAAATTGCACGATCGTTGTAAATATTAACGTACCACATGGTTGGACTTTTGATTTTGATCAAGTTGATTACCGTGGCTACATTGAAGTTTCAAATGCAGGTGCTTTAGGTTACCAATTTGTTAAAGCCGAAATCGAAGGCGGCAAAGCTTTTGGTTTTGAACAAAAAGTATTTAAAGGTCCGATTAGACAGAATTATGTTATTTCAGCTAAAAACCAAGCCTCTGGTATTTTTGGTAGCCTTGGTGGAATCGGAAAAATCGGCGGCGCAGCTGCTTGTTTATCTGGTGGCCAAAACATTCGTGTAAAAATCAAATCTCAAATCGGAGTTAAAAGTTTAATTAAATTCTTAAAACCAACTGCACGCCTAGTAATTGACTCAACTGATGCGTCTTTTGGTCCAAGATTAAAATTTAACTGGAAACGTTGCGGTGGCTAGGCTAGCGAACTAATCTTCGATCAGCTAATTTCTTTAACAGATGAAAAACGTAAAGGCAGCTTTGAATCAGCTGCCTTTTTATATTCTTCGCCACCCAGCGTGTGCACATGAAGCGAATTCGTTTTACCTTTATCAGCTAAAGGCTGGCCTAGTGTGAAAATAATTTTATCACCCGTTTTACCAAGACCATTTTCAATCAGCAGCTGTTCAACTTGCGCGATAATATCTTTTAAATTTGTATAGGGCTTAAGCGCTAAAGTTTGCAAACCCCATAAAATCTCTAAACGATTTAACACTTCAATGTCTGTCGTGATTGCCACGATTTGCGCTTTCGGGCGAAAGCTTGAAATAATTTGCGCTGTTTTTCCAGAAGTTGTTAAACACACAATCGCTGAAGCATTTAATTTTAAAGCTGATAAGGCAGAGCTTGCCGCAATTGCAGCCGGTGTTGATAACAATTCGTTTTCTAAAGAAATTTTATAATAATTCTCTTCGTTTTTTTCTACTTCAAGAATGATCTCATGCATAGTGCGAATAGCTTTAAACGGGTATTTACCGCTTGCCGATTCAGCTGATAACATAAGCGCATCAGTGCCATCTAGAACAGCGTTCGCCACATCTGTGATCTCTGCACGCGTAGGGCGCGGATTTTCAACCATTGAATCTAGCATTTGAGTGGCTGTGATGACGGGCTTTCCTAATTGATTACAAAGTTTAATAATTTTTTTCTGAGAACTTGGCAAGCGACTTTGACCAACTTCAACAGCTAAATCGCCGCGCGCCACCATCACCACATCCGATAAACGCACGATCTCTTCTAAATTTTCAAGAGCTTCAAGCATTTCAATTTTAGCAACAATGCGTGCCGGCGATTTATGTGCATCAATGATTTCACGCAGCTGTCTGATATCTTTACCAAAACGCACAAAACTTAAAGCGATAAAATCAACGCCGTGCTTTAAACCAAAGTCTAAATCTTTTAAATCTTTTTCAGTCATCGCTTCTACCGGAAGCATCACGCCAGGTAAGTTCATACCTTTACGGTTTTTTAAAATTCCGCCATAAATCACTTTGGCTTCGAGGGCTTTTTCTCCCACTTTTAAAACTTCTAGTTCGATTAAACCATCATCAATTAAAATTTTATTTCCAGGTTTTGCGGCTTTACAAAGTTCTTTAAAATCACTTGGGATCAAGCCCTCTTTACCGAGTATATCTTCGATAGTCACCGTGACCACTTGGTTTTGCGCAAGAGTAATAGAGCCTTTTTCAAAAAGGCCAACGCGCACTTTAGGGCCTTGTAAATCTTGTAAGATTGTTACTGGCGCATTTAATTCAATCGATTTTGCGCGCACAGCGTGAATGACTTTTAAATGATCTTCATGAGTGCCATGGCTAAAATTAAGCCTGGCGACATTCATACCAGCGCGAATGGCCTGGGCGATGTTTTCAGGGGCTTGAGTTGCGGGTCCAATTGTGGCTACGATTTTTGCTCTACGGTGTGCTAACATTGCACTAGAGTAGCGATTTACTGAACGAAAGTCCTCTTAAAAAAGGTTTCTTTATTTTTACGTTGTTGTTCACGAATGCGACGGGCACGTTCTGTTTCTTGTTTTTTTTGCTCTTCAACTGAAGCAATTCGGCGGGTCAGAATTTGTTTATGAACAGCTACATCCTGCTTGAAGCTTTTACTGTAAATAGGCGAAATGTTTTTATATTCAGCTTTTAAGGCGTCGACATTGTTATAAAAACCCGCAAGTTTTTTAATAAACGGCGCGCGATCTAAAAGATATCTTTCAGTCTCGCCTTCACTAAATTTATAGATATAAAAATCTTTACCATCAATCACTTCAACCTGGCCCTTAGTGCTATCTGCGTATGACGGAAACTTAGTCAAAGACACACCTTTTACACTGACTGAACTTTTCGCACCCAGAACGATAAAGCCACCAACCACTGGCTCAAGATTAAAATTTGCAAAATCAGTAATTTTAACGACAGCATTTTTTAGAAAAACGAAGCTTGTTTGCTTGATAACGGCTTTATGGCGAGTCATTGATTTAACAGTGCATGGTAGAGTTTCTTTGATATGGCAATCTGCTGGCTGGCTGACAATCTCGTCAGCAAACACATTAAAAGACGCAAAAATAAGAAAAGTAACCACCAGTTGCTTCATACTATTCTACCTTTAATCCACCGAAATCGCTTTTAAGAATGGCTTCAATTTTGCGCGAATCTTCTTTGCGATTTAACAGGGTGTAAGACTTTGATAACCACTGCAGGCCTTTACCGGTCCAATAAGACTCTGGGTATCGTAAAACCATGTTGTCTAGAGTATCTATACAAACTTCAGACAATTTTAGATCTGCACACTGAAGAGCGATCGATTCATAATCAGCACGCGCTAAATAATTATCATTAGCTGTGGATTTTTTGATTTTCTCAACCATGAGCAAAGCTTCTGTGTATTTTTTCTTTTGTTTTAATTCGGCAACGCGCATGAAATAAAACTCAGACAGATCAACATCTTTATGCTTTATTTTAGTTAAAGATTTTTGTACGTCAGAATCCACCGAGGCGATAGCGCGAGTGTTGGTAGAACTTGAACCTTCGAGCTGAGCTAATTGAATTTCTAGCTTTTTTTGTTCTAAGGCTTGTGACAAGAATTGGATGCGTTTTTTATCGAATTCTGAGCCTTCCATATAAATGTCAAAACAAATATAAAATGACGATAGGCCAAAAAGTAGAAATAAGCTTAAAAATAGATATTGATAGCTTCTGCTCATGTCTCACATTTCGGCATCTCTAGGACTAAAGTTAAGAAAATCCTTAATGTTGTGCAGAAAAAGATGACTGAAAACCACTAAGTCATTAGCTTCATAGTTCGCTTTTAGATTTCGTTTGGGGGCCCATTGAACAAAGCAGAATTGGTTTCAGCAGTTTCAGATAAAACTAAACTATCAAAGTCTCAAGTTGAGACAATGATCAATACCACATTAGAAGTTATCCAAAAAACCGTGTCTAAGGGTGAAGAGGTTAAAATCGTAGGTTTTGGCTCATTTCAAGTTCAGGCCCGTAAAGCTAAAACTGGCCGCAATCCGAAAACTGGCGAAACCCACAAAATTCCCGAATGCTCTATCCCCCGCTTCAAGCCCGGCAAAGAATTCAAAACTCTTGTTGGCAAGAAAAAGACCTAGAACTTATCAAATTTACTTTTAAATGCAGATGGCCATGAATCAATGATTTCAACAGTTTCGTAGTAAGCTTGCGCGAAGAACTTACCCTGTAAATCTTTTAACAATAACTGTTTTTGCTGTGGCAATTTTAAGATTTTCTTTTGAAAAGCGGTATAAACTTTTTCACCCATAATGCCGCCTAAAATTTGCGCGGCCGTCATATAACTTTTTTTATTTTTAAGGCCAGATTTTTTCTTATTCAAAATAGATAAATCTTGAAAAGTCGCAAAGCGAACTTCATTTAATTTTTGCTCTAATGCCAACACTAAAGCTTCTTTGCCTTTATCAGAAAACTGCTCCGACCGAAGCGCATGGCGAATATCATCAAAAGTGTCTGATTTTTTCTTAGGATTAATAATTTTAGTTAAGAAATAGGTTAACATTTCAAGCCAAATGTTTTTTAAAAAATCTTTCTTACCATCGATGATCGATTTTTTGTAAACGCCTAATTTATACAATACAAAAAGAGCTGCTACTTTTGAAATTTGATTTAAGGACGGCCGAGCCACAAATCCCATTTGCTGCTCAGGGCAATAGAACGACTGCCCCGATAGGAGCAACTCTTTGTAATATGCACGTTCTAACGAAGGAAGTTTCTGAATTTTATTAAATAAAACTTCGTCGCTGACTGAATAAACACTCAGATCATCGACCTTAATGTGAAGGTTCAAAATTTTATTTAATACTTCAACTGCTTGTGACACGTGATCCGTTAAATCGTAATCATCGACCTTAACTTTTTTATCATGTCCAGTTTCAAGATATAATAAATAATCCTGCCATTTTACCCAGGGCAACACCGACATCAACGCCCAACGATTTACTGACAATTTCACAAAATCAGCATTCGATGGGTCTTTGTGTTTTTTTAACAATTGAAAATACAAATTTTCAGGGCTTTGAAGCAAAACCACATCTGAAATTTTACGATTAATTTTTCGCACTTCTAGCGGCAAATGTTTGCTGGCCAAGTGAAAATCACCAAATTGCACAAGCATTTTACGTGCTGGATTGGCTTTAATCGCCGCAGTAATTAACCCTGCTGTGTGACGGTCTTGATCTGAAAATTTTCGTTTGGTCATTGAATTAAGCGCCACAATTGGAACCTTATTTTGGCTGGCCCACTTCATCAGGGGGCGAGTGAACTCCCAAGGAAATCCCCAAGTTTTCTTCCATTCAATTTTTTTTAAAAATTCGCGTTCACTCAAATGACCCTGTAAGTAAGTATTCAAGATTTTTTGATGTTCGACAGAAAAACACTCTAAGCCTAAGCTAACATTTTGAGCGCCAAGCTTACGCGCGATCCTAAGAACGGCCCTCGTCGACTGAGCCTGAGCATGAAAGTCGCCAATGTACACAATTTGACTTTTATCCATCTGCTTAAACAGCTCTTGCTTGCGGCCAATCTCCCACTGCGCGCGACCCAGCTCTTGCTCGTACTCTTGCTGGTATTTTTGGATCGAACGCGTGCGAAAACCGACCAGATCTTCAACCTTGTTGCGAATTCTCATGTAGTAGTCGTACTTAACTTTAACCAGAGGCATTGCACTATGTTAATAAATGATTGCTTGATTTCAACCTTTAATCGTCAAAAGATAATATATAATTCGAAGGAACACTGACATATGAGTAAAAAATTAAATTATCTACTATTGAGTTTTATCGCTTCAGCTGGCGTTTATGCCTACCTTTCATACCATCATTACATGGTTAAGTTAGGTCTTGGCGGCACTAGCCTTTGCCAAGTCAGCGAAACTATCAATTGCGATGTCGCAGCTCTTAGTAAATACGCAGAAATCTTAACTATCCCGATCGCGGTAATTGGCCTTAGTTATTCAATTATTATGTTAGGTGTTTTTCTTTTTGCCAAATTCGGTTGGTTTGAAGAAACCGAGGGTTACAAAACTATCGTTAAGACCCTAACAGCATTATCTGCGGTTTTTTCACTAGTTTTATTGTTTATTTCAGTTTTTCAACTTAAAGCCTTCTGCCCGTTTTGTATCGCAGGTTACGTATTATCTTTTATTATCGTGTTCTTAACTTGGTCACTTTATTCAGATAGTAAATTTAATTTAAATATTTCTGCCATCGCTTTAGAAAAAGGGTTCTTAGGTACCCTACTAGCTGTGCCCTTATTAGCTTGGTTTATTTCTGGGTCTGTGCGTGACAGTTACGGTTTAGATCAAATGCAAAAAATCGTTCCTGAAAAGATTTTTCAATGGCAAAAAGCGACGGCAGTTACTTTTGACAACACCCTTGGCCTAGTTAAAGGGAGCAGCGAAGCTACAGCTCCAGTGCTTGTTGAATTTGCTGATTTTAAATGTCCTCACTGTAAAACTGCGGCCAACACGATCAAAAATTACCTAGCCGGAAATAAAAATGTTAAAATGATTTTCAAACCCTACCCACTCGATGGCGTATGTAATCCGCATATGCCTCAAAAAGGCGATGGTTCACGTTGCGAATTAGCGGGCTGGGCCATTTGTGGCGAGAAACTCTTCGCAAAAGGTTGGGATATCCATTACTGGATATTCGATCACCAAGAATCAATGATGAGCGATTCAGATTTATCATCACACTTACAATCAATGGGTAAAGATCTTGGAATCGACACTGCTCAACTTAAAACTTGTGCGACATCGGCTGAGACTTTTGACATTATCAAAAAAAGTGCTGCTGAAGGTGAAGCTGCAAAAATCACTGGCACACCTTCAATTTTTGTAAATGGTAAAAAATTAGAATACGGCCAATTCATTGACGTACTTCGTGGAGCTATTGGAACTTTGCAATAGTTATTGAATATTAAAAAATTTAAAAACGTACTCTAAGGACTTACTGAGATAATCATCGAAAACGATGAAAAAAGTTTCACCTAGTCCTTGAAAGATTTCAATCACAACTGCTGAAATCGCAACAACCAGTGTTGAAAACCAAACTGCTTTAACTAGCATCGTTGTTGATTTAATATCTGATAGACGTAGTTCTTCCTGACAAGTTTCTATTTTACGCATGACCGATTTTAACTCTTGAAAGTGGTCACGGTATCTTTCGCGCAATTCATTTTGTTTTGATTTAGTCAGTAAACTCAAACCTGGAAAATTTCTTTTCGTGCGAATTGCAAAAATTAAATCGATCGCATGATTAACATAACGATCAACGCGCTCTTTGAAGTTTGGATAATCAGAATCACGCTCCAAAAAATCTTTTAAATAGCCGATGGCACGATCATACTCTTCGTTCACGACGAACGTTAAAACATTATAACGAACTGTATCTGGCGCCCCTAGATCGCTGATATCTAAGTCGTTAACTGCTCGTTTATCTTTAAATGACAATGCACCCATAGGCCATATATCGGCCTTTAACCCATAAAACTAGAGCAAAATGTCAGGATTTAGGTCTAGTTTTATGGGTTAAAGGCCTGATCCTATTTCAGGTCGAGGTCTGGCTATGTGATAATTAAGGCTGCTACTTCAGGAGGAAGTTATGGATTTTGAACTTAAGCATTTAGAGATGGTTCAAGGTGATACTCAATCCGCGCGCGCACAGGATGTGACTCGTTCGATTGGCTCTTCACAAGTTTTAGAGGACTTAACCGGTCAAATCGAAGAACTTCAGAGTAAAATTAAAGTTAGCTATCGTAAACTATTACTTTATGAGACTGAAAATCAAAAATTAATTCAGGAAAAAAATTCTTTCTTTTTCGAGAATAAAGTTTTCGCCGAGCACAACTCTATTCTTGTAGAAAAAAATAAAGTTTTACAAAGCACACACGATGAAATGGCGACTTCGATTGAGAAAAAAACTCTTAAAATCGAAATTGCTGAAAAACTTATCGAAGCGCAAAAGACTGACTTAGGCCGGCTTTCGAAGTTTCACGAAAAAGTTAAAAATATTATCAAACCATTTGTTGAAAACCTAAAACAACAGATCACGATTTTGACTGCTGAAAACGCACAAAAAACGCGCCAGATTCACCAGCTTGAAACATTTCAAACTGAGTTGCAATTAAGCATCAAAAATCAAGTCGAAATCATCGAGACAAATTCTAATCGCTATGCGCATGAAAAAAAATCTTTGATTCAAAGCTACGAAGAGCAAATTCACTTCTTATCTAAAGAAATCGTTGAGCAGCAACAAAGAACACTTGATGCAAATAACGAAAACCTACGCCTTAAAAAACAGGTCGAAACGAAGCATTTTGTTGAAAATGAGCTCGTAAAATACAAACGTGTTCAAGATGAGAATATTCAAACTATGAATGCCCTACGCTTAAAAGAAAATGAGCTACAGCGTCAATTAACCGAAAGTCACGTCTCAGAATCTAATCACAAAAATCAGATGATTAGCATGACTGGCGAAATGGAACGCCAGCGCGAATTGCTTGATGCCACTAGAAAACAATTAAGTCACAAAATCACAGAAGTTGAAAATCTGACATTGCGACTTAAAATGCTAGAAAAGTTAAATTCTAATCTTTCTTTAAATCTAAAAGATCATCAGACTTAATAGCGTCTGATAATGTCGAATAGGTCTTCATTGCAATGCCTTTAAGCTCTAAGAGCCTATAGAAGTCATGCTGAAGGCCTACAACTTTGGCTTCCGGAATCACATTAATCGATTCAAAAAACGTAGTAATATTGGCTGACGCCGTGAATGATAGCCCGTTTAAGCAAAAAACCACTCTGCGGCCTTTAAGCTTTTGTTCACATATATCTCTAAACGGTTTATTTTGATCTGGTTCGATTCGGCCTTTTATTTCAACAACAGTAACAGTGCCTACTTCATAGAACTTTGCTTGCATATTCACCCGCCTGTAAAGCTTATCGTTTTTATTAGAAATAAGTGAATAGACCTCAGTCTTGAAGTGACAAATAATTTTTCTCTTTTTAGACTTTTAGCAGTGATTTACATCTGGATTAGACTATTTTTATTAATTTGCTTAGGCTTTGCAACCAAAGCCCTAGCCCAAACAGGACCCACGTCTCAAACGGCAGCTCGCACCGCCCCCCAATCAGCTTTAGTTACATCAAAAATTTCTGGCTTCACTATTACCGCCGAAAACCTATACCGCGACTTAGAAAAAGATCTCGTGCAGATTTCTGGTAGCGTACAAATTATTTATCAAAATCAGCATTTCAGCGCAGACTTTGTTGAAATAAATCTAAAGAAAAAACACGCCTACTTTCGCGGCCACGTAAATATTCAAACCATCGAATACAATATTGGTGGTGATGAAATCAGTCTTGATTATTACGCAAACCAAGCGCTGATTGTTAACGGCTATGTGCAATCGAACAATATCACTTTCAAAGGTAAGCTCATCGAGCAGCGAGGCCCTACGACCTTTTTCATTGCTGATGCCGACTTCACGACTTGCACAAACTGCCCGTCGACTTGGAGCTTTCAAGGCAGTCAAATTCGCGCCGAACTCGGTGGCTATGCGTTTTTAAAAAATACGTTTTTAAAAGTCAGCGATGTTCCTATTTTCTGGCTTCCGTATTTAGTTTTACCGCTTAAAAACGAACGACAATCCGGCTTTTTATTTCCAGAGTTTGGATACATTCGCAATCGCGGATTATTTTTCTCAGAAAGTTTTTTCTGGGCTATCTCTAGGTCGCAAGATTTAACCTTCACCTTAAAAAATTACGAACTTGGTGGATTAAAAGAACTTATCGAATACCGCTACGCCTTGAGTGAATTTAGTGGTGGCCAATTTAATGTGGCACATTTTAATGACACTGTCTTTTCATCTGATATTGCAAAAAATGGACAAATCACAGAGGGCACTGTGTTTCGTCGCTGGGCGATTCAGGGGTATTCACAACAAGAAATCAACGATATCGCGCAAGTGAGAATCAAAATTAACCAAATCAGTGATTTACAGTACCCAAAAGATTTTTATGAAGAATTTAAAACCTACGCTGAAGGTGGTTTAGAAAATCGTTTAAATATTTCTGCCCGCAGTAATCATTCATTAGCCCAATTTGATTCTATATATTACAAACATTTACTTGAAAGTGACCCCTTACAATCAAACACCTCTGCGGTGCATGTGCTGCCTGAATTAAAATTAGATATCACGACCACTCAAGTAGCAGAAACTCCATTATATTTTAAATTTAATGCGCAGTACGATTCTTTTTATCGCAAAAACAAGTGGGATGATATCTCAACCTTAGGTAGCCAAAAATATGTCACCAACGCATTTAATGACCCGGCTTGTGCTCACAACCAGGCCGTTGGTTGCACACCAGTCTACGATGGCACTTTTAATGAAGGAAATGACTTGCTTCGCACAGGCCAGCGCGTATTTTACAAAGCTTCGCTGCTAACGCAAAGTTTTACCCCGGTAGATTATTTAAATGTTTCACCTGAAATTTCATACAATGAAGCTCATTATTTTTTTCCAGAAGGCGAAGCACGTTATAATTTACGTCGCTACACACAGATAGATGTAAATTCACGCAGTCGCTTATATCGTATTTATGAATCAGAAAATCCTGATATTAAATTTAAGCACGAATTGATTCCTGAACTTTCGTACACTTACATTCCATTCGTCGAACAACAGGCCCACCCGTTTTTTGGTAATATTCCAAATGGTGAATATTCTTTTTCATCGCGCAATAATTTATCAGACTCTGACTTAAATACGCCCTATGGTTTACAGTATGATTACCACGACCGTATATATGACCGCCATTTAGTGACGCTTACTTTTTTAAATCGTGTGATCAAAAAACGCTTATCTGACAAATCCTACAAAGACCTTTTAGATTTTCGCTTGGCACAGTCTTATGATTTATATCAAATTCAAAACAAATACAGTCAAGGAAACCAACCGCTCTCTGATTTATCAGGAACCCTTAATTTAAATATAGATGAATTCACATTTTCGAATCAGTTTAATTACTATCCGTATTTATCAGCTACAAATTCAACGACTTCACTCTCGTATTTAAATGCTCAACAGCAGTATTTTAAAATCGGCTATAATTCAAATCGCGCCGAAGGCCCAAGAGTCGATGACGTAGTTTTAGCTTTAGGTTTTGTAACTAAATATATTAACGTGTTATCAGGATTTATCGTTGATACCAGCGAAAACCGCGACAGCGATTCTAGATTAAAAAAGTTTTCTCTGATCACTCAGCTAAAACCCCCAGGCGAATGTTGGGGTGTAAATTTTTACCGCGAACAACAAGTCGGTCTTGAAGCTGAATGGCGCGTGCGCTTTGACTTCTCATTCGATGGCAAACCTCCAAAGATTATTCCACCAGATGAGTTAAAAATTAAATAGCTCTAATTATTTTTACGATGCCCGCGAAGTAGAGCTTCAACCTCGGAGCTGACTGGACTAACGTCGCAACTGCCTCGTCGCAGAGTTGTGTTAATTGTATCAATCCAAAATTTTTAGTGAAAACCGCTATTTACCTATGACAATATAATAATTGTGAAGATTAATTTTAATGAGGTTATATGAAATTCAAAATAGCTTTAATGATACCGGTACTATTGGTTAGTCATTTCGGATTTGCAAAAAAACAAGGGGCAGAGAAAAACAACAATCGCAAATTTTCTTCTCCATGGTGTGAGGCAAAAAAGATGAGCATTCCGAGCAAGAATCTTTCGCAAATAAAAAATCAGCTCGATTCTTTGCCAAGAACTCAACTCATTCAAGCGATGTGGCTTGAATCCTCGTCGAAAAATCCATCGCCGCAGGTTTTACCTCTATTACAGTATTTAGCTTACACAGAACAATCATCACCTCTTTCGGGATATTACCAAGCTATAGCTATTGCCTTGGGGGTTAGTGATTCTATCGATGAAGAAATGCAGCGTTGGCCACAAGCTTCTAAATTGAAGGCGCTCAATACAAACATCAAAGAACTCTGCCGCTTGTATGAATTAGCCGGCGGACGTGATTTTTTAAGAGGTAACGAGTGAATATCAAATTCTTATCTCGAAAGAAAATATTTTGTATTCTGGGCTCAATTTTAGCTATGACACTTATTGCAGCCGGACCATCGATCTCTGTCAGAGACATTTGTGCTTATGATCCGTGGTGCGGCAATCTAGTGAATGGGTCTGAATTGAAAGAACCAGATCAGGCCTTAGTTTCTCTTTTACGACGACACCGAGCCGAGATCCATAAGCAAGCCAGACTACAAAATGTTGATCCGCGTGCTATTACAGGTGCTATACTAGCTGAGAACACCTTGAATATTGGTAAAACCGATCAGATACAAGATTTCTTGGTAAATACAGGTATCGCAAAAAATGGAAAGCTTCCGGGGTACAGTTTCACTTATGGTCTTGGGCAGATAAAATGTGAAAGAGCTCAGGAGGTTGATAGATATTTTGCCAAGCGTGACGGTAGACAAGTTAATAAAAGCATTTGCACTGAAATTAGCAATGCAAATGGCTCTATTAAAGTCGTTGCGATGGCTTTAAGACAGGCGATTGATGTTTATAAAGCGAACGGTATTGATATCAGTTCAAATATTGGAGTTCAGACAACTCTGTATAACATCGGCAGCGTCGAAAAAAAAGCGGCTGCCGCTAAAGCCAAAAAAGCTACCCCAAGGATTAATTACTTTGGTTGGTTCGTTGAAAACCACAATGATGAGATTGTCGCAATTGTAGGTGCGCCGGCTGCACCGAAACCAGCTGCTACCGCAAAGACTCCTGGTGCACCCATCGTAGCAGAAGAAGCTCCTGATGAAAAAGTACAGATGAGGCCATCCCTGACCAAAGTGACAACACTGATGGATGCACCACCTTTATGTGGAGAGAAGTATCAGGGAATAGATAAAACACCAAAGCAAATATCTTCGAAGACAATGGCTCGTCCAGGAAAATATTCTGAATTAGGCCGCGCTGTTGATTGCGAAATGCGAGCATGGAGTCTTGTGCGTACAGACGAAGGCGCTGTTGGCTGGATTAAGCAGGCCGAATTGAAATCAAGTACAACGCGAGTGCCAAGCAAAGGGCCTTTAACATGTGAAAGCACAGACAGCACTTGTGCTCGGGGCATAATGCAGAAAGAGAAGCGTTATTTAATTGATACCGATGAAAATCTGGGAACGGTGGATTTACAGATTTCATCGAACAATGGAGGCAATAGGACACGTCAGAAAGTTTCTACTGCCGAATACTGGGGGAAATGCGGAGCTGCGGCGCTTGCTGAGAGCAGGATGGGAACCTCGGAGGCCTCGACGCGAGTTGCAGATGTGCCAGTATCAAAATTGACAGAGGCGCAAATCAATGAACTCAAAAAGGCCGTTCAAAAAAAAATCAAGGAGCTTCCTTCTGATTTTACGACGTATGTTGTTGCCCCATTGTACGATATGTATACTTGCAAGCAAAATTGTGTAGGCAACTTTGAATCTCTTTTAAAACACGTGACAGACTTGTCCCCGAGTAACGTCCGTCAAATAGAAGCGCCCTCTCTAAGAATTGAAACACCCTCAAAACCAGGATTAATTTCTTTTGCTGAATTTAAGTCAAAATTTGACTCTTGCAATGTCTCTCGTGAGCTGGAAAAAATTCGGGTTGAGTACCAAGCTGCTCCCAAAGAAGAGATGGCGAGAGTGAAGCATAGGCAGGAATTCTATTGGAGGCTTGATAGCCTATCAAAAAACATGAGTACCCTCGCAAAAGCTTATTCGTCTTTTAAAGTGGATTTAACCTTGTCAGAATCTTTAAGATCAGCTCTTAATTACTGTGAGATGCTGGCCAAAAGACGAGGTGAATCTTCGGCAAATACAGAAGCTCAGGCTAACTGTACTGATTGCGCGGCTAAAGGTTCTTCGAACACTTCTAAGGCGATGGAAGATGTTGCTTTTCCTTTACTCGAGACGGATATTCTATCAGGCTTATATGGTAATGTTGATTACACTAAAGAGATGAAAAAAACCATTGGAGTTCAATGCAACTACAACTTTGGAGAAACTGTTAGCCGTATGCGTGCACTTTTACAGTCTTCTTGCGTGGAAAAGATGTATATGCCAGACGCAGTGACATATGAGATTTTCAAAAATATTTATCCAGAAAAAGTGGCCTTTAGACAGTTCCCTAAGAAAGATCAATTTACAGTTCAGGTGAAATCAATATGCGAAGAAAAGAAAGAATAGCTAGCCCATTTGAAAAAGAAATCTTGGTTAGATGTTGCATCGAATTACACAACTTCATCCAAAGAAATGAAGTGAAGCTTTCTGTCGTTCAGCACAAAGACCACGTATCCTTCAACTTTTAGTTGGCCCGACTTTTTGCGCATTCCCAGTAACACATACTTTAACCGCTGAATTTGCTTCGTGCCGACCCGTTCAAACGCGCGCCATGAGTGATCGAGGTATTTAACCTCTAACAGCACTCGGCGGTTTGCTTTTTCAACGATGAGATCTACTTCAACGCCGTCAAATTTGGTTCGCTGTGATGAAATACTCCACCCGCGCGATAGAAAATAACTTTGCACGCTAGCTTCAGCTTCGGCTCCGCGCTGATGAAATTTATAGGTGTTCTTTAACACCGCCGAAGGTTTTTCGGTGGTGGATGGTGGGCTTAAAGTTTTCAATGGCTGTGCGATGCACTTCTGTGCCATAACCTTTGTGTTTTTCGAATCCATAAACGGGAAAATCCTTTGCAAGCTCTGCCATTAACTGATCACGCGCAACTTTTGCGATGATAGAAGCTGCAGAGATGCAACGCATGTGCTGATCCCCTTTGATAATAGGTAACTGCTTATACTCTTTTAGATCCGAAAGGCGGTCACGCCCGTCAATTAATAGCGTTCCAGCTTTGACGTTGATCGTGCCTTCAAGTTTTGTTTCTAAAATACGAAGAGCACGAATCATCGCCACAAAAGTAGCTTGGCGAATATTAATCTCATCAACTTCTTCAACCGAAGCCCACCCCAGAGCCCAATGATGGTTGTCACGAATTTCTAAAGCTAAGGCTTCACGTTTTTCTTCAGATAGAGTTTTTGAATCCAGAAAGTGTTTTACAGGAAATTTGTCATTTAAAATGACAACGCCGGCACACACTGGGCCGGCGAGGCATCCGCGCCCGACTTCATCGATGCCGATGAATGGGGCTGGAAGATCTTTTAACGTCTTACGGTTAAAAGTATTATTTTTTTGAATCATTAGATGAAGTAACTACTAACTCAGACTCGATACGAGCTGCTTTACCATCTAAATCACGTAAGTAATAAAGTTTAGCACGACGTACTTTACCGTGAGCCACTAACTCAACAGAATCAATCGCTGGAGAGTTGAACGGGAAAGTTCTTTCAACGCCCACACCCGCAGAAATTTTGCGAACTGTGAAAGTTTTGTGAGCGTGACCTTGAATTTTAGTCACAACGCCTTTGTATAACTGAACGCGCTCTTTTTCACCTTCGATAATTTTAACGTAAACGTTAACAGTATCGCCTGGAGCAAAAGTTGCGATTTTAGTGTTTTTAGCTGATTTTTTTGTCACGCGAGTAACTAAATTTGTTTCAGTTCCTTTTGCTGGAGCTGCTTTTTTCATTTTTTTAGAAGTCGCTTTTTTTGCTGCTGCTTTTGCCATAAATAGTCCTTACTTATTTGGACCTCAAGTCCAATTTATCTTTCAAAAAGAAATACTGTGTTACCATGACCCTAAGAGTCGGTCAAGACAGATACTTACAGCAGCTCTAACACAAAGATGCCTGTAATCGTCTTTTGAATCACCTTTAATTGGATCTAAAACCGCATGACAATTTCGCATAAAATCTTGGGTCAAACCAAACCCTGTTCCAAAAACAAGCATGTAGGGGTCATCATCCTGCTCTAGAACGTTTTTAAAGCGCTCAAAGGTGAATTTCTCCTGCCCTGGCAGGTTTCGCGCATGAGTTGCGACGATACGGGCATTAGGGTAACCCCAATCAGCCATGGCTTCTTCTACATGACTTGCGGTTCTTACATCTGTCAGAGCGGTTTTACGCATGGGATTTAATCTGGCCCCCTCGCCAGTTCTCCAGTGATCTAGCACTCGCCCAACAAACATCTGTTGCTCTTGTGCCGGGTGAACAAGGTAATACCTTTCAACCCCGTAAACGCGACAACTTCTGGCAATATCATGAATATCAAAATTTGTAATATTGGTCGCACAAAGATCACCTTGGCGATCAACGATCGGATAATGAAGTAAGGCGACAGCTAAAGGAGCTTTACGTTTCATAAACTTTTAACCTCGTTCATATGCTGATCTAGATCTTCTTGAGTCAGGCCAACAGATTGCAACTCTTCAACAGTGATCTCATTTAAAAATTTTAAATGGTTTTTCAATAACGGTCCTACAAGTTCTTTTTGTGATTTTAAAAATAAATCTTTACGTTTTTTCCAGGTGATCAATAGCCCCATGTGGTTTTTCCAAACTGCAATTTTTTCGTGATGCCCTGACAATAAAACAGCTGGCACTTTTTCACTGCCCCATAACGAGGGCTTAGTAAATTGTGGAGCTTCTAATAAACCATTATGAAAAGAATCCGCGATCACAGATTGATCATGGCCTAACACACCAGGAATAAAGCGCGATAGACTTTCTGTAAGTGCTAACGAGGCAAGCTCGCCCCCACTCAGAACAAAATCTCCTAACGATATTTCTAGATCAATATGGTGATTAATAATTCTTTGATCAATGCCGCCGTACCGACCACTTAATAAAATTAAATGATCGTATTTAAGAAGTTTATGAATGGTCGCTTGCTCTAATTTTTCACCTTGCGGAGAAAGATAAATACGCAGCGTAGATTCTGGCTTATAATCTTCAGTTTTATAGAGATCATTAAAACATTTATCGGCGATATCTGGACGAAGCAACATCCCATCGCCACCACCGTAAGCCGTGTCATCAACAGAGTTATATTTATTGTCAGAGTATTTACGTAAATTAATAACGTTAAATTCTAAAAGCTTTTTATCTTCAGCTTTTTTTAACAGCGCATCGCCTAAGTAATTTTGAATAAGCTCTGGAAAAAGAGTCAGGTAAGTAAATTTCATGGCTATTGGTTAAGATCCAAAAGGCCTTCTGGCAGATTCATCTGAATAGTTTTATTTTCGTGATCGATTTCTAAAATAAAGGCATCAACAAAAGGAATCTCAAATATTTTACCGCTAGCTGATGTCACAACTAATATGTCTTGGGCGGTATTTGATGAAAAACCAGTGATGCTTCCGATTTCACCCACTGTTTGATCGATCACTTTAAAATTTTCGATTTCAGCTAGAAATAAACCTTCATCTTTATCTTGGGTAAAAAAGAAATCAGCTGGCAAATAGACTTGTTTTCCAATCAGGGCTTCAGATTGGTTACGATCGGTGACGCCTTTAAGTTGCGTTTTAAGGCCGTCTTTGTGCTGAGCCATCTTCAAAACTTCATACGGTGTTTCTTCGATGTATAATTCATCGACTAAATCTGACCATGAATAGTCTTTAGAAAAGAAAATGATAAAGACATCGCCACGTAAACCGTGGGCATCTTTGATTTTTCCGATGAGGCGCATTTCTTGTTTTTCCATTGATGGTTGTCTTGTAGCACTTAGGATAAAAAAAAAGGAGAGTTTTCACTCTCCTTTTTAAGTACTTTATTTAATTTGAAATTATTCCTCTTGGTACGTTGCTACTAACTATATTGGTACGTTGCTACTCAACGATATCTAAGTGGTAACGTTTATTTAATTTGGTGCCTGCGGCTCTGATGATTGTTCTCATCGCAGCTGCTGTTTTACCTTGTTTGCCGATGACTTTTCCAAGATCTTCTTTATCCACTTTAAGTGCTAAAAGAGTAGTTTGCTGTCCAGGAATCTCGTCAACTTCAACGTTATCAGGCTTATCAACTAAAGACTTAGCCATGTGCTCAACAAGTTCTTTTAAGTTATCCATTGTTCCCCCCAGAAACCATATCCAAGTTTGACAAAATATTCAGCAGACCTCAAGGAATTTCACAGGATTTTTACCGGAAACGCCTCATAACGAGATCTACTCATATTATTGTTTCAATTACGCTTCTTTTTTAGCGTTCTTGTTTTTTGTTTTAGCCGGAGATTTTTTACGTGCAGGTAAAGTGATTCCACCCAATTTAAGAACGTGTCTTGCAGTTTCAGAAGGCTGTGCACCTTTAGTTAACCACTCTTGAGCTTTAGTTGTGTTTAACACAACTTTAATTTGCTTACCTTTAGGAGTTGGAATGTATGTTCCTAATACTTCGATAAATTTGCCAGTTACATAACGGCGAGAATCA
Source organism: Bdellovibrionota bacterium (assembly GCA_040386015.1). GTDB lineage: Bacteria > Bdellovibrionota > Bdellovibrionia > Bdellovibrionales > Bdellovibrionaceae > Pseudobdellovibrio. The sequence goes on along the minus strand of JAZKGG010000001.1, from coordinate 507,171 downwards.
GCCACTGTGATTCTGTATTTAGGATCATGCTTAGCTCCAACGCGTGCTAGACGAATAACAACCATTTGAAATACCTCTCATATGAAGAAAAAAAAGCTTTTTAGCTTTCTCAAAGACTAAGTTTTTATATCTTATATCGCGCAAGATCAAGTAATAAAACCGTAAGGGTAAAACGGAAATCAGAAAGGAAAACCCGGACCCTTGCCACCCATTCCGCCGAATGGATTGCCTTTTCCTTTGCCACCCATGCCCATTTTCATCATTCCACTCATCATTTTTTTCGCTTCTTCGAACTGTTTGACCAGTTTATTCACATCCTGAACTTGAGTTCCAGAACCTAAAGCGATTCTTTGACGCCTTGAGCCATTGAGAATTCTATGATCACTGCGCTCCTGAATGGTCATTGAATTGATAATCGATTCGATTTTTTTGATCTCGTTATCTGGTGGGGCCATGTTTTTCATCTGTTTTGAAATCTGGCCCATACCAGGTAGAAATTTCAACATACTTTCAATACCGCCCAATTTTTTTAGCTGCTGAATCTGCGCTAAAAAATCTTCGAGCGTAAATTCATTGTTCATCATGCGTTTTGCAGAACGTTCAGCTTCTTTAGTATCGATCACATCTTGGGCGCGCTCGACTAATGAAAGCACATCACCCATATCTAAAATTCTTCCAGCTAAACGATCGGGATGAAATACTTCAAGCGCAGAAACTTTTTCGCCTAAACCTAAAAATTTAATCGGGATACCCGTGACTTCACGAATAGATAAAGCAGCCCCGCCGCGCGCATCGCCGTCTACTTTTGTTAATACTAAACCAGTTAGATTCATTTTTTGGTGAAATGTTTCTGCAACATTCACAGATTGCTGACCTAACATGGCGTCGGCGACTAATAAAATCTCGGTCGGAGTAATTACTTTTTTTAAGTCGGCTAGTTCATTCATTAATTCATCATCAATTTGCAAACGACCTGCAGTATCGACAATTAAGACATCAATTAATTCTTTTTCAGCCCATTTGATCGCGCTAGTTAAAATATCAACTGGCTTATCACCGACGGTTGAGGGGTAACATGAAAAATTATTTTGTTTTGCTAAAGTTTGTAATTGATCAATAGCTGCCGGACGATAAACATCCACCGGCACAAAACCAACTTTTTTTCCAAGCTTTTGACGAATGTATAAACCGAGTTTTGCAGTTGATGTGGTTTTACCCGCCCCTTGAAGACCCACCATCATAATCACTGATAGTTTTTCGCGAACGTTGATATCAACTTTATCACCGCCTAATGTAAGCACTAATTCATCGTGAACGATTTTAGTAAACATCTGGCCTGGGTTAACATTAGAAATAACTTCTGCACCAAGGGCTTTAGCTTTTACGCGGTCGATAAAATTTTTGACCACTTTAAAGTGCACATCGGCTTCTAATAAACTCAATCTGATCTCTTTGATCACATCTTCGATATTAGACTCAGAAATCTTATGCTGACCTTTAAGCTTTTTAACCGAACCTAAAATTTTATCTGATAATCCCTCAAAAATCATATATCCCTACTTAAAAGAATGAACATGCCATACCTACCTCAAAGTTGCAAAAAATACTGTCTAAAAGACTGACACTGTTAAAGAATGGGCTATTAGGCTATAACAGAGCCATCACATTCACTTTACAAAAGGATTTTTATGATCAGCTTAAGTAAAACCCTGTTATTCGCATTAACATTAAGCACAACTTCATTGGCTTTAGCAGCGCACCGTTGTGACGAAAGTGTGTCTGCACAGTACCAAAACCACATTGAAACACAGACCGAAAATCGCTTTGATTTTGTTCGCCATATTGATCGCCAAGAAGCTGAAAGTAGTATCAACGACAGCTACTATTTAAGAATTGAAAAAAAAGCTGAGTCTTTAAGTAAAATCAGTGAACAGGGCGTCGTGCTTTACGACGGCGTTAGTAACTATATGTCAGGCACTGAGCAAGAGTTACTTATTGTGAACGAGAGCACTTGCGAAATCACAGGCATGTACTTCTGGGCTAGCGAATAGCCCTTACCAACGTGCAAACGAACCTTTTGCTAAAGAATACATCGCCATTAAATAAGTCACGACAGTGGCGACCAAACTTACGATAACAGTGGTTGTTAGATCGACGTCACTCACACCCACCATCGCGTAGCGATAGCCATTAATTAAATAAAATACAGGATTTAAATGACACACCTTTTGCCAAAAAGGATGTAACCCTTGAATCGTCATAAATACGCCGCCTAAATACGTGAGCGGAATTAAAATAAAAGTCGAAAAAGCACTTAACTGATCAAATGTTTTTGCGATGAATGCGATGAAAATTCCGCAGAATGAAAAAATTAACCCGCACAACACTGTGAACAGCATAAATAACCCTGGATGCTGAATCGTTAAGAATTCACCAACCATAAAATAATGAAAAATCATTCCCACGATGCCAGAGATCAGCGCTACTGTGGTTCCGCGAATGATTCCACCAATACCCATCGCCCAAATGATTTGATGATTTGAAATGGGTGCTACGCGAATATCTTCAAGATCACCTGAAAATTTTGAGGTCACGATGGATGAAGATGAGTTTTGAAACGAGTTATTGATTAATCCCATCACCATCAGGCCTGGAATTAAAAACGTAATGTAGGCTAAACCGTTTGGAAGATTCACTTGTGAACCTAACGACACGCCAAAAATTAGTAAATATAAACTAGAGCTCACGATCGGGCTTACAACCGTTTGAATCATCACCTTCATGAAACGTTTAATTTCACGGCGAATTAAAGTAAAAAATGGAATCCAGGGGTTAATCGTCTGTTCCATTATTGGTTCACCACTCTTAAAAAGGCTTCTTCTAATTTACCTTCAGTCATTTGAATATCGGCCACATCGGCGATAGAAATCTTATGTTGCGCTAAGATGATATTTAAACTTTCAGTAGCTGAAGATAAGATTTCTTTTGTATCACCATTGGTCATTTTGATATGAATTTTTTTCGTCGAAAATTTACCGATCACTTCTTTCGGGCTTCCGCAGAAGTTAAGTTCACCTTTATTAATGATCGCGATGCGATTACAAAGATTTTCAGCCTCTTCTAAATAATGTGTCGTAAGGAGTATCGACATTCCTGATTTTTGCAACTCTTGAACGAACTTCCATAGCGATTCACGTAATTCAACGTCAACTCCGGCTGTTGGCTCATCAAGAAGTAACAATTTTGGTGAATGCACTAACGCTTTGGCGATCATTAAACGACGCTTCATACCACCCGATAACTGTTTTACCTTTTTATGGGCGTGCGGTTTTAAAGCTAATCGATCTAATAAAAACTGAATCCGGTCACCGTTATTTAAAATTCCGTAGTAGCCTGATTGAAATTCTAAGATCTCGGTCACATCAAAATAACCAGTGTTAATAACTTCTTGGTGAACTACGCCAACGTTTTGTTTAATCGTGCGCGCGTTTTTTACAACTTCTAAACCAAAAACATTTAATTCGCCCGAAGTTGGTTTTTCTAAAGTTGTAATAGTTGAAATGAGTGTGGTTTTACCTGCGCCGTTTGGGCCAAGTAGCCCAAAAATTTCGCCCTCAACAATATCAAAGCTAACTCCTTTAAGGGCATAAACTGACTTCGATGCATCTTTTGTATCTTCATAGGTTTTTTTAAGGTTTTTAACTTCTAAGGCTTTCATACGTTCAACGTTGTCTCCGCGGTTACCCGACATTAACGTGCTCTCGAGATTGAAGTGGCAAAATCGACATCTGGGTTTTCTTTTTTGGCCCAGTTTAAATCCCACTCTTGGTTTAATAATAAGACCGGTTGATCGATCATGTCTCGAAACAACGTGAAATTTCCTTTTAACTCAGACACAGGTTTACCATCTTGAGTTCGCGGCCAGCGGGCTACCGTGAAAGGTAAACGGTTTAATTTTACTTCTAGATTATACTCATCCATCAGTCTGTGTACTAAAACTTCGAACTGAAGTTCACCGACCGCGCCAATTAAATATTCTTGCGGGCCGTAAATAGGATCAATAAATAATTGAATCGCGCCTTCTTCAGATAAGTGATTTAGGGCTTGTTGTAGTTTTGTTCTTCTCAGCGCATCTTTTACAGTGAGTTTTGCAAATAATTCTGGCGCAAATTTTGGAATATCTTCGAATCTCACCTTACCGTTACTTGAAATACTATCCCCGATAGCAAAATTTCCGGTATCACCGACGCCGACGATATCACCAGCGTAAGCGGTATCTACAGTTTCTTTATCAGCAGCTATGAACTGGCTTGAATACGACAGGCGTAATTCACGTTGCAACCGGGCGTGATTTACTTTCATGCCGCGCTCAAATTTGCCTGAGCATATGCGAACAAAAGCAATGCGATCGCGGTGACGCTTATCCATATTGGCTTGAATTTTAAATACAAAACCAGAAAAGTTATCTGATAGCGGTTCGACATCACCCAAAGTTTTTGACGGGCGTGGTTTTGGTCCTGGCGCAAATTCAGTAAAGAATTTTAAAAATGTGTCTACACCGAAATTTTGCTTAGCTGACCCGAAAGTTACAGGAGAAATTTTTCCGGTTAAAAATTCGTTCACATCAAAAGGCGGAAGAGCTGATTCAATTAGTTCTAATTCATCACGCACTTGCGCTGCTGTTTCTACGTCTAAGTATTTATCTAAGATGGGGTCTTGTGGGCCTGAAAAATCATGTTCAGTGAATTCATCACCTTCACGGCGCTGATCATAAAAATAAACTTTTTTATTTAGGCGATTGTAAATCCCTTTAAAACGCTGACCGATCCCTAAGGGCCAAGTCACGGGGTAACATTGCATGTTTAAAGTACGTTCGATTTCATCGATTAACGTTAACGGATCCTTACCTTCACGATCTAATTTATTAACGAAAGTAAAAATTGGAATATCGCGCAGACGACAAACATCATAAAGTTTTTTAGTACGATCTTCGACCCCTTTGGCCACATCGATTAACATACATGCTGATTCAACGGCCATTAATACGCGGTACGTATCTTCAGAGAAATCTTTATGGCCGGGCGTATCTAATAAATTAATGCGTAAATCATTGTAGTCAAAAGTCATAACCGACGACGTAATAGAAATACCTTTTTGTTTTTCTAGCTCCATCCAATCAGATGTTGCAGATTTGGTTCCAGACTTACCTTTTACTTCGCCGGTTTCATGGATGACTCCACCGTGATATAAAAGTTTTTCGGTCAACGTGGTTTTACCCGCATCTGGATGTGAAATAATGGCAAACGTACGACGACGTAGAATCTCTTTTTGGTCTTGAACTGATAGTGACATAAGCGTTTAGTTATAGACATTTTTTAGGGTTGATTCAAACAGTTTGACCGTTCACGACATGTGCATTAGAAGTAAAAACCTGATTTTGATGACCTAAAATCAACTCATGGTGGTTTGGAGCCACCGTCTGACAACTGAAAGAGGATCATATGACTATTAATGCGGCAAATAGCGCTCAGCACTTTATCACTACATTCTATAAGTTTTTACCCATCACTGATGTCGAAAGCACTAAAAATTGGTTCAATACGTTAGCTGAAAAACACCGTATCAAAGGTTTAATTATTCTAGCGCCTGAAGGTTTCAATTCAACCATTTCAGCAAAAACTAAAGAAAATTTAGAAAATTTCAAAAAAGATTTATTAACTCATTTTAATTTAACTACACTCAATTTTAAAGATTCAGAATCACATAAATCTCCGTTTCGCCGTTTTGTTGTGAAATTAAGAACAGAAATCGTCACGTTAGGAACACCTGATCTTGTTCCACCCAGCGGAGTGAATCGTCATTTAACACCGAGCGAGTGGAACGACGTTTTAAAAACAGAAAAGCCAATCGTCATCGATACCCGCAACTGGTACGAACATAAAATTGGTACATTTAAGGGATCATTAAATCCGAACACCGAGAAATTCACTGAATTTCCGCAGTACATGGATTCGCAAAATATTTCTAAAGATCAAAAAGTTTTAATTTTTTGCACTGGTGGAATTCGCTGTGAAAAAGGGATTTTAGAACTCACTGAAAAAGGTTATAGCAATGTTTATCAACTTGATGGCGGAATTTTAAATTATTTAAAAGAATACCCAAATGATGAATACGTTGGTGAATGTTTTGTCTTTGATCATCGTGTAGCAGTTGATCAATATTTAAAACCTACTACAAAATACACACTGTGTCCGCACTGTGGTCAGCCAGGCAATGCGGCTATTGACTGCAAACGCTGTGATACTCATGATTTTATCTGCGAGCACTGCGCACAGATTGAATGGAAAAAGGACACTTGCTCTAAAGATTGTGCGTATCACTACAAACTTCATCCAAATCGCAAAGCTCCACGCCAAGTACAGCCTTATGAAAGTGACGAGAACTAATGAAACAGTCGATTTATTTCTTAGATGCCTTTACTTCAGAAATTTTCAAAGGAAATCCCGCAGCAGTTTGCCCCTTAGATAATTGGTTATCAGAAACCCAAATGCAAAAAATTGCTGCTGAAAATAATTTAGCAGAAACTGCTTTTCTAGTTAAAAAACTGGATCATTATGAGTTACGTTGGTTTACGCCAACTGTAGAAGTTGATCTTTGCGGCCATGCAACGCTAGCCAGTGCCTATGTGATTTTTAATAATTTAAATTATTCAGGATCACAAATTCGTTTTGAAACCAAAAGCGGAAGTTTATTCGTTAATCGCAACAAAGAAAGACTTACCTTAGATTTTCCAGGCCGTGTGGTTGAATCTTGTAATCCAACTAAAGAACTTTTAGCTAACTTTTCTAATCCTCCGAAAGAAGTTCTTAAATCAGGCACAGGAACTTATATTATTCTTCTGGATAATGAAAACGATGTGACTGGTTTTAAGCCAGATTTTGCAAAATTAGCCTTAGTCGATCGCTGCGTGAATATTACAGCGCCTGGAAGTAACTGTGATTTTGTATCGCGCTTTTTTGGCCCAAATATTGGCTTACCCGAAGATTCGGTCACAGGTTCAGCCCATTGCGGTTTGGCTATCTATTGGTCAAAAAAACTTGCTCGCACTGATGAGCTTCATGCCGTTCAGTTGTCGGCCCGCACTGGCGAAATTTTTTGCCAAGTTGTTAATGATCGCGTGCTTTTATCTGGATATGTGGCTCCCTATTTAGAAGGCCACATTAACATTTAAATTATTTTTCTGATTCAAAACGAACTTTGAATAAAATGGCGCTAGCCACTGGTTTATTATCAACCATGGCTGGTTTGAATTTTGATTCCTTGGCTAAATTAAGTGCGACTTCGTCTAATCCGTACGGCAGTGAGTTTCTTAGTTTTACGCTTTGCACTTGCCCGTCTTGACCCACTACTAATTCAACTTGCGAGATACCAGAAAAGTCAGCCTTACGAGCGGCTTCGGTGCGATTAGCTTTTGTTTTTGTTAACAACACGGCAGGTGTTGTAATTTCAGAATCTTTAGCTAATTCTTCGACGATATCTTGATGAGCGATATCCGCACTTGGATTTTTTGAATTACTCGCATCTTCTTCAGCTGTTTGTGGATTAAGTTTTTCGATTTTTGGTTTTTCTTGTTTTGTTGCTGGCTTGCTTTCGTTAGTTTTCGCAACTGGGGTAACATAAGAAGTTACTTCAATATTTTCATAAACTTGCTCTGAAGAATTTGCCAAAAACGCAATAACGACTACCGCAAGCACATGAATGCTTACTGAAAGTACTAAAAATTGCAATTTGCGCGATCCCGACATAATGTACTTATATCGAAAAACGCGCTGAATAACAACTACTGCATAAGATTTGAGGGTCGATAATCGCGATTACGCTCTTCTTCAATGGCTTCTTCTTCTTCTAAAGTAAGATTTTCTTCGCGGCGAAAATGATCTTTTAACTCTAAGTACTGTTTTCCGATCATTACGCGATCTTCGACATCACTTTCTTTTTTAAATAAAGGCAGCATCTCTGATTCTTCTTCTTCAATATGATGCTCAACCAGCTCGGCTAAAACTTTTGCTCGCGCAGACCATAAATCAGAATCTTCTGCCATTTTAACTTCTTCGATCATGTGCTCGGCTAACTCATGTTCAACATCACCTTCTAAACCGTCAATGCGAAGTTCTTTATTTTCGTCTTTTAAAAATGTGTAAAGACTTTCTTGTTCTGATTTTGCGTGCACTAACAATAACGGCGCGAACTGTTCGAATATTCTTCGACGAGTTCTAATAGGCGTATTAAGATCTTTTAAAACACCGATTAACCTTTTGAGTGGTTCGTGATCTGTGAGAATTAATTTAATAATATCTTCTTTAGAAGTTTGAACTGCTTTGGTCGGCTGTGCGCTATGTTGTTTTGAACTTTGTTTTGGTTTTTTTGCTAATTTCGTGGCTGTTTGTCTCATAAAAACTCCTTTGTTTAAAGTCGACTAAGATTTAAAAGCAACTCCAGTGCCACTTGGATGTGGGTATTTTTGTCTAAGGTGATGACATTCTTGAATACGTTGAATAATCGTATTTGATAGATCGTCGTGATAAAAACCGTAGGACTCGATGTACAACCCTTTAACGTCATCTTCAATCAAAGATCTAATCGCATACATTATCGATTGATCATCAGGATCAGAGGTGTTTTCAAAGCGCAAGACTTCGTCAAAAAAAATATCATTAGGATAAAGTTCAAGTTTGCCAGAACTACAAGTGAAATGATCGAAACGTGGCACAAGATTATGTGTGTAACCTTGCTTTTGTAAACGTTCGATAGCCTCGAGAAGACCGTACATTTCTCCGGTACCAGCGCGAACCATATCTTTTGGCAAGACTGTGGTGATGTGTTCCATATGTTTTTTTCGTTATAAAAAAGAGTCTCATCTTGCGATGAGACTCTTCCAATTCGTTATTTTTTCAGGATAACGAATTTGATTCGGATGTATGTATGTATGTATGTATGTATGTATGTGTGTGTCTTTACTTTTGCAAGTAAAACTTATTTATTATTTATTAGTTCTTTGTGTTTGTGATTGGCCACCGCCGCTTTGTCTTTCACCATATTGTGAATCACGAGACGGCTGGCTTGTTCCACCAGAGCTTTTATCAACACTTGGAGTTTGACCAGCTTTGTTAGCGCGATCTTCATCACGACGTTGATTAGCATTTTGATCTTGGTTATTTGTGTTTTCTTTCATTTGAGTACTCCTTGTTAGCGAATTTTATTGAAACTGTTTAAGGGCTATTACAAGTTCTGTTCCATACTCAAACTTCGCTATTTTTGATCTGAGTTTAATTTGCCGCAGCTAGTTCCCATAAAGTGACCCATAAAGGGTTCAAAAAAATTCAGACATGGTGTATAATTTAAAAATATGAAAACATTAAACGATTGGCTTTTGGCCTACGGCGAAACACACCAAAACAAAACTAATCGCACGATTCATTTAATATGTGTGCCGCTGATTTTGTTTAGCGTGGTGGGAATGTTATGGTGCATCCCAAAAGGTTTTTTATTTCCTGACATTAAATATGTGAACTGGTCGCACATAGTTACGATCTTCGCGTTAATTTTTTATGCGCGCTTAGGATTAAAACCTTTTCTACTTATGTTAAGTACATTTATCGCAGTTAACATAGTGTTGATGTTTCTAGATTCGAACACGACTCAACTACTGACATTAAATATCATAATTTTTGTTTTAGCTTGGATCGGGCAATTTTACGGTCATCATATAGAGGGCAAAAAGCCAAAGTTCTACCAAGATTTACAATTTCTATTGATCGGCCCACTGTGGGTTTACTATCACTAATTTGATTTATATTGGCGCATCAGGCCTTTAATTAGGCAGATTTTTTAAAACTAAAGCGTGACTTTAAAGGCCGCTGCACTTATCTTAACGACACATCAGTCAGTCGCGGGGTGGAGCAGCCCGGTAGCTCGTCGGGCTCATAACCCGAAGGTCGTAGGTTCAAATCCTGCCCCCGCAACCAATTTTTTTCGGCTTTTTCAAGCAATCTTCGAATTTTAGCTTTAATAATTTCATATAGTTACAAACCGGCTGGCAAATAGAATGAGTTGCTGCCGAGTTGGATTTAAACCTAATTTTCTTTCATTATAATTTTTGCGGCCTTAAAGCTTTCCTCACACAACCGACCCAAAGCCTCTCCTGTATTCTCGGAGAATTTTTTGTTATTTTTAAAATCATTTTCAATCGTAGGATAAATAATTTTAGAAAAAGAACTTACCCATGGATCGTTATAAAGTTTCGTATCTATACGGACACGGTTAGGAAAAAATTCTTTTAAAAAAAGAATTTGCCCTATCACAACTGCCATTGGCTCTTCGAGTGCTTTTGTATTTTTATATTTTCCAAATTTATTTTCAATAGGACAGTATTTCAAAAACACTTTTGAAATGTCCTCTTTCTGCTTTAAAGGCTGACGAGCAGAAACCGTATGAACAATTTCATGAAAAACTACGTCGTCATCCGTCCAATCAATATGCTTTTTAGGGTTTTTTTGCAGTATAAGAAATTGATCAGATGGAGATGCCGAATCGTGGTCTAAAGGAGGAAACCAAGTAAACAAAACAACATAGTTAAGGTCTTCTGAAACTGAATAGTAATCTAAAATTTTTGCATAAAACTTTTGAAATCTTTTATCGCTCAATATCTTATTCAGTTTCGCAGCTGCTGCCTTAAATGGAACTGACTCTTCAAGAAAAGTTTTATATTTTGGTTCAAAAGTAATATAAAAGCTTTTAAGAAAATCTAAATCGTCAGCACTCAACACTGACTTTAATTTTAAAAGTGCTTCATCTAATTTATCAGAACTATAAAATGCAGGAGCAATCAAATCCTCTTTTATTCCAGATTTTTTTGCGAAAATACCGTCAGAATATGGTCCCGTATCCTCTTTGGGCGCCCCTAGACCTCGGTAATATTTCTTTCTCAACTCATCATATTTTTTAAATAAAGTTTTGTCTTGATCACTTATTCCAAAACGAGTTTTAAACTCTTCTTGTATTTGACCATCATCATAACAAAAAGATTTGTCCCACCAACCCGAAGCGCAATCCATGATTGTAAAAATATTTGCAGCTTCTCGATATTTTGCGGTGATCGTCACGGTGCTTGCTTGTGATGAAACACCTAAAATAATTCCACATATAAAAATCAAAAACCGCATTTGATATCTCCTGTTTTATTTTTCCTTTTAATGATCAATGAAATGATCGGCTGTGTCCACCGACTGGCTTTCCGAGTCGTTTGGCGATACCACAAATGTTCACTCCTTGAGCACTTAGGCCAAGAATAATTGTTAAAACGGATTGCTCGACAGGGTGTACGTGACCGACTCCCCTCAATGAGAGGCCGGAAATGACGTCACCAAGTAGATAACTACTAAAGAAATTTAGAAATAAATGTTTTCTCAAGCAATGATGGGACCTTATCTGCCTTCTGTACAAGTACGATTGGATTTATATAAGGAGATTTTTTTGTAGGAATGATCACCAACTTTTTTGATTTGAGTTCCGACTCAATCAACTGTGTAGGAATAAATACAAGTCCAATTCCCATCAATGCCGCTTGAATCATGGCATTAACTTGAGAACCTGAAAGGCGAAGGTCAAATTCAGAAGGAATTTTATTAAAGTGATATTGATACCAAAGATTTAAAACTTTGCGATCAGGGCGATAGTCGGAATGCGGCAAAGAAGAAAGATGTTCAAAGGTATGAACTCCCTTTACCCACTTCTGATAGAATTCTTTCGAACAAACCAAGACAGCCTCTTCTTTAAATACAGTCTGATGAACAACTAGCTTTGAATACTTTTTCAAATAAGGTCCACCATCGCAAAATGCAAAGTCTAATTCCTGATTGAGCACTTTACCCAGAAGGTTATCCGGTAAACCAAACTCAAGTTCAAACTTAGCGTGTTTAAACTTAAAAAACTCGCTTGCGACCTGCACCACTTGTCTTGAACCATATTCGGGTGGAGCACCGATCCTTAAAGTTCCGCTAGGCTCGCTTTTTCGATTATCAATTGTATCTAAACACGTCTTTAAATCATCCGTACACTTTTGAAAAACCAAATAAAGGTTTTTTGCCTGTTCTGTTGGGTAAAGTTTTTTTGAAATCCGCTGAAAGAGTTTAAAGCCTAGTTCGGTTTCAAGTTGGTTTAAAGTCTGACTTATTGCCGAAGGAGTAACATGTAAAATATCTGCGGCTTTACTCACTCCATTAAATTCATAAATGGCAGCGAATATTCTTAGTTTGTTCAGATCAACGATTTTGTTTTTATTGTTTAGCATAGCTTAACATACCATTTACTATATTTAACTTAACTAAACAATTATTTTCGCTTACATTTCGGCTCAAGCAGGAGAAAAATTATGAAAAAATTACTTATTTTAAGCGTTCTTTTAACGACTTTTACAGCACTTCAGTCGAATGCGACCGATTTAGAAATGCTTTACCGATGCAGCGAGGATGTTCGCCTTCTAAGAGATGAGTCAGAATTGGCTGTGTCTATTTACAGAGAGAAAAGTAACGGAAAATTACATGCCTTTATTGAAGAGCTTTACACCACAGAAACTCAATGCTGGCCAATTGATCCAGGAAGCAGCCAATCCCCTATGGATTGCGAATATGAAGTATTATCATCCGATATCGATTCTTTTCAGGTCACCTCTAGCAACGCCCCAGAGAAACTTATTTTTGAAAATCATGTTGAAAAATTTAAACTTGAAATCACCAATCCAAGTAATGACAAATCTTTAGGAGTTTTAAATTGGGATAAGTCTAACTTAAAATTTTATTGCTCAGAAATTAAATAGGAAAAAATATATATGTATAAAATGATAATGCTGATCTTCTTTTTTTCAACTGAATTGGCTTTTGCATCAACGCCGAAAAAAGTTTTAATGATTATTAACGAAGGCTTTCAAGTCGATGAATACTTCATTCCGCGTAAATTATTTGAAAAAGAGGGATACAAAATTAAAACTGCATCCAAATACGGCGGCCTAGTAAATCCTGGTAAGAAATACGTTGCGGATTATAAACCAGTTCAAACCGATCTTAGTTTTGAACAAATTAAAATAGAAGATTACGATGCCATTACTTTCGCAGGCGGTGCCGGAGCTTGGACAGATTATTTTCCTAATAAAACAATTCATCAGATTTTGATTAACTCAATAAAAAGAAAACAAATGATAGTCGGCCTTATCTGTGCCGGAACAGGTTTGCTGGCCACTGCAAATAATCTTGATGGAACCTCGCCTCAATTCAAAGGCAGACATGTTACAGGTTATGGTGAAGTTTCGGGTCTTTTAACGTCGTTAGGACAAGTTAAATATGACAGTGGGGATTTAACTAAACCTTATGTTGTAGAAGATGGAAATCTCATCACTGGCCGTGACCCTAGCTCATCAAAACTCTTTGCTGAAATAGTCATTAAAAAATTAAATAAGGAGAAATAGTATCTTCTTATACATCTGACCAGTAGCTAGAACCTAGAGCGCTACACTGATCGAGGCACTTTTCAAATTCCTCATTATCAAACCACCAGATAAACTTCTGGTGGCTTGATAATGATTCTTCTCTTATTTATTAGGGTGCTGGCCATCCATCATAAGGGTTTTGCATATAAAGCTTTCTCTGTCTGATCGTCACGGAACATCCATTCAAGTCAGCCTGCTTGATTAAGAATTTCAACTCAGCTTGGTCTGTGAGTACGTATCCGTAATCCAAGGCCATTATGCCTGGCATTTCTTCTTCACCTACTATCCCATAATCTGATACATCTTTTGAGAAATCAATCAACCCCATCTCGACCCGATCTGTAGCTATTTCAATAGCTTTGGTAAGCTTAATACAAGGATCATCTTTGCAGCTTTCTATCCAATCACCGATCAACTCATCAGTATTTGCTTTTTCCCGAATCCATCCACCAATTTGCAAGCCAGCTTCACCAGACATATATAGCCAGCCAATAGGTCCAAGCAATCTTGAGCCTCCTCCAGCAATTCTTAAAGCACGAGGGCTTTGACGAACTACTGTAGATGTACGGCGGACGCGCTCTATAGGAAATCGTAATACATTGCTTGTTTGCAATCCTTTAGTGTCCCTATGTGTTAAAGGATTCGCAATAACATAAGAATAAGTACTAATCCCACCCGCAAGTCCAATCGGATCTGACTGCACATATCTCCCAACCGTCGGATCATAATCTCTAAAATAGTTATAAACCAGGCCACTAAAATTATCGTACATCTGTCCTGGAAATCTCAAATTGAATTCAAAGTTCTCAGCGTCTCCATCTGGATTTGTCAGAGGCTGACTATTTCCAAACGGCTCTGACTCAAGTGGGTTCTTCCATACAGCTACATCCCTGACTGGATCTATCACAACTCTCGGTGTTCCTAATCCATCAGACTCTACGTAGTATAGTTTTGCACTTGATCCACTTCCAGTAACCACTCCCACTGGCATTCCTTCAAGCCAAATGATCTGCTTGGCCGCTGCTCCTGCATTGTCATACTCACCCAGTAAGCTCGTTGAGTTGTAGACATAGTAGTCGCTCACTCCGCCAGAGTGCGATCTCTGAACTCTTTCTCCTGAGTGATTGTATAAATAACTCACTGAAGATCCATCCACTCCTTTAACTACATAATTTAATCTGTTTGCCTGATTATGTGCTAATCCTAAACGAAACTGCCCAGGCCCTGATCCATTGGCACTGATCTCTACTAAATTTCCCGCTCCATCATAATTTCTGAACTCTAGTCCATCATTGGTGAGCCTGTGATTCGCTGGATCATAAGAGTAATTCTTCGTTGAGTACGTATACGCACTTCCATTAGGAGTCGCCTGAGTCACAGACGTTCTGTTTCCTGTTGAATCGTAGCCGTAATCCCAAAGCTTGATACCGCTTGAGTTCTCCATCGCCTTTAAGCGGTTAAGCCCGTCGTATCTGTAGACTCTGAGAAGTCCCGGCGCTTGAAGCTCTGCTAAATTTCCAATTCTGTCATAAACATACGAATAATTTATGCCACCTGATGAAAGGTCTTGGATTAAACTTGGATCATAATTTAAGTTATGATCTCTTCTCATCTCTCGATCGTTTCCATAAACCCAGCCCGCAATTGGGCCAAAAGGATAATAGCTTGCTCCCGAAAGTAATACCTGTCTTGATGACCCTGTCGTTACTCCGATCTCTTCTACTTCACCTAAATTATTGTAGCCGTAATCAACGATCATCCCACTAGGATAAATCATCTCTTGAAGCTTTCCATTTGCTCCGTACACCCAACGTAATGTGAATGTCTTCCCATTCGTTCTTTGAACTTTTCTGACTAAATCTCCATAGCTGTTGTGGCAGAAATTAGTGCTCCCACTTCCATCAACCACTCTGGTTAATCTTCCTATCCCGTGTCCTTCTCCAGAAACGCAATCAGATTGAGACACATCGTATGTGTACGTCTCATCTATGTCGTCACCTTGATAATTTCTTGTCTTCAATCTTCCGAGCACGTCATACGTGTACATCTCCACCACGCCATTGCCATTGGTTTTCTCAATCACTTGGCCTAATGAATTGTACAAATAACCAGTGCTTCCTGAATCCGGACTATCTACTTGGTCTAATCCTCCAAATCCATTGTGTATGTAATCTGTATCCAAATTCTTTGGATCTTTAACTTCCGTCACTTTCCCCAAGGTATCATGTTTTTGATTCACGACTTGTGGAAAAAGCCCCGTCACGTCTTGGGTTAATTTCTTAATTCTTCGTAAAGTATCCAGCTCTCGGCGACTTTGCCTGCTAAGCCCGTCGGTCGTCGTCTCTAAATTTCCTTCTGAATCATAAGTCATCGAAGCAGTAGCTGCGCCACCTAATTGAGCTTCTGCATTCTTGATTGCTGTCAATTGGCTTAGATTGTTGAAAGTGAAGGCCAAGGTCTTTTTAGGTGTGCCACTTGAATCTTTTATTTCTTCTTTTATGACCTTTCCATCTCCATTTAAAGTGTAGACGATTTTATTGCCTGCGTTGTCTTCTATGGATTTTAATCTATCAGCATTGTCATACTTGTATTTTGCGAATGTTCCATCTGGATTGTTCACCTGCTCTAACAAGTCTGTCGACGTGTAGGTCATCGTGGTGACCCTGTCTCCACTCGTACCTTTTACTCTAACCGCAGTTTGTCTTCCTTTTCCATCGTACTCAATTCCTGTTACGATTCCGTTTTCATCTTTTGCTGAAAGAACTCTTCCTGCTCCATCATAACTTATGACTTCCGTGACGTGTCCCAGTGAATTTGTCAATTTCCACAAATCACCTTTTCTGTACAAACATGTTGCAGGAGTTGAAGCACAGCTTGCTTCATCACTTTGTCTGTAAGTTGTGACGGCCGAGCTTCCAAATTCTGTCTCTGTTTTCAAGAGTCCCACGATTGGGCAGCCAAGCGGCACACTTACAGAGTCGCAATAAGTCTTGCTTGATGTTCTCACCGTGTTATCAATTGGATTAGTGATTGTCTGCGTGAGGATTTGTCCTCTTGAATTATATGTCCAGCTCGTCTTACTCTGAAGAACGTTGGTATCGTCAAACACCCTAACCTCTGTCACGAGGTTGTTCACGTTCCTGTCGACTTCCCTTCTATTTTCTTCAGGTGTATCCACTGCTGAAGTAATAGTTTTTTTGTACTCAGTCGGATAAGTGAAATCCGTGATCATGTTTTTTCTATCGATCTCTCTCATTACCCGGTTATTTGAGTCATAGGTTCTCGTCACGTCTCCTGAAACCCCTGACGTCACCATTCCACTTATCTTTCTATACGCACCTGACTGCATCGTGTAAGTCTGAATCGCACCACTTTCTGTCGTCATGGTCGCTTGACTTGAACTATCATAAACGACACTCGCCACTTCATTAGGAGATCCAAACACCGTGCTCGAAGTCGCCCTGCCTTGACTGTCATAACTAAAGTTTGCGTACCTTGTTTCGGTTGTGCCAACGATGTTAGAGATCCCTGTCAAGTTATGAACCTGGTCAGCACTTCCAATAAGCCCAGACTCCGCGTAGTGATACTTTCTCTTATCTCCTAATCCGTAATCCACTAACGTTAAATTATTTTTTGAATCATACTCATACCTAATAGACTTGCCATCCGGAAGCAGAACCTGCGTGATCATGTTCTTCGTGTAGAAGAATTTGAGCATCCTGCCTTTAGCATCAGTAATGGAAACTAAGAAATTATTAGAATATGTAAGCGTCACATCGTTTGATGGGTCCTGCAGATTTTTAACACGAAGGAGTCTTCCTACACCGTCGAATTCTTTGACTTCTCCACCTGGGACAGTTAACCGATACGCCACTCCACCTGTGTTCACATACTCCAAGATATTGTCGTATGAGTTCTCTCCCCTGTAACGATTTCCGAGAATTGCCTTAAATGATTCAACATCCCCAGTGTCGCTGAAAACCATTTGTCCGTTTCTGTCATGTTTATCTGAGAATGTATGCGTCCAACCAATTCCAAAATAAGGACTGTTTCTCGCCTGTCTCCATGAACGGTAGTGTCTCGTGAACACTCGTCCCGCGAACACGAAATCTTCTTCTGCCCTGATTTTTTCTCCCGTCGCAGGAAAGATCGGATTTTTACTTCCAGCACACGACTTACACTGCTTCACAAGTCCTATGATCGTGGTAGTTGCTGTATTGAAAGGTTTGCAAAGTGTATCTGTGAAAAGTCTTTCTTCTGTTATGTTAGAGACCGACTCAGGCTCAAAGCCATTGTCACAATAGATCTTTTTATTTTGAAGGATCTTCCAATCAAAATCCTTATTTGGACCTGATGAGCACGTGGCCTTTGTGTTCATCACTTTTGCAACGTATGTAACAGTCCCTCTGTTTGAGCTACTGCTTCCCACTACATTGATTTGACCGTAACCTGATTTTACGGTGGTACCGGTCAATGTGCACGTTACGGTGTCACTGTTCCACTTCCGGTATAATTCTGCCTGTACGCCAGATACGAGACTCCCTTCGCTCGCGCACCAATCAAGTGGATCAATGTTTATATCATCAGGTGGAGGTGTGCACCCATAAATCCCTGAGCCTGACAAACTTAAATCCGCTCTGAAGACCGCCGTAGACAACGACATTGCGGATCTGTTTTTTACTGCATACCTAAAATATAATTTGGGAGAAATGTATTCTGTTTCTATGTGCTCCAGGTATTGGCCAATCCCTGCATAAGAAGACTGAGATCTTAATGCCGCCTCTGCTTTTTCAGACGTTGTGTAACACCCTACATTTGGTATGCAGTAATCTCCCACGGTTTGAGACTGCAGCTTTTCTCCGGCCACCAATAACAAAAATGGCAACAGCAAAACCTTCCATGAACTGGTATGTCTTTTCATTTTACGAACTCCTTTTCGTCGCGCCTTAAGCAAAGCAATCAGAAAACCCTTAAAAAAACTTTTAAAAACGTATTTAAAGGACCTAACTAATCTTTGACCATCTCAGGCTTAAATATTTACTTGCAAATAAAAAAGTATCATGTTTCCAATTAATTAAAACTAAATTTTTATTTAGACACTAGCTAGACTATACAGATGTAATGACAAATAGTCTCTTCCCCACAGCTCGATACGAAAGATGATTCAATTTATGATTGAACAGTCCGATTTCAATGTCTAATTCTCCCACCGAAACCAAATTTTGAATTTCAGTTGCCGCATGGATCTGAATATTTAATTTCATTTTTGAAAAGACACAAGAAACTTGGCTTCCTTCTCGAGTTTTTTCAACTACGTCAACGTGGGGCTGAACCTGCAAGAGAAGAACATGATTACCGATTTAGATCTTTATCTAAAATAAGGCATGTGTCTGACCGGAGGGATGCAGGTTATGACACTTCATTATTAGCTGGATTTTTTGGTTCTACTTAATCAGAGGGAGAATCGCAGTTTCAAGTTATTGAAATATTCCAGCCTGAAACAAGTATTCCTTTGCTGAATTAAAATTCGATTCTGCGATTAAATAAATTGGATGTCGCAACTGATCTGGCTGATCCTGCCCTTTCCATTTTGCAATCCCAATACTTATTACATTCATGTTTAAAACCAGCAACGTAAACATATTATCAGCTAATTCCATCGCTAATCTAATTTCGCTGTCGCCTACCTTGAGAATACTAATGTCATCAGGATGCAGAAGCTTGTTTCTTACATGCAAAAAGCTATCAATATCCTTCCAAAGCTTCTCTGTTAATATGCATTTTTTATCAATATCGTATAATTTATTAAACTCATTAAGTGCAAATCGTAATCTTATCTTCAAAGGATAAATTGTTTTTCTTTCTTTTATCCTGCCGTTATCAGCAAGAGATAATGTCTTTCCGTATAGTATAATTCTTGCTGCTTCAGAAATACTCCGATACTTCTTTAATTGTTCCCAAAGTTCAAAAACAATCGACTCAAACACTGCTGATGCGCTCTTAATCGCCGCACGTCTTTTGTATTGATTTTCGAAATCCTGAGAAATGGCCAATAGATCTTCGATGAAGTCTCCATTATATCTGATAATTCCATCATCATTTTCTTGCATCTCAGTTTTCTTTTTTGATGCATATTCATGTAAATCATCTGCTGTTAATGACACTTTCATCTCCTTAATATGCATAATTTATTTCTATTTTTTTAATCGACCCATCGAACAGTAGTTTCAACTTCAATTAGATTTTTAGGCTTATACTTAGTTTTTTCAATTCTTGCTTTAACGCTTTTATGAACTTTTGCGCCTTCTGGAATTTCGCGTGCACGTTTTGTACACCAGACTAAAAGCACAAAGACAGCTGCCGGCACGCACCACCAATCCAGAAGCGATAACCACATTAGATTCGAAGTCTGGTGGATAAATTTAAATTCCCAGATTTTTAATAATGGTATTGCAATGACCCAATGAAGGGTAACAATCGCGATAGCTAAAAGCAAAACGTATGCTGGCAGTGGTAACAACAACCAAATCCCTTTCCAAGATTTAAAACTTTTTGCGCTAGGATTCCGATTAAGATTATGAAATGCATTCGATCTCACCTGCAATCCTGCATCAGTTGCAGCGTCTGCAATCCATTTAAGAGTTATGTCTGAAAGTCCTCGCTCATTATAAAAACCACCAACATCAGAATGCACGCCAGAAAACCAAACTTCTTCTACTTTTTGATCAGATGAAATCGAATCTTTTTTCCATAGATTCGGCGGAAAATTAAGCCGCTTTTCATCTATAGAAACCGCATGATATGCATTTTTAACTTCTTTACTAAACTTTCCATCCAATTCTGGTTTTAGCAATAAAGTAGATTCTGCTGAAACTGTATCCCACACACCTAAAAAGTGCACCGGGCAATACCTCGAAAAAGTCTTTTTAAACTGGGAAACTTCTGTGGTGGGGTCTTTCTTCTTATCAAGATACATCTGCATAGCATAGAAAATCATGTTATCGCTACCTTTGTGAAGTAATCCGACCTGCTCCAGAACCGATGCTAATCTTCGTACAGTGTGCGCTCCCCTACTAAATCCGAACAAAAAAATATCGTCGCCAGGTTCGTAATTATTCATTAGATAATAGTATGCATCTTCGACATTCTTTTGAAGATCAAGCCCAAACGCCATTGCGATAACCTTATCAAGAGTTTGTGAAAAACGAATGAGCCTTCTCGAGTTAGTTCCTACGCCAGGATCGTAATAGATTTTTTGCGTTTCATTGGATTCTAACGCTTCGAACATATGAACTACGTTTGTATTATTTTTTCCGAACTGATTCCCAGTTCCGTCGCAGCATATAACTATATTTTTAGACATAATCCCTCGAATCAGCGTGCTTAGCGCTTTGTAAACCCATTTTATTCAATTTTCCCGAGGTTTTAAGAAAAATCGTAATTAAAAAGAGAAAAAACATAGAAATGGCTCGCTTCAGCATTTCGTGATTTCCATTTTAATGACCAGTTCTAATATCGCGCTAAGCCTTAAAACATTAATTTTACGAACTCTGTAGTAAGATCAGTAACACGAACTAGATTATTTACCAGTTTAAGCGGGTAAATATCAGATTACTTATTCGCTAGCTTTAGTAAGTACTAGATTATTTACCAGTTTTTTATCAGGGCTATTCCATTTTAACTTCTACTGTTTATTATAAATAAACGCATAAATAAAGTTTCATTTATGCGAAATAATAAACCAAGATTTGGGGTAGCTAAAATGGCCGCAGTAAAAAAACTTTTTCAAGATGAAATGAACGAAGTTCAAAAAATGATCGTCGAGATGGACTGGAAAGACCCTGAGTTCTATGCTGAGTGGCTAGCACAGACTTACTTTTTTGTTTGTCACTCAACTCGCATTATCGCCACTGCTGGCGTAAAATTTCCGATTGAGCGCAATGCGCTTCACAACCAGTTTTTACACCACGCTTCTGAAGAAAAAAATCATGAGATCATTGCGATCAAAGACTTAAAACATCTAGGCCGTGATATTAGTGAGTTCAATCCGCTTCCGGCAACACAAGCTTTTTACCAATCTCAGTATTACTGGATTGACCAAGTCAGCCCAGCTTCGGTGTATGGCTATTTTTTAGTGTTAGAGTGTTTGGCCATTCACTGCGGCCCCGCCTTAATGGAGAAACTAACACCGCACCACCCGCCAAAGAGTTTAAATTTCTTACGTATTCATGTCGAAGATGATGTCGAACACATTGAAGAGCATAATGAAATTTTAGAAACTTTTAACAAAGAAGAAACTAAACAGATTGTTGAAAACTTGAAAGTAAGTGCTTTCATGTACATTCAGATTTTAAAAAGTGTTGAAGAAAAAGTTCGCGCTAAAAAGTCTTTAAAGAAATCCGCATAGTTGTAGGTTAGCCAATGAAAAAGAATGATTTATCAAATATAGATTTCACGTATCATGTGTTTTCACCCAAGGCCTGGCTTGAAAAAAGCCAGCCGCAAGAAGTGCAACTGGCTTTTGAAACCTGGTTAAAGGTTTGGACCGACACGTACAAAGGACGCGACTTCGAAGTAAAAGCTGAAGAATTTATTCGCCACGATATGATTTGTGCTGTGATGGCCGGTGATGAAGCCGCCGCAGTACACTGTTATAGCTTTTTCGAATTGAGCTCAAAGCCAGATGTCAGCACGAAGTACTTTCAATTCTTTTCTCCGACCTTTGTTGAAAAGATGAAACAACGGAATATCCATACCGTCATGTCGATGGAGTATTTAACAGTGAATGAAAAGTTTCGCTCAAGTGTTATCGGCTTTTCTTTAGGCCGAGTACTGATTCAGTTAGGTGTGCGCTTATTCGAGGATACTCCAGGACACGCGATCGTAGCCCCTGCCAGAAAAGATGTTAAGGTGCACGAGATGGCTTATGACTGCGGCTTTACCTGTATCGAAGAGGACGTGATTCAACGTGGGTTTTCTTGTGATATGATTGCGTACTTTAAAGGAAGTCATAAAAACGTCACCGACCCATTTTTAAGTCGTATTTGTGATCGCCTGTGGGAGAACAGAGTTATTTCAGATTCGGTTCGCGAGAATGTGTTGCTTAAGGTTTCGGCAGTAAAAAAAGCATTATAGAATGAGCTGCCCTAGCTACTGCTAGTTACCTTTACGTGGTCCCCAAGCAGGGCCTACGTTAGAATTGTTTAGATTACGTGGTTTTCCTGGTTTAAACTTACCAAAAGTCTCAGAAGTCGCCCCAGATTTTTGCGCTTCCATTTTACGGTTCATCAATTCAACAAGAAGATTAGGTTTTGGGGCAGTTTTTTTCATGGGTGTATGATTAGCATAAAAATCTAATTACGGAACCAGAATTTAGCTCCGCCCGCTATTTTAGCCAGAAACTGGTTAATTTTTATAGGAAAACTCCCTATTGCCTTTCAGGAAAATCCCCAAAAGGCGCCTGAACACTCAGAAAAGCCGAATGATTTGCATCGATTTCTTTCCAGTCGCCATTTTCAAGCGCCAGGCTTTCATAGATTTTAGCCGTGGCCGTTTAGAATACTCTTTGAGTTAAAAAAGTTGTAAAGTTACGTCAATGAAAACAAATTCACTCTTAATTTTAAATGGCAGTCCAAACGGCAAAAAAAGCAACTGCAATAATCTTATTAAACTTATTCAAAAATCTCTTTCGAAATCATTAAAGACAAAAGTTATTCATTTAGTTGAAAAGCAAAAAAATCTAGATAAAGAAATTCACAAAGCTTCAGGATTCATTTTTGTAACTGGAACCTATTGGGATTCATGGGGAAGCCCCATGCAAAAATTTTTAGAAAATGCGACTGATCTTGAAGGAACACCTGCGTTTGTTGGAAAACCATCTGCCGTATTTGTTCTTAATCATTCTGTCGGCGGTAAAGCTGTGCTCTCGAGACTTCAAGGCGTGCTCTCAACCTTTGGCTGTCTGATCCCGCCAATGAGCGGAATGGTTTACTCACTAGTCACTAAATTAGCCTTAAAGAATTCAAAATCAATTCACAAAGATGATTTATGGACTGTGGATGACATCCCGATGATCTTAGAAAATTTCAAACTAGCTTTAGAAATTAAAACCACGTGGAAAGCTTGGCCCGTTGATCGTAAAAATTTTCGTAAAAACTGGCTTTAGATTACGGGGCAGATTCTTTTGAATTCTTGTGCGGTCACTAATGTAGGTGTGGCAGTTTCGAAATCAAATACGATTTTAATATCTTCTTTATCGAGCTGTTGACGAACTTGTTCTTTTTTCTTATCAAGACTGATCTCTTGAGCGCCGTAATCAGTGCCTTCACGTAATACGAATTCTTCAATCAACGCATCGATAATCTCTGCAGATAGCTTTTCGATAGGGATTTCAATTGGTTGCGGAATGTCGTTTTGCGGTTGATATGATTTATCCATCGCCAGTAGTTTTTAATTATTAGCGATGAATTGCAATAATAAATCAGCAGTGCCATAACAGCTCATTTTCGCGGCATATCAGTTGTTCTATAGGCTCTCGACAACAAAAACCAAACCATAGGGGCAAAAAGAAATTTGAATTACACCTTGATGGTCCATTACCGCAACGCAATAGTGTACACCAAAGCCATATTCTTCGCTAAATTAAATCCTCTAGAGGTTTAATTATGTCTGAAGTTCAAAAACCACAATTCGTGCAACCAACTGATGTTAAGTCAGTTTTAGCCATGTTTAAAAAACCTAAAAAAGTTGTCGTCACCGCAGGTATGCCCTACGCGAACGGTCCACTTCATTTAGGTCACTTAGCTGGCGCCCATGTTCCGGCTGATATTTACGCACGTTGGATGCGTATGCTAATCGGCGGTGAAAATGTTTTATTCGTTAACGGTAACGATGATCACGGATCAACTTCGGAAGTCGCAGCTGTTAAGGCCGGTAAAACAATTCGTGAATTTATTGATACAATCCACGAACAACAAAAAGACACTTTAAAAAAATATTCTATTCAAACAGATGTGTTCACGGGAACTTCGCGTCCTGAGACCTACCCGCTTCACGAAAAGTATTCGCAAGATTTTCTACGCCGTTTGCATTCCAACGACATGTTAGAAAAACGCATTACCAAACAATGGTTTGACCCTAAAGCAAATCGCTTCTTACAGGATAGATTTGTTCGTGGCACTTGTCCGAATTGTCAAAACACTGAAGCTTATTCTGATGAGTGCGATGCTTGTGGATCGCAATTTGATCCAAGCACACTCAAAGACCCGCGTAGCCAATTAACTGATGCTAAGCCTGAACTACGTGACACCGCTCACTGGTGGCTGAATATGTGGAAGGTCGCAGACCCGTTAAAAGCTTGGATTGATTCAAAACAAAAAGCTTGGCGCACCGGTGTTACACAAGAAGTAACAAACACAGTTTTAATCGGTTGTCGTTTTGAAAATACTCACGAACCAAAGTACAAAGAAATCAAAGACACTTTACCTAAACATAAATCTCGCTATGTGCCGGGTAAAAAAGTTGAATGTTTATTTGATACCAAAGCTGATCTTGCTTCAGCTCAAGCTACTTTAGAGGCTTTAGGTATTGCATCAACGATCACCGATAAATGGGGCTATCGTCCGATTACGCGTGACGTTTCAAATGGTATTCCTGTTCCTGTAGAACTTGATCCTGAAATGAAAGGTAAAACACTTTATGTGTGGCCTGATTCTTTGATCGCCCCAATTGTGTTTTCGCAAGTGGCATTGAAACAATCTGGTCGAGATCCTGAATCCTATAAAGATTTCTGGTGTGATCCAGAAGCGACTGTTGTGCAATTCTTAGGGCAAGATAACGTATTTTTCTATGTGATCATGCAAGGCTCTATGTGGTTAGGCCAACAAGGTAATACTCAAAGTTTACCGGCTAAGGGTGATTTACAAATGACAGAAATCTTAAGTGTTTTTCATCTGATGGTGAATGGCGAAAAGATGAGTAAATCGACTGGCAATTTCTATTCTGGTGATCAACTTTTAGATATGGGCTATGGCCCCGATCAAATTCGTTATTACTTAGCGATGTTATCTTTACCCGTAAAAGCTTCAAACTTTGATTTTGCGCATTTTGCTGAACGTAATAAATTTTTAGCAGGGCCCTTAAACGCCGCTTTAGAAAAACCAATCTCTGCCTGCATTTCAAAATTCGGCGGAGTGGTGCCTGAAGGTAAATTAATCGGTAAAGCAGAAGCTGAAACCGTGAAGCTTGTGCAAATGTATTTACGCTCAATGCAAAAAGGTGATTATTCTACTTTACTTGGCCAAATAGAAAACTACGCGCGCCAAATTAATTCGCTGTTTACACAGTTTAAACCCCACGATGATCGCGGTGTTGAGGCTGACCGAAAAGATGCACTATTCACCTGTTTTTACGTGCTGAAGAATTTAATGATTATGCTTGCACCATTTGCGCCAAGCACGATGAATGAACTTCGTCTGTCGTTGAATTTACCTGAAAGCGTAATGACCGCTTCAGAGCTTGGTACGGGCATTCCCGCAGGCCATAAGATTAACGAAAAGCGTACTTACTTTCCGGCTGTTGCTGGTGAAACTACTGAAGAGCAAGTTTGATGACTACTCATCATCAACTTTCGTAAAAATACCCCAAATACTTATGTATTCGGGGTATCGTATTTTTACTCTATAGGACATTCGTTTTCTAAAATGGGTGTATATGTATGTGTGGAATAACTATATTGCCACTCGCCAACCATCGAAAATGGAAATGCCAAGGAAGCGGCCGCTGTTTCAACACAGTTGAAATGGTGAGTTGAGCATTGGTCACCGGCTGAAAGTTTTCCGCCCCCGCAACTTGAATAAATAGTTGCGCAGTTTTGCGTTGAACCACTTGCCCCCACGCTTGGGCAGTATCCGCCAAATGCAAACTGTGGCACAAAGCTAGTCGCCGCAATAAATAACAGAAGAGATAATAATTTTTTTACCAAGTTTTCCCCTTTTTAAAATGTTGATCAGCAAATTATTGCTGACTTACTAAACCATTCGGGTTTGATTTTTGAATACTTAACATAATTCTGGATAGATTTATTTTTATCTCTTTGAAACCCATGTCTATTGTTTGTGCTTGAGCCGTGTCAAATAAAAGTATCTCGAATGTCAGAGCTAGAAGGCTTTTCATTGTGTTAGCATGCCATGACACATTACGAAGCACGCGGGACTTTGGCGTCGAAAAGACTAATTAAGAATTAAAATATTCTTTCAATTTTGCATGAGCGGCGATCTTACGCTCGTGGCGCCAGCACTTCATCGAAGCCATATTCGACTCTTCGACAAAACCTTTAAGCGGTTCTAAACTTTTTAATTGAAGATCTGTGTGATCGATTGGAAAGATTCCGAATAACAAAACTAACTAGAAGTAAGATCTTCTGCAATACCTTGAATCCGCGCACTTTTGCGCCTAAAATTAACCATGCATATTTTGAACATTTACAAAGAAGCTATAAAGGCCGCAGGTCGCCTCAATTACAAAGGCGGAGTTCTTGAATTATCAGAAACTTTTGGCGCAAAAAATTTAGGGTTTCATGTTGAGACTTTAGATCCGAAAAACTTCTCATGCCCGTATCACTATCATGAAAAAGAAGAAGAACTTTTTTTAGTGCTAGAAGGCGAAGCTATAGTTAGGAAAAATAATGAATTTCGCAAAGTTGGCCCTGGCGATATTATTTTTTATGAAGTTGGCGAAACGTCAGCACACAATATGTATAATCACACCGATAAGCCGTTTAAAATTTTAGCGATTTCAAATAATAGCGACACCGATGTTTGTCACTATCCTGATTCGAAAAAAATTAATAGTTCTGGTGTTGTTAAACAAAACGGTGAAATTGTGGATTACTTCAAAGATGAAGAAGACCCTGCGAAGTATTGGCTAGCGCATGCACTTCGTGGCGAAGTGTGATGTTACGTCTTTTTTGAGAAGTATGTAGGCTTACTCATCTTCTCGGGCTTCGGTAAAAGAATTAAACTCTTTCAGCATTAATTCACAAACTGTTAAAAATCACTTCATTGGTTTTCTGATTTAAACTTGATCGCATTTTGGATGATGCCCGACCAGTGTCGCGTTGACCAGATTTGTTACTCCTCGTTATAATTTAATCTATGTCAGAAACTAACACCGTCGAAGTTGCGATTTGCTCTAGCTGCATGGCCAAACATGTTGCTTCGGTTTCTACTGGAACTCCTGGCCCAGCTCGCTTTGATAGTTTTGTTGCTGAGGTGAAAACTCAGCTTGAAGAAAAGCGCCCCGATCTTGTTTTTAAAATTAAGACGCAATCGTGCTTTCGTTTTTGCCCTGATGATAAAATCACTGTCAGCGTAGCCCGCAAAATCACGATGAGTCGTGAAGCCACCGTGGATAGTGTTGTGCAAGAGATTCTAAGCCTTAAAAACTCTTAAAAAACCCTGCAAATTGCCTAAAAAATCAACTCTGGCTAGTTGTTAAAAGCTGATTTCAAGTCTACATTATTAAGCATGGCAAAAAAGACAATCTTAAGCGGAAGTACAGTAACTGGTGATCTAACTCTTGGTAATTATATCGGAGCCATCAACACCTGGACACAATTACAAGACGAGTATGACTGTCTTTATTTTTTAGCCGATCTGCACGCCTTAACAGTGCATCAAGATCCAGAAGTTTTACGTAATCGCACCTACAGTTTTTTTGCGCAGTATGTGGCACTTGGCCTTGATCCAAAGAAAAATATTATTTTTGCTCAATCACAAGTTTCACAGCACACCGAACTTGCTTGGATTTTAACGTGTTTAACGCCAATGGGTAATTTAAACCGTATGACTCAGTTTAAAGAAAAAGCTGAAAAACATACGAAAAATATTAACGCTGGCCTATTTACTTACCCTGTTTTAATGGCCGCAGATATTTTGATGTATCAAGCTGATTTTGTTCCGGTAGGCGATGATCAAAAACAACATTTAGAATTATGCCGCGATCTAGTTACTTTTTTTGAAAATCGTTACGGTAAAGGTATTTTTAAAATGCCAGAACCCATGATCGGAAAAACTGGCGCGCGTATTATGTCGCTGCAAGACCCGACTAAAAAAATGTCAAAATCTGATGAAAATGATAAAAACTTTGTTTCAATCATTGATGACGCAAAAAAAATCGAAAAGAAAATAAAATCAGCAGCGACCGATTCAGGAACAGAAATTAAATTTGATACTGAAAACAAAGCCGGCGTTTCTAACTTACTTACGATCTATTCGGTCTTAAGCGGCAAAACGATTGAACAACTAGAAAATGATTACGCCGGCAAAATGTATGGACATTTAAAAGTAGATCTAGCTGATGTTGTTATTCAAAAATTAGCGCCGGTTCGTACTAAGTATGATGAGCTGATGAAAAGTCGCGATTACTTAGATCAATTACTACGTGATGGCGCAGAACGCGCTTCTGAGCGCGCTGAAGCTACGACTAAAAAAGTCTACGACGCTGTAGGCTTAATTAAACGTCGTTGATATATGGCTATTAAGATTTCGCGAATTTTACATGCAGGCTATCTCTTTGAAACCGAGCATACGCAAATCTTAATAGACCCGATTTTTGAAAATCCTTTTAGTCGCAATTGTTACGCCTACCCGGCTGTTGAATTTAACATTGAACAAATTAAAATGTTAAAACCCGCTGCGGTTTTTATTTCGCATCATCATGATGATCATTGTTCATTTGATAGTTTAAAATTATTAAACCGCGACACCCCGATTTACATGTTCTGCATGCATGCAGAAATGTTTTCGCTCTTACGTGAATTGGGTTTTAAAAACGTTTTTTCTTTGAAATTAAACCAATCAATCAAGCTGGCAGATTTGGAAGTTATCACCCGTAAGGCGTTAGACTCAGATGTAGATTCACTGTTTCAAATTAAATCCCAAGGGTTAAATATCTTAAACGTGGTTGATTCTTGGATTGATGAAGAAACTCTATCATTACTTCTTAACGAGCCTGGGTGGGATTTAATTCTGTGGCCGTTTCAAACCATGCGCGAAGTCGAAGTTTTATCACCTCACCGCTATAAAGCCGAACCACAAGTCTTACCCGAAGAATGGCTATCACAATTAACGAAGCTTAATCCAAAAAACTTAATTCCAAGCTCTTGCCAATTTCGTATGGAAGATTGGTCTTGGTATAATCAAGCATTTTTTCCAATTAGCTACGCGCAGTTTAACAAAGAAATTACCACTGTGCTGCCAGAAACAAACATCATCCGTCTAAACCCAGGAAGAACAATTTCGCTAAATGGAGATGAAATTGCTGAGGGTGAGTCACTGAACTGGATTAAACCGATCGGCGAACAAGATGTAGATTATCATTATAATCCGACTATTGTTGCGCAAACGACGAGTGAAATAGCAAAACACTTTCAAGCTTTAGGGGATCATGAAGACATCACCGTGCGTAATTATTGCGAAAAAAGACTTTTAGATAAATTCACTTCATTAGGCCCTGCAGAAGATTCATATTTTATCAAAACTAGAACTTGGCAGCTTTCACTATTCGATCACACAGGTTTTGCAAAAAATTATTATTATCAGCTTAAAGAAGAAAATATCACGTTATTGACAGAAATCCCTGCGCTGATTGATTGGATCACTGAAGTTTCTGAAAAAAAACTTCATGCAGCTCTTGAATTAGGTGAATCTTTAACTTCGATGTACATACGCATTGTTTGTAAAAACGAAGAAGTCGATATATTACAAGATCCCCTGATTCGCTGTTTATTCAGTGAAGGGTTTGCTGAATATCAAAAAGCTCAACTTAAAAAAATTTTAAACACTTAAGAATTACATTAATAATGTGGTGGTTTTTCGTGGGCGCGAATTTCGTTATCGCCACTTTGGACGGCGTGGGCCTGAGCTTTAAATAGCGCAAAGTTTATTTCTAATTGATCGATTTGTTTTTGCTGGCTAATGACAACAGCATTTAAATCTTCGATCACATGATCTTGATATGCAATTTTAGTTTCTAAATCTACTAGGCGCTGTTCTAATTCCATGCCCGATATAAAACAAGAATGCGGCAAAAGATCAATCATTAATCTTTCGCCACATCAAAATTACTCTTCTTTTCTAATAACCCGCTGGCGGTTCAGTCGTTGGCTCTGCAGTCGCAGAAACCGGCGGTGCCATGGCTCGCTTACGGCGTATATCTAACATCTGAGAGTCATTGGCTTTGCGAGAATCATTAACTGGATCCATCGGATTCACCGTAGTGACTTGACCAGGCTCTGTTTGCTCCACTGAAGATGGCCCTCCTCCTGCATTCGAATTTTGCCCAGGGGCTATAGGCACCGAGTTGGTCGTAGATGGTGTTGTGTTCGTCGTAGACTTTGTTGAATTCGTCGTTGTCTGTGTAGCGCTGACAGACCCTGCTCCTGTGCCCAAGCCGTAACCATTCGCTTGCGGCTGTGATTGAGCTTCGGCCCAAACACCGTAAGCCATCGTTAAAAATAAAGTCAGAATTTTAATTTCGCGATTTAGTTGAATCATAATATCTCCCTATTCAATCATTGAATTAATTTCTTTGGCGTGAGCTAAATGCACAGTAATAGCATCACGAGTTTTTTCTAAATGTACCTTGTAAGCTGCATTCTGCGCGCTACCGATTAAAGAGTTTACTGTATCTAAAGCTTTTTCATGCAGAGTGACTTGTTGGCCCATATAGGCGCGATCAAAATCATCTTTGGTCGTTTTTTTCAAAGTTTTTTCCATATCTATAACTTGCGCTTCAAGTGATTTGCTCATGTCTGTCTTTTTAAAGTTTAGATCTTGCTTACGCACGACACGCTTAGTGTCTTTTTCATTTTGTTTGTGCTGATCAACCATCATTTTAGCGTAGTCTTTAACTTGCTTATTGTTGGCTTTACGTTTGGCTAACTGACCTAATTCAATTTCACCTTCGTTCAGAGTGACCATCACTTCGGCACTCTCACCGTCTGATAACACCGCCGTCGCTGGCGTACTTGTCGCCATGTCATCTGCGCTAGCATACGGAATCGAGGTCACAGTGAAAGCTAAGAGTGTTAATGTAGATATTAAAATTTTTCGCATTACGAGGTCTCCTTTAAAGATTGTTTATATTGCTGATCCAATTTAGGGATGCAAGCAACTAGCCAGAATTTACGGGGTGATATACCTCGAAAAATGAAAATTTAATTTGGTTTACGACACGTAACAGTGCTAAAGTTTAACTATGAACTCATGGGTTAGTTTTCTTCCAGCAGTCTTAGGTGTGGTCGTTGTTTTACAAGCAGGCCTGAATAAAAAAATTTCTACACAATGGGGAATAACTTCAGCGGTTTTATTGAACGCTTTTGTTTTTGCCGTCATTGCCGCTGTATTTTTTGCGATCGCTGTTTGGCGCGGAGATTTATTTTCGGCCAACATGAAGCCCAGCATCGATTTTAAATCTTTTTCGTGGTGGTATTTGATTCCCGGGGCCTTAGGCTGCGTGTTAGTTTTTGGCGGACCCATGGCCATCATGCGTTGGGGCGCGGTGCACACGTTTATTTTAATTATTTCAGCGCAATTATTTGCAAGTCTAATCTGGGATTGGCAAATCGAAGGCCTGCCAGTATCACCGATGCGAATCGCAGGAATTTCATTAGCTTGGATTGGCGCTGTCTTGGTATGCAAGGCCTAATCAGTTACTACGCCACACTACAATCGCTGGTCGAAGTGGGTTTAGGAAGCTTTCTACACGCGATGCATATCCCGTTTTCAGGCCACGCCTTATCTTTAAATCAAGGATTAATTTTAACTCAAGCCTGTCAAAAAATAGAAACCCGCAAAGAGGCCATCACTGCAACGAACGGCATTTCGATTATCACAGCTATTTTAAAATCACTTTCTCCGATGGGAAAACGCCTGACCCCGATGTTAGCTATCAGTATGCAGGGCTTTTTATTTTCAATCGGTGTGTTTATTTTCGGCAATAATATTTTAGGTATGATCTTAGGAATCAGTCTTTTATCATTATGGAGCTTTGCTCAGCCCTTATTATTTGCGTATTTATTTTTTGGCGAAAAATTATTTTTTGCGGTTGAAAAATTATGGCTAGATATCGCAGTGAAATCAGGTTTGTCGGCTGAATATGGAATTAAGATTTTATTAGCTTTTGTCGGTTTAAAAATTACTCTAGCCTGGATCGTGGCTATTATTGGCTGGAAATATCCCACATGGATCACCGAAAGGTATTTCACAAAAATCATGAAGTACAAAGAATTCACCGCTGACAGAATTAAAAAAAGAAAACCACAAAATGCCACCACAGGAGCGTTCAAAGATCTTTTGAGCCCCTGGATGATAATTTCATTAGTATTAACTATTGGATTTATGATTTTAACTGAAAAATCTGATTATTTTCAAGTTTTTATCTATAGCTTACGCGTAGTCGCGGTGGCGTATTTAGTGTTTTTTATTTTAAGAGCTTTTCCGCAAAGTTGGATTAAAAAAATACTTAAGTCGTTTCCCACTTTAGCAAAGACTGTGGATCACATGTACGATCGCGCTCCTGAATCAACTGAGCCGAAACACTAACTGCGATCTCGTACGGATGATTTTTTCCGAGCGGAAAACCCACTGGACAATGAAAATCTTTAAGCGCCTCTGCACTAATGCCGAATTCTTGTAATTCTTTACGCAGCTTTAAACCTTTTACTTTGCTGCCGATGTTTCCAATAAACGGTGCCTCGGGAAAACGGGTGTAAAGCTGCTTTAAAATAGGCAAATCCATCGCATGGCCTTGAGTCATAATCACAAAAAAACAATTTTTATGTAACGTTTCGACCACAGCCGATGGATCTTCAGCGTGAATTTTTTTAAGATTAAAGCTTTCTGGAAGTTTAGCTAACCACTCAGGTCGCGAATCGATGCAAGTGATTTGGCAGTTTAAATTAACCAATAACCTAATTAAAGCTTGAGATACATGCCCTGCCCCAAACACCACAATGGGCCAAGTGCTGTAATGGTGCACTTCAAATAGATAAGTGATCTCGCCGCCGCAGCTCATACCGATATCGCGCTGTAAATTCCAAGTGATTAATTCGGGCTCGGCTTTATTTTGCAGTAACATTTCTTGACCGTGCAAAATCGCACGCGCTTCTACTTTACCACCACCGACGGTGCCCCAGTGTAAACCACTGTCGACGATGATCGCCTTTGCACCGGCGTCTTGCGGCGCTGAGCCGCGCGACCCAATCACTGTTACAACCGCAAAAGATTCTGCGCTATTTTGTAATTCAAACGCGACATCCCAATAAGTTTTCATTATTTAGTCTGTGCCCATTTTTTAAAACGTTCTGGATTAATGGCTTTTAAAATTTCTTCGTTCGTGGCTGGAAGCTCCATTAAAGGGTATTTTCCTTTATACGGTGCTAATCCCTTTAGCGCATCGTGAATCGCGGTCCATACACTTAGACAAAGTAATAATGGCGGTTCACCGGCAGCTTTTGTGCCGCGTACATTTGGTTTGTTTTCATTATTATTTAATAAGCGCACGTTAAAAATTCTTGGTGTATCTTGAATGTTCGGAATTTTATAAGTGCTTGGTGCATGGGATAATAAATAGCCATTTTTATAAAATAATTTTTCAGTCGTTACCCAGCCCATACCCTGAACAAAGGCGCCCGTCACTTGTCCGAGATCAAGAGCTTCATTAATCGGACGCCCCAGATCCATAATAATATCAACTCGCGTGACTTTAGCTTCGCCCGAGTCGCGATCAAGACTGACTTCAGAACAAGCTGCACCTTGAGTAAAATATAAAAAGGCTGTGCCTTTACCCGTTAATTTATTAAATAATAAACCCGGAAATCTATAATGCGCGTATTCACTTAACGAGATCCGATTATGATAGGCTTCAACGATCAACGAATGAAAACTCATGCGCTTTTCTGGATTTTTTATCGCGAAAACATGCCCGTCTTTAAAAGTTACACCGAAGTATTCAGCAACTCCTAAATTCCATTCTGCACCCTCATTCGGATCATTGGTTAGTTTTGCTTCGCTCACTTCAACTTCTGGTTGGGTACCAAGCCCGGCCGTGTGACGGGCCCATTGGCTTTCAGGAATATCAAAAAGTTTTAAAGCTAATTCACTTAAGCGCTGTTTAATTCTACGCACCGAAATCAAGGCCGCGGCCCCATTTAGATCAGTACCACTAGAGGCTGCAGTTGGTGAGGTGTTCGCATTTTTATCAGTTGATGTCGGCATCATACGCACATCAGAGCGCTGAAGCCCAAGCTCTGAAGCGACTAATTCAGAAATACGCGCATTCACACCTTGACCCATTTCTGTAGCGCCCGTCGAGACTTGCAACGTGCCATCGCGGTGAATAATCACTAAAGCATTGGCTTGATTTAAAAATCGAGTTGTAAATGAAATACCAAATTTTACGGGTGTTAAAGATAACCCCTTCATCGGCAGGGATAGGTCATTTAACGCTTTTTGATTATGCGTTTCAATTTCTTTACGACGTTTTAGATAATCACTTTCATTTTCTAAATCAGATAAAAGCCTTGGTAGACAATTATTTTCAACCACTTGATCGTAGTGAGTGATGTTTTTGCCGTCTTCGTCTGAATAACAATTTAATTTTCTAATTTCTAGAGGATCTTTTCTTAAGTAGTGGGCGATTTCTTCGATGATTTTTTCAATCATCGCCACACCTTTTGGTCCGCCGAAGCCACGAAACGCCGTATGCGGGTGGTAATTCGTGCGACAGACTTGCCCGGTCACTCGCATATGCGGAATAAAATACGCATTATCTGAATGCAGCATTGCGCGCTCCATGATCGACGTCGAAAGATCGGCGTAAGCGCCGCCATCAGAATAAAGTTTTGCATCAAGGGCTGTGATTAAACCCTCGTTATCAAAACCCACCTGATAAAACACTTCAAACGGGTTGCGCTTACCAGTCATGATCATATCGTCATCTTTAGTGAGATTAATACGAGCAGCACAGTTTAGTTTTTGCGCCACTAACGCTGCGTAGGCTGCAATAGGCGCAGCTTGTGATTCTTTACCACCAAAGCCCCCGCCCATACGCTTTACAATACAGGTGACATCTTTTGACCCAAGCCCTAAGCCATGTGAAACCACATGCTGAACTTCGGTCGGATGTTGTGATGAAGAATGAATTTCAATCTGCCCGTCTTCTCTTGGGTAAGCTACCGCCACATTACTTTCTAAATAAAAATGATCAGCGCCGCGAATAACTAGAGAATTTTCTAATTTATTTGGCGCAGCTTTTAGGGCCGATTCGACATCACCACGTTCTATTTTTCTAGAACCGGCTATCCAAGATTCAAGTGAGATCGCATCTTGAATAGATAAAACAGCGGGTTTAATTTCATAACTTATTTCAATTAACGCTTTAGCTTCAGCTGCCGCATCAAGGCTTGTTGCCGCAATAAGTGCGATCGCTTCACCGGCAAAATTAACTTCAACATCGGCTAATAAGGGTTGATCGCGAAAAATTGTGCCCCAAAGGTTTTCATGAAAGTCTTTACCTAGAAACACCCCTTTTACACCGGGATGTTTTAAAGCTTTATCGATATTGATTTTTTTTATTTTGGCTTTTGCGTGTGGGCTAAATAACACTTCAACATGCAATTCGTTAGCTAGCTTTGGTCGATCATCAACAAATTCACTTTGCCCCGTGACATGAGTGTGCGCTGAATCGTGAGGAAGATGACTCATGACTGCACTCCATGTTCGCGAAAAAATTTATGAAATAAATTTTCGGTCACCAGATGGCGAAATGTGCTTGAAGCCCGCAGATCACTCATCGGTGTAATTTCTGCGTGTAAATGTTCAAGCGCTTTTGCAAGCCTTGCTTGATCAATTTTTTCGTTGGTTAAACTTTTTTCAGTCTTATACAAACGCAATGTCGTGGCCGCAACGCCTCCGACGGCTAATTTAATATCTTTGATCTTAGTTTTTTCTTTATCGGCCCATAAGACACGTGCAGCAAAATTAACGGCAGAAATATCTAAATCTTTACGTTGCGAAATTTTATAGAGCGCTAAGGATTCATTTTTTTGCGGAATATCAAAGTGTAGGGCCACAATCACTTCTTTAGAACTTAGATCGATTATTCGGTAATCTAAAAAGAAAGATTCTAACTTCACCATTCGTTTTTTGCCTGGCCCATGAATTTCAACTTCTGTATTCATAGTTAATAAAAATGGCGGCGTATCTGCGATCGGTGAAGCGTTGGCCACATTACCCACAAGAGTGGCTAAATTTTTAATTTGCGGCGAAGCAAATAAATCTAAAAACCTGGCAAACTCAGGAATTAGATCTTTTACGTACAGGCGTAAATCACTTAAAGTGACGCGCGCTCCGACAGATAGGCGTGATTTAGAAGTTTTTTCGATTTTATAAAGTTCAGGAATCAAATGCAGGCTTAATGTCTGATTTAAACGAGATTTGCGTTTATTATGAACTACACCCAAGTCAGTCGCGGCCGCAATAATACGTGCCGTTTTATTTTTAATTAAAAATGTAGTCGCATCTTTTATTTTTACAGGCGCAAAGAATGAAAATTTATCACTCGTTAATGCAATCGGGATTTTCAAATGTGCTGCCACGTCTTTTTGTGAAGCTAAACTTGAAAATCTTTTGCTGACTGATTCAGATTCGCTGAGCGAAATATTTTTAGCCGCATCAATAATGGGCTGATAACCTGTGCAGCGGCATAAATTACCCGTGGTCGCATTTTTAGCATCACAAGAAGTGATTTCTGTTTGTTTTTGACAAAGCTTTTTTTCAACTAAACCTGTTAACGCCATCACAAATCCTGGCGTACAGAATCCGCACTGACTGCCGTGGCAAGTCATCATCGCTTTTTGTACCGGCGTGTGCTCAGGGTTTGCGAGTGCCTCGACGGTCACTAAGTGTGATCCATCCATTTGTGCCACTGTGGTCACACAAGAATTGATCGCTAGAAAAATATTTTTCTTTTTGCCTGATTGATAAGGGTAAAAACGCAGCACCGAGCAGGCCCCACAATCACCTTCGCTACATACGATTTTTGTACCGGTCAAATTTTTGTGATAACGAAGATAATCTGAAAGCATCACTCCGGCCTGATCGCCTAGTATTTGGTGTCTTTCACCATTAAGATAAAATAGAATGTAATTACGTGATTTCATATGTTCCCGATCGCCAAACTTCATTGTTCAATAGAAGACGCTTGATCTAAAGATTTTTCTTTTGTAACGTAGTTCGTCATGAGCAATCAATATATGAAAAGAGCCATTGAGCTTTCAAAAAACAACATCGCCCACGGCGGCGGCCCCTTCGGCGCTGTCATTGTCAAAGATGGCAAAATTATCGGTGAAGGCTTTAACAAAGTCACCGCGAACAACGACCCCACAGCTCACGCTGAAGTTGAAGCCATTCGCGAAGCTTGTAAAAATATCAGTAATTTTGATCTAAACGGTGCCGAAATTTACACCAGTTGCGAGCCTTGCCCCATGTGCTTATCGGCTATTTACTGGGCTCGCCTTTCTAAGGTTTACTTTGCCAATACGAAAAAAGATGCAGCCGCGATTGAGTTTGATGATGATTTTATCTACACCGAAATTCCAAAGCCCATTGAACAGCGCAAAATTTCAATGGTGCAGATGATGCGCCCTGAAGCTTTAGAAGTTTTTAAAGCTTGGCAAACTTCGACCGTCAAAATCAAATATTAACCCCCCTATCAACTCCTAAAACCTCAAGACGGGGCATAGCAGACCCTACTCACACAGTGGCTGCGGGCTGCGTGTATTTATTTGAGTGGCAGAACCCTTGCACTTTTAGACAGAGATTTCCAAAAGGAGGCTTTATGGAACAAAATAAACCCAGCCCTAGTAAAGTAGATGCTGCAGCAGAGCTTGCACGCGCAGGTGCAACAAACATCGCGGCGAATGCACCAATCACAGCTACGGGTGTCACCAGCGCAGCTGCTGAAGGTGAAATTCGGCAATTATTAGAAGAGTTCGCCGATTCAGTTCGCAGCGGAAAAATTGAAGATATTATGTCGTTTTATGATTCTAGTTTAGTGGCTTTTGATGTCGCCCCTCCCCTACGCTTCACCAGTGCCAATGACTACAGAAAAAACTGGGAAACCATGTTTACCACAGCCATGAAGTTTCCAGTAACGTATGAATTTAGCGAAGAAAGAATTATGACCAGCAATGATCTGGGCATTATGCATTGTTTAATTCACACCGCAGGCACAATGCTAACTCCTATGGAAGATGGAAAATCTGAAATAGATTGTTGGGGGCGCTACACGTGCTGTTTGAAAAAAACCGGCAATCGTTGGCGCATTGTCCACGAACACTTTTCTGTGCCAGTGGGTGAAGATGGCAAAGCTTTAATGGATCTAAAACCTGGAGCTCAGGCCACCCATTAGATAGGCGACGAATTTGAACATTGCATTTTGCGAAACTGATCCATTTTTGAATAAATAAGATCAGTCCACAATTCGTTAACTTTTGCATTTAAAGCATCGCCTTTTAAAGCAGTTTGTTTTTCAACAAGCTTTTTAAAAGGCGTGTCTACATCATGAAAATTTGAAACCTGTAAGATCGTCGCCAAATCCTGACGCGAAACTAAATCTAAACGTGTAACAAAATCCCGACGAGCTTGTTCGGTCACAGTTTTTAATCCTGGTAAGTCTTTATTAGGACCTTTTCCGGGTTGTGCTGTTAGCGTGCAGTTAGCATCAGCAAACATATTTAACGCCTTGTAAGAAGCATAGTCACCGCGTGGGTGATTTTTATTTTTAACAAATTTTATATCGCGATTGCCAAAAGCCGAACCTAAATCATGAGTTCCAGCAATCGGCGAATTACAAAGATTTTTAAGACCGTCAGCAGATTTTACCACATTTGCATCTTCACATAAAAGCACATGCTGAGATCCACGCTCTTCAACTGTGTGCACTAAATTAATAAATAACGCCAAAACTTGAATTTCATGCTGTTGAAGTGCAGTTAATTTTTTAAAATTAGTGATGTACTCGTCCCAGCGCCAAGGAGTATTGACAAACGTTTTGCCAAGTTTTGGATTTGATGTAAACGCTTTCATAATACGTTTACCTTCAAATTTTCTTTCAATACTTGCCCCAGCAAAGACACTTGTTTTTGCCACAGGCACTAATTGGGGTTCAAGGCCATTTTTCCAAGGGTCAGTGTCGCAGCCAAAACACACCACTTCATTCACGGGATAATAATTTTCTGAGGGAAACCCCATCATCCATGCTAAACGTGTGGCGACGCTACTGGTGTAAGCTTCGCGGTGGCGCCATTCGTTTAATTCAGTTTGGTTTTTTAGGCCTTCTTGTGAAACTTTAAAACGAACTTTTAAAACATCAGCGATCATTGGTTTTACTTCGCCTTTTTTAGTCGTGAATGTAATCACGCTGCCATCTTTACGAACCATAACGTCTTCTTCGAGCTTTCCTGCAATCAGCACATCTTTGATGGCTGCGGCTTCTGGAACTACTTGCCCTTTTTCAGACATCATTACATTTTTATCATCGGTTCTTACGCAGCGAAATTTATTACTAGCACCATTTTGATAACGGTAAAAATAACGGCAATGAAGCCTGCTTTGTGGAAGAATTTGAGCTTCATCGCTTTTAGCCCCGGCTACGATTTCTTCAACGGTTTTTTTAGTCGGTGTTCGCAATAAAAAATGAGACTCACGAAGACACGCAATGCGGTTGGCATCTTTATCACTGATCGGCTTTTCAAGGTCAGTAAAAAGCTCACAGGCCGCAAAGCTTGTTTGCGCAAAAATCGACGTTAATAAAACCAATAAAATTTGAGCTAGTTTCATAAAGATTCTCCAACCAGAATTAACAAAGCAAGCTTTGTTCCACTTCACCTGACGTTAATTTGCCTTAGAGATCCTTAAAAACGCAAAAAGGCACCAGATATTGGCTACTTGTCGAAAACCTAAACAGCCAGGTATGGCTCAAAATGACTATAAGCAATCAGCCCTTGGCGCCTGACTTGATAGGTGTTACTGGGAGATAAAAATGACCCTACGTCAAACTTCGTTAATTTTTGTGTTTACACCGCTGCTTTCAGCTTCATCAGCCTTTGCTTTGCTGGATCTAAAAACCTCACGCGGAAGCCAAACGATTAGCTATGCTAAAAACGAAATTTGCGTGATTCCTAGAAAATTTCAGAATATCGATGCAAAAAAACAAAGCCAATCTAACTACTCGACCAAAGATTTAGAGAGCGAATTAGAATTATGTCGCATGGACTTTTACGCACAAACTCCATTTACTAAAAATACGGCTTCAAGTTACGCTATTGGTCTTTGCCCGAAATTACACAATACA
Source organism: Bdellovibrionota bacterium (assembly GCA_040386015.1). Taxonomy (GTDB): domain Bacteria; phylum Bdellovibrionota; class Bdellovibrionia; order Bdellovibrionales; family Bdellovibrionaceae; genus Pseudobdellovibrio. The sequence goes on along the minus strand of JAZKGG010000001.1, from coordinate 466,214 downwards.
AATCCAGGTCTTGAAATTTATGAAATCCTAGCCGGCGATAATAAACTCGCTTTAGAAAATAGAATCTGCGATATGCCGTCAGATTTACGTGATGGCAGCAAATTGGCAAAATACAAATTAAGCACGAGCTGCAGTTATACGCCTTCGATTTTAGCTTATTATCATGTATCTCGTATCATGGGTGATATGTTAAAAATTCCACCCGTGGTTCTTCGAACGATGGATATTGAAACGTATAAAGCGGTATCGTCAAAGGGCAAAAAAACTTTATCTAAAGGCGGCGTCATTGCCGCGACCTGGAAAAACGTCATCACCCAGTTAAATAATCCAACCACAGATAAACGTGGGCCCTATTTATTTACCAATGATTATCAGCAAACTTTTGGTGGCCTGATGAAAAATGCAAAAGGTGAAGCTGATTGGACAGAAATTTCTAACGATGCTGGTGGCGATCAAATGGCCCGAGGCAAGGCCTTTATGCAAGAGCAAGTGTATTTAGATTTAATTAACCCAAATTTAACTTCTCAGTTTGTCACTCAAACTTTTGACCAAGCTAGTGCGCAACGTGTGCGTTTAATGGGTGATGCGGCTGACATGTTAGTGATGGATTTTATTTTACGCCAAGAAGATCGCTTTAATAATATTGCCTACAAACTTGAAGTCACAGGCCTTACTAAAAACGTTCAAGGTTTAGCTGATATTAAATCGATAGAAGTAAAAAAGGCTGACTCACCAGAAGAGTTAGCAAAAACGACTTTAGAATTTAAAACTAAATATAATATGAATGGCGTTGCAATTCGCCGAATTATGTTAAAAGACAATGACTGTGGTGTGGCTGTTGAAGGCCCTGTTGCCCGCACAGGGATCGCTGAAAAATTAAAGATGTTAGAAAATATTCGTCATATGAAAAAATCAACGTACGACCAATTACAACGATTTAACACTTATTTATCACACGCAAGCACTGTCGCTTACGCCAAAGATTTTTTTATTAGAGAAACGATGATGACGGATAAAGATTATGCTCAATTTTCTTTAAACACAAAACGCTTAGCCGATGGCATAAAATCATTATGTAACGCAGGCAAATTGCATTTAGATTTACAATTAGAAACACATTTTTCTAAAAGCTATAAAACTGGCGCACAAAACTGCACTGTAAATTAAGCTATTTTTTTATTTTTCAAGTGATCGATATTAAGTCTACGACCCGAGCCTTCGCCCGGGTATTTTTTATGATTTGCGCCTGGGTAAGCATAACCGTTAATTAACACTCGTCTTGGAGTAGATGAAACATTCTTCGTGCTTGCGTGAATCACGTACGGATGAAATAAAACTATGTCACCTGGTTGCATTAACAATTCTTCAGCTTTTGAAATATCAACCACTGAATTTATATCAGCAATATTATTTAAGCCCACGTGATTTAGTTTATTACTGCCAGCGACAAATTTCACCGGGCCTTTATCAGTCGTCACTTCATCAATGGCGATTAACGTTTGCACATAACTTCCGGTGCCGTTGACGTCGGTCCAATCCGCTGTGCCGTAACCACGGTGTTGGCTGTCTTGATGCCATTCAAATTCAATATCATCGCCAGGCATTTTAAAGTGAATTTGATTAATCAATTGATCCATTTCAATCGTGCCTAAAAGCTGACTGACAGGTTTTAGAATACGAAGATCAGCCCCAAAATCTAAAAGATTTTTTTCGTGCGACCCCGCCCACACCACGCGGTGCAAAGCTTGGTTTTCAAAAACAAATTGTGAGCCGTTATAAACTTGCGAGGTGACATTTAATTTTTTACTTGAATGCAGCAAACCTTCAGTCGCTGAAGCCATATGATTTAAATCCTGCTTGCTGAAGACTTTTGGAAGTACGATAAATCCGCGGTCATAGAATTCAGCGATCTGTTTTTGTGTGAGTTGTGCCATGCATTTATTTTCGCAAGTCTATAGATTTACAGAAAGTCTTGATTCACAAAACCTAGACTAAAGGGCCTGTTACAACACAGATAAACTTGTCACTTAATCATTGCGATTTAGTTTTTTGGTAAAACTGCCTCAGCACGCCTAGCTAGATTAGGAAACCGATCCGGGTTGATTTGAAGGGCAAATATTTCAAGCTTACCAGCCTCATTTTCGTGATGAAGAATAAAATATGTGTTGCTATTTAATGTATCGTGCTGAATTGTAAACTGATCGACCATATCGATATTTACAAAACTTTTTTTAATTTGCATGTCTTTTTCAAGCAGCTCTAAAGATTTTCTGTCATTTTGATTGATCATTTTCATTAAGTAAATAATTTCTGATTGTTCTGCTTTGGAGTAACGACCAGCCATTTTTACAACGCTGGGTGCAACCCAAGCTGGGGTTTCTTCTTTAATGGAAATCAGTTTAAAATTGGGTAAAGCATCAAGATTAGATAAAATTGCAACTGACATTACAGAAATAATAGCTGTCTTCAGTGGAGTTTTTATTACAGACTGCATGAAGTCTTCAACAATGAATTTACGAATTCGACGACCAGTCAGTAGAAAATTATATTTAGCTATGCGTTCTTTTAAAGGAAGACGAGACAGCTTAAGTAATTCATGCGTAGTAAATAGCTGAAGATGCTTTTGCTCACCATAAAGTTTTTTAAAAACATCATTCGGAATAGAACTGGCTATGGCAATATTTCTGTCGACATATCCATCGACAATCTCATTTATTTTAATATATAAATCGTCTCGAATTTTCTGGTTATACAGTGGCTCATCCGTTAAAGTTCTACTTGCGCGATTTTTTTCAGTATAGTCTATTTTTTTTAAGACAAACACATTAGACTCAGAATCATAAGCATAAATTGAATGAATTTTCAAATTTTCTGTAACCTTTTGAGTTAAAACTAATTGGTTGGTATTAATATTAATTTGAGTGTCATCATTTTGAGCCAGCTGCTCAACCACCTTCCAAAAAGCTTCACCAATTGATTTTGGAGCAACTTGATCAAACAACCTAACAGTTGTGGTGAGAAGAGCATGGCGATCGCGCTGGCTGTCTTGATTTTCAATAATTTGCACACGAGCGCGTGCATTGAACAAATCTGCACAGCTATCTGCAGCAATTGAACGCTCTGCATGACAATCGATTTGCGTAACTTCTGAAGACAATTTTTTGGTGGCGCAAGACGTTGAAATAATTATTAAAAATAAAATAAAAATAAATCGAAAATCCATACCTAATTTTCGGTTTTTTTGCTCTGTGACTTAACTAGACCAAAGGGTAAGTCGACAACCTTATCCCCTATTTAACATTTTTGGGCCCTAAAATGTCGGCCCACGTCCATGTTAGCCAACATCCATTCTCTAAAGTAACTTTTTTACTGCATATTTCGGCCGGAGCGTGATGCCGGAGCACTTTGCGATATACGGCTCACCGCAGCTTCAAATTGCTCTGGTGAAAATTCAGAAAGTGAAATATCTCCTAAAGATAATACGCCCACTAATCGCTTATCTCGGTTTAATACCGGAAGCCTGCGCACTTGATTATCACCTAAGTTGCGGGTGACTTCTTCTAATGACTGATCTTCAAAACAGTACAAAACTTTTTTCGACATCACTTCATGCACTTTAGTTGTATCGGGCGATAAGCCCGAAGCCACGGCACGAATTGTAATGTCACGGTCTGTGATTGTTCCGACTAATTTATCATTTTCTTGAATTGGTAAAAATCCAAAGTCTCCGTCACGCATCAAACAGGCCACTTCTTTAAGTGACATATCCGGGCGTCCAAGCTCTACATAATTTGACATGCATTCATTAACTAACATAAAAATTCTCCTTAGCTGTTTAAGTTATTATTTCAATACGTTCTTGTTCTGGCGTTAAATCCACTCCAACTTTATTTTTAGCTACAAGAGTGTAGCCGTGATAAGCCGCAACGACCGTTAACCCAAAACCTAATCCCGTGACCATGGTATTGATCATACTTGGAAGAACGGCTGTGTTGAATGTTCCCCAAATTAAATATAAATTTATCGCAAATAAAATTAACGCTGTTACGTTTAAGGCGGCGTGAATGTAGCCTCGTTTTTTTGCGGCAGTGTTTTTTGGAACTCCGGCATAAAGATCAATCGCCCCTGGAATTGCCGCAATGATTGAAGCGCACACACCTGCAAGGTTTGTCATAAATGCCACGCGATACCAAAAAAGATTTTCTGTGCCTTGAAATAGACAAAAACAAACAAATGCCGCTGTATAAAATACAATGGGAAAACTGACCAGCATTGGGTGAACGGCGCGCCCCAAAACTTTGACTTTGCTATACATAATAATTTCCTTTAGTTTAAGATTTAATACAGTATGTATACAGCAAGTTTAAGGCCCGCATCATAAATGAAATTGCTGCCTGTTCCCATTTCGAGACTGCGTCTCGTATAACCTCAAACGCAAAGTTGTAGAATATTAAAGAATCCAGGCCCTTGGTCCGATACCTAGACCACATGCCTGATCAATACTTACACCGCATTTTACCTCATATTAAAGATACCTTCTCTGGTGCGGAAATTTCTATTAAGGCTAATCATGCTGTTGTTGAAAAATTAAATCACAATTTCACTTTAATTTTAGAAGATAACAAAATTCACAGCGATGATTCGTTTGGTTTTGTTAAATTAAAAGTACCACTGGATAATCAAGGTTTAAACTACGAACAGCTCAATCAATTTGCCGCGCAAATGAATCATTGTCATCGCGGCTGTCATTGGGGTGTAGACACCATGTCTGCTGATGATGTGCAACTATTTCTCTATGCCACGATGATTACAGAACTCGGCCGCAGAATTGACGACAAAGACCAGATCGTTATGGAAATTTTGAACCTACAAAAAATGAAATATTACACCGATCAATATTTAGCTGAGATGAAATCAAATCCTTTATGGTTAGAAAGTTTTTCTTTAACCTACGGTAAAAATATCATTCCTTGCTTAGCACCTGAGAATTTTTTAAATCCAGAAGACAGCTCTATTTACAAACGCACATTAAAGAACATGGAAAAGTTGAATTATCGCATTGAGCAAATCAATGCGTCCTGTTTTAAAATTACCAATGATAAACTCACCGTTTCTATTCTAACCTTTTTAGGCCCAGAGTTGATGAGCATTTATTCAGTTGTCACTGAAGAAAATAAAACTTTTGTAAATCTTAAAAAGCTATTAAATGAACGCAATCAAGATTTAATCATGGGCCACTATGAAATATCGCCTGTTGCACAAATCGTAGGTTACACTAACTACCTGCGTTTAGCTGATGGCATGCGTGATATCAAGCTACGTTTGTTTTTAGACTCTCCTGATATTGCCAAATTGATTTATTTTGACAATCAATCTGTTGCCGCTTAAAAAAACTATCCCATGAATAAAAAATCAAAATATTTTAAGCATTATAAAAATAAGTCCTATCGCTATCTCGGCGTTGCGAAACACTCTGAAGAACTCAACGATTACGTCATTTATGAATGTTTATACCCGAATGATTTAGCCACGTTATGGATTCGCCCAAAAGACATGTTTTTTGAAGTGGGTGAATTTCAAGGAAAAACCACTCCCCGTTTTTCGCAAGTGGCTTTTGAAATTAAAAAATTCACAGAATTAAATTCTGAGCTAACAGGTGCACTCGTCAAACTATGTCACGACACTTTAATCGACTTTAATGAAGAAAATTTTTTAACAAAATTAAAAAATCAAAAAAACATGACCCTGTTCTGTTTTTTCTACGAACAAGAACTCGTGGGCTTTAAAGCTGGTTTTGAAATTGATGAAACAAAATATTACAGCTGGTTGGGTGCGGTTTCAAAGGCACACCGTAAACTTGGTGTAGCCAATGCCCTAACCCAAGAACAGCACGCTTGGGCCAAAACACAAAATTACAAATTGATGCAGACCAAATCAGATAATCGTCACAAAGAAATGATGCACTTAAATCTAAACGCTGGTTTTGACATCGTGGGCACTGAGCAAACCTCAATCAGCCCCGTTCTAAAAATTCTCTTTGAAAAGAAATTGTAAATTTAGTTTTGCACACAACGGTCAAGACTGACCGTTTGAGTTTTAGCTACGCCACTTTCGCTATAAGCAAGACTGGCAACGCCGCAACTTGTGATCGTCATGATAAAACTACCCGTCGTTGAACAACTTCCGATCCATTCACCTGAATTCGCACAATTACAATTTGTAGCCCCCCAAGATAATGAGCTGGGTTGAAAAGCGCAACTTTCACCCGAAGTATTATTTAGAATCTCTAAAGCCCCTACAGCACTTGATAAAACACGGCTTCCACGCGTTGTACCTGTTACAGTGATTGGCGATGTTGTACGTGTGCTGATACTTAATAAGGCTGTTCCGTTTGAACTTAGCGTGCGGTTGATCCCATCGTTTGTGTATTGAAAAACTTTTGTCGTACCAGAACCTGAAGCCCATGTTAATGTCACACCATAGGTTCCGGTATTTGTTGCCGTTAAAGATATGTTGTTTCCTGCAACAGTATAATTTGGCGTGATACGAATCGCTTGGCTTACGCCCGTTAAAGCACAGCTGCTTCCACCAGTCCAAGTCATAGCAACTGAACCTGATAAAATATATCCCCCGATGCTACAGCCATTAAAATTGCGCGTGATTGAATTCGCAGAACACGCACTAAATTCAGCGGTATTACAAGTCGCCGCGTTAGCTTGCGGAAATAAAACCGACATTACATTTTCATAAACGATATTTTTTATCTGAGAAGATTTTAAACCATCTAATGATGTTGGAGAAAATTGGGCGATAGCAGTGGTTCCGCGACCGGCTTCATCAATCGAGGCCATGACATCACCAAGTTGATTAGCTAATTCTGCCTTGGTGTTTGCTTCACCGAATGAAATTGGTTCACCCACATGGCAGCTTAAAATTAGGTTACAAACTAAAGCCATTAAAACAAGCAAAAGTGTCTTATTCATGTTTACCTCGTGTGATCTATAGAGCTAATTATTGGGCAAAATGCCTCGATGTCATCAAGATTGTGTTATTACGCACATCGTGCATTAATTTTTTTTTGCAACTTTGTCAGTTTCATAGGGAAATGGCCCCACAACTTTAGTTAGATCTCTAAATGGGAGGGTTCCATCATGTTAGCTCGTTTATTATTTATTACTTTATTCTTAAGTTTATCTGCTCAGGCCTATTCGCCCAAAGCCGGTTGGTTAACCCAATTAAAATCCATCGACGATTTAGAGTTAGTTGCTACTCCTGAACAAAACCACGCTCCCTTATTTGAAGCTTTTGCAAAAGCTCAAAAAACTATTCGTATCGGCATTTTTGGAATCTCATCACAAGAGATGGCCGATCAGATCGAAAAACAAATCAAACGTGGCATTAACGTTACAATTATTTGCGATAAATACTGTACGAATAACGAAAAACGTAAAACCATCTTTGAACAATTAAAAAAAGCTGGTGCCAACATCATGGTGGCCACTAAAGGTTTCACAATCAGTCACTGGAAAATGTTTGTGATCGACGATTCATTGGCCTTTATTTCAACAATGAATTTTATCAGCAGATCTCATCAAATGCGCGATTTTGGCGTCTTTACGGCTGATAAATCAGTGATCTCTGAAATCATCTCGGTTTTTGATCAAGATGTGAAAAATGCAGCTAATCAAACCAATATTACACCTGAATTAGCGAGCACCAACTTAGTCTGGAGCCCGAACAATTCAGAAGCTAAACTTGTTGATCTTATTAATTCGGCTGATAAATCTATAGAAATCTGGATCAAAAACATGGGGCATCCAAAAATTCACGAGGCTTTACAGGCGGCGGTTAAGCGTAAAGTTAACGTGCGAGTATTAACAAGTGTCTGTGGTTTAGGTATGTCTGGCCCTGCGGCTTACAAGAATCTTAATGATTTAAAAAAACGTGGTGTGAGCGTTAAAGGAACTCCGTACCCAGCAACTGCAGGTATTCCATATATTCACGCGAAAACCATCAATGTTGATCATCAGGCCGTGTTTTTAGGCTCAGAGAATTTTTCAAACAACTCGATCACTAAAGCTCGCGAACTAGGAATCGTCTTCAAAGATGTCGCTGTTGAACAACAAATGGCGGCTCTTTATGAAAAAGATTGGGCACAAGCTGTCGATATTCCTGAACAAGCTCCAGAAAAATGTAGCCCATTGACTTCAAATACGGAAGAATAGTCATGTGACTATTCTTCATCTATTGTCTCAAAACCACCTGACTGGTGCAGAAGTCTACGCCAGTCAACTTATCGATACCCAAATGGCCGCAGGCCATAAAGTCTATCAAGTCTCTAACGGGTTTTATTACCCGACAAAAGCTGAAAAAATTGAACTTAAAGTAGAAACCAAATCCATTTTTGATTTTTACGCTAACGTTAAAAAACTTCGCGAAATTATTAAAAAAAATAACATTCAAGTCGTGCACGCCCATTCGCGGGCCGCTTCAAAGCTTGCGCACAGTGCAACTTGTGGCACTCCTGTAGGCTATGTCAGCTCAATTCATGGCCGCCAGCATTTATCATTTTCTAAACGCTGGAAAAATATCTACGGCACCCACCAGATCGCAGTTTGTGAAAACATTAAGTCACAACTAAGCGATGAATTTAATTACGACCCTGAACACATCAAGGTGATCAGAAACGGCATTAACACCGACTTGTTTTATCCAAAACGTGTAAATTCGGCAAAAAACAAAACTGAAACATTAAAAATTGCCATTATTGGCCGAGCTACGGGGCCGAAAAAATTTAGAACTGAAAATACGATCAAATATTTCACCGAAAATATCACTTGTGAAATTCACTTAATCGGCGCGAACAAAACTGATATCGATCAGGCACTGCATTCTAAAAACTTACACTTTCACCCCTCACAAAACCTACACCAAGGCATTTACGCTCAATTTGATCTGATCGTCGGCGCAGGGCGTGTGTGTATGGAAAGCCTAATGAGCGGAGTTCCAACAATTGCCTTTGGCGAAGCCAAATACTTAGGTTTAGTTAAAAAAGAAAACATTGCCGAATTTATGGAATCAAACTTCGGCGATATCGAAAAGGCCTCTTGGGGTACACCTGAAGTGAACGTCGAGCAGTTAAAAGTCGACATCGAAAATTATTATAAATTAAACATTCAAGAAATTCTAGATTTAGCCAAAGTCACAAAACTTCACTTTGCGTTGAAAACTGTAAGTGACCAGATTCAAAAAATCTACGAAGCCAGTTATTTTGAAAAAAATTACGAAAAATGGATTCCGATTTTGATGTACCATAAAATTCCAAATCAAGAATTAGATTCACCTCACAAGATTTATGTTACACAACGCAATTTTGAAAAACATTTACAGTTTTACAAAAACCAAGGTTTTCAAACAGTTACTTTTTCAGAATTAAAACAATTCAAAAACGGCACCCGCCCGTTTTCAGAATTTCCGACAAAACCGTTAGTTCTTACTTTTGATGATGGCTATTGGGATAATTTTAATAACGCAGATCCATTACTTAAAAAATATAATTTCAAAGCCCAGATCTTTTTATTAGCGAATAGTGAAATTGCACATAATCAGTGGGATGAAACAAACGCTGCTAAAGGTGATAAAATCGTATCGGGAGCAGATCGCAAATTATGGCTTAAATCAAATTTTGAAATCGGCTCACACGGCTTTAGCCACAAACGCATTACTGAAATGACTTCTGATATGGCTTTCGCAGAACTTTCAGATTCAAAACGCTCTCTCGAGAAAGAATTCGCTATTGATGTGTGTGTGTACGCCTACACTTACGGCGACACGAATGCCAATTGTGCGCGTTTAGCAGAATTAGCAGGTTATGATTTTGCGGTAAATACAGATACTGGTGGATTAAAGATGTTTGATAATCCTTACCAGATTTTCAGAGTAAATATTTTTCCAGATGAGACGAAGTTTTCTTTATGGAAAAAAACTTCGTCTTGGTATCGTAAGAGCTATTTCAGAAAACGCGGCAAATAATTAAAACCCAAACGCTTTAAGCGATTGAACCGCGATGACTGCAAGTAAGTAAGCCACAGCATTACTTCCTACTAATTGAAGACCCGTCCACAACCAGCTGCCATTTTCTTTCTTTAATACACCCACAGTAGTTAAACACTGCATAGCGATCATAAAGAATATGAAAATGCCGACAACAGAAGCCACAGTGAAAATCGGCGTGCCATCAGCAAATTTAGCTTCTTTCATCTTATCTAGGATTGGGGTTGTATTTTCTTCGTCGTCAACTTGCGCATTCATTGATAGGGCTAAGCTTGATACGAAAACTTCACGGGCTGCGAAAGAGGCTAAGTACGCAAACCCCACGCGACCGTCTAAACCAAGAGGTTTAAACACAGGCTCAATAGCGTTTGAAACTTGCATAGCATAAGTTAGCGGTGCTTGATCTTCAGGAGCTCCTTCAGCTGCTTTCGGAAAAGTAGTTGCAAACCACAAGACAACTGAAAGTCCGATAATGATTGGACCAGCTTTTTTAACGAATGAAATTGATTTATCCCACGATTGACGAAGGATTGTTGTAAAGCGAGGTCTACGATAGAATGGTAAATCCATCATTAATCGCGAAGACTGTTGGCTTTCAATCATTTTAGATAAAATCGCTGAAGCAATAGCACCCACAACAATTGAACCGAAGTATAACGACGCCATCACAAAACCCGCAAGGATTGGGCTACCATCTGCGAATAAAAACGAGATTAACAGGGCATAAACTGGTAAACGCGCTGAACAGCTCATGAATGGAATTGTAAATTGCGCAATCATACGCTCTTTACGAGAAGTGATATTGCGAGTGGCCATGATTGCAGGAATCGCACACGCAAAACCCGAAAGCATCGGCACAAATGAACGTCCACCAAGACCCACTTTTTTAAGTGGCCCGTCGATTAAGGCAGCTACCCGCGAAAGGTAACCCGTATTTTCAAAAATACCGATCCCGATAAATAGAACAAAAATTTGCGGAACGAAAATAACTACGCCATTAATCGCAGCTAATAAACCATCGCCAAGAAACTCACCGAAAAGACCAGGCACATGAGCTTTTGTGTAATCAGCTGCAGCCGCCATCGCTCCATCAATTAAATCCATAAGTGGAGCTGCCCACCAATAAACCGAAGCAAAGAAAAGTGTCATAAGCGCAAAGAAAAATACATAACCTAACACTGGATGCAGTAACCACTTATCCACATTAAGAGTGAATTCTAATTGTGATTGGCTTTGAACCGCAGCTTGAGCTGCTTGTACTTTTTCTTTTATAAAAGCATTCTCTTTTAAAAACTGAGAAATAACTTTTAACTCTTCAACTTTATGTGTTTCAGAGTATTTAACTTCATTGTATTGAGAAATTTTTTGTGGCGTGTTTTTTAATAAAGCAACGATTTCAAATAAACCTTTACCTAAAACTCCATCGAATAAAACGACATGTTCAACACCTAAGAATTTTTTGACTTCTAAGATGTTGATTTGCTTTTTATCTTTAGCCACAAGATCAGACATCGTTAAGACAACGATCACATGTGAATTCGGCTGAATTAAATGTTTAGCTAATAATAACTGACGGTTCATTTGCGTAGCATCGACCACAAGAACTACTGCATTGTATTTCACATGGTGAGAGTGTTTTAAAATACCTACAGTTACTTTTTCGTCATCAGATTGTGCATCTAAAGAATAGATCCCGGGAGTATCAACGATACTAACCGGTTTCATATCAGCCTTTAATGCTAACTCATTTTGCAGTGAACCTAACGAGTACTCAACTGTTGCGCCTGGGTAATTCACTGTTTTAAATTTTGAACCAGTTAACCAATTATAAAGCGTGGTCTTACCAGAATTTGGTGAACCTACTAATAATACATTTCTTTCATTCAGCGGGGTTAACGTTTCTACATGGCTAGACATTTGAACTCCTGTTCATTCAACGCAAGTAATGTTTGGTGAAAACGAATCACGGTCACATCTGAAAGATGAAGTTTTTTTACGATCTCAAATTCTACACCTGGGTATAAGCCAAAATCGATAAGTCTTTCGATCAGAACTTGGTTGGCTTGAGGAGTGACCTCAACTTGATTGAACCCTTTTAACTTTAATAGTGTGCTTTTTTCGCTCATAGGGCTTTGTAGCCATTCTTGATCTAAATGAAAATCATTTGCAATTAAGTAGCTCTTGTTGAAAACCAACTGATTCTATCAGCGCTAAAGATCTTGTAAAACCACTCTGCCAAAGTCTAGAAAACCTCTCCGCTGGTCAAGTCCTATAACCCTAAGTCCGATCTGGTTTGTATGAATAACCGCCTTCGACTTAAGACTTACAACCTGAGCTTCTTAGTGCTTATACAGCTAGCAACGGTAGCCGCGTCTGGCGAAGTCTTTCGCTGGCCAAAACTTTGCGTAAACCAAACTGTAAGTGTCGAAAATAAATCTAATAAAGAACAAACAGTGTGGTTGCAAGAGTGGGACAAATACATTGTTGATGAAGTTGATCATGTGATTCCTGCAAAAAGCAAAATCCATCTTCAACTCTCACACGACCCGTCGACTTCAACTCAAGATTATTCATTATTAGCGCTAGATACCCCAAAAGATTTAGTGATCGAAACGAATTGTGATTTACGCGATATCGTTACTGCTGATTCATTAGAAGGTGGCGTCGTTTATTATAAAATAAACCCGCACGCCATTAACGAAGTTCAGCTTAAAAATTTATTTCCGGGTAGAAATACTTTTTACATTGAAGATTTAAGTTTTACTAAAAAATCAGCGCCCTTAGAAATTGATGTTGAAGGCCGTGAATTGTTTAAATTCACTTTAAAACCAGAACCCACATCAACGTGGGTTAAAATCACGGCACGCGAACGTTTTCGTTCAAACGTAATTACCTTGGCTGCGATTTTAAAGCCTGCTTATGTTGAACCACAACGTTCAATCGCTTCTGCAGATGAAAAGTATTTTTTAATGGGCGCTAGTGATAATACGGGTGATCAGTTCGTGGTAAAAATCAAAGATCCTGTCATGGTGCAAAAAGCGCGCGATCAAATCACAAACCCCAATTTACATAAAATAGTTTTTGCTAAAATCGCTTTAGGCAACCAAGGTTATAATCGCAATATGATTAAAAAAGAAAAAAGTTTTTGGTCGTGGTCTGTAACCGAGGTAACAAATATTTCTGACTTCGGAAGTACTGCGTGTAATGGTTTTCCGCAAATGTTAGAAGACCAAGCTGAAGCTTGGGTTAAAGGCTTAGGAAAAATCTGCTTCTGGTCTTACCGAATCAAAAAAGAACTAACTTACGACGAAGTCACAAATCCGAAATAATCTAATCGATCGTTGTTGCGGCTGATTGCCCGCGTGTTTCTTCAACGTCGACAGTTAATTTAGTCACGCCGTATTTTTTAAATTCTATGAAAAATTCTTCAGCTAAAACAGATGATAACTGTTCAACACTGGTATTTGAAATATCTAACCAAATCACTTCATTTTTAGGTAAAGAATAAAAACGATCACGAAATGTGATTTCATAGTTTTTACCGTCTACTGATAATTTAGAATTCATATCAGGATGGTTTTTAGGTAACAAAACGTGTTCATCCCAAAGATCTAGGCGGGCTTTGATAAATTTTTTAAGAACATTAAAATCCACCATGTATCCCATTTTACCCTGCTCGTCCGAGCTATTACCCACATCTGGAGCTAAGATAGAAACCACCACCTGGTAATTGTGACCATGAAGCATTTCAGCAGATTTTTGGTCAAAAATTAAAAAGTGCGCCGAAGAGAACTTAAAATTTTGCTTAGCTAGGTGTAAAGAGGTGGTTTTCATGCTGACAGTATAATCTTTTTGGGGGTATATAACAACCCATGAGTCAAATCTTTGAACTTAAGACCCACTACCAAATCGAATCAGCCAGGTTTTTACCCCATTTACCTGAGGGCCACCCGTGCAAACGCGTGCATGGTCATAGCTTTAAAATCATTCTAACTTTGCGTGGCCCTTTGCAAGCCCAGGTTGGTTGGGTGCAAGATTACCACGAAATCGATCAGATCGTGAAGCCACTATTAGCTGCAATAGATCATCGTGTATTAAATGAAGTGAAGGGTTTAGAAAATCCCACGTCTGAACTTTTAGCGTTATGGATTTACGAACGCACAAAAACAGATTTACCATCACTTAAGTCGGTGACCATTATGGAAACACCAACTACTGAATGCACTTATCCTGCTATTTAGTTCTTATTAATTCGCGAAATCTGAATTTACTTTAACAGCTTTATCATGAAACTGTTCAAGCTGAGAGTCTTGCAAACCAAGCACGCCTTTTTGATAAAGCATAACGACGGTTGAACCCATTCTGAACATGCCAAGTTCGTCGCCTTTTTGAATATCTAGGTTTTTATACTCTTTAATTAACGGCTTAAAAACTTTGAACTGATTGCCACGAATTTCTGAATCAAAACTAAGAGCAATATCACCAACATTGGTTGCTGCTACAAACACCACGCCCACAAGACCGCGATCAGTTTTAATTTCTATGTACACACGTTCATTGATCGAAAATAATTCGTGGATGTTTGAGGTTGACCAACTATTCACCGGCCACAAAGCACCTGGGATATGAATCACGCGTTCAATTGTGCCATCCACAGGAGAGTGCACACGGTGATAATCTGTCGGACAAAGATAGTACGTTAAAAATTGGCCATCGCTATAGATATCTAAGGCTTTATCAAAACCTGCAAAATCTTTTACGTTATAGGTTTTACCCTTTGCTTGAATCAACTGACCATCAGTCATGATTGCGGCCTGGGTAATAACTGAATCTGCAGGGTGCACAGCCCAACTTCTACCCACCGGACGCTGTCCGGCCTTAAGCTTTCTGATAAAAAATTCACCCAAAGAAGGGTATTGATCGACTGTTTTTTCAGCCTCTTCGAGGTTGATATTGTAAGCTTTTGCAAAAATTCTAATAATTGGAGTCCAAATAAAGCGTGGAAACTGCAAATGAACCAATTTACCCACGATATAGCTAAGATGATTTTTCGGTAAGAACTGTGTGATTGCTGACATGGGCTGATTCTGCTACATTACCCTTTCAATGTCGAAGATTTTTAAAGATATTAAACTCAAAATTGATGAAGATATAGAAGCTCATCTCGAATGGCTCATGCCTAAGCATGGCGAATTCCGTATTCTTAGAAAATCTGTCGACGCGCGCCAAAAACACTCTCCCCACTTTGTTTACACGATCGAAGTGGCCGAAGAGGGCGAAACATTATCTTTAGAAAAATTTGAATTAGAAAAAATCAACGGTGAGAAAAAAACCGATCGCCCGATCGTCGTGGGTTCTGGCCCGGCAGGATTGTTTGCAGCAATTCGTTTAGTTGAGCGCGGCATTCCCTGTATATTATTTGAACGCGGTTCTGAATCTGCAGAGCGCATCAAAGGCATTAATAAATACTGGCGCTATGGCCAATTAGATCCAAAAAATAACGTCTGTTACGGAGAAGGTGGCGCCGGACTTTACTCTGACGGAAAACTAATTACGCGTATTAAATCTCCGCATATCCCTTATGTGTTAAATCGTCTGGTGCAATTCGGTGCCCCGGCTGAAATTCAATGGATATCTAATCCTCATGTGGGTTCTGATAAAATTCGCCGCGTGATTCCAAAAGTTCGTGATTTTTTGCGCGCCAATGGTTGCGAAATTCATTTTGATTCAAAAGTTGAAAAATTAATTTACGGAGAAAAATCCATCCAAGGCGTTGTGATCAACGACGCTTCAAGAAAATTAACCGAATACAAATCTGATAATGTGATTTTAGCCACCGGCCATTCGGCAGAAGATATGCTCAATCATCTTTTAGAATCTGGTGTACATATCGAAGGTAAATCATTTGCGATGGGTTTACGAATTGAACATCCGCAAAAATTAATTAATGAAATCCAGTACCGTCAATTCGCAGATCACCCCAAATTAGGTTCTGCTAATTACAAACTGGTTCACCACGATGATAAAACTGGAATCGGCGTATATAGCTTTTGTATGTGTCCTGGTGGTTATGTTTTATCAAGCGGCACCGAAAAAGACGGCGTCGTTTGTAACGGTATGAGTAATTTTAATCGTAATTCAGAATTTGCAAATGCCGCGATCGTAGTAAGCATTCAGCACGAAAAACTATTTGGTAATGATTTACTTGGCGGCATGAAAATGCGGCGTGAATTAGAAACTCAAGCCTTTCAAGCTATACAAGACAAAAAAGGCACTAAAGAATTACCGGCACAAAATTTAGTTTCTTTTTTAAATAGATCGAACAAAAATGAACTTCGCAAATCATCTTCACCGTCTGGCGTATTACCGATTCGCTTAGACGAGTTGCTGCCAAAATTTATGTACCAAAAAATCGCAGAAGGTTTAAATAACTTTAATACGAATATGCGTGGGTTTATTTCTGAACATTCACAGTTATATGGCGTTGAATCGCGCACGTCATGCCCGCTTCGAGTCACGCGTGATGATGAATCATTAGAAAGTCTTTCACACAAGGGCTTATACCCTTGCGGTGAAGGTGCGGGCTACGCAGGTGGCATCACTTCAGCAGCCGTTGATGGCATTCGCTGCGCTGATAAAATCTTTGAAAAATTAAAATAATATTTCGTACCTAAAAATGCAAAAGGCGAAATGGCACACTTTACGCAGTTTCACTGCGATGCTTGCGCCATCTCGCCTTTAAGACTTCGTGACTCCCCTTTAAGAAAGGAGAATCCGTATGTCGGATTTCATTATCGGTTAATAAAGTATCGTCAAAAGAGAGTTACGCTTAAAGAGGTTTTAAGTCTAGTTTTCAGAATCCTTGTGATTTTGGAAAAGATTTTCAATCTATTTAAGATTTTTCCATTCTAGATCTATTGCTTCTGGATCACCAGACGTACAAGAAATAGATCACTAAAGGGTGCGAATTCCCTGAAGCTTGATGGCCGCAAACACTCCTTTAGTCCTGTTCTATATAGAATACGGCGTATTCTATAGGATACAGTTTATTTTCAGCAGCACTTCCCGATATTCTCTTTATGCGAGGGAATATGGATCAAAACATGTATTCTACAACGGTTGAAATTCTGAATTACGAAGATTTTCGCCTTTATTTAAAAGCTGCTGTCGATGACTTGCGGGCACAAGGTCATTTTTCTTATCGAAAATTTTCGGCGCATGCAGGATTTAGCTCACCGAATTTTTTATTGTTGCTGATTCAAGGCGAAAGAAATTTATCTGAGGATGGCGCTCTTAAGCTTGGAAATGCTTTTGGTCTGAAAAATACACGTCTGCAGTTTTTTAAAGACTTAGTCAAATTTAACCAAAGTACGACTCCACAAGAGCGATTTAATTATTCGCAAAATCTTTTAAAATTTAAAGCTAAATTAAATATTCAATTCATCGAAGACGAACAAACTGAATATTTTAAAAAATGGATTCATGTCGCTGTTCGCGAGCTTTTAATTATTCATCCAACAATTAAAACCGAAGACATCTACAAACGTTTACAACCGCAAGTGAAAAAATCAGAAGCTGAACAGGCTTTATTGTTACTAAAAAGTTTAAAGCTCATTTCTGAACAAGATGGCGCCTGGAGTGTAAGTTCTAACACCATTGCCACCGGAAGCCAGTTTGTAGCAGCGAGCGCGTATCTGTACCACGATCAAATGATCAACCTAGGCAGACAGTCGCTTGAACGATTTTCTAAAGAACAGCGCT
Organism: Bdellovibrionota bacterium; assembly: GCA_040386015.1. GTDB lineage: Bacteria > Bdellovibrionota > Bdellovibrionia > Bdellovibrionales > Bdellovibrionaceae > Pseudobdellovibrio. Next base: position 448,400 of record JAZKGG010000001.1, on the reverse strand, counting down.
ATATCACCGGATCTACCGTTAGCCTTTCTTGGGAGAATTATAAACACGTTCAGCAAAAAATAGCTGAACTACGATCTGAAATTCTAGCTTTATCTGAAGTTGATCAAAATAAAGAAGAAGTTTTTCAAATAAATTTTCAACTTTTTCCTCTTACTTTAAAAAACTCTAGCAAGGATTCACCATGAAAAATAATTTATTTTTAACTTTAGTATTTTTAAGTTTATTTTCGCTTTCGGCGTGTAAAGAACTTAATGGCACTGATGTAGACAATCCTTTTCAAGGCGGCCTACAAGAGCCTTGCCAAAGCAAAGGTCGCTGCATACCCACCCCGTACGTTCAAATACAAATGCGAGTCATATGCAGCAAAGTAAACCAATGTCTGGGGCTAGCTGATAATGATCCAGCAGTTACCTGCCAAAATTTACTGCCTGATCAAAATGGCGTGGATGCATTCATTTCAACACCAGCCAAAAACTATTTAGAGCTTAATCAGCTCTATCATCAGAAAAAATTAAAAATTAATCCTGGAAATTGGAATGAATGTTTAGGTGCAATTCAACACTTAGAGTGCAACGACCCGATTTTTACAAATGCACTTAATGTGAATGATTCGCAAAATTTTGCAAATATTCATAATGTGCTAGTAGCCAGCGAAATGTGCTTAAACATCTATAGCTTAAAAGCAGAATAAAACTTAAAAGGAAAATAAAATGAAAAAATTTATGTTGGCCATTTTTTGCCTAAAGGCCCTGTCATGCGAACTTTCTGACCTAACAGATAAAAAAACTGAAGACGAAAACGATAAAATTGTCTATGTCGGAAATTTCAGCGTAGACAATTTAGAAACTTTGAGTTTAAGAACTATGATTCCAGAGCGAATTTACGATTTAAATATCGCAAGCCAAAGTCTTACCATAAGCAATGCTGAATGCAGAAAAGAACTAACTCTTTCAACAGAAGAAATCGCAATTATTTTAAACGATTTAAAAGCGGTGCATATTTGCGAACTTGAAACTAGAGCGAGCACCTGTAATGAGATTTACTTTGTAACGACGATTCTGACTTCTTACGTCACCAACGCGATCGATCCCGACCATCTAACACTAGATTTACCGCGCCAATGTTTAATTCAGCGCGGGGTCTGTAGTCATTCTGATATCGGTAAAGCTGTCGGAGCTTTTGAGCGCCACAAGAAGAGGTTTACTTGCCTAAACGAAGCTACGCCTCCATACCTAAACGAAGCTACGCTTCGATAATGGTATATCTACTGGTAACAAGACACATAAGCTTCAGCCTTCACAGTGCATTTATCGTTAGTTGTTTCAGATCTGACGTTCCATTTTGTACGTAAAAAATAACCTGATCGACAAATTCCAGAAGCGTGTTTTGACGCAGCATTGATCGCGACCGTTTCGCCAACCTTTGGATCATCGGGTGTGCAATCAGCCGAGTCAAAAACGCGGTAATTGCTACAACCATCCATACAACCATTATGTGGATTACATGAAGTAACCGGGCATAAGATAGCCGAAAATGCCGAGGCAGAAATTAACAGCGTAGTTACAAATAAGCTTAGTTTCATAAGACGTTCTCCTTGATAAGCGTACTAGAACTCAGTTGACCCGTTTAGTATAAACTTTTATATAAAGGGTCAGTATTTGACCCAAAAACCAAGGAAACCAGCTATGGATTACGAATGTAAGAAAATTCAAAAGACACTCAAGACCTTAATGAAGTCCAAAAAAGCCACCTACGAAAGTATGGCTAAAGCTTTAAATACTTCTCCAGCGACAATAAAACGTAGGCTTAACGGTGATGACTTAACTTTAAAACAAGTGAAAGACTTAGCCAGTAGTCTGTCGATTTCATTTTATGAAATCATTGAGCTATCAAAAGTTGTAAAACGTGAGCCACATTTATTTACTGTCGAACAAGAAAAACTTTTAGCTTCGGATTTTAAAATCCAAATGCTTTTTCGTCACATTTTAGCCAGAGTTAGCTTTTCTGACATTCAATCAATTTTTAATTTTTCAGAAAAAGAATTGCGAGCGCACGCGCGCGCTCTAGAAACAGTGAGCTTAGTGCAATTACTGCCCGGAGATCGTTTTATTCAACAGGTTAACTACCCGTTTCGCTGGCAACCCAATGGCGCCCTGCAAAAAGCTTATGGCGACCTGATTCTGCAAAATATTTTTTCGCGTATCGAAAGTGATAAGGGTCAAGCAGGCGTTAATAGAAAATATGAATTACTTTTAAATGAAGAAGCTTATAAAAAATTCTGTGAAGAAACTCAAACCATTTACGAAAAATACTTAAATATTTCAGAAATTCATATGGAAACGCAGCCTGATTTAAGCCGCGTTGTCTCGGGAATATTTTTTATTGATCGCTTTTCAGTTTGGGAAAACTCAAAAAAATTATAAATTACGACGGTATTGACCGCCGACCTCGTATAATGCTTGTGACATTTGATATAGCGTACAATATCTTGCTGCCCTCATCAGGGCCTGAAAAATATTCGCGCCGCTTAAACAAGCTTCTTTAAGTTGTTTAATCTCGATATCGGCTTGGGCGTGATTAGCTTTTTGCACAGTCTCGACTTGCTTTAACTGATAATTTTTTTCTTCTGTAGAAGCACGTGCTAATTCAATCTTAGGCGGCTCATAACCCGTTTCTAAAGTTTTTGGATCGATAAAGGTATTCACACCAATAATTGGTAATTCGCCAGAATGTTTAAGATGTTCGTAGTACATTGATTCTTCTTGAATTTTTGAACGTTGGTACTGAGTCTCCATCGCACCTAATACACCACCACGCTCACTGATACGTTTAAATTCGGCTAAAACGGCTTCTTCAACTAAATCAGTTAGTTCTTCTACGAAGAAACTGCCTTGATTTTGGTTTTCGTTTTTAGAAGCACCAAATTCACGGTTGATGATCATTTGAATGGCCATCGCGCGACGAACTGATTCTTGTGTTGGTGTTGTGATCGCCTCATCGTAAGCATTGGTGTGTAGCGAATTACAGTTATCATTTAACGCGATTAACGCCTGAAGCGTTGTTCTGATATCGTTAAAATCAATTTCTTGTGCATGCAGAGATCGTCCAGAAGTTTGAATATGGTATTTTAATTTTTGCGAACGATCATTACCCTTATACAGGTCACGCATGGCTATAGCCCAAATACGACGAGCCACACGGCCTAATACGGTGTATTCAGGATCTAAACCGTTTGAAAAGAAAAAACTTAAATTCGGCGCAAAATCATCGATCTTCATACCGCGAGATAAATAATACTCAACAAAAGTAAAACCATTTGAAAGTGTAAAGGCCAACTGTGAAATCGGATTCGCTCCGGCTTCAGCAATATGGTAACCAGAAATACTGACTGAATAAAAATTACGAATGCTTTTATCAATAAAAAATTGCTGAATATCACCCATCATTTTTAAAGCGAAATTAATCGAGAAAATACACGTGTTCTGGCCTTGATCTTCTTTTAAGATATCAGCTTGCACCGTACCACGGACTTGCGACATTGTAGCTGTTGCCAGTTGCTGCCATTCAGTATCAGTTAGCTTACGACCAAGTTCAGTTTCTTTTTTTGCAACTTGTTGATCGATCGCTGTATTAAAGTAGAACGCTAAGATCATTGGTGCTGGGCCGTTAATTGTCATTGATACTGACGTATTTAAGTTTACTAAATCAAAACCATCATACAGTTTTTTCATATCATCTAGACAACAAATACTGACGCCAGATTCACCGACTTTACCGTAAATATCCGGACGCAAATCAGGATCTTGACCGTAAAGAGTAACTGAATCAAATGCTGTCGATAAACGATGGGCTTTTTCGCCCTTACATAAATAATGAAAACGACGATTTGTGCGTTCTGGCGTGCCTTCGCCCGCGAACATACGCTTAGGATCTTCATCCGCACGCTTAAGTTGAAACACCCCTGCAGTAAAAGGAAATTCTCCGGCTACGTTTTCCATTTTTAAAAAAGTAAAACGATCGCCCCAGTCTTTGTAACTTGGTAGAACGATTTTACGAATTTTTGTACCGCTTAATGATTTAGTCACCAAACTTTGGCGAATCTCTTTATCGCGCACTTTGAAAATTAATTCATCTTGTGCATAGATGCGTTTTAATTCATCCCATTTTTCTAAAGACTGCAATTCTTCAGTGGTAAAACCTTCTGAGTATTCATTCCGTTTTTTAGTGACAACATCAAGAGACAAACCAAGATCAGTTTTTAAATTTTCTAAAGCGCCAAGTTTCGAGGCCTTGTCAGATAAAGTTTTTACACGGTCTTTGTACTTATGAACACTTGATACGATTTCAGCTAAATAGTTCTGACGATCTGGCGGGATCACTGTGTGCTCATCAGCAGACAGCACCGTTTCGCGGTAAGCCTTAGGAACTTCTGGCAACGATTTCAATTCGTGAAGCTTGTCTGCGACCGAGAAGAATAAATTATTTACGCCGCCATCATTAAATTGTGAAGCTTGGGTTAAAAAAACTGGAACTGAAACTTTATCATCCCAAATTTTACGTGAACGTTTATATTGTTTTGTGACATCACGTACGGCATCGAGTGCACCACGACGATCAGCTTTATTCACCGCCACGAAATCAGCAAAGTCGATCATATCAATTTTTTCTAATTGCGATTGCGCTCCAAAATCTGAAGTCATCACATACATCGATAAATCACTAACATCAGTGATGGCCATATTGCCTTGGCCGATACCTGAGGTTTCAGCGATGATAAAATCAAAATCACATTGTTTTAAGAAATTTAAAATATCAGGTAGTGAACTAGCGATCTCTTTGCCAGAACCACGCGAAGCCACTGAACGCATGAAAATATGTGGACGGGATAACGAGTTCATACGAATACGATCGCCCAATAACGATCCACCCGTTTTTCTTTTTGATGGATCCACACAAACGATAGCTATTTTTTGTTCTGGGTAAGCATTTAAAAATCGTTGTGATAACTCATCGATTAATGACGACTTACCTGCTCCGCCGGTTCCTGTAATACCTAAAATTTTAGGTGCAGCACCTTTTCGAATAAAATTCTTTAAACCAAAATCTTCCGGCTTAACGCCTGTTTGTCCGTTTTCAATTGCCGTAAGCGCAATACCTAATTCTGTTGAAGGAATATTATCTCCTGCAAATATGTTTTTAGTTTCTGTCGACAATTTCGCGGGCATTGCAAAGTCGCAACCTTCGACGATCATTTTGATCATGCCTTCAAGTCCTAAACGACGACCATCGTCAGGATGAAAAATTTGTGAAATGCCATAAGCTTCTAATTCACGTTTTTCATCATAAACAATAACGCCGCCACCACCGCCGTAAATTTTTACATGCGTGGCACCAGCTTGATTTAACAAATCACGTAAGTATTTAAAGTATTCCATGTGACCGCCCTGATACGAGCTAATACACACGCCTTGTGCGCCTTCTTGCAAAACGGCCTTAACCACATCGTTCACCGAGCGGTTATGACCTAAATGAATAACTTCGGCACCAAACTCCTGAAGCATACGACGAATGATATTGATCGAAGCATCATGGCCGTCAAATAGTGAAGCTGCAGTTACAATACGCACAGGATTTTTAGTCATAGTTAACCTTTGCTAGCCTTCGCTAGACTTAAACACCTTTAAAAACTGGTTTTCTTTTTTCTGTGAAAGCTTTTGTACCTTCTGCGGTATCAAACGAACCAAATAGGCCACCAAAAACTTCAGCTTCATTTTTTAATGCGGCTTCAGTTTCTAAATCAAAAGCCTGATTGATCGAAAGTTTTGCTTTGCCAATTGCTAACGGAGATTTTATTAAAATCATTTCGATTTTTTTGTTTACGGCCAGCATCAATTCAGATTGCGGAACAACTTGTGAAACCAAGCCTAGATTGAAAGCTTCATCAGCTTTAATCATTTCACCCGTGAAAGTTAATTCACGCGCTTTACGAATGCCCACAGCGCGAGCCAATCTGACTGTTCCACCAAAACCTGGAATTAAGCCCAATGAAACTTCTGGCAAACCGAATTTTGCATTTTCACTGGCGATCATAAAATCACAACCAAGTGCTAATTCTAAACCACCACCCAAAGCAAAACCATTTACGGCAGCAATCACCGGAATTTTTAATAAATTTAATTCGTGAAATACAGCTTGGCCTTTTTCTGCGAAAGCTACAGCTTGAGCATTTGACATATCAAGCATCTCTTTAATGTCTGCACCTGCTACGAAAGCTTTTTCTCCCGCACCTGTGATCACTAAAACTTTTGCTGTCTCATAATCAAGTTCTGAAATTTGGCGAAGTACATCCGCCATTTCGTTTAACACTTGGCCGTTTAAGGCATTTAAACTTTCTGGGCGATTGATAGTTAGAATCCAAACGCCGTTATCTTTTTGTTCAAGTTTAATTGTCTGATATTCTGAGTTCATATTCTACTGCCTCTTTCCTTGGCTTCGCCAAGAGCTTTACTTTGCGTAGTTGTAAAATCCGCGACCAGTTTTGCGACCTAACCAGCCTGCTTCAACGTATTTTACTAATAGCGGGCTTGGGCGGTATTTTGAATCCCCTAAACCATCGTGAAGTACGTTCATGATGGCAAGGCAAGTGTCTAAACCGATAAAATCAGCCAACGTTAACGGACCCATGGGTTGGTTGGTTCCAAGCTTCATCGCGTTGTCGATAGATTCAACTGACGCAATACCTTCATGTAACGTGTAGACCGCTTCGTTGATCATCGGCATTAAAATACGGTTTACGATGAAACCTGGCATATCTTTAACACTTTCTACAAAAACTTTTCCTAATTTTTCTGATAAGGCTTTTGTCGTCTGAAAAGTCGCATCACTTGTTTGTAAGCCTTTGATACCTTCAACCAATTGCATTAATGGAACTGGATTCATAAAATGCATACCTACGACTTTGTCAGGACGTGAGGTGCTTGCAGCGATCTTAGTGATTGAAATCGAAGATGTGTTTGTTGCCAAGATCGAACCAGCTTTTACTGTTTGATCTAAGTCTTTGAAAATTTTAAGTTTTAAATCGATATTTTCTGTCGCAGCTTCAACAACAAAATCACAATCTTTAAGATCTGCAAGTTGTGTTGTAGCTTTAACTTTTGCAAGTAAGGATTTTTTAGCATCTTCAGTCATCGTTCCTTTTTTAATTAAACGATCACAACTGCCAGCGACAGTTGTTAGACCTTTGTCGAGAGCGGCGTTTGAAACATCAAACATCACCACTTCATATCCGTGACTTGCAGCAACTTGCGTGATTCCGTTACCCATTTGACCCGCGCCCACAACACCGATTTTTCCGATATTTTCTACCATGGTTTTGCCTCCTAAAGTGCTTGAAAAATAATGCTTAGTTATAGCAAAGAACTGGTCTTGAATGAAACGACTAAGATCATTCACAATGGTTAGATGCTGTTTGTCATGGCTTTAATTACTGCATTTTTGACTAGTTTTTCTGCTAATGCCTCAGTCAATCCTGTAACCTCAAAGCAAGCCCCTATTTTAAGCGAACTTTTCGCCGGCCGAAAAGCCCAAGAGATCCCATTTTTTAAGTCAAAACAAAGCATTTTTCCTTCAGGACATACAAGCGTTGATAAGCTGAGTGAACAATTAATTTCGTCAGAAACTAGCGAAGCTTTTTATTTAGCCAAAGATCAGAAAAAAATTTCGCCAACTCTTGTTCCGAACATCACCGCTTTTCACCTTTCGCGCGTGTGGATTGAAAAATACAGCAAACGCCGTGTTAAACCCAACAACACTGCAGACCTTGCGACAATTTTGTTAAATTACGACACCGATCCTTACGATCGCGGTTTAGTATTAACATTAAACGATACAAAACTTCGAGAATCAGCAGGTATCAAAGCCATGGCGCTTAAATCAATTCCTAAATTAAATTATTTTATTCCGATTAGTTTTGAAAAAGGATTTGTTAAAATTTTATTTAACGGCCAATTTGGATATATCGACATCAACGATTGTATTTCAAAGTACGATTTTGCCAAATTTGCTTATTCATTTAGATCTAAAACAAGCACTTGGGAAGCCATCAATCACCGCGAATTTGACCACTTAATCACTGCTAAAAACGAAAGTCTTCAGCTCGCAGAGATTAAAGGTTTAGTGGTTGATCAAAAACTTGCTTACGCTTTTAAAGAAAATGAACACTATCCCAAATGGACAAGCTTTAAATTAGTAAAAGAAAAAACTAAACCTTGGCTACAAAGCCAAATTAAAGGTCACGGGCCGATCTGGTGGCAACGACCCAACATTGAAATTGTTGGTCAAAATACGATTTCAATTGATGATCTGATCAAAAAAGAAATCTATTCAGTTTCATTTCAAGAAGACAATCCTAAAAAAGGTTTAGCTTCTGCCCGCGGAGTTTTTATCACCGAAGATGGACAAAACTGGAACGAGATCACACAGTTTAAAGATTATTCTGGCCCGGTTTATTATCACAGTAATTCATTAATCTATGTTGGTAATTACCGCAGCCTTGATGGCGGAAAAACTTTTGAAAATTATATTCAAATCGATAAAGTATCTTCAGCGATTACAAAATCTACAGGTGTTATTCCGAAAAAAATCCAGATCACCAAAATTAAGGTACAAAAGCCGTACAATATTGTGATCGACGTACACACAGGAACACGCAAGGTACGCCTTAAATCACCGATCTTCTCGCAGAATTGGACACAAGCTAAGTATTAGCTAAAACTAACCAGCTAAGTACTAGGTCGTATACACATCATTCATCATTTTATAGATTTTTTCTTGTAAAGCTATACGATCTGCATTTGTTAGACCTACCGTTGGCACCGGTGTCAACACATGCACTTCAATAGTTCGCTTCCAGCGATCTGAATTAGCAGAAAGTTTACCTTTAGGCCAAACCGCATAGGCACCCTTAATGACAACAGGAACTAGTGGCACTTGCGAATTAATACCAAATACAAAGGGTCCCGCTTTAAACGGTAAAAGTTTTTCATCATCATGAAAACGTCCGCCTTCAGGAGACAAAGCAAAACGCTCACCTCTGGCAAAACGCACCTTAGCTTCTTCATAAACTTTAAAAACTTCTTCTCTGTTTGAGCGTGCGATCGGAAGAGTGCCGAATCTGCGCATACAAGCTCCAAAAACCGGAATTTTAAATAATTCAATTTTAGCGCCGAAGCGAATGTTATATAAACTTCCGCAAAGTGCAAAAATATCCATAAAGCTTGAGTGGTTAAATAAAATAACAGCACCTTGCTTGGGATCCAAGTTTTCACCACCAAACACTTTAAGTTCTACGTTGAAAACCAAAAATGTTAACTTCGACCAAGTGGTCACAATCCAATTATCAAAAGATCTGCGATTAAATAAAATATTAATCAACACGCCTTGAGCAGACAAATAACCAGTGATCAATACGAATAAGAAACTCGCAATGAGCGAGCGGATGAACAAAATTACTTTCATGTCGACAGGATCCTTTTTCTAGCCGCGGCGATTTGACGATTTTTATAGGCTGCGTGATCCGTATCGCCTGTTTGCATTTTTTCATACGCATGCTGATCCATGATCTGCACTTCGAAAGGATAGAAAAATGAAAACTCTTTTGTATTCTGCCCACCAGTTGAATTTAGCCCCGGAGCAATTTTAATTAACTTACGACAGATAAACTTAATGTATCTAAAATCTATCGATGAATATGGATTTTCTTTTCTGAATAATTTTAGAAGTGGATTAGTGCTTACACGCAGCTGTTGACGAAGTAATCGGTCAACTTTCGCCGAATCCATCATAAATTCTTTACCATGTTTTTTATGTAAGTGCTCACACACCTCTAAAAACTCTTGAACTGGATACATATTGTTTGAAGACTGATCTGGCATAATGTGCGGATAACTAATCAAGTTCGCATCAACTAAATAACGAATCACTTGAAATGAATCAAAAATAGTCGGCGATACTATACGCACACCTAATTTATCAAAAACTTTAACCGCTAGAGCATCAGGCTTCGCCAACAGCTTAATAACTGTCGAGGTTGATGTTTTAAACGGCTTTGTATGGAACTTGTGTAATTCAACTTTATTCGTGTCGTCTTTATGAAGCGGCTTAAAATACAACTTATCATGCTGAACAACTGAATTTTCAAACGGAACTAAAATCTGTCTTTGAATTTCTTCGGCGAAATGCGAGAACAGATCGGTCTCAGAATGCACGAACACATGAATACAGCGTAACATCGCGCACGCCCATTTTTGAATCTTTGAATCCTCGTGATGGGTCGCCCACACCAAAAGATTACGCATATCTTTTAAATGTTCTGGGTTTTTAATTTCTTTTGGGATTTCGTCGATACTAAATTTTAGCTTTTCAGTCATCAACACCACAGATCTGCGGTGAAAGTACCAAAGGCGTTTTAAATCTTCTTCATGAGAATAATCAAAGCCATAACTTTTAACAAAAGCATCAGCCTGTTCAATATTATGGATATAAAGTTTTGATTGATCTAACGTCGAAGCTCCACCTGCGATAACAGATAGAGCGGTAGGATCGAACTTAAAATGCGTGTGGCTTTGATGGCCGTGGTCAGGGTGCATGAGCCAGAGACTATTTAATAATCCCGCAGCGAGCAACATAGAATTGACCTAATACGCCAGAAGCTGCTGAACCACCAGTCACATTAACTAAGTTCACGTAGCTAACTTGGCCTGATAAGTAATCACCGCTCAAATTTCCATCAAATCTAATCTCGCCGTATTGATCACGAAAGATCACGTAACCTGAACCCGTTTGCAGGTTAAATTGACCCTCTGCAGCTGCAGAGAACTCGATAGGAATTGGCTGATATTGATTAGAACCATCACTAGCAGATTGTAAGACTAGGCTGTCGTAAACTTTAATTAAGATTTTTGATTGCGCTAAGTTAACAGTTCCATTGGATTCAACTTTAATTGTGCCTTGAAAGCGAACTCCGGTTTGATCATTAGGTGACGAAGAAATTTGACCAATTTCATTTGGATCAATCGTTGCTGATAATAATCCTTTTACGCGAGCTTCGAAATTTCCGGTACTAAATAAAGAAGCTTGAGTACCTTGATCGTAAATTGTACCAATCGACGAAAGGTTATTTCCACAGTAGCTTTGCGTGAAGGCTCCAGTTGTGGTTCCTGCGATAGCTGCAGAACGGCCACCATTTCCCGAAGTGCGTTTGTCTGATTCCTTTTTAGGGTTACAGCCAATAACAGTTAGAGCGACAATTGTGAGTAATAATACATTTTTCATATAAGACTCCTACCACACTATAGTACAAACCCGATGCCAGGTTTTACGTCTCACTCTGAGAAACGGCTTTTGCTGTATTGGATTTGAGCCCCTTGCGACAATTCCTGTCTAGAACCTTAGACAACTGTCAGGTTTCTAACACTAGGCAACAGTTCTAGTGATAATCAATAAAGCTAAGCCATTCTGCAACGTCAGCAGATTCATTGATCACACGTTGGCTAATAGCTAAATCGACTCCGAAGTATCCAACCCCGCGTAATTGGTGGGTATTGAATACCTGAGTGCTTTTATTTTCTAAATTGTAATGCTTATTTGTGTATTTAAATGCAGAGAATAAGTTTTGGTCTACGGTTGCAGAAAGTTTTTCAGTTAAGTATTCACGCGCCGCCTGAGCCACATGGCAATTCACACAGTCCATACTTTCAGGGTTAAAAAGTTTGGGATTTTCAATAGCGTAAGCTGATTGAAGATTTGTAATCACCTCAGCTTCTGTGAAAGTTCCCGAAGTCGTAGCTTGAGTAATAAAGCCCCCCAAGTTTGCATTTTGAGTCGCTGGAGGTTGGGCGATGCCTGCTCCTGTGTAGCCTTTTGAATTATTAAGTTGATTGAAAAACATTTGTGAAGTCTTACCGTCTAAACGTGGAATCGCTCCAGGCACTAATTTACCAGCAACAACTTCAGCACCTAAAAAACCCCACACATCATTCATGCGACGTAAAACCATTACAGTTACACGGCTTAAGTTTTTTTCTCCAGAGTATTTTGTGATTAAGGTGTTAAATTCTTTTAATGATGGGCTTGCGTCTAAGTCTTTTTTCCAGAGCGGATGGATGTCTAACGCCACTTTAGCGTTATCTGTTTCAATGGCTTGAAACTTCTTTTTCCAGGCTTTCAAATCTGTCGTTAGGTTTATGAATTCTTCTTCGCTTAAAACGTAGAAACTGTGAAAGGCCGCATCAATGGTTGTGACACCACTGCTTGTGTTTTTTAACGGCTGCCAGATCATGCGAACTTGTTTTTGGCAGGCAAGTGGTGTTGGTAGTGGAAAACAGTGATCAATACGAACTGTCATCAAACGAGTCATCGCATTGATTTCATTTTTTTCGTGCTGCATGTCCATGAATGGAAGTTGCATCACCATGGCCTCTGGAACTAACTCTCCCATTGAGCCGGCTGATTGTAGCTTTAGTAAGTTGTTATCAGCGGCGTCACTTGGAAGTGGCATGATGTAAGTGACATCGTTCAAACCCCAAGTTAATTCAGCGGCTTGTAAAATAAATGGAAACAAGAAAATAAAGGGTAAAATTAATAAATTCATGAGCCAAAGTCTTTACTTAAAGGATTCGGGAATCAATGAAGAAAAGTTATAGCGTAAGCAATCGAATATGAGTTGAGAATCGAGATGCTTATTTAACCAACACTGTGCTGGTGCGCATTTATGCGTTCACGAACCATTCCGTAAATGGCTATAAAGAAACCTAAAACAATGGCCACATCGGCAAAATTAAACACTCCCGTTCTTGTGAACGGCGCGAGTTGAAAATCCATGAACATAAAATCAATCACGTGACCATTTGAATGCGTTAAGCGATCAATCACATTGCCGATACCACCAGCTAAAATAAATGAATACGCCAATAGATCAGTTAAATTCATTTTATTTTTAATTAATGACCACAACATAACAACTAAACCCACCAAAACAAATAATCCAAAAACCACAAAGCGTAATGATTTCGGAAGTTCTCCACCCATGCCAAGAAATGCCCCTGGGTTTTCGGCGTATACAAATTGAAACACCCCACCTAAGTACATGATCGGCGCTTTTCCCGCTAAGTGTTCAACGGCTAACACTTTAGTCCATTGATCAATGGCCACAACAGTGATTAGAATTAAACATAATATGAGAAGCCTTTGGCCCGTTGCTAAATTATTCATAACTGTATTTTGCTTAATTGCGGAAGCTTCCGCAACTGAAAAAATCTCGCCTTACGTGGGCGTGGGTTCAGATGCGTTCGCCTTTACTATAGACAGTTTCAGCACCAGTCAAAAAGAACTCCATTACGAGCCTAATATTCCAGGCCTTACCCGTGTGGGCCTGAGCGCCTATGGCTTGGGAGCGTCACTTTCGACCCGAGGCTCCGGAAAAGATTTAGAAGCCACTAAAGGTGAAAGTGAATTTTTTGACTTTCAAATTGGTTACCACAATACCAAATGGGGTGTTGATATTTACGTGCAGGATTATGAAGGCTTTTACTTAAAGAACTCAAGGGATGTCGGCGGAACTCCTAACTATTATCTTTTTCCAGATGTAAAATTTCATCACTATGGCCTAATGGGTCGATACGCCTTAGATAATAATGGTTTTTCAATTTCTGCTTTATTAAATCAGGCCGATGAAATCACTAAATCCGCGGGCAGTTATTTTTTGATTGGCGGCGTTCGTCAACATAGCTTTGAATCTGAAAATACACTTATCCCCGCTCCGCTTCAGGGTGTTAACCTTAACATGGATAATTTAAGAAAACTTTCAGTGCACACTCTTAATTTGGGCGCAGGAGCCGGAAAATACTGGGTTTCATCATCTAAATTATTTGCGGGTGTCGTCATCGATGCGATGGGCACTTTCGGGCTTTACAAATATGCACTCACGACTGACGAGCGATCGAGTGATTACGGAACTTTAAGTGTTTCAGCTAAATTGGGGGCGGGCTATGCCGGAAAAAAATGGCGCTCTGGAGTAAGCGCTTATACCGATTCAACAACTCTTCAAGCTCTTGACCGAACGTACATAAAACCTCAGGCCTTGGCTTTTTTGTTTTATGTACGTTATGTCTTCGATTAGACGTAGAACTTCTTATTAGATTGCGCACGCTCTGCAAGTTTTGAACTTGGTGATAAACGAGCTTTAGAATTTCTTGCCAATGCATAGTGAGTTAAACGCTCAGCTACATATTTACAACCAACACTGTCAGCATACTTTAATAATCCACCACGGAATGGCGGAAAGCCTGTACCCATGATCATCGCAAGATCTACTTCATGCGGAGTTTCAACGATACGGTCAGCATCGAGTGCTAAACAACATTCGTTAATCATCGCAAACACACCACGCTCAACACACTCTTGGGCATCATACGGGTTAGTGCGCGCACTTAAGCCAAGCTCAGTATAGATAGATTGATCGACTTCAGTTTTACGACCGTTTTGATCATATTTATAAAAGCCTAAATTAGTTTTTTGACCTAAACGTGCTTTGTTAGCTGCAAGTTTATCCATGATTGGACTAACTTCAACGCGATCTGGATAGGCTTTGCTAAAGATTTTTAAAACTTTTGCACCAACATCTAATCCAACAGAATCCATTAACTCAAATGGACCCATCGGCATACCGAATTTCAAGTATGCTTTATCAACTGATTCGATATCCATGCCTTCAGTTAATAAGAAAGCAGCTTCTGCCATGTATGGTAATAAGAGACGATTCACTAAAAAGCCTGGGCCATCTTTTACAACGACTGGCATTTTACCCATTTTTTTAGACAATTCAAAAACTGTAGAAATTGTTTCATCCGAAGATTTTGGCCCACGGATAACTTCAACTAATGGCATTTTATGAACCGGAGAGAAAAAATGCATTCCCGCAAAATATTCTGGGCGTGGATGACCTTCAGCCATATCAGTAATAGATAATGAAGAAGTATTTGATACGATAATTGCATCAGGACGCATATTAGCCGCAGTTTCGCCGATGACTTTTTTCTTGATGTTCATATCTTCAACGATAGCTTCAACAACGACGTCTAAGTTTTTAAAACCTGAGAAATCTAGTGTTGTAGAAACTAACGAAGTCTTTTGTGCGAACTGATAACTATCAATTACTTTTTTCTTAGTTAGTTTTTTCCAAAGATCAAAAGCATGTTTTAAGGCTTTAACATTGGCATCGTGAGAAATATCTTTTACACGCACGCCGATGCCTTTATCAGCTGCCACGTAAGCAATACCGCCACCCATAGTTCCGGCACCTAAAACACCGATATTTTTAACTGGTTTTGCTTTTACGTTTTTATCAGCAACACCCGTCGATTTTTTAACCATTTCAGTTAAATAAAATACATGAATTAAATTTTTAGAAATATCTGTTAAAGCGCATCTAACAAAGTGATTTTTTTCGATCTCTAACGCTTTCGCGCGATTCGACATGCCGTAAGATTTTTTGATCACTTCTAAAGCCTCAATAGGAGCTGGGTAATGACCTTTAGTCGCTTTTAAAGTCGCTTTTTTAGCTTGCGAAAACACAACGCCTTTTAAAGGGCCTTCTAAAAGTTTCGCAACGATTCCTTTAGGATGAAAAGTTTTTCTGCGTTTTCCTTTTCCAGAAGCTAAAATCTTTTCGATTTCTTTTTCTGCAAAAGATTCTAATAAATTAGGGTGAACCATATAATCGACTAAGCCGATTTTTAAAGCTTTTTTAGCGGCTAATAATTTACCTGCTAAAATCACATCTAACGCTGCTTGAATACCCACAACACGTGGTAAGCGCACACAGCCACCAAAACCTGGTAAAATTCCTAATTGAGTTTCAGGAAGTCCTATACGAGTTGATGAATCATCAGAAGCAATACGGTAATCACACGCTAAGATAAATTCACAACCACCACCAGCGCACGCGCCGTTGATTAAAGCCATTGTTGGCATTGGCAGATCTTCAACCATATTCATGATGTCTTGACCACCACCAACGGCATGACGAACAGCTTCTTCAGTAGTTAAAGCTTTGATTTCTTCGATATCCGCACCAGCGATAAAGATTTTAGGTTTTGTTGATTTAAAAACTACAAATTTGTAAGATGAAGTTTTTAATTTTTCGACTAATGCTTTTAACTCCATCATGACAGGAGAAGAAAGTTTATTAACTTTTTCTCCTGGTAAATCAAACGTGATTGTCGCAATCCCGTTTTTTTCAGTTAAGGTAAATGCCTTACCAGATGAGTTAGAATTTTGTGTGGTTTTTTCTAAGTCCATGATCTTAATTACCCTTCGTTTTCAATAACCATGGCGCCACCTTGGCCGCCACCGATACATAAAGTTGCTAATCCGAATTGTTTAT
Source organism: Bdellovibrionota bacterium (assembly GCA_040386015.1). Taxonomy (GTDB): domain Bacteria; phylum Bdellovibrionota; class Bdellovibrionia; order Bdellovibrionales; family Bdellovibrionaceae; genus Pseudobdellovibrio. Next base: position 431,959 of record JAZKGG010000001.1, on the reverse strand, counting down.
TCGAACGTTTTAATTCTTTTGCTAATGTTAAAACTAAACGTGAACCAGTTGCTCCGACTGGATGACCTAAAGCAATCGCTCCGCCATTGACATTTAAGATATCATCACTAACGCTGCCGACTTTGGCTGATAAACCTAATTTTTCTTGCGCGAATTTGTCTGAATCAAAAGCTTTTTGACAAGCCATAACCTGAGCCGCGAAAGCTTCGTTAAGTTCTACACGGTTCATATCTTTCATCGTAAGACCTGAACGTTTAAGTGCGATGGGTGTTGCGTAAACCGGGCCCAACCCCATTCTTTCAGGTTCACAACCTGCAAACGCATACCCACGAATTTTTGCTAAGGGCTTATAACCAAGTGCCTGTGCTTTTTCGCGTGACATAATTAATAACATCGCTGCACCATCAGTAATCGGACACGCATTACCTGCGGTGATTGTACCCGTTACCTTATCAATCATTGGTTTTAATTTTCCGAGCGCTTGCATAGTTTGTTCAGCACGTGGGCCGATATCTTCAGTCACGACATCTTTGAAATCTGGTTCAACATAAAGCGAAGTGATTTCTTCAGCAAATTTTGCTTTAGCGCCCGCTGCTTTTAAATGTGAAGCTAATGCGAAAGCATCTTGCATCTCACGAGTTAAACCCCACTCTTTTGCTAAAATTTCTGCAGTGCCCATCATGTTGATGCCGACAAAAGGATCTGTAAGACCGTCTACTATGGCAATGATCGGTTTATATTTTGTTTTCATCATCGGAGGTGTTGTTACCATCTCTTTGATTTGCGAAAGATCGGCTTTAAACCACGCCCATAAAGCAGCCATGCGCTGACCTGGAGTTTTTGCCGAACCTAATCTCTCTAAAATTGAAGTGATTGAAGGTGGCATAATCAGAGGCATTTGCGACATATTTTCGGTTCCGCCAACTAATAAAGCATCCATTGATCCAGATTTAATTTTCTCAAATCCGATCGAGATACTCTCTAACGCTGATGCACAGTTTCTATGAACGGTAACCGCTGAAGTTTTTTGCGGAACTCCTGAATTCAAAGCAACAACGCGAGCAATATTCACGGCGTCTGATGGCGAACCGGTATTACCGATAATCACTTCATCAATAACATTCACATCTAAATTTGTGCGTGCTATTAACTCTTTCATTGCCACTTGGCCAAGTTTTGCAGCATGTACACTTTTTAATTTTGTTCCCGCTTTTGCAAATGGAGTACGCACTCCTTCGACAATCACAACATCTCTGTTAGACATAAAACACCTCACTCGTGAAACTAACTTATAAAGCCTAAACCCAAAACCGAGCTAAAGCAATTGACGCCTATCAATATAGGACGTCTGTAATGATTGACCCTCGAAAGGTACAAAACTTAGAATGAAAACTCTAGGAGAGAACTTTGAAAACTTCTGAAAATAAACCGAACCCATCTGCTCAATCTGATAAAGCCTCTGAACGTTCAAATTTTGATAAACAAGCCTTGGATTTTCACCAATTTCCAAAACCAGGCAAGATCGAAGTGATCTCAACAAAACCTTGTAACACCGAGAAAGCATTAGCTTTAGCTTACTCTCCAGGTGTTGCGGTTCCTTGCAAGGTGATCGCTAAAAATCCAGATGCTGTTTATGACTACACCTCAAAAGGAAACCTTGTTGCTGTCATCTCTGATGGCACCGCCGTGCTTGGTCTAGGTAACATCGGCCCACTGGCTTCAAAACCAGTGATGGAGGGTAAGGGAATTTTGTTTAAAAACTTTGCTGGCATCGATGTCTTTGATATCGAAGTTAAAACTTCATCGGCTGCGGAATTTATTGCTGCAGTTAGAACTCTAGAGCCTACTTTTGGTGGAATTAATTTAGAAGATATTAAAGCTCCTGAATGTTTTGAAATCGAAGAAGCTCTAAAAAAAGAAATGAACATTCCGGTATTTCATGATGACCAACATGGAACAGCCATTGTCTCAGGAGCTGCGCTGATCAACGCCTGCCAAATCGTAAATAAAAAAATCGGCGAAATTAAGTTAGTCGTTAATGGCGCTGGAGCCTCGGCCATTGCCTGCACAAAAATCTTTGTTCACCTGGGTGTAAAAAAAGAAAACATCATCATGTGTGACACGACAGGTGTGATCTTTAAAGGCCGCACCAACGGAATGAATAAATACAAAGAAGAATTTGCAAACACAACAACTAAGCGCACATTGACTGAAGCCCTTGACGGCGCCGATGTATTTGTAGGTTTATCTGCTGCAGGTGCAGTCACTGGCGACATGGTAAAAACTATGGCGAAAGATCCAATTATTTTTGCGATGGCAAATCCTGATCCAGAAATTACGCCAGATGCAGCTCGCGTTGCCCGTCCTGATGCGATCATCGCAACAGGACGCTCTGATTTTCCGAACCAAGTAAATAACGTTCTAGGGTTTCCGTCGATCTTTCGCGGCGCCTTAGACACCCGATCTACACAAATTAACGAAGAAATGAAATTAGCTGCCGTTCATGCGCTAGCTACCTTAGCCCGCGAAGAAGTGCCAGATACAGTTTCTGCAAGCTATGGCGGACAAAAATTTAAATTTGGCCGTGAATATTTAATTCCAAAACCATTTGATACACGTGTATTAATGTGGGTCGCCCCTGCAGTTGCCCGCGCAGCCATGGATAGCGGCGTTGCGCGAATTAAAATCACCGACTGGAACCAATACCGAGACCGCTTAGAAGCGATTCAAGGTCCACAAAAAGTTTTCATCAGATCTGCGATCAATCAAGTGCATGCAAATAGCGAACGCCAAGGCGCTTTACCGCGTGTTGTTTTTCCTGAAGGTAGTAGCTCTAAAATTTTAAAATCAATCAGAGCTCTCATTGATGAAAAAATCTGTCATCCGATCGTGATCGGCAATCCTGATATGATTCGCGAAAAAGCAAAAAAGCATAGTATTCATATGGAAGGCATTGAGATTTTAAATATTCAAGGCCATCCTAAATTTCGTCAGTATTCAGAAGAGCTTTATAAACGTCGTCAACGTAAAGGCGTAAATATTAAAGAAGCTGAAAGACTAATGAACGATCCAAGTTATTTTGCGGCGATGATGCTTGATCAAGGCGATGCCGATGGTATGGTGAATGGAGCAACCACAAATTATTCTGAAGCGGTAAAACCAATTCTACATGCTATTGGTTTAGCTAAAGATCATGTACCCGCTGGTTTAAATATTTTAATCTCTGATGATCGGTTTTTATTTTTATCTGACACCACGGTAAATTTGAATCCGACCGCAGAACAGTTAGCTCAAATCGCTATTCAAACTGCACTTATTGCAGAGCACTTTGGCCAAAAACCAAGAATTGCGATGTTAAGCTTTTCTAATTTCAGTGGTGCTGATGGCACTCCTGCAAAAATGAAAAAAGCCGCAGAACTTGTTCGCCAAATGCGCCCAGACTTAATCGTTGAAGGTGATATGCAAGCAGATACAGCGGTCAATTCAGAAATTCAAAACCGCATCTTTCCGTTTTCACAGCTAGGTGGCGAAGCGAATGTTTTAATTTTTCCTAATTTAGAAAGTGCGAATATTTCGTATAAACTTTTACAACAACTCGGAAAAGTTGAAGTCATCGGACCTTTCTTAATGGGTGTTCGCCGTGCAGCTAACGTTTTACAACGTACTACAACTGAAGACACAATTTTTACCTCAGTGGTCCTAACCGCTCTTGAAGCACAAATTATTAAGGATCGCCGGATGGTAAAACACTAAGTGAACGAATTACGAATTAAAGACAAGGATAAAGTGATCGTTGTTGGAGTTGGTTTAAAAACTGAACCCATCTCTGAAATCAAAGAAAATCTTTGCGAACTTGAAGAGCTAGTTTCAGCCGCTGGTGGTGAAGTGATTGGCTCAACAGTTCAAGTTTTACCTTCGTGGAATCCTAGCACTTTAATCGGCTCTGGAAAAGTGGCAGAGATCAAAGAGATGGTTCAAGAATCGAACGCCCAAATTGTTGTTATTGATCACCAGTTATCTGGAATTCAATCGCGAAATTTACAGACTGAAATCGGCGTGCGAATTATTGATCGAACGCAATTAATTCTAGATATCTTCGCCCAGCGTGCACGCACTTACGAAGGTAAACTTCAAGTCGAACTCGCACAGCTTTTAGATCAAATGCCTCGCATGATCGGCGCGTGGAATGATTCTTTATCACGTTTAGGTGGTGGTATCGGCACTCGCGGCCCCGGCGAAACAGCGTTAGAAAATGACCGTCGTCGCGCTAAAGAAAAAGTCGCACTTATTAAAAAGAAATTAGACGAAGTTTCACAGCACCGCGCTCAACATAGACAATCTCGCAGACGCAATGAAGTTCCAAGTTTTGCTTTGATTGGTTATACCAACTCAGGAAAAAGTTCTTTATTAAACCGTTTAACAGGTTCGCAAGTTATGGCAAAAAATATGCTGTTTGCGACCCTTGATCCCACAACCAGAAAAGTATTTTTAGATGAAGGCCCTCCAGCGGTTGTGACCGACACCGTAGGATTTATCAGAAAATTACCGACTCAACTCATTGAAGCATTTAAGGCCACTCTTGAAGAATCTGCAGAAGCCGACATTCTTCTTCACGTGATCGATTTATCATCGCCGAATATGGAGCGCCAAATTGAAGTTGTTGATGGCCTAATTAAAGAATTTGGTTGGGACAAGCAAAAGGTCATCCATATTTTTAATAAATGTGATGTCGCATCGCCTGATCGCCAGTTTCGCGTAAAACAATTTCCTCGTCTTTTTGTCAGCGCCTTAACTGGACAAGGTTTTGAGCAGCTTAAAAAAATGATGGCTGATTCGATCAACGAAATGCAAACCGAAGTCGAATTGTATTTTTCGCACACGCAAGAATTTAAGATTTACGACCTTAGTCGAGAAGCTAAAATCACCCGCAAAGAACCAGCTACAGAGGGCACCGTGTGCTATGCGCTGATGACCCCGACCTTAATCAACAAGTGGCGCGAATTTCTCGTAAAATAACCTTGTTGTTTGCTACAATTTAACAATGAATAAAATCAAATTTACTCTTATGGGTGCCATCGTTATTTTGCAGCTTCCGTTAACTGTTTTGGCCACCAGCGAGCAATGTCTATCAGGCACTCCTGGTAAAAATCACCTGACCTCACAATTAGCGAAAGTAAAAACCACAAGCCCAATCAGCAGCGAGCTAACTAAAAAATATAATCTAGAATCGACCCCTGCTGAGTTACCAGCCTTGTTACCGTGCGCTTTATGTCAACAAGGCCCTGGCGTCCAGCCCTTAAGCGCTGGAAACAAAACCATTGCCGAAATCTTACGACAAGTCGCACCCGATGCCCGCTTACTGATGCGCACCGAGTGTTTAGCTGTGTCGGGAAAAATTGATGCCCCGACAAGCGAATTAAAGTGCCCCGAAGGAAATGTTTCACCAAAACATAATTTCTGTTTTGACTCAAATTTAATGCGCTATCAAAATGCAGTGATTACAGATTTTTATAAATGTATTAAGAAACTAACAAACCTTCCTCTATCACCTGCTGGTTTATTTGAAATGTATTCTCTCGAGTCAGGGTTCAAACCTCACTACGCTTATAGCGGCGGTGTTGGCATCGGCCAATTAACGGGAATCTTTGTAGATGATATCAACCAAAAACATCGTGGTTTTGGGCTGTTAAAAAAAGTAGCCACAACAAGTGATGCAGATTGCGATATCGCAAAAAAAATTGCATCTAAAGACGTTCAAACGCCTGTGCGTTTAAATAACAATCGTTGTAAATTCGTTGAATATGGCGAAGGCATGGAGCGCAACGTGCTCTACACTTTGCTAGGAATGGCTAACGCTTGGAATAAAGATTTAGAACCACTCATGACAGACTATATTAAGAAACATGATGGCAACCCGGCCTTACCACGGGCTAAGGAATTAGCGCTACTTAATGGCTACGGGCCCGGCGGCCGTGCAGCTGCTCGCGCTGCGGTTCGCCGCGTGACTAAGTTGTCACCCACTCAATTTGTCGATCACATGAATAAACCAATGGTTGGCAAAAAAGGTACTAACTTAACAAGTTATATTGGTAAAATGCAGAAGCGCCAAAAACAATTGTTAAAAGATATGCCGCGAAGTTTACACAAAGAATACACTGAAAATGGAGTTCACGCATGTATCAACAACTAATTCTATTCGCGACTGCCCTATGTATTTCAATCTCAACCTATGCGTCGACACCAACATCTTTAACACCAGAATTAAAAAAAGATTATGATGAATTTCAAAAATCATACGAAGACGCCGTTACGATGTCTGGCGATAAAGCTAAATTCTTAAAAGAATTCAAAAATATCGAGACCAATTTACAAAAAAAATATAGCGCTTTTAATAAAAAAGAAGGCCAAGCTATCACTAACGAAGGCAATCAAATGGCCTTAGATATCGAAATGCTAGAACCCTTAAAAATTATCGCTGAAGGTAATGCTTCGAAAGAAAGCTGCTCAAATGCAGAATTTATTAATGAATTAAATAATCAATCCGATGCAAAAACCTACGATAAGTTAAAAGTACAAATCACTAAACTTTGTAAATAGTCAGTACGACAAACAACGACGTCCGATCGACGGTTCGCCACCGTCGTGAAACGTTTAAGGATTTTCTAACTTACGCTGCTGAATACGATATTCACGGCGTTTTTTAGCCGCTTCGAAGCGACGCTTCTCTGTATCAGTTTCCAATAGTAAGCCCGGAACCTTTGTCGAACGTCCATCTGAACCTAAAGCTACGAATGTTAAATAAGAAGACGCCGTGTGAAAAATTTCACCGGTCTTTGGATTTTCAGCATCAACGCGAACGCCGACTTCCATCGATGAGGTTGAAGTAAAATTGACTGACGCTTTAATATTAACGACCCACCCGCGTCTGACCGGAGCAATAAAATCTAAACGATCAATTGAAGCGGTGACCACTTCTTTTCCCGAATGGCGTTGAGCCGCAATAGCCGCTGCAATATCAATCCATGACATAATGGTTCCGCCAAAAATCGTATCCAAAGAATTAGTGTGTGATGGTAAAACAAGTTGGGTCATGATGACTTGCGAACGGGAAACAGATTTCGGCTCTGACATGGTAAATCTCCAGATGTAATACTTAGAGCATAAACAAAAAAACGGGACATCAATTAAGATGACCCGTTTTTAATTTAATCGAATAAATCTTATAAGAATTAAACGCCTAAATCAGAGTTACCACTGTTACGGCCAATGCCGCCACCTGGTAAAGTGATTGTCGTGTTCCCAGCAGGAATTGTCGCCGTTGTAGCTTGCGTATTAAAGGCAGTTGCTCCAGCAGGTTGAGACGCTTCCATACGAGCTTCACTTTCAACGAATCCCAGATGTGGTAAGCACCATACGATTAATTGTGCGCGTGATTTAACATTCATTTTTTTATAAATGTTTGTTAAGTGAAATTTTACAGTTTTTTCTGTAACGAAAAGTTGGTTTGCAACTTCTTTGTTCGAAAGTCCCTTAGAAACTAGTTCAGCGACTTCTGCTTCACGATTTGAAAGACCCTTTTGAATTAAAACATCTCTGAGCATCCTTGCTCCTCCTGCTTAATTGTTTTTTGTTTAATACAGCTAATTTTTTTGTGTCACCCTGAGACTAGTCTTGATTTCCTTATCTCGACTTTGTTTCTGGTTAACAACAACAACCTGAATTTAAGTCTGACAGACTTTCGATAGAACGCAATACCTTTGGCTTTATTTTTTTTTAAAACTAGACCGACCTCGTCAAATGCCCCGCAAACCTATTAAATTCAAGAAAATTTGTAGAAATCAACATAAGAAATCGAATCTATTAACCGATAGGAAGGCATGAGGAGTCTACATGTTTATCCCAAATACAAAGTTTCTAGTCGTCGATGATTTTGCAACAATGCGCAAGGTAGTAAAGAAAGTTTTGGTCGAGCTCGGCTACAGCGATATTCACGAGGCCGCAGACGGTAAACTAGCTTTACAATTAATTCAAGACGCTGCCAATAACGGCACACCCTTTCAATGCATTATCTCTGATTGGAATATGCCTAACATGACCGGCTTAGAGCTACTAAAGGCCTGCAAGGCTGATCCTAAGCTTAAAAGTATTCCTTTTATGTTAGTCACAGCCGAGAGTGAAAAGGAACAAATCATCGAAGCCGCCAAAGCTGGCGTGTCTGAGTATGTTGTTAAGCCCTTTAACGCCGCGACATTAAAAGAAAAGTTAACTCGGGTTTACAATAAACATAATCCAGCAGTGACGGCGGCTTAACGTGTCTACCGCTCTAAAAATCTCCACTTTAAAAAACCCTTTATTTGAAACAATCGTGGTAGAAAACATTTGCGCCGGAATCAAAGGCACCTTAGCTCAACTCGGCCCTTTCCATATAGAATTTCAACCGCATTTTTTAACAACTGAATGGGCTGCGCCCACTCCGATTTCAGTGATTTTAAATTTAAAACAAAACGAACAACCTTTACAGGTGCGTTTTCATTTTGACCCAAAACCAGTTATCGACATCTTAGAAAGCATGATCGGCGATAAAGTCCATCCTGAATCACAAGACATTTTAGATGGGGTGGGCGAAATCAGCAACATGATCTATGGGCTTATTAAGGCTAATGTGAATGCTTCAGGTTTTTCTTTCGGCATGAGCCGCCCTGAGGCTTGTTTTACAAAAGATATCCCGCCAAATGTGAATCCTAACGGTCAAAGCTTAGTGATTCCATTTTCAGTTAACGGCAGCATATGCCATTTCGAATTTATTGTTTTTTAATAAGCTGTATTAACTTTAATCGATCAAATTTTGATCTTGTAAAAAAATAAGGGCTTCAGATGAAGTCCTTATTTTTTTTTCAAATTGCGCTTTGCGAACAAGCTGCAACAACGGCGCGATTTTTACAGGTTCGCACCGGCCATGCAGCTCTGCCCCACCTAATAAAGGTTTAGAAAACTCACTCAAATAGGCCATCACAACAGTGCTTAGGCTATTCGAACATTCCCCGCAATCGGCATAGAACTGCAGTAGCAATAACGATTGTTCGCTATTTCGCTCTTTATCTATGAGCAATGCAAGATCTAAAGCTTGTGGATTTTTAGTAAGCTCATGTTTAAGATCAATAGCTTTTTTAGCAAACGCTGCATCTTCTTTAGAGCACTTTAGCCGAGCTTTTAAAAACTGCATCGCCTCAGGAGCATAGCCCCACAAGACAACCACGTTCATGACAAGCTGTTGCTCAACCGTCATCGCGGCATTTTTTAACGCACGAACTGCTGACAAATTTTTTGCATCAAACTCTGCTCCAAGCGCTCGCCATAATTCAGCCGTTAACTCTTGCTCCCAGAAAAGGCTTTCAGCATGGCTTTTAATAACTTTTTGAATTTCATCAAAGATGCGCTCACCACTTACCGTGCGAATTAAATCGATATTATTTTTAGCGGCCGAAAGATCTGCTTCAGGAATTTCAAAACCGAATTGGGCCTTAAAGCGCGCAAGCCTTAGTAAACGCAAATGATCTTCTTTAAACCTACGGTCGGCGTCACCAACGCAGCGTAAGATTTTATTTTCTAAATCAGAAATGCCATCAACGTAATCCAAAACCTGATGCTTTTCTAAATCATAAAATAAGGCATTCACGGTAAAGTCGCGGCGCTTTGCATCCTCAAGCGGACTGGCACGTTTAATACCTTGAGGTCTGCGGCCATCAACGTATTCGTCTTCTGCGCGAAACACCGTCAGATCAATTATTATGTTTCTATGATTGATAAAAAATGGAAGTTTATAAACGCCAAATTTTTGCCCCACCAGTACGGCTTTAGGAAAAAGCTCTAAGATTTCGCCGTCGGTGGCATCAGTCACTAAATCAATGTCAACCGGTGTGCGACCAAGCCACATATCACGAACCGCCCCGCCTGAAACCCAACACAGGCGCTTTTTTTGAAGCAAAGCCTGAGAAACCCTATAAATAAAACTCGCTGATTCTAATAAATTCAAGCTATTGGTAAAATCAATTTCATAAACAGAGTGACTCATATATATACTATCATTCATGGTTTCAGAGCTGCACACAATGAAAAATTTATTTAAAGACCCGTTGGATTTAATGTTAGACCCACGTCTTAAATCTCATTTGCAGCACATCAAAGCCGAACAAAGTTTTGATTTAGTCAGCGCGACAGCCTTGAATAAACCTTTGACCATCGATTTTTATAAAAATTGGTTAGCCAATAACCAACATGGCGACATGAATTACTTAGAAAGTCATTTGCCGCTTAAAGAAGACCCCACACAAATTCACGCAAGCTTAAAATCCGCGATCACCATAGCTTTTCATTATTTTCCAGCGATTAAGCCTTACCAGCAGCATGTTCCAGCGCGGGTGGCGTTGTACGCCAAAAATGAAGATTATCATTTTTGGCTCAAAGAAAAACTAACCGCCAGTATCAGTTATTTGCAAAGTCAGTTTCCCGATGAACATTTTTTTCCTTACGTAGACTCTGGGCCAGTGTTAGAACGCGATCTAGCCTACCAAGCTGGGCTTGGTTGGTTTGGCAAAAACACCTGCATTATCCACTCACAAAAAGGCAGTTTATTTTTCTTAGCCGAAATTTTAACTTCAATCGAAGTTAAAGAAAAACTGCCGCTCCATGAAGACCTGTGCGGATCTTGCAGCAAATGTATCGACATCTGCCCGACAGGCGCCTTATCTGGTGATAAAAAATTAAATGCGAATAAATGCATTTCGTATTTAACCATTGAATCCAAAGCAGTACCGCCTAAAGAATTACGGCCACAAATGGGCGATTGGTTTTTCGGCTGCGATTTATGCCAGACAGTTTGCCCATGGAATCAAAAAAAATTAAATATTCTTGTTCCCGAGCATAGCCTGAAATCAAGTTTGCCTTTTTTAAGTTTAACTTCAGAAAAAGAACAAGAGTTAGAAGATTTTTTTCGCACGATTTTAGAGTCTTCAAATAAAAAAATTCAAAAAATGTTTTACGGTACCCCGATGTTAAGATCTGGAGGCTTTGGTTTAAAACGCAATGCCATGGTGGTTATCGCCAACCGCAAAATGACTACGCTTAAACCCTTTGTTGAAAAATACAAAGACGATGTGAAACTTTCAGAATTAGCCAGTTGGACTTTAGAACAGCTTGGCTAAATTCCGATCGCCGTTTTCCATTCAGAAGTAGGCAGAATTATTTTTCTAGTTTTTAAATCAAAAAATGCGATGACCACAATAAGTTCTGCACAAATTTCATTTTTTTCATTAAGCATTTCTTGTTTTAGTTTTCCGATTTTACCGCTGTACTCAGTGCACTCGACCGAAATTTTAATTTTATCTCGCTGCTTAAGTTCTTTGATAAAACGTAAGTGCGCTTCTAAAATTACCGGCCCTTGACCAGATTCTTGAATTTTCTTCAAACCGAATCCGCGCTGCGTGATTAGATCCCAACGGGCTTGTTCGAATAATTCTAAATAACGAGCGTTATTCATATGACCGAAAATATCCAAATGCGTTTCTTGCACCATGGTTTCAAAAAAATACATAATACCTACTTTAGTTAATTAAAAAACCCAAACTGATTACTGGGTATGTTTCTTTAGCGGTGTACTCTTCAAAACTCGCGATCGTATCGTTTGTTTTAAAGCCCACCTGACGGTGAGAAACCAAAGCGCCGATATAAAAATTTGAAGCAAAGCTTATTTTGTATTCAAGGTCAGCTTGAAAGCCGGTTCCTTTGCGATAATCGCCAAAACTTTCATCGTGGCGGTAAAAAATACGAAAATTAAAATTATTAAGAAAGAAATAACCAAAACCCACACCACCAGTTTTACCGTTGGTCGATCCTGCTAAAGTTGAATATTTTTTTACCGAATATAAAACACCTAAATACCAATTGTCGTCATTGATGTAGCCAAGTTTAGAATCGTGCACAGACGTGTTATTTTTAAAATCTTGTGTTGATGGGTTACCTGCAGCTTCAGACTGGCCATAGTGAATACCAAAGTCTAAAAGCACACCGGATTTACCAGCAACATAAGCACCGCGTGACGAGCCACCACGAGTTTGCGCCTGACAAAGCACAGACAAACTCATTACTAAAAACACAACAGATAAAAATGACTTCGATACAAATTTGATCAAGTTAACGATTCCTTGTTTTCATTGTGAAAAATTTATAAAAAATGTTCAATAACCCATTTCTAACGCGCGGCAGAAGTTCGACTGCAACATTTTCTTGATGACATAAATTTTGGCCTATGGTTTTTCACGTGTATGCGAAGAATCAAACCTGCATTAAAACTTGTAGTACTACTGATCAATCTGGTGTTTTGCTTCGCTTTTGCCTCTGGTGCCCAGGCCGCTGAGACCATCAAAGGCCGCATCAAAAAAATCGACAACACCTATTTAATCGTTACCAAAAACCAAATCGCTTACACTTTAGACTTCACTAACACTGTTTCTGAACAACAAATTAAACGTTTGAATAATGGCGACTTCGCTTCTGTGACTGCTAGCTTTAGCAGCATTTCGCCAAGCCTTATCTACGTGTCTTCTGTGGATTACATTGGCTTGAACATCCTGACTGGCGTTTGGATCAGCGATGTTGGCATGTGCTACGAATTCGCGACATTTACGCGCTTATACGTGTATGCAACAAACAATGACGGCGAATGCGTGCGGAGCCTTGATCCCGAAATGTATTCAAAATACACCTATTTCATTAATCCTGATGTCGACGCTTGGAATATGCTAATTTCTTCGAACAACAGTGAATTTGTTGGCAGCTTAAACATTATCAGCAACGAAGAGATCACAATAGAGTTGTTTGACTCTCGAACTGACGTTACCCTAGGAACAGTGTTTCTTAGGAGATAACAAATTGTTTCTACCGGTTAAATCTGACATCTTTTTTACAAAAAACGACCCTGAAGATATTCGTTTAGGCGACTTAGCTCGCTCTATTAATTCTGATGAACTCAAAGCCAATGACTTTGTGATCTTTGGTTACCCTGATGATGATGGCATAAAGCTGAATGGCGGCCGCATTGGTGCAGCCGAAGCTCCACGATTAATTCGCCAATTCTTATACAAAATGACCCCGTCTTACAAAAAGGCCATCGTTAAAAATAATATTCATGACTATGGTGATTTAGCTCTTACTACGGGCGATATCGCTGTTCGCCACGATATCGCCCGCAAACATTTAGTGAAGTGTTTATTAAAAGACGCCAAAGTCATTTGTATCGGCGGAGGCCATGATTATGGTTTTGCGGATGCGGCAGCGTTTGTTGATCGCTATCAATCAAGTCATAAGAAGAAACCGATCATCATTAATTTTGATGCTCATATGGATGTGCGTCCTCCAAAAAATGGACCAAACAGCGGCACACCTTTTTATCGCCTTTATGAAGAGCATCAAAATCGTTTTCAATTGATTGAAATCGGAATTCAAAACCAATGTAATTCACCCCACCATATTCGTTGGGCGAAAGAGCGCGATATTCAAATTGTTGATTTAGATGTCTTAAGAACTTCTGGTTGGGGCGCCGCTTGGACACAAACTGCCCTTAAAGATCTTGAAGCAGATCAGCCTGTATTTGTGAGTTTTGATATTGATGCCTTAACTGCGGCTGAAGCTGGTGGCTGTAGCCAAGCCTGGGCGACAGGTTTAAAGATCGATGAATGTTTAAATTTTTTAACTCAACTTTACAGCAAATGTAAGGTGCGTGGTTTTGGCGTGTACGAGGTATCTCCACCGCTTGATCGTGATTTTCAAACTTCGAAAACTGCAGCCCTATTGCTGCATCATTATATTTTTAACAGTTAGGACAAAACCCCATGCGTGGATTTGGCAGCGACAATCACTCCGGAGTACATCCTGAAATATTATTAGCGCTAAGCACTGCCAACATAGGCCACGCGCCCAGTTACGGCACTGATCCGTTCACCGAAAAATGCCAAGAGATGTTCAAGAAATTTTTCGGAAAATCTTGCGAAGCTTTTTTTGTTTTTAACGGCACCGCGGCAAATGTTTTATCTTTAAAAGCCCTAATGAAAAGTTATGAATCCTGTTTTGTGACTGATATTAGCCATATGAATCTAGATGAGTGTGGCGCGCCAGAATTTTTTGCGGGAAAATTAATTCCCGTTAAATCCCACGACGGAAAACTAACAATCGCTGAATTAGAAAAACATTTCATTCGCTTAGGCGACCAACACCACACCCAACCGCGTGTGGTCAGTCTGACTCAGCCTACAGAAGTTGGCACTTTATATTCTTTAGACGAAATCAAAACGATCACTGCTTGGGCTAAAAAGAATAATCTTTTCGTGCATATGGATGGCGCGAGGTTTACCAATGCAGTTTATAAATTGAATTGCAGCATGCAACAGCTAACAACTGATTTAGGTGTAGATGTGCTTTCATTTGGTGGCACCAAAAATGGTCTGATGTTTGGTGAAGCTGTGGTGATTTTAAATCCTGCTTTAAGCAAAGATTTTAAATATATCCGCAAACAAGCCGCGCAACTGCCTTCTAAAACTCGCTTTATCGCGGCGCAATTTTTGGCGTTTTTTAACGATGATCTTTATTTGAAAATTGCCAAACACTCTTGCGATATGGCTCAGCATTTTTTAGAAACGCTATCTGGAAAAATTAAAATTAATTATCCAGTGCAAAGCAATGCTCTTTTTGCCGAAATTCCTCAAGGATTAGTTAAAAAATTAAAACAGCAGTATTTTTTCTATGTCTGGGATGAGAAAACTTTTGAGTGCCGCTTAATGACCAGCTGGGACACTCAAAAAGAAGACATCGAGGGTTTTTGCAAAGCCCTCAATGATGTTCTATAATTGTTTAACTGCTTGTAAAATCAAAGCCGCATGCCCTTCAGCCTTGACCTTGCGAAATTCGCCAACGATTTTATTTTTTGCATCAATGATAAATGTTGAACGCTCAACGCCTAAAACTTTTTTACCGTACATATTTTTTTCTTTGATCACGTCAAAAAATTTACAAAGCTTTTCATCGGCATCAGCTAATAATTCAAATTTAAAATTACATTTTTGAATAAATTTATCGTGAGATTTTAAATTGTCTCTAGAAATACCGTAAACCACCGTGTTGAGGTTTTTAAACTCTTTAAGAAATGAATTAAATTCGTTTCCCTGAATTGTACAACCAGGAGTGTTATCTTTTGGATAAAAATACAGAATGGTCTTATGACCTTTAAGATCTTGTAGATTGACTGTTTTTCCAGACGAAGATTCTACAGTTAAATCGGGTAATGACTGGCCCATCATTTTAACGTCCGTAAGGTTGACTAGGATTGGGTCCACTAGGCGGGACTGGAAGATTGGGATCGATGTCTTCAGGTTGTGGCGGCGCGTGCGCGGGTTGGGTTTCGACTTCGCTTTGGACTTCACTGGTGCCTGAGGCTTCTGCTTGCTGACCACCTTGTGCTTCGTTGATGTATTCTGGCTCTGCGGTGTGCGGCTTAATTTCTCCTTCTTCTTTAGGGCTTTCTTCTTTTTGGTCATCTTTTACTTCCTCTTTAACTGCTTCTTTAGTTTCTTCTCTGACATCTTCGAGTCCGAGAAGTTTATTCTGCATGTCAGTGAAATCATCTTTCACTTTAATTTCTTTTTCTAAGATCGAAATTCGACCATTCATCGGCACAGTCATATTGATTTTTTTAATTTCGATTAAATCTTTATACTGCCCGCCTTCGATTACTAACTCATCAGCTTGATTGCGATTAAATACGTACTTTTTAATTTTCAATTCGTAAAGATTAATATCCAAACCCGTCACACGAGGGGAAAAAACGGTCTCTTGGCAGTCAAACGACTGTACCTTTTTGTCTTTGATCGTAAATTGACAGACTCTGTCTGGGTTAATGCCTGCCGCATTGCCAAGAATCACTTTCCAATTTGAGGTTAAAAAGACTGCTGTGAATTTGTTTTTATTGACTGGATCTTCACTTAATTCTGCTAATTTTTTTGCAGGCTTTGTGCACTCGCTGTAAATTTCAAATTTTTTAGTTCCAGAACGCACGGCAATTTTTTGACAACCAAAGCCCGGTAAAAATCCAGTTTTGGCCCCGTTGAATTTATCAACCCCATACGACAGCACTTCAAATTGATTAACCTCGGGCGAGCTGTCTTGCATAAGCAGTTTAAGAACTTCTTTTTCAAGACTTGCGATAAACTTAAGATTGCCAGCTAACATTTTCGCAAAGGCTAGCTCTTCACTTAAGGTTTGCGAAGCCAGTGGCGTTGAAACTGTCGTGATAGGACCAGCTACGACCTCATCACTTTTTGCCACAGGAAGTTCTTTTTTTGTGCAGCTAAAAAGCAAAGTTAGTGTGATACAGGTCGTTATGAATATCAGTTTCATAGCCTTATTATGCGGTTTCTTGTTTTCATTTTACAAGTTTTAGTTGAAAATAATTTGCACATGACAAGGATGTATTATGGAAAAGATTTGGCTTAAAAAGTATCCAAAAGTTGTACCGCACGTTATCGAGACTGATGAATATTCAAATATTCTAGAAGTTTTTGATGAGTCAGTGCGAAAATTTCGCAACAAGGTGGCGTTTAAAAATTTCGGCACAAGTTTAACTTTTCATGACCTAGATGTGTTATCTGGGCAATTTGCTTCGTATTTACAAAACGACTTAGGTTTAAAAAAAGGTGATAAAATCGCCATTCAAATGCCAAACGTTTTGCAATTTCCGGTGGCCCTATTCGGAGCGATGCGTGCTGGCCTTATTATCGTAAATACGAATCCACTTTACACAGACACTGAAATGAAACACCAATTCGGTGACTCAGGCGCCACGACGTTAGTGATTTTAGCGCAATTTGCTCATTTGTATGAAAAAATCCAAGGGCAAACGCCAATTAAAAATGTCATCGTAACTGAAGTTGGAGATCTTTTAGGGTTTCCGAAAAAACATCTTATTAACTTTGTTTTAAAATATGTTAAAAAAATGGTGCCAGCTTATAACTTTAAGCACATCACATTTAATGAAGCTCTAAATGCAGGTTCAACAAAAACATATGTTCAACCTCCGCTCATCGCAAAAGACATCGCCTTCTTACAATACACAGGTGGCACAACTGGCGTTTCTAAGGGAGCAATCTTAACTCACGAAAACATTATCGCTAACATGTTACAAATCTGTGCGTGGATGCGACCGAAATTAATCGAAGGTGAAGAGATTTGTTTAACTCCTCTACCGATGTACCACATCTTTTCTCTGACTGTGAATTGTTTGGCCTTCATACGCTACGGAGCCACAAATATCTTGATCACCAACCCACGCGATATTCCGGGCTTTATTAAAACCATGAAAAAAGAAAAATTCTCGATCATGACTGGCGTGAATACACTTTATAATGCTTTAGCAGTTCACCCAGATATTAAAACGGTTGATTTTTCGCACATGAAAATTTCAGTGGCAGGCGCAATGGCTTTACAAACTGCAGTCAAAGAACGTTGGAAACTGGCCACTGGCACTGACGTGATCGAAGGTTACGGTTTAACTGAAACTTCACCTGTGGTCTGTGTAAATCCAGTTGATGGCACTGATAAAGTTGGAACCATTGGCTTACCAGTTCCAAATACCGATATCCGCCTCATTGATCACAACGGTAAAGATGTAACTGCTACCGGCGAGCCCGGCGAGTTATGCGTTAAAGGTCCTCAAGTGATGCAAGGCTATTACAACCGCCCTGATGAAACTGCTAAAGTGATCAAAGATGGTTGGTTACTGACTGGCGATATCGCCGTTATGGATTCTGAAGGCTTTTTTAAAATCGTAGACCGTAAAAAAGATATGATTTTGGTTTCGGGATTTAACGTTTATCCAAATGAAGTTGAAGATGTTATTGCCAAGAACCCCAAAGTATTAGAAGTCGCAGCGATTGGTGTTCCAGATGAACATTCAGGCGAAGTGGTTAAAGTGTTTGTCGTAAAAAAAGATGACTCTTTAACCGAACAAGAAGTCATTGCACACGCAAAAATTTCAATGACGAATTACAAAGTGCCAAAACACGTTGAATTCAGAACCGAACTTCCAAAAACTAATGTTGGAAAAGTTTTACGTCGTGCTTTACGTGACGAAGAATTAGCTAAATTAAAAAAAAAGTAACTAAAAATAACCAATAACAGGAGACACTCTTTATGAAAAACTTAATTTTTATCGCAGCTTTAGCAATTTCAACTACTGCTTTTGCACAAACAAAAAAACAAACTGCTCCACCAGCAGCCGTGCAACCTACTTACAACTCTAGCCAAAAAGTATTCGGTGGCAACATCGGTATGAATCAGAGTGCATTTAATTTGGGAATCACTTTTGATTCTGGCACTGAAACTGGAGATCTTGGTGGTTCATTTTTCTTACAAACAGAAAAAAAAGAAAATGGAGTTACTGTCGTAAGCCAAGTCATGACTTTTGGCGCGCATGTTAATTTAAATGTACTTGACCAAGCTGGTTGGGCTTTAGATTTACGCCCAGGTGCTAATCTTTCAATACTTCAAGATGCCGGCCTTAGCGGCGATGACAAAACTGTATTTGGCCCATCATTACGCTGGAGTGTTACTCGCAGAACTGCTGGCGGCATGGAAATCGGTGTTGAACGTTTAGAAATTTGGAACTGGTTTGATAGCGAAGCTCCAGACCAAGACGCATTTACGTCTTTAGTTTTCAGAACTCGCTTCTAGTTTTTAATAAGTTAAGAACTTCAAATAAACCCACATCTTTTCGCGAAGTGTGGGTTTTATTTTTTTGCGCACTCTTTAATACTAATCAATCTCGCCGTGAAAATATCTTTAAATGGTTTTTAACGAGTGAGTTTCTCTTCTCCATTCTAGTTTTAATGGCAGGAACACTAGGCTAGATAATTTTTAAATAATTGCCTTAAAATCCACTGGTTTGAATTTCACTCGACTTCAAATATTGCGTAGCTTGGTTGAGCGGGAAGTCTTTTGACTACTCCGCTTTTAGCGGGCGCGATTTCAGGATAGTTAAGCCAAGGATTCATCCACCCATTCTTAATTCTGACAAGATAATGCCCACTCGGATAAGCTTTAGAAAAACGAGTGAATACAATTGTCCCAGTTTTTCTCAAGACTGGATCTCGATAGGATTTTAAGTGCTTGTAACTATATCTCTTTTTCCCAGCTTCCAAGGCGAAAACTAAATCTCGGCAGTAGTAACCTTTTGTCCATGCTTGCTCTGGATTTTTGAACAGAGTTAAAGCCTTTGTGTAACTAACACCAAGAACAGCCGCAACACATGCAACACCACATCCGAGCCCATGATTTTGAGTAACAGTTTTGATCATAAAATTACCTCCAGATTGAGAAACAGAAGGCCAAAACTGCCATTTTATATATTTTAAACAAGACTTTTCTTTGTGAACGATGCCTTATTAAATAGACGATCCTTATTCACAATAGCGTAGACTAAATGTGCATCGGCGCTCACTGGTGACAGAACGCGCTCAATCTAAGCTATATTGAACACAGGCTGAACGAATAAGATTGGGTTATTGACCGATTTTCACGAAGAGGTGATATTAGTTTTATGAATTTCGCTCTGCCGCAATCTCTAAGCAGCAACTTATTAATACTTCGTCCGATCATTTTGAACGATTTTGAAGAGCTTTATAATATCGCTTCTGATCCACAGATTTGGGATCAACATCCTTTTCCTCGTTACGAAAGAAGCTCATTTACAGAGTTTTTTGATCAGGCCATAGAATCTAAAGTTGCGCTGATTGTCTTGGATCGGAAAACGAATACAATAATTGGGTCTTCTCGATACTATGATGTTCAAGAGAATAGACTGTCGATAGGTTATACATTTCTTGCGCGTTCGTATTGGGGAGGAAAATTCAATCGAGAGCTGAAAACCCTGATGTTAGAACATGCATTCAGGTCCGTCAGCGAGGTCTTCTTTGATATCGGAGAAAGCAACTTCCGATCAAGACGCGCTATCGAAAAAATAGGTGCAAAATTGGTCAAATTTCAAATGAACAAAGGAAAACCTTATACTCTTTACGCAATAAATGAGGACGCGTTTCGCGTAACTCTGAAGGAGAGTCGCTAGTGACTACAAATTTTCATCTTTCTATCGGAGTTAAGTCGATAGACGAATCAGTTGATTTTTTTACTCAGATTCTAAGAGCGAAGGTGCGACATCGAGACCCATCTGGCTATGTTAATATTGATTTATTTGGTAGCCAAATTACTTTGAAGCAAAATGAGAATATAATTCCGCATCTTCCAGATTTCCATTTCGGGTTGAATCTTAGTCTCGATGAGTTTGATATCATGTCAAAAGATATTCTTAAAAATGGTCGCCAGTATGTTTCTATGGAACCAGAGGTGTGGGACTTCGGAACCGACTTAGAACGCAAAAAAATGTACTTGAAATGTCCGACAGGTTATTTGATTGAGCTCAAGGGATACAAGTAGGCCGTAAATCACCTATCTAACAGGCGATCATTATTCACAATTTTTCAGAACTCGCTTCTAGTTTTTACTAAATTCAGAACTTCAAAATAAACCCACACCTTTTCGCGTTGCTGTCGAATTTCTAGACAGCTTAAGTGCCGAATTTTGCGGGGATGTCCCTCTGGACGAATTAAACTTCCAGAACTCCGATAAGGGTAACAGAAATCAAATCCTGCAAGCAAATTTGGATTGAAACCATTTCTTTTTAAGTCACTTGCGCGGATCAAATACACTCTATTTGTCTCGCACCTGACTTTAAAATTGGCATGATATTCGCAAAATCATAAATATATGAAATACTTCCCACACGCACAAACAATTTTAATTCTGCTTTTCGTGCTGATGGGAAGCTCATTTAGTTACTCACGCGAACTCAATCGCCCACTAGTTGCGATTACAGCCTTTATTAAGTTGAAGAATACACAGGTAGAGAATGCTTCTGGTCCTATTGCTCGTAGGCTTTCTCAGAAGTTGAACGAGATCGGAATTGAATCATACATATGTATGATTCCTACTGATTTTAAAGCTTCAAATGTAGCTCGCGATTGCTTAAATAATTTAGCTACAAAACCTGATGCCGTAATATCGCTAGGAGTTTCACGTCATAAAATTAGTTTAGAAACCACATATCGACCTTCTATCAGTTCACCAGAAGTATCCTATGCTACGATTCCGTTTGATGAATTGATTCAATCTCTTTCTAAGGAATATGGAAATGATGAATTTATTAGATTATCTGATCATGCAGGTGGTTGGATATGTGATCAAACCGCTTATGATTTGAGTTTCACTTTAAAATCGCAAAATATTCCCTATGGTTTTATTCATGTTCCGAGTTTTTACAAAAATGCGAGTGCGCCAGAAAATATAATCGAAACTACATCTCATAAACTATTTTTGCTCTTAACTCATTATCTTAAGAAATGACTAGTAACCCTTATTAAATAGACGATCCTTATGCACAATAGTTTATTGGGTTAAGATTTTATCGACTTCATGAAGAATATCTTTAAGTCGTTTTTGAAAATACGCCTTCTGTTCTGGTGAGCGAATCTTCCAAATTTCTAGAATAAAATTTTTAAAATCATTTTCAAAAATTTCACGCTGCTTTTTATAGGTGTCTGTGCGAATGCTGTTGTCACCCGAATAATATGCTAGACTCAAATCAAGCATTTTGTCTTTTTGCGGGTAAAGTTTGATTAGATCCGCATTAAATATTTTACGCATCTGAATTTGTTCAGTGTAAAAGTTTAAATGTTCATCGAAAAAATTTTCCATCAGCTTTTCTTGATCTTTAGACAAATCATCGAGAAAAAACTCTGCGATTCGTTCAAAATTAGCTAACTTCTTCTTTTTAAAGGATTTCTTATCTGCCGCTTCTTCTTCTTTTTCGCTGATCTGCTCATCGGTGTACTCTTTAAAAACTTTGATTTCGGCATCACTGACTTCGTGAATCACTTTATCAAAACTTGGTTTAAACAGCAGAATCATCTCTTTTTGAAAGCTAACAACATCTTTATGAAAAACATTGCCTTCAGCTGTTGAAATCTGTTCTTTCAAAGTTAAGGCTTCAACTTTTTGTAATTGCTCTTTTAGTTTTACAAAAAATATTTTTTTATTTTTAGCGAACTCAGCTGATAAAAACTGATCGACTTCTTTATTTTTTGAACGCGGTGAAAACTCAAAAGCATCATCCACACGGCTCTTAATTTGACTTGTACCTAGGCTATACCCCACCCCTACTTTTGAACATCCTACAAACAGTAATGGAAGAAAAATTAATCCCAGTTTCATCATAACATCAGCTCCGGAAAACGTTTGGCTTTTTCAGCTTCAACACTCGGAGCATTGAGGTTTTGATTATAGATTCGCGCACTCTCTGCGGCATTTAAGATATTTCCTAAATAGGTGATCGAAAACACTACGCCACTGGCAAGCGATGCCGCATGTAAATCATGATCTGCAAGCTCTAAAGTGGCTGATAAAAATAAGGCGTTGATGACAAAAGCCATCGCTCCAGATTGCCAAGATCCTGTATACGCTTGCCCTGCTCCTGGTAAAAAGGCACTCATTGTTCCTGCTAAGGCCGGAGATTTTTTTTGCGGTAAAGTTTCTTTCCACTCATTATAAGCCTCGACACGTCTGGCTTCAGTTGTGCCATCTGCTTTTGGAAAATAATAACTCTGATACAGCTTAAGTTTTTGTTGATTGCTCAATGAAAATTTCTGCGGATAAACTTTGTGCGAAAGATAAAACATCTCATCACGTTCACCAAGCTCTGTCGCAGCCAACAAATAACCCCACTGGGCGGCTTCAAGATTTTCAGCACAATCAAATTTCTGTGCCATAGAGAATTCTTGCAAACTTAACAGATACTGTTTGCGTGCGTAAAGTTCACGGCCGCTGTCTAAGGCTAAGCTTGAAGATTTACAAAATAGATTTTTCGGAGTGTTCGCTAAAAGGCTTTGTGTAAAGAACCCGATCAGCAAAATACTGATTAATTTAAAATTCACAATTTTCTGGCGGTAGGTCGACAAAGCTAATTCCATGGTTATTAATTACCATAGGTAATCCTAAATGACCAGCATCAGGCTCACGCAAAAAACGATCATATGTTTTAAATAAAGAAGGCACCGTGCCACAGCGTTTTGCTAGATTTTGCGAATAAACGCTATCACTTGGAAAGTAATCGCAGCGAGAGAATAAACTAGGCCGTAAAATCTTTTGGTACACACTGACTGTGGCACTTTCGGACTCTTTAATAACGCGACTAAGTTTTTTTAATTTATAAGTTGAATCAATAGAACTGACATTAGCTGACGGTAAGTTTACACAACCAGCTAATGCAAGAGATAGATATAAACTATTTCTTTTGAGACTTAGAAACACAGTTGTATTCGTATGTTCTTTCAGCTTTGTATTTTTGGATCCATAAGAATGGAACTAATAAAAACACACCACCAGCACATGCGCCAGCGTCGAATTCTTCGCTACGAGAGAATGTGTAGTAAGCTGGTTCACAACCTGGTTTTTCGATACGAACAGAATTTGTAGAACCCACGATTTTAGTATCAGTGTGAGTTGCTACGCCTGTTCCTTTAAGCTCGCCATCGATATAGATTTTAGCTTGTGAGTCAGTTGTTCTGATCATTGTTGTTGATGAGCATGATGCAAATAATGCAGCACTTAGTACGATTGCGATTGCTTTTTTCATTGGTGATTCCCCTTGGTTAAAACATAAATGGATGTTTTTTTTAAAACACCCATTTATTTAATAAAATATTTGCGACGAAAGCCAGCTCTATTTAAGCTTTTTTTGCCCAAGAACTACACCACCCGTCGGCAGTAACCATTTTACCGCCCGCAAATGGCATCTGACATGGGCCTGCTTTTTTACCAGCAGTAGTCACTTCTTTTCCACCATCATAAAATGCACAGTTCTTGCACTTTTGGTCTTTAAACTGCACACCACCTCGGGCATTCATTAAAGTTTTGTCTTTTAATGCCGTGTTGGTTTCAACATAGTTTACTGATTGAGCTTGGCGATCTTTAGGATCTACAAGTTGCGGACCCGTTGAGGCAGCAGTTCCACCACCACGACGACCTTCTGCACGCGCAACAATAGGTAATAATGCAGCAGCTCCGATGAAAGCTCCCACAGATTGAAAAAATGATCTTCTATTCATATGATAAAACCTCGCGAAGTTTTTAAGTTAATAGATTATATCATAGCTATTTTCATTTGGTTTTCAATATCATTTTAGGGGTGTAACACAAGACCGCAATGACAACTAATCAAACAATCCCCATCTACTCTTTAGGCAATGATTTTTACGACGAAGTCGCTCCTGCAACTTTTCCTGAAAAAAAATTACGCTATTTTAATCCCCATCTTAATTTGCAAACGATTCCGGATTTCACTATTGATCATCTTTGGCATTTTCATTCACTAAACAACAACATATTAAAACCCTTAGCTCTTCGCTATCACGGACACCAGTTTCGTCATTACAATCCTGATCTCGGCGATGGCCGTGGTTTTTTATATGCTCAGGTTTTACAAAACAATCAGTGGTATGACTTAGGCACAAAAGGTTCAGGCACCACACCGTTTTCACGCAGTGGTGATGGACGACTAACTTTAAAAGGCGCTGTTCGCGAAGCTTTGGCCACAGAAACATTAGAATCCTACGGGGTGACTACGAGCAAAACGGCCTGCATCTTTGAAACTGGCGAAAGTTTAGTTCGTGGTGATGAACCAAGCCCAACTCGTTCGGCAGTTTTAACTCGTTATAGTTTAGGTCATATTCGCATCGGCACATTTCAGCGGCTTTTGTTTTTGAATGAAACTGAAAATATTAAAAAATTAACGAAGTACGTTTTAAAAAATTATTACCAGCAGGGTGTCAAAAATCTGGATTGGAGTAATGATCTTGAGGTGGCTACCCGCTTTTTACAGGGCGTAGGTGATCGCCTAGCTCATCTGGCAGCGCAAGTGATGATGGCAGGTTTTGTTCACGGAGTTTTAAATTCAGACAATATCAATATCTCTGGAGAATTATTTGATTATGGGCCGTACCGATTTCTGCCTGAGTACGACCCCCAGTTTACCGCAGCCTATTTTGACCAAGCTGGGCTTTACAATTATTCAGAACAGCCGAATAACTTTTTATGGAATTTCGCGCAACTCACTCATTGTATAATGAAAGCCTATCCTGAAGTTCCAGGGCAATTGGTTTTAGAAAACTTTCAGAATCAATTTAATGATTACATGTATGCGGCTTTTCAAAATAAATTAAATGTTCGCTTTATGGATGACGAAACCACCACTGAAGCGATTTCATTATTTTTTCAAACTGTAACTGATAAGACAATTAAATTTGAAGAAGCTTTTTTTGCCTTTCATTCAAGTCATGTTGATAAAGACTTACCGGCAAGTATTAAGGATATGACGTCAGCGCAACTCTTAAAAAAAATGATTGCATCAGCCCTAGTGATCGACGAAAAAATAAATCAGCACGCTTATTTTAAAAGTGAAAAACCACAGACCATGTTGATTGATGAAATAGAAGAGATTTGGAAGATGATCGCTGAAAATGACGACTGGACTTTATTTAATAATAAAATCCAGTCGCTAAGGTTATTTAGAGGCGTCTACAGTTTGTGAATGGTCTTTACCATTGCTTGCGTAAACCATATCATGAGTAAGCACTGGATCGCCTTGAACTTTACGAACAAGTCGTGTTGACCAATTACGAAAGCCCTCGATGTAACCAAATGCTGCAGGTACAACGATTAATGTTAATAATGTCGAAGATAAAATACCGCTGATAATGGCCACACCCATTGATTGACGTTGAGTTCCTAACTCAGTCACCCCGATGGCAATCGGAATCATACCAGCAATTAACGCTAATGATGTCATAACAATCGGACGTAAACGCGTGCGCGAAGCTCTAACTATGGCCTTATTCATCTCTAGGCCCTCATCCATCAAGTGCTTTGTATAATCCACAAGTAGAATCGAGTTCTTCGCCACAACACCCATTAAAAGTATGAGGCCAATGATTGAGAAAATGTCGATTGATAAACCAAAAACAACTAGACCTACAAAGGCTCCTGAAATACCTAATGGTAATGCCAACAAGATCGTAAATGGAGTCACGAAACTTTCGTACAATGAAGCTAATACCAGGTAAATAAATAAAACCCCTAAACCCATGGCCATCAACATATTACCAATAAGATCTTTAAAGTCTTGCGCCTGCCCTTCGAACTTATAAGTAATACCTAACGGTGGTTTCATTTCAGTGGCTAACATTCTTTCGATTTCAGTCGTGATTGTACCTAACTGACCGCCAGGGCCAAGGTTTGCAGTAATTGCAATGAATCGCCCTTTGTTTTGACGATTGATTTGTGAATACCCTGAAGCCTCTTCAGCTTTAGCCACACGATTAAGTGGGATCATATTAAAATTCGAATTCGGAACAAACGTAGTATTAAATTCTTGTTTTAAATTCATTTCTGAATCTGGAAACTTCATACGTACATCGTATTCAATTCCGTTTTGACGGTAAACTGCAGGAAGCGCTCCCTCAGTGCGGTAACGAAGCTCTGCACCAGCAGTCACTGTTGAAATACCTAAAGCCTCTGATCGTTCACGGTTAAACACCACATGAAATTCTGGCTTACCACCGCGAAAATTCGTATCTACGTCAACTAGGCCCGGAATCGCTTGAATTTTCTTTTGCAATTCAAGAGTGTATTTAGAAAGCTCTTCTAAGTTATCTCCAACGACATATAGATTAAGAGGTTTTTGTCCACCGCCGCCGATATCGTAGTCACCTACGGCAATAATCGCTTCTTTTTGGTAAGGTTCAGTAATTTTTCTAACCATTTCTTTAACGTCAGTTGTTGTAAAACCTTTGCGTTCTTTTGCAGGCTTTAAAGCTACGTAGAAATCAGCTTTGTTAGATTCAAAAGACATTGAACCCACTGTTAAAGCCACGACTCTCACTTGCGGAAGAGCTTTAACTTCAGCTTCCATTTTTTTCGCGAATTCTAAAGTTCCTGCCAGTGATGTTCCCACTGGAGCTTCGATAGAAACCGTAAACTCACCCGTGTCTGCCGGAGGCAAGAAGGTTTTTTTAACAACCGCTCCGCCACCGATTGTTGCGACCAAGAAAAAAACTAGAGCACTGGATAAAACAGTTTTACGATGCCCAAGTGTCCACTTAAGTGCTGCCTCGTAGACATCTTCAAGTTTTGTTTGAAAGCGATCAAAAGCCGCAAGCATTCTATTAATAATGTTATCTTTTTTCTTTTCATGGTCTTTTTTAGTTACCATGTAAGCCGAAAGCATCGGGGCAACGGTGAATGCATCAAATAGTGATATGATCATCGTGAATACGACGGTTAACCCGAACTGCTTGAAAAATTGTCCGATGATTCCGGGTACAAACGCAATTGGACCAAACACGGCGATAACTACTAACGTCGTAGCGACAACCGCTAAGGCCACTTCTTTTGTTCCTTCAATGGCTGCCGTTTTTGGATCTTTACCCATTTCTAAGTGACGAAAAATATTTTCACGCACAACGATAGCATCATCGATGAGTAGCCCCACCGCCAGTGATAAAGCAATGAGTGTCATGATGTTTAACGAAAAACCCATCGCGTACATTAAGATGAAACCACCTAATAGTGAATTCGGTAGCGCAAGACCAGTAATAAAAGTTGATTTTGCCGAACCTAAAAAGAAAAACACCACTAAAATACAAAGTGCAATACCGATAAAGATGGTTTCTTTAACGTCAGCCACATTCAGGCGAATCGGAACTGATCCATCACGAACCATTTTAGCTTCAGCACTAATATTTTTTTCTTTTAAGAAGGCATTAACTAGTTCTACTTGTTCTTTCACACGATCAGCAACAGCCACAGTATTTGCGCCAGACTGCTTGTAAACCTGCAAGAATAATGCATTCTTACCATCGATCGACGAAAAACGTAGAGCTTTTGCTAGGCTTTCTTTCACTTCAGCAACTTCTGATAACTTCACGGGCCGATCTGAACCGACAAAGTTAACTGCCACGTTGCGAATTTCGTCTAAACTTCCAAATTCACCCACAGTACGATAGACCGTTTCATTTTTAGCTGTTTCGTACTTACCGATCGGAATATCTTTTGAAGTGTCTTCGATACGCTTCGCGATTTGAACCATTGAAAGTTGACGATCTTGAAGTTTATCTTTATCAACTAAGATTTGAATTTCTTTTTTACGGCCACCGACGATACTGACTAAACCTACATCCGGAAGCCGCTCAAAAAGGGGTTTAATCTGTTCATTGGCGATATCATATAAAGTGGCAGGATCTAATTCTGAGTTTACGGCAATCATCACGATCGCCTGATCGGCGGGATCGAAACGGCGAATAATTGGCTCTTCGGCATCGTCAGGAAGTTTGTTGCGGATATTAGAAATACGATTTCTGACTTGTTGCTCAGATTCTTTGATATCAACACCAAGTTTAAATTTGATGATGATTGATCCTAAAGAGTCATAGTTGAACGAAGATACAGTTTCAACCCCTGGCAGCGACGACACTTCATCTTCGATCGGCTTAGAAATCTGGCGCTCGACGTCCACAGGAGAAGCCCCTGGATACATCACTTGCACGGCTACAACGGGGAATGTTACATCCGGAAATTGATCCACAGGCATTTTCTTGTAGGACATCAGCCCCAAGACAATCATTAAAATAACTAAACAAGAAATAAAAATCGGACGTTTAATCGATAATTCTGCTAAATTCATAACCTACTCCGCACTTACCGTGTCGATAAAAAATAAACTGGAAGCTTCAAGTTTTCTCAGACTTGATCTTGTTCTTAATAAATTAATTTCTGCTTCGGCTGCGTCGGTTTCAGCTAACACCACATTCGCAGTCACTGTGCGGCCTTTTGAAAGCTTATCTTGTTCGGCTTTAGCGCGCTCACGTTGATAGTTAGCCACTTTTTCTAATGTTGATACTGATGATTTAAGAACATCGTACTTACGAACTAAATCAGTCCAGGCTACTTTACCTTCACTGCGCTTTTTATCTGCTTTAAGTTTTGAGGCTAAAGCATCTTTTCTTGCAGCATCACGAGTTGCTGATT
The DNA here is from genome assembly GCA_040386015.1 of Bdellovibrionota bacterium. Taxonomy (GTDB): domain Bacteria; phylum Bdellovibrionota; class Bdellovibrionia; order Bdellovibrionales; family Bdellovibrionaceae; genus Pseudobdellovibrio. The sequence goes on along the minus strand of JAZKGG010000001.1, from coordinate 402,727 downwards.
TTGCTCCGCTTTCAAAAATCCAAGTGAAATTTACGCCAACTGAGTTTTTTGGATAATCATCTTTAGTCATATCGCTCACCGCTTGATTGTGATCACGGTCGTAAGAAGTTGTCGTATAGTTACCGAACACTGATAAATCCGGACGTAAGCCATCCACAGTTTCATCAGCAATCAAAGATCTGGCTTCAGCTTCTAACGAGGCCATACGAGCTTCAATTTTTTCAACATTTTTCATTTTAATAAGATTAATCAAGTACGGGCGAGCTGTTCCAAGATCTCCGTTAATTTGCGGAGTGGGTTCGTTATCTGCAAGTTGTAAATTATCGCGAAGTTTAGCTTCCTGAGATTTCAATTCTTCTTCAGCCGCAATAAATTGGGCTTCACGAAGAGCCATTAAAGCTTTTGCATTCATTAAATCAGCGCGATCAGAAATCCCGTTACCTACGCGGTTGGCTGTCCATTTATCAATTTTTTGAGCTCTTTCAAGATTTGCTTTTTTAAGACGGTAATCTTCTTGAGCTAAAGAGTAATCCCAATAACTAGATTCAACATCGTATAAAGCTAAACGAGATTGTAATTCATTTGCAAGTTTTTGAACTTGGGCTAATTTTTCTAAGCGCGAAATTTTCGTGCGCGTTCCATGCCCGAAAGAATCTTTCCATAAAGATTGCTGAATCGTAACACCAACACTCCCCGTGCTATACTGGTCAAAACCCGGAATCAACACACCCGTATTATGAAATTCACCAGTTTGTGCATCAAGCTTAACTAGGGTTCCAGTAAAAAACTTTTTCGCTATTCCTAAGTTGTAAACTTCAGCTTCACGATCAGTTCCTAACTGGCTTGGACGTGAATTATCATTGGTACTCACATACCCAAAAGTTAACACCGGAGCTAAATCTATTTCAGCAGCCTTAGTTTTAAGGTCTGCCGACTCAAGACTGTATTGATAAGATTTCAAAAGCGGATTTTTTTCTTTAGCTAATCCGATGTACTGATCAATCGAAATGGCTTGCGCATCTTGAATGAACAAAGCGAGGGTTGCGGTTATAACAATGGCTAAAAATTTACATTGTTGTTTGAATGTTGCTGCTCTCACACTAGAACTCCTGTTAAAAATATATCTACAACTTGATTTTTAAATGCTTCACGGTCTTGGATTAAAGCTTCACAATCTTCTCGTAACGACGTGTTGCAATCCATCATCTCATAAAAACCCATGACTCCTTCAGAGAGCATAATAAAAAACACGGCCGGATTAATGCTCGGTCTTACAATGTTTTTTTCTTGAGCTGCGATAACCATTGCGTAGAAATTTTTAATTAATGGATAAAAAATTTCTTCGTGCACATCACGCGATAAAGGCATACCCTCAATTTTTTCGCGCGACAGGATAATAGAAATTTCTGGATGGGCATAGCGCATTTCTACGATGTTATTCACCATGGTTTTAACTTCGCCCACGAATAATTCTTTGCTCATTGGTTTTTCTTTGAATTCTTTAATGATGGGCGTAACTTGATCACGCACTTTTTCAGCGAACTCACGAATCACTTCACGATATAAACCTTCTTTACCGCCGAAGTGATAAGAGATTAAAGAAATATTAGCATGTGAATCTTTTGAAATATCGCGAGTCGATGTTTTGTCTAAACCGCATCTAGAAAATAACTTAGCTGCAGCTTGCAAAATACATTTCTTCGCATCTTGTTTTGAATTTAGCTTTACGTTTGGCTTTGCAGACATATAAACCTCGATACTTAATAAGCTAACGTATCATCGGTTAAAAAGCAGTAAAAATTTAATCAATCGTTTGATTTTATTATAAACTACTGAATTTACTATGAAATTTTAGTCTCATTTGATAATCACTAGGGTGTTTACTCTAGATTTTGAACGTAAAAAACCCCGAAAGTAGCAGCTTTCAGGGTCTTTATTAAAACATAAAATGATCTCTTAAGAATTAAGAACCTTTAGAGCACTCAGCACAACCAGCAGCTTTTTTCTCATCTTTTTTAGCTGTATCGTGGCCACCGCATTTACAAGCTGCACCTGATTTTTCACACGCACAAGCGGCTCCACCGTGATCGTGTTTGTGGCCGCCAGACATGTGGCCGCAACCTTGAGCAGTGACAAAAAGTGTAAATAAAATTGACGTAGCTAGGATTTTTTTCATGGATTCTCCGTGGTTATGTTTAGTTCAGAAAGAAATAAGCTGTTAAGTTAGATATTTCTCCCCACCTTTGATATTTTTGCCCAAGTTTCAGTTAAAGACAACTGGACTAAGGCGCGGTTCAGCGCCTAGGGGGATCCATGAAAAAGTTTACTCTAGTTAGCTTGCTCGTGACCATGTCACTAATAAGCCAAATGACTTACGCTCAGGTCGATAATTCAGGTCTAATCGGAATGACAACCATTCAAGTTGGGCCTGCACCGACTGAAGTTCCGACTAAAGCCAAAGAGCTTTATACGCCAAGAAATAATGTCTATTACATTAAAATACATCAAGCTGCAGATAAAGTTATCTCGATCGTATCGTCTCTTAATATGTTTTTATTAGATAATTTAATCGCACAAAAAAATGAAGCGTTGTCATTGCTTCATTTTGAATACCGTGAAAATCCAAAAGTTACAGTTGAAGCTTACGAGCGTATTCATCATTTTGGTGGCTGGGTAAAAAACAAAAAAAGTGGCGATTGTTTTAATACACGCAATAAAGTTTTAGTGCGCGAAAACATCGGCACTATAAAGCTTAAAGAATCTAATAAATGTTCTATCGAATCTGGCGAATGGGTTGATCCATATTCTGGAAACACCATGACTGATGCCCAAGCCGAAATTCAAATCGATCACATGGTTCCACTAAAAGAAGCTTATATTTCTGGCGGACACAAATGGACTTTTAAAGAACGTTGTTTGTACGGAAACTACTTAGGTTATAGAAACCATTTAGTGGCCGTCAGCGGAGAAGAAAATAACGAAAAAAGTGCAAAAACTCCAGAAGACTATATGCCAAGCAATCAAGCCAATCACTGTGAGTATTTAAAAGATTGGTTAACAATTAAATCTTTCTGGGGATTAAGTTTAGTTCCTGAAGAGATGAAAGCGATTCGCAAACTAGTTGATGAATCAAGCTGTGATAAGTCGCAGTTTACGGTTACGCGAAAAGAACTCGAAGAACAAGAAAAGTTCTTTAAAGCTAATGCTGATCTTTGTCGGGTCTACGAACAAAACCAGAACAAACCACAATAATTTAACGCAATTCATTCACTCGGGGTTTCAGATTACAATGTAATCCAAAACCCCGAGTAAAAAAAAGCCGCTTACTTAAAGCGGCTTTTTTTGTTTTAAACATTTCAATTCAAAAATTTCTAATCTTACAAATCGAAAAACTAATTTAAGTTCTTTTTAAAGAACTCAATCATATGTCCGATTTCTAAAACTTGATTTTCTTTCTTGCTAGATCCATGGCCTTCATCAGCAAAAATAATTAATTGCGATGCAATTTTTTTCTTTTGCAAAGTCTCTTGAATTTGAATCGCCTCACCTGCTGGTACACGCGGGTCATTAGCGCCTTGAATGATCATCAAAGGGTCTCTGACTTGATCCACGTACGTGATCGGTGAAAGTTTAATTAAAGCTTCTTTATCTGTAACTGGATCACCGTATTCAGTGATTCGTAAAATACGACGGTACGGAGCCGTGTTATTTAAAAATGAAACTAAATCACTCATACCAACCAGTGCTACACCCGTGTTGTAAGCTCCGGCAAAGCGGCTCATAGCCATTAAAGTTGAATAACCACCATAACTCCAGCCCATCACGCCAATTTTTGGTGTAACGCCGTTACGTGCCCAATTCTTTTTCATCCAAATCGAAGCATCTTCGATGTCAGTGATCACAGCTTCACGTTTTGGTCCGTTGTCCATATCGATCCATGTTTTACCGTAACCGTCACTTCCGCGCACATTTGGTTCAGCAAAGATAAAACCTTCCTCAACAAACGCTTGCGCCATTGGGCTAAAACCGGCTTCAGATTGACCTTCAGGGCCACCGTGAAAATGCACTACTATCGGACAAGTTTTTTCTTTACAGCCCTTTGGAAAACGCACAAACATCGGAATTTTAACACCGTCACGAGTTTCATAACTCATAAGTTCGGCAACTGCGAAAGATTTTAAATCCACTTCTGGAGCCGATGGTAAAACCCATTGAGTCATCTGTTTTGACACCCAGTTGTAAGAATAACTTACGCGCGGCGACTGTGCCGAGATCACACCCAGCATAGTGGTCGAACTATCACGAGTCGTTTTACCTGCAAATACGTGATCTGCATTTTTAAATTTAGGTAACGAGATCGGTTTAAACGTTTTTGCATCCATGGCATACAATTCGGTGTAACCATCACGATTTACGTTATAAACAATGCGAGTTCTTTTTTCATCAATTGAAAAACCCGCTACATCAAATTTTAAATTTTTGTCGGTTAAAGGTTTTAGCTCTTTTGATTTGCCCGGAACAAAAAGATATAATTTTTTAAATTCTTCTTTTGGCGTCTGAACCAGGTATTCACCTTTTCTGGCTCCAAATGAAACTTCAAATTCGCCTTTTTCATCAACACCGATGACAGGCTCAAGTTTTTTCGTGGCCTGATCAAAAGTGTAGTACTCAGAAGTTTTTGAACCGGTCGCTTTGTAAAATAAAAGTTCTTTACCATCATCTTTTTGATCGGCAATACCCCAGTAACCACTACCTTCGTAAATTAAAGTTTTTTCGCCGCTTTTAAGATCCATTTTATAAATATTGTACGAATCAGGTTTTGTGTCGTTTGCCGTAAAATAAATAGTGTTCGAATCTTTAGTGATAAAATCAAAGCGCGTTTGCACTTTAGATTTACGATACAGCTCTGTGATTTGACCTGTGGCTAAATCTAATTTGAATATTCCAGGGTTTTCTTCGCCGTTACTGTCTTTAGAAATAATTAAAAATTTACCGTTCGGGGCGATTTCACTTAAAGTCACCGCATCTGATCCTGAAGTTAACTGCACCGGAAATTTCTGCGGGCCATCGATTTTCCAGATATGGCTAATACCCGTGACTCTCCAGCTAAAAAATAACGTCTTTTTATCGGGCGATAACATTCCCATGCCAGGCGCTGTGACATCGAACATTTTTTTAAGCTTATTTGTCATCACCGGATTTAGGCTTGGTGGTGCGTATTTTTTTAGAGTTTCGCTACTTACTGATTCAGATCCATGCCCCTTATATTGAGCCATTACATTTACTGCTAGTAACGAAGTTATCGCAAAAGACATCCATTTCATAAAATTCCCTCTTTATAATGATTATCTTAAAACGTAGGCAGCCGTTGTCATGTAATATTTTTAAGTTTGTTTAACCTTTTTTACACAAATGCCAGTCTAAGCAAAGTCTGGACCCAATGGAGGGGTTTAAAGCATGATGAAAAAATGGAATTTTTTAAGCACGCTTCTCTGTAGTTCACTTTTAACTGCAGGCTGCGCCAAAGAAGCTTTTACGGGATCACCCGAAAACAATATAAAGACTGAACTCAGCCAAAACGTCATTTATGGCAGCGATGGCCGCCTTGATGTTTACCAATCTAATGATGCGTTAAAGCTTTTATCCGATTCTACGGTGGCTTTAATCAAAAATGGCGACTTATCTGAGCAAGGTGCAAGTACCTTGATTGCGGGTAAAAGCTTCGCCCAAAGTTATCAATTATGTTCTAGCGAAAAGTTTCGTGAACAAAATACCTCTGCTTTTTGTTCGGGCGCACTTGTTGGGCCTGACACCGTTATCACCGCAGGACATTGTATTACCAGTCAATCTGATTGCGTAGGTACAAGTTTTGTCTTTGGTTATACTGTTAAATCTGCCGGAGTCTTACCAACCCTGGTTAGTTCAAATGAAGTGTATCGTTGTCGTGAAATCGTTCATCGTGTTTTACAAAATACGGGTGAAGATTATGCGGTGATCAAACTTGATCGCGCAGTTAATAATCACGCGGTTTTAAAAATTCGTCGTAGCGGCGAAGCTTCGGTGGGCGACCCACTATTAGTGATCGGTCATCCGGCGGGATTACCGACTAAAATCACAACGGGCGGAAAAGTGCGTTCAACGGCTAATAGCTCACACTTAGTGACTAACCTGGATACTTATGGTGGTAACTCGGGCTCTGCGGTCTTTAATGCCTTGACCAGTGAAATCGAAGGAATCTTAGTTCGCGGCGAAGAAGATTTCGTTTCACAAGGTGGCTGTAACGTTTCAAAAGTTTGTACTGATGATTCGTGCCGCGGCGAAGATGTAACGCGTATTTCCGTGTTACGTCAGTACATTCCACAAACGAATGCTCCACCCGTGTCATCGACGCCTCCGGTTGCCAACAGTGAAACTTTTTCGTCGGCACAAGTTGTTGCAGTTCCTGATAACAATACAGCAGGCGTTTCGAGTTCACTAAAAGTAACTTCAGCACCAGGTGCAAGAAAGGTGTTAATCAGTGTTAATCTTACTCATACTTATATTGGCGATCTGGTTATAAAAGTTGTAGCGAGCGATGGCAAATCTGTGACTTTACATTCTCGCTCTGGCGGCGGTGCAGATAATATCGTAAAAACTTACGATGCAACTGCGGCTTTAGGAAGTGTCGCTAATGTTGGAACATACAAGTTAGTGGTGCAAGATTTAGCAAAGCACGATACCGGAAGTTTAAAATCATGGTCAGTGAAATTTCAATAGACACTCTGGGAGCGGATACTTTCCCTTGGTAGTTTGTAAAAGCTCTTCAAGCTATTTGAAGAGCTTTTTTTTTGACTCTTAAGCCGGATGTTGACCGTCGTCAGAGCGCGTCGATGGACGTTTTATTCCAATATATAACCAGTTAAAAATTTACGTGAAGACATTTGATCTAAATAATCGAAAGGAATTGTGCCATAGCCATTGCTTCCCCATTCTTCACCCCAACTATTTTTAATTAAAACAACTCTCTTTTTAAGATCATATCCTATTGCAAGTACAGCATGACCACTGCAAAGTTTTCGATTTAACTGACATTCTTTTTTATGTTTTGGGTTGAGAAAAAAATCTCCAGTTTTTTTTGATTGATCCCACATTTCCTCATGTCCAATTAAAGAAACTGTTATAGGAGTTTTGCGTAATACTAATGCTTGAACCAAATCAATACTTCTTGAGTCTACAGCTTCGAAGACTATGTGTTTTTCTGTATAAATTGGTTTTGATTTATTCGGACCTTCATGTGAAAAGCAAATTGGATCAGCTTCAGCTTTTTGCTGGCCTTCACATGGATACCCTTTTTCAAACCAACTTGTTTGGTAGGGCATATCATGTTCCAGCATAAAACCAAAATCTTGGAAAGTTATAGCATTAACAGCGACTGAAGATCCTTCATCTAAAACTCGCAGCTTTTTTTGTACTTTGCTTGCCCAAGCCAAATACTCTTCTGACAAATCCCACTCTTTGTGTGTCTTTTTCAAAAGTATGCTTTCAACTAAGCTTGTAAAAGCAAAGAATGTGCAAGCGCCACGAACGCCCTGACTTTTTACAATTGACTGGTATTTTCTCAAATTTAAATACTGCGGCATTTGTGGATCGTTAAACAGAGATGGATCAATTTTTAGTAAAGGCACAAATTCAATATTCTGTGTCTCAGCTATACTAAAATTGTTACCCTCGATCATAAGTGGTGATGAAGCATTAGAAAACGAAGTTGTTGCTAAAAATAGAATTGTTGCTAATGAAATCATTAGCATTGAAATATCATCCGATATTTTAGAGAGCAATCTAAAACCGTCCTAAAAAAATCCAATGTTTTTAAGCCTTTTAGTGGATAGATTGGCGGCGACTTGTAGTTCAGTTCGAGTTTGTCCAGTTAGGTCTGTCTGAAAAATCAGCATTAAGCACTCAGCTCAATTTTACGCACATATCTCAAGAATCGCAGTTCGATAAGCGTTTAGCAAGGGGCACCATTTAAATTCTGAATCTTAAATCCTGAGTCTTAAAACTCGGGATTTTTTTTGTCTAAAGTCAGGCAAGCGTATACGATATTCAGTATGAGCTTTTCTGAAACCCTACTTCGCACGAATAACCCTACGCAACCCAGCGAGTACTTCGAGTACATTAAAATTCTTGTTAATGATCTAGCGCGCGTAACACCAGACTTTAAAGCCTATGTGTTTGGTTCAGTTGCTAACAAAACTTCGACCGAAGATTCAGACTTGGATATCTTGTTTTTATTTCCGAATGTAGCAGACATAAAAGAAATTAGAAGAAAGTTTTTTGCTACGAAAACGAAACTGCATTTTGAAACTGATTTAGTTTTTCAAACAGAAGCACAGTTTAAACATCCACAGTCGTTATTTGATCAAGCTGTCTCTGAAACCATGATCGAAGTATACCCGAACTGGAAGTTTTAATGGTTAATTACCATTAACTCACAGCCTTGAGTTATTAATTTCAGAGCTGGCAGAAGTAGATCAAAAAAGATTTCCTGAAGCTATTAATGAGCTGACTTTGTTTGCCACGGTCAAACGCTATACTGAAGGTGATGAAATTATCGAAAAGAAAGATGTCGAAGCTGCGATCCAGCTTGGCAAGGTTGTCTATCAGTGGGCCGAAAGTAAGTTGCGGCAATAAAAAACGCACTGGTTTTTAAGTCAGTGCGTTTGGATAAATATTTAAATAGAACCAAGGGTTTATTGGCAGGCTAACCAAATGCCATATGCAGTTACAAGGACAGCACCAAACAAATGTATAAAAGAAGTTTTTTTCTCTCCGTGCTTAAGAACCACTAAAAAATCTGAAACCGCAACTATACTGATGCAAAAATTTATAAGTCCTAAAAGTGTCCAGTTTTTATTATAAAATAAAATTAACACAGTCAGTCCCATAAAGACATCGCGAATTCCAGTGCTAACGACATATGGTAAAGTCAAATGAGTTGCGGCTATTCCAAATTTTTTAGACATCGGCTGAGGCCGCAGAACCGCTAAAATCCCGATTACAAGAGTTCCTAAACCAATAATCGGCGCAAAATAAAAAAGTAAATTTGTTAATTCCATATAAATATAACCTACGATTTTATAACTTTTGTCAATGAACCAAATGGGCCTATTGAAAAAGTCACCGTGCATATTCTCATTATTGATTACTGAGAGCTCGCAGGTTCAAAAGCCTGTGTAAAATCGTTCTTGGGGCTTATCGTTATGATTAGATTTAGAAATGTCGACAAATCACTTCAGCTCAAATAAAGTTTTGTTCATGTCACATGAACTCATTGAAATTTTTAATTCAGATGGTCTATTAGTTGGCACACGAGATAGAAAAGACGTCCATTCGCTTGGGCTATGGCACCGCGGTGTTCATGGATTCTTATTCGATCACAGAGGCAGACTTCTCATTCAAAAAAGATCCGAGCATTGTGATACATTTCCTAATGTATATGATTGTTCAATATCGGAGCATCTCTCTGTTGGAGAAACGTTTAAGCAGGCACTGACAAGAGGCTGTAATGAAGAATTAGACCTTTCTGAAATTCATTCTGAGAAAATTCTCTCTTATAAAATGGCATATGGCCCTACTGATAATATGATTTGTGAATTACATACTGCACAGATTGAGAGTAATGAAATTAATTTCAACAAAGCTGAAGTTGCTGCTATTGATTTTGTAGAAATTGATTCTCTTCTTGAGCTTGCAACTCAAAAACCTGCACAATTTACTTCATGGTTTCAGCAACAGCTGCTTTGGTATTCTAAAAAATCGCACAAGCTGATAATCACTTAACACTTCATTCTTATCTGGAGCTCAGGCAAGACCGCATGAGCTTCTTAGTTTCATCCGAGCAGCCTGATTTAAACCCGTTTTTGTCCAACTTTGACAATTCTAAATAGGCGCCATATATTTGCATTATGATTCGACTTGAAACTCTTACTCCACAGAACTTTGACTTAATTCATCAAGTATTTCCTGGAAACAATGGAAAGTACTGGGTGAACTTCAACTGGTATTGGGCAGAGCTCTCGCAAAGAAATCCATTAATAAAATCAAAGTTGATTTATGTAGATGAGATCGAGAAACCGATTGGATACGTGGCCTTCGGTCAACATTTTCAAGATAGACAACTTAAGAAGCCTGTTTCTGGAGAGTTTGAACTCTACCACATGATAATTGATTCGGTTTTCCAGGATTGTGGTTTAGGACGCGCCTCAACAGTTTTGGTTTTAGCTGAGATGGCAAAAGATCAAAAGTGTCAGAAACTTCTCGTTGCGTGTAATCCTGAAAACAAAAAAGCGACACAGCTGTATAAGAATCTGGGTTTCAAGGAAATAGGAAAGAATTATGATGAGGATCCTCTTTATGCCTTAGATCCCAAAGAAATTCGTCCCTTTGATGTCAAATTATCAGCTGCTTCTAAAGTTTTCGACAATGATGTTGAGGCAAAAGCCTGGAGCGCCGAGAGTCAGAAAAGCATGAGTGAATTCGACTGGACAGCGTGGGAATTGGGACTAGAAAAGTAACTAAAATCGGGGCATCATTTAAATTTTGAATCTTAAATCCCAAGCGTCAAAACTTGAGATTTTTTTTGTCTGAAATCAGCTCTTCACAAAACGCACTTGTTTTTAAGTCAGTGCGTTTCGATAAAAGAATTAAATTAGAAACAAGGGATTACTGACCCATATCATCGGAGAAGATAATTTCAGCTTCATTACACTCAACTTTTTTAATAAGCGAATGGCTAAGATCCAAAATATGTATGGATGTACAAGTCTGAGGACTAATTTCATATAAGTAATAACTGCCACTTTTGCTTTCACCAGGATTGATAATTCCTAAGTCTGAAATTACCTCGATGTAGCTTCCAGGTGAGTCTCCATCAAAAACTTCAATTACCGCAGTGATTTCTGCTTTAGATTTATTAGTGATCTTTATGGTGTGTTTTGTATTCATCAAAAGAGGAAGTAAAAAATAAAAGACTAGAAACAACAATGAAGTGTACACATACGCATTTTTGATCTTTTGAGTATATTTAAAATTCGTGCTCATTTAGCAATGTTCCTGAAAAGCCATGTTCTTGGCAAGAAATAAAATCTTACTCGCTCAGCCTGTATTCACAATAGCTTAGACTAAGCATCCATCGACATTCTTTGACGACGCTCAACATCCGGCTTAAGAGTCAAAATTAGTAATTTGAATTTTAGATTATGGCTTTATTTGGCGAAAGCTTCTTCGATCCAGCCGCCATCAAGACGCATGCTTTTTTCGTCGCGCTTAATTTCAAAGACGGTTTTATAATCTGGATTGTAGCCAATACTTTGTTGATCCACATTTAATTCAGTCAGAAGTCTTTCGAAATTATTTTTTTCTTGATCGAACTCTACAGGTAGGTTGCTGTTAAATGCATTTTCAGTATCGTCACAGAATTTTTTTAAACGTTCATCAGCTGCAATTTCTGGTTTAAGTGCCACGGCTTTATTTAAATTAAAATATAAGTAACTACGATCTGCAATGGCTTCAAAGTCTGATTTGTGGGTATTTAACGCGGCAAAGGCCGCTACAACTTTTGCATAAAACGCAGCTTTTTGTGTGAAACTTTCTTCTGTTTGCCCTGCATTTGCAGCGGCGTTCACTTCAGAAATTAGATCCTGCATTTGCGGAATACGTAAAATATAACGAAACAATGGTTTAAGCGCTTGTGCTCTAGGATCAGCCGTTGCTTCGTCTAATGACAATTGAAACGCTTTATTTGTTTCTTGCTCGGTCATGGCACCGACTTTGGCATTTTTTAGTGAACTACAGAAATTACTTAAAGGACGATTTGGATTAGTTAAATCCTCTAACCCTGCTCGCGAATTTAATGTTTGTGACTGAGTCACTTGCGTCGTTGCTGATGACGGTTTTGCGTTCGGATTTAAAACTGAAGGAGCTTCTGGAATGTTTTGCGTCGTTTGAACCGTGTCATTAACAAGGGCCAAGTTTTGACGTTGGCCAGGATTTAAAATTGCTGATGATAAAACATTCGCCGACGGCAAATGATATAACATAAACGCGATAAAGCCCACGGCTGAAATAACAACAACAGCCGCGAAAACTAATAAAACTTTAAGAATCAGTTTTGGTTTACTTCTTGCTTCCATTTTTTTGCATCAATGAAGATAAATTTCCAAAATTGTTTGTGGCAAAACCAGTTCCTACTTTTTGTGTTCCACCAGCGGCGCTGTGCTCACGCCAAGTGTTGTCATCTTGAAGACCTGGAATACCTAGTGAAATTCTTTTTAGTTCAAATAAAATCTCATCCACTGAAACTGGAAACGTGTCGCCTTTTTTCTTGTTTTCATAAGTGGCAGCATCAGCAGAATCACGCCACTTAGCACGAGGTAATAACCCAGTGATACCCGGAGCAATTTGTACAAATAAGCCGTACTGTTCTTTTTTTTCAACAATGCCTGTGTGCACAGAACCTAATTTAAATTTTTCTGGAACAGTCATCCAAGGGTCGCCATCGCCACCGGCTTGTTTAACTGATAAAGAAATTTTTACGCGGCCTTCAACTTCTTTAACATCTAAAATTTTAACTTGAACAGTTTGATCTAAACCTAAAACTTCTGATGGATCTTGAATACGTGACCAACCGATTTCAGAAATATGACAAAGACCTTCAACGCCGCCGCCAAGCTCAATAAACGCACCGAATTTTTCAAAACGTTTAACTGTACCAGTTACGATATCACCAGGTTTAGCTGTTGCTAAAAATTGACCTTCGTTTTCAGCTTTTTGTAAGCCTAATAATTTACGACGAGAAACAACTAAGTTGCGACCACGGGGATCGAACTGCGTAATTAAGAAATCAAACTTTTTACCAACGTATGACTGTTGATCAACAACTTTGTAATCCATTTGGCTTAGTGGGCAGAACGCCGTCTTCTTTTGGATCTCAACACGGAAACCACCGTTACAAACTTCTAGAACGCGGCCTTCAACCGGAAGTTCCATATCATGGGCATCTTCTAAAGAATCCATGTCTGGGTTTGATTTTTTCACGCCCTTACGTTGCACGCGAATTTCTGAACCACGAACAGAGACTACGATCACATCTAAACGATCGCCAACTTTATATTTTAATTCTTTATTTTCATCTAATAAATCAGTGCGAAGAATCATCGCATCTTGATGCGATGGTGTTGATACGAAAGCTTCTTCTTTGCTGATTGATAAAATTTCAGCTGTGTATGCAAATCCTGTAGATAATTTTTTACCTACACCATCAAGACTGCCTTCAAACATTGAAGCAAAATCTTGCGATTTAGTATTGTTAGTATTCGTCGTAACTTCATCACCGAAAACATCTTTTTTAGACATAGTAAATCCTTATTCACTTTATACATATCTGTCTCGAGACAGAATGAGAGGATTTGACTGTACTTGAATTTACGGAATGTGGTCTAAGATTTTTTCTTAACTCGGCGCTTAACTGATAGCGTCAACTCAAATTCTGCCACTCTTTCAGTCTGACTCACCGACGGAACAATCGCATAAGCCGTCATAGTCCGGTTAATTCGCTCTTCAGAGGTTTTAGCTTCATTGATCTGGTCGAACACAACTTGGGCTTCGTCACAGATAAAATGCACATCGCCTTCGGCCCGCTTTAAAAAATTGGCTTTATAATCTTTAAATAAAAAATCGATGCGCTCGCCTGATTCTTGAATTTGTTTAACGGCAAGCATAGCAATGCATAGCTCAGAGCCCACAGCTAAGGCCCCAAAATACATAGCCCCTAAGTGGTTTTTAGTTCTGAAGTTTAACGGAACTTTTAATACAGTTCTTTGATTGTTTGCCTCTAACACTTTGGGGCCGACAAAACCAATTAGCGGGATTTTTGACCATGCGTACAAAGTGAGAAACAGATTTTCTTTAAATTTTTTCATAGTTGTCATAGATTAAATTCTAGCTTCATCTCAATAAATAAGACAAACTTTTAATATGACAAATCAACAAAGTGCGCTCACTAAAATTGAAACTCCCCTAACAAAGATGTTAGGTATCCGCTACCCGATCATCCAAGCCCCGATGTTTTTAGTCTCTAACGTCGACATGGTCGTAGCCGCTAGCGAAGCCGGAGCAATCGGTACATTTCCGGCCTTAAATTACCGCCCGGTTGAAAAATACATCGAAGCGTTAAAAGAAATGAAAGCCCGAACAAAAAAACCAATCGGCTTAAATATTATCGTTAATAAATCAAACACCCGCGCTAAAGAAGATCTAAAACACGCACTTGATGCCGGAGTTAATTTATTTATTACCTCATTAGGCTCACCCAAAGAAGTGATCGCCGAAGCTCATAAAAATGGAGCAAAAGTTGTATGCGATGTCATAAATCTAGAGCACGCTAAAAAAGTTCAAGATCTAGGAGCCGACGGAGTCATTGCCGTAGGCACTGGCGCCGGCGGACACGCAGGCCCATTATCCCCCATAGTTTTAGTTAACTGGTTAAAACACGAACTTGAAATTCCAATTATTGCGGCTGGGGGAATCGCCAATGGCGCGACCATGGCTTCGATGATGGCGGTTGGAGCTGCGGGCGTAAGCATCGGCACAAGATTTATTGCCTGCACTGAAGCCAAAGTTGAACAAGCCTACAAAGATGCCATCGTGAACTCATCTCCCGAAGACATCGTGATGACGACAAGACTTTCTGGAACCCCAGCTGCAGTGATCAACACTCCGTACGTAGCAAAAATGGGCTTAGATCTTCCGTGGTATTTAAAATTAGCCAAAGATCAAAAGACCTTAAAAAAATATATTGTTCCACTTATTCATTACTTAGGATCAAAATCGCTAGAACAAGCCGCCATCGGCCCCTCGTGGAAAACAGTATGGAGCGCCGGACAAAGCGTTGGCTTAGTTCACGACATCATTTCTTGCGAGCAAATCATAAAAAACCTGGTGAGTGAATACGAACAAACTCTAAGAGACTTACCAAAAGTACAATAAAAAAGCCGCTAACAATTAAGTTAACGGCTTATACCCCTCGAGAGAAACTTTAAAAATTTAAATATTATTTCATTAAATCAGAAACGTAGTCTTCTAAGCCAGAGCATTTAGGTAAATCTAATTTGCACTCTTTGATGACTTCGATAGCTTTAGCTTGAGCAATTTTATCAGCTTCCATAGCTTGGTATACAAGTAATTCTAAACGATCAGAATAAGCGTACACAGATTTATGTTGTGGCCAAAGATTTTCAACGTCGTTTGATCCACCGATGCTTAATGGGATGAAGTGATCAATTTTGAAAACACCGCGGTCCATCGTTTGAATTTTAAAACCTAATTCTTGATCGTAATCTTTAATGATCGCGTTTTTTTGGCCACTAGAAACATCGCGCTCACAATAAGTGATTTGTTGAGCGTAACGTTTTGTTCCGTGTTCACACAATTTACCTGGAGTCATTTCTGTATCTGGTTGAATTGGATATTTGCCAGTTGGATTTAAAGGTGCAGTTGGAGCTTTATCTGGTTCTTGAAAACCTGGTTTAGAAGGCTGATTTGGCTTAGCTGGAGCTGGTTTTTTCTTTTTTTCAACGTATTGAGCGCTTTGTTGCTCTTGATCAGGAGCATAGTTTTGAGCTGATGCGAACGAAGCTGTTAGGGTTAAAGAGATCGCAGCGATAAGGTTTAAGATTACCTTAGTGTTTAGTCCTTTAGAACAGTTCATAGATCCTCCATAGAAAAGCATTACGGTGCTTTGTAGAAACGTCGGGCCAATCCCCAACTTATACGTGGTTGTTGTTGTGGCTAGAGATAATCAAATTACCCCCGGCCCTGGCAACTGTTAAAAAGCGAATATTTCGCGAAGTGTCTAAATGTTTCTAAGCAGAGCTTATGGTGCTGAAGATTTGAGCCAAGTTTGCGTGCGACCTAATAGGCTGAAACCTATGAATCCTCGCACCTTTAATTTTTCACCGTTTTCAACAAGAGTGATTTTAGCTTTGTAAGTTTTACCGTTTTTCGGATCTAAGATATGTCCACCCGTGTATTCATCACCGTCTTTTTTAAGATCCCAAATAATTTCTAAGCCAGCAATGGGCTTATCTTTTTTATCACCAGAACATTCAGTGCAGATCGTTTTATCACCTTCTTTAGGAAAAGTTTTGATGATGCTGCCAAACAGTTTTCCATCAACTTCTTTGATCTCAACAATTGCGCGTGGCTCGTTTGTTGAATCATCGATTGTTTTCCAATAGCCAACTGGTGAATTCGTCTCTGCAGCGAAAGCAGATAAACAAATAAAAAGTGTAGTCGCTAAAAATACAAAGAAATTCTGTTTCATAGTGGGTCATCCTTTTATGTTTAAGTATAATACCATTTACCTAGACCTTTAGATTGTCTCTAGAGAAGCCCTAGTGGTCAAC
Source organism: Bdellovibrionota bacterium (assembly GCA_040386015.1). Lineage (GTDB taxonomy): Bacteria > Bdellovibrionota > Bdellovibrionia > Bdellovibrionales > Bdellovibrionaceae > Pseudobdellovibrio. Next base: position 386,285 of record JAZKGG010000001.1, on the reverse strand, counting down.
AACTTCAAAACCAGCTATAATTTCAATATGGGACGTTATCTAATTGTTGATCGTGAAGATAAGTCTGTAGAGCAAATCATCGAGGCACTTAAATCGGTTGATGCTCAGGCGCAAATCGAAAACTTTCCAGATATGGAAGCTTTTGAGGCGCACGCTAATGCCTTAACCTCTGAAGCTGTCGCCCCTTTTTGGATATTTGATATCATGGTTTTAGATTACAGCCTACACACTCCTGCTAGCTGGCCAGAAAAAATCGCAAAACTTAAAGCTCAAAATTCAAAAGAATTTTCATTTGTTTTAACTAGTTACGAGAATAACTTAACAATTGCTAAAAACATTCGCCCACTTGAAATTTATAATTTCGTTTTCAAGCCCTTTGATTCTTTGATTCTAAAAGAGAGTTTAAATTTAGCTTTAAAAATTAAGAAAAAAGCTGCGCCGTTAGAAATGAAATCACAAAGTGCAACGGCCTTTATTGCCCTGCTAAAAGAAGTTGAATTACAAACTATTTCTGAACTTGGCTTTGTCACTTTAAGCGATTCACAAATTGATGCTGGCACTATTTCAAAATATTTTTCTGCCATGTTTATGTACGGAAAAAAACAAAGCGCTTGGGCGCAATGTTTAGTCAGCATCCCTCACCCACAGAAACCAGGAAGCTTTATTAACAAGTTTCAATTCTTTGGCGCTGAACAACCCTTATTAAGCACAATTCGTAAATACATCGCAGCCCACAAGGCCGACAGCGCATCGAGTGCACTATGGAATTTAAATCCCCCCAAAGCCACAATCCCTTTAAAAATGGCTCTTATCGGGTTAGATAACGACGAAAATAAAAACTTCGCGTCAGAAGTTCAAAACCGTTACAACAACATCACGACCGAAATCGTAAAACTTGATCCTTCAAAAAAATCTGCTGATAAAGCCGTTTATGATCATGATTTTTGCATCAACACCACCGACATTAAACATGAAAACTATAAAGAAATGTTTAAACCTGAGTGTCTGCATTTTTGGCATGCGCCCAATACACCTAAAGAAGATGACTTAAAAATTCACGCCACTGAATATCGTGACATTTTTTTACGCCCATTAGATCGCTCGTACTTTTATAAAAAATTAAAAATTCACGTCAATGCTTTAAGCGAAAAAGAACCAAGTCATTTACTAAACATCAATTCACACGAAGTGATAAAGGTTGCCAATAAAGTTAAAATTTCTGAAATCTCTGAACTGTATGTGAATCTAGTTTATAGCCGTGAATTGCATTTCAAAGAATTTCGTGAATTTGTATTCTTAAGCGATGATGAAACACAAACTGTAGAGCTTCCTGCTTTTTGCCATTACACCGAAAAATCACAAGGCAGTGGCAAAAAAGATGAGCCGCCGGGTTTTTTACACCAGTTCGTATTTTTTGGAATGACTGATCATTTATTAAAACAAATCCGCCTATGGCTACTGCACAATTACATCGTGTCTAACCAAAAAAACGACTAGCGCTTTATCTGTTTTTTTTTAATTATGAACTTGCGATTGCACGCCGTACTTTTCACCGGCACCAATAGTCGTTTTTGGCAAAACTGCAGAATTTGGCAAAATAGTGGCTCTTTCTTCGATGGTCACACCACCTAATAATTTAGCTCCAAGACCAACCATCACACCTTTTTTAAGATGTAACTTATCAATAACTAGATAACCCTTCATTCCATAATGGGCCATCATAAATGCTGAGCCACCAATAGTGACGTAATCATCTAATTGAATGAGACATGGGTCAGAAATATTTGAAGTGTTAATCACCACGTTTTTACCGATTTTCATACCCATCATTTTAAAAAATAAAATATTTAATGGCGACGGTGTTAAGAATTCTAAAATCGTGTAACGAACAAGATAAGTTAAGGCATTATGATAATACCAAGGAATCGATTCTAACGAATACCACGCCCCACGGTACGGGCGCACAAAAGGCAGTAGCGGTAAATTAAAAAGTGGAACGATAAAAATTAACGACAAAATAAATGAAATAAAACCAGCGCCTGCACACATGCCGTAACAAAGCGATTTCATAAATAGTGAATACCCCTCAACCCAGATATTAACCTGTTGAAAAAGATAAATGGCGGGTGTGATCGAGAAGCCTAAAATCAACACATACAGTACAACCAGAGGTAATAAAAACAAGATAAAGGCGATGGTTGAAAACTTACGGATCGTGTTTTCGATAAAGGCCATGGGGCCTTTTTTGATAGATCGTGAAGAATTTATATCCGTATCAGCCGCTTTATTGCTCATATAACAATGATCGGTCGATCCCTTGCATAAGTAAACACAAAAATGATACCTCTTTGTCTATGAAAACTGACGTAAATTCTGATTCTGAACAAGCTCAAACAAATTCTGGTTGTACTACAGCGGGTTGCGCTTACTGTGGTAAAGCGAAATCTCCCTACCAATGCGGAGTTTGTAACGATGCTTTATGTAAATCATGCGTTCAGTTTATGCCAGACGACGCCTTTCAATATCTAACAAATCGCCCAAAAGAAATCAGCCATAACTGGTACTGCAGTGTGTGCTTTGATAACAACGTGGGTACTGCACTGGCTACTTACGAAGATATCTTAGCCCGCGCAAAAGGGGTTTTGGTTTTTGATGTTAGCCAAGGTAAAGAAACGCGCTTTGTGAAGCGTTTAGAAAAACCTATCGTGATCGCCTCGGGACTAGACGAGCACGACATCACCATGCGCTTAGCTTACATGGCTGCTGAAAAAAATCTTAACGCTATCGTTGATGTGAACATCAAGGCGACTAAAGTACGTGATGGCTCTTACCAAACAACGGCTTACTCTGGCAGCGCAATTCCAACAAATGTAGATGATCGTAAACTTATGAAAGATCGATCACTCTGGACTGATCCAAACTAGATCCTAACTAATTAATTTTCGAAAAATCGATGTGCGCTTCTTGGTATAATCCAAAACCAAAGCGCCAACGAGCTCCGCGATAATCTGTACGAATTCCCGCTTTATTAAACTCATCATGCAAATTTTTAGTGATCTCAGGATTTCCCGTATCAAAAGTCAAAAAGTGCCCGTGCTTATTCAAATCATACACTAAAAGATTTTTCTCGTTTAACCATTGGCTATGCTCGGGATGAGAAAAACTTTTGATATCATTTAAAAAGTTTTTTTGTAAATTTTGAACATGACGGTGAATTTTTGCGACAGATAAATCAGCTTTAGCAAAAAGTGACAATGAAGCTTCAAGTCTATACAACGCCGAAAAATCCATTGTGCTGCCCGCAAAACGGTAGCCATCGTCTGAATACGCAACCAGCGACCCGACGTGGGTCAAACCCGAAAAGCCAGCAAACCAACCCGTATTAGACGGCTTTAACTGTGTACCTTTGGGTACAGTCATAAAACAGCAGCCTTCACCACCTTGAGCGTATTTATACGATCCGGCGATATAAAAAACTCTGTCTTCAAGCCCCTGCAGATTAGTCGGTAGCGCCATAAAAGCGTGATAGCCATCAATTACAATCACCGTTTCAGGATTTGCAACTTGGCTAACTAATGAAACTAAATCTTGAACGGCCACACCTGAATTAAAAAACACTTGGCTTAGAAAAACTAAATCCCAGTCTTGGCTTTGAAGCCGGTCTTTAAAACGTGCTTCAAAGCTTATAAAGGGCTGAGTTTGTACTTTTACCACTTCAACGGTTTGATCTTCAATGAGACGATTAATCTGCCGATCGAAACTGTAAAACTCAGAATCTGTAGTTAAGATTCGAATTTTTTTACCAGGCTTAAAACAACTTAAAATTCTTGTCACAAACTCATGGGTATTAGGAGCAAAAACGATTTGTTCTGGATGTGATAAATTTAACACATCCGCAATCAGCCTTTGCACATTTGGAATTTTGATTTCAAAGATATTCGCCCATTTATCATCAACAAATTTCGCCGAATCATCCCAATAATCTAACATCGCCTTGCGAGTGACATCAGGCCAATAATGATGACTATGGCTTGCATAATGCTGCACACCTTTATTGGCTTCAAGAAAGAGTTGATAATACTTTTTATACATTAAAGTTTAATTGTTTTTTAATCTCAGGTGGAATTTTCGGCAACCGTGAACGTGGAATCAAATAAGTAGATAAATTAAATAAATCAGCGAACACACGGTTATTATCGGCCGCTTTTTTTAAGTATGTGTGTCCTGATGAACCACCCGTTCCGATTTTAGAACCCAACATACGTTGCGCTAAAAGCATGTGACGATAACGCCAAGTTGTGAAGTTCTCGTCGATATCCATTAAGATAGTCATCATTTGATGTGGCATAGACAGCATCGGCTCGTCACGATAAAGCATAATGAATAAGGCGTTTAACATCGCTTTTTGCGAAAGTTTACGTTGGCCATCAGCCACAACTTTTTTGTGCGCTTCTTCGTTAAATAAATTATCAAAAGAGCTTTGAGTTAATTTTAAATTTTCTAACTGACCTTGTTTATCTTTATCAGAAAGCCCAGCAGCGTTCGCCTCAATTGTCGCTTTATCTTCAGCTAACATAGTAGTAATCGTATTTTGGTATTCTGTCCAAAAATTGAAATTCTCTTTATTTGTAAACGGCGTACGCTCTAACCACTTCTCTAAAAGGCGAAGCATAGAAGGCGCCGCTTCCAAGCTTGATAGACGTTTACGGTCGGCTTCGTTTAAGCGACCTAAGAAAAATTCACGATCGATACCTTCACGGTCTACGGTATTTAGGCCTAACTTAATTTCGATTTCACGAAACTGCGTGCTTTGAAAGCCAGAAGCCGGAGATAACAAACTACGAAATTCAAGAAAATCCATCGGTGTCATAGTTTCTAAGATTTCGAAGTTGTTTTGAAAGCCTGCTTGAATTTTTCGGATACGATCTAAACGTTGAATAATGTAACTGAAGTCGCTGTCTTCAACAGTTGGTTTTTTGAATGTTGCTAGAACTGCATCCAAATCATGAAGAATCTGTTTAAACCATAACTCATAGGCTTGGTGAACAACGATAAAGAGTGTTTCGTCATGAGCTTCAGCATTTTCTTTTGTCGCAAATTTTTTACTTAAAGGTTCCTGGCAAGACAGAAATTTTTCTAACATTAAATAATCGTTGTAGTACACCGGGCCTTGATTCTTATGCATAGAGTATCCTTTGTTGAAAAAATTCTAGGGTATTTCGTTTAATAACGCCATCTGAAACTTAGTGCGTCCTTTAAGCGCCGGGCTATAAACTGCCTGTTTAAATAGACTCTCAATAGCTATTTTGTAAGTAGCAGGCTTTTTATCAGCCACGACAGCTGCTAAATGCCCTGTGACGAAAGCCGTGGCTTGTGATGTGCCACTTAAAAATCCATAACGATTCTCAGGCAAAGTTGAATAAATTAATTTTCCGGGAGCCGCGATATCGACGGTGTTCTTTCCGTAATTACTAAAGCTGGTTAAGCCACCATCTTTTTGTAACGCCGCAACTGAAATCATATTATCTAACCTGTAACTTGCAGGATAATACCTGACCACATCAGTGTCCTCTTGTTCATTACCTGCAGCAACTACCATCATGATACCAAGCTTTCTTGCATTTTGAATCGCCTGCAGTTCATAAAATTCTGGTAATGCTCCTCCGGCTGAATAATTCACGATTTGAGCCCTCATCAGTGTCGCGTAGTGAATAGCTTTAATCGTGTTGATGATATTGATTTGATTACTGACTTTGGGGCTATAGTATTTCAGCGCCATCAACTGCAGCTCAGCTTTTGCATGCTTTTTTTGTGCAAACTGAGAATTGATGATTCCGGCTATATGTGTGCCGTGACCTTCAAAGTCCATAACCTGGTTATTATTATCGACGAAGTTCCATCCGTGGATGTCATCGGCATATCCGTTACCATCATCGTCAATTCCATTAGTTGATTTATTTTTACCGTATTTATCAATTCCGGTTTCGCCGGCATTGATCCAGATCGATTTTTTTAAGTCTTTGTGTTCAGTATCAATGCCCGTATCGATAACGGCGACCACGACATTTTCGTTCACTGCTTTTGCGCTGGTCGTGAGTAGACACACCATCATAAAGCAAGTACCCATAAAAAGTGACTTTACTAATGACTTTGATAAAGCTCCGCCCGTAATGAATTTTGCGTTCATTAATTCCCCCTTGTACAATTTGTTTTGTTTGCTTTTTTTAGACAGTTACGTCTTAAGAATATAACAAAGCAATGCGGGGGCCAGCGCGGCTATAGCGTATAAGAGAGCTTACAGCTGTCTAAGGTGTAACCTGTATACAAATCCTTAGACAGTGTTATTGAATGTACTGTTAGAAGGCTAACATGTGGCCCGAAGGCCACTGTTTAGGCCACGCGTGCTGGCTTAGCTGAATTTGATGGAGCCACTGAGTATTGATTGCGGCCTGAGTTTTTAGACTTATATAAAGCGGTGTCAGAGCGTTTTACCCAATCAAAGGCGTTTTCACCCTCTAATAACTGAGCGATCCCCATAGACACAGTAAAGCGCACTACCGACTCACCGTGCACGAACACTTCAGTGCGAATGCGTTTTTGCACTTCTTCAGCACGGATAAGGGCGTGTTCGATCGCATGATTTGGCAGAATTACGACGAACTCTTCGCCGCCGATACGAGACACCATTTCTGAGTCTTTATGAAAGACCGATTTTAAAATGCGAACACATTCTTTTAAAACGAAATCACCAATATCATGGCCATAGGTATCGTTGATCTTTTTGAAAAAATCGATATCCATGATGATCAAGCTGACTTGCATAGGATTCATGTTATTTAAATGAACATACTTTTTAACGGTGTCATCGAAACTCTTACGGTTATGAGCGCCTGTTAAATGATCTAAGTTCAGGGATGAGTTAGCTTCTAATAATTGCTTTTTAACAGTATCTAAATTCTTTTTCACTGACGTTAGGCGTTTTTGACGAGTTTCATTTTTCGCATGCTGATGCTCAACGTAGAGATTAATAAATTGACGTGATTTTTGGCGAAGTGTTTCAAGCGAGTTGGCTTCAACGGCTTCTTTTAAATCTTGTAGATGCACGGCTAATTGATCATCTTTAGCCGAGTCATCATGAATGTCTTCTGATAACTGATCAGCTAGATCCCAAACGATACGCTTAAAATCATCGAAGGTGTGTTGAATGTAAGTTGATTCATCAACGCGGTAACTGGCGAAGAATAAACGAATTTCAGATAATGTTTTTTCAACATTCTTAGGATCTGGATCAACAAGGCCTTTGGCCATCATGTCTAATTTTTCACGCACTTTTCTGACCGAGTGTTTTTCCATGTCGAAAAGATGTTTATTAAAAATATCCATGATGTAAAGGAGTGTCGCCTTTTCTTCGGTGATCACTGGCATTTTTCTAGTTGGCGCAGAATCAACGCTGATTGAATCTGAATCTGCAAACGAGATATCTAATTGCTGCAATAATTTAACAACCCATTGTTTCAATGAAGCCTCCACTATCAGTACTCTTTTCGGCTTTTTGATGGATAATTTTTATGTTTTTTCTTTATTTCGGTGTCCCATCTTGAAACAGTACATCGACTTTGTGTTGTAAACTCACCACTAGTTAAACAATTGCACGCAAGATCCAGCGCCACCGTACGATTTGGCGGCCTGGAGTTTTGTGGCCACTGCATCGCGCAACCTTGCTCCGGTCTCATTCACTAAAGTTTCGAGCTTGCGTTGGTATTTAAAAAGAACGTTTGCAGCGCGGTTATTTTCAAGCCACTGAATCACTTCGTTGGATTTCACTAATGCTAATAGCCCGATTGCACCACTCGTGACGATGGCAACAATAGGAGAAATTCCGTAAGCACCAGGTTGAAGCACCATGCCCATACTGGCAAGCCGGCTCATCACAATGTTTCTGACATCAGCTATTCGCTTTAAGGCGTTTTTAGCCACTGGATTTTTTTCGACATCCGCTGCGGCCGTCAATTCGCTCCAAGCAAAGGTTGCTAATGTGGTGATCGCGGCAATTTTTATTGAGGTGGCCCAAAAACCTGAGGTCATCACGTTCGCAGCTAAATCATGAAAGGACATAATTGAACCGCGCAAAATTTGAAAGCCCACGCTGAAAGTCAAATTTGCTAAAAACTGTGAAGCTAAAACTTTACGAGCATAGAGTGCTGCCTTGTGCTCTTCCACCATTTTTGCTGTTTTTAAATCTACTGTATTTTTTTGAAGTTCTGCATTTTGCTCTTGAGCATTAGAAGTTTTGTTCGATAATTTATCCAGAGTTTTCATAATTCGGTGGCGAAGAGGAACCGTCATCTTCGTCCACATATCACGGTCTAACGCAAAGGCTGCGGCAAAAATCACATTCATCATCACCATTGCCGATTTCTGATAAACATCCAATGAGGCCGAATGAATCCAGATAAACGAATCATAAGATGTTGTGATGATCACGATCGAAAGCCCGAGTTTGTCGTACTTCACGGTATTGGCAACGTTTGTTTTGTAATCCGCCCAGCCTGAAGCCAGCTTTTCTTTGACTGAGGCCATTTTTCCGATCGGCAGAAAACGAAACATGCGATCAGAACTTTTTTCAGTTTTTTGAACTGCCTCGGCCACAGATTCAAAAACTTCAGGAGTGTCAGTTGATAAAAGAACATCAGCGTTACGTGTTTCTTCACGTTGAAGCACTTCGGTTAATTGTGAGGGATGATCAATGGGAATTTCAGTGTAAGAAAATTGAGAATTTCCTTGAACACCCGGGATATTCATTATCAGGCTTGCGGCATCTTTTGACTTTGAATCTAGGTCTGCATCCGCAGCTACAGCGCGGTGGTGGTATGGCAATGCCTGCGGCGTCGCTAATAGCGATACCACCTGGAAATAGACTAAAATAAATGCCAAGACCGATTTGTTAAAGCTCATCCACGTTCCTTCACTTTTCCAGTTCTTTGGAAGTGCAGGGCTTGGACCGCTTTTTAGCAGCTATAAACTAATCTGTTGCTTTTAATGGCGATTTTTCTTTAAAAGCCGCAAATTAGCCGACGCCGTCTAAAACTGATACACCAGCTTATGAAATGAAATTTATAACAGAAAAAATTGAAGCTGTTAAAGTTCACCTTACCGTGTAACGACAAATATCGACGCTTGCCTTGTTATCAACTTCGAAATGCCATTTGCTGGTTAATTTTATTTCTAGATTAATAGCTCTAAATTCTTAGGGCTATAATTATTCTCGACATATCATGCGCCCAACTTCTAAAATATATCTATGGCGCCTTCACTAGATTTTCTTAAATCATTAAAAAAAGAATCCTTCAAATCTAAAAGCTTTCGCATGGCTATGAACTGGTACCCGATGTTTTTTGCAACGGGCGCTAAGGTCTTATTCTGGTCAGGTGACTGGAGCGAAGTTCAACTGCGTTTGACTTTAAATATCTGGACACGCAATTACGTAAAAACGATTTTTGGTGGCAGCATGTTTTCAGCCACTGATCCTTTTTATGTGATCATGTTTATGCATATGTTAGGTAAAGATTTTGTCGTTTGGGATAAATCCGCCTCGATTAAATTTAAACGCCCTGGCAAAGATCCGCTCTATGCTTTATTTAAAATTACTCCTGAAATTCTAGATAAAGTCATAGCTGAAGTTAAAGACGATAACGAGACAACCTTTATCGCCCATATTCAATGGATCGATAAAAAACAGAATGTATACGCTGAGCTTGAGCGCACTATTTATATTGCGGACAAAAAATTCTATAAAGAAAAATTAGAAAAGCGAAAACTTGCTAAAGAGGGCTCTTAAAGCCAGATGTTGACCGTCGTCAAAATGCGTCAATGGACACTCAGTCTCAGTTATTGTGAGCTGCGTTCATCTCTTTGACTAGTGATAGAATTCATTTCAGTCAAAGTTTAATCCTGAAGAGTAAAAATTGCTTTTCCAGCGGTCAAGCGTTTATCTGTAATTTTCTCTTTTGTAACGGGTACGTTTTAAGGAGCCCCGGGTGTTCAACCAACTTGGGACCAGGGCCACCATTTCAATTCTTTATCTTTTCGCAAATGTAAGTCACTTCACAATTCCAAGAAAATGTTGCACGACATTTTTGATCTGATGCAGAAAATCACCATTCTAAAAGCCATCTCCCATAATGATTGCATTCACATCGTCAAATGAACAATGATACCTGGCTTTGTTTGTAGGCGCTACGACTTGAACCCTTAAGCACGTCAAACCTCCAACAGATTTTTTAGTCCTAACAACGCCATTGAACGGCTCCTCCGTAAGATTTATTTCCTCTACGTTAAGAGCTCCATAAATAGCTAAATGATCCTGAGCCGCCAGAATATTCTGACTTGCCAACATCGCCATTATGATTAGCAACTTTAATTTCATTCATCCCCCTTATTGATAAGTTAAAGAGAAACTAAAACAAATAATTGATTTCTAGTATAGAAATAATGTAAATAAATGTTTCTATTATGGAAACATTAAGACTTAAACAATTTAAAACAATCGTGGAAGCTGGAGGCTTACTCAAAGCTAGTGAGCTTCTGGGAATCTCTGGCGGCGGCCTTTCTAAGTCTATGGCAGTTCTAGAAAGAGAAGTTGGATATAAGTTATTTCTTCCGAAAGGCCGGGGCCTAGAACTCACTGAAGGTGGGAAAAGGTTTTATGAAAGAATTCCTGAAACTTTAAAAGCAATTGAATTCTTGCTAGATAAAATAGAGCCTTCAAAAAATGTTCTTAAACTTACAAGCTTCGAAGTTTTTACGACTTATTTTTTATCCGATGTTATTGCAACGTATTTGGGGCAGCGAAATGTAGAAATCCGTGAAGCTATCCCAGGACAAATGGAATCTCTGATTGCGGAAGGCTACAGTGATGTGGGAATAACTTATCTTCCTATTCCTAAAGCTGGAATTGAGTTTTTGAAGGCAGGAAAAATTCGTATGGGAATCTTCGGATTAAACGGCCTGTGGAAAAAAACGGCTACAAAAGATCTACCTTTCATCGTTCCCATATCCCCGCTGGAAGGAATCCCCTCTGGCATGCAAGGCCTAGATGGATGGCCCGAACATCTTTTTGAAAGATTTACACAATATCGCGTCGAAATGATGGAGACAGCTATACAGCTTTCACAACGAGGATTAGGCGTTTCATTTTTACCAGAATTCATTATAAATAAAGTAAATGAGAGATCTCTCTCCAACCTCTACCTAGAAGAAATTGCTCCTCCCCCCAATATCAAATCTGTGTACAGAGATGTTTTTTTAATTCACCGCAGAGGTTTTGAAGAGACTAAGACCATGCGCGATCTAGCGAAGGCAATTCGAAAATTATCCTAAGGTTTAGGAAAAATGTTGTGTTCGTGAGACGATCTTAGGTATTCATGTATCGAATTCTAGTACTGGTTCAGCAACTTCTGCAGCTAAAAAATTTTCTCGATGAACTGCATAATAAATTAATCCGGTAAGGATTCCTAAACCATAGCCGATCACATGACTGATGTAGCTGACGTCTTCTTTGTACTCTTGTGGGGCGAACAACACCAAGCTTGAAAAAACTAATACCGCAAAACGTTTGCGTAAATTAGATCTGCGATCAATCAAGAAATAAAGTGTTAACCACAGTGAACCCATCCAATTCACCAATCCAGAAATGCCTAAAAGCTGAGTTTGCATAGGCATGGTTAATAACGTGATGGCATTAATCACCCCGCCAAATAAAAAACCCAACATCGGAAAAAGTGAAACACTAAAATAGCCTGTAAGTAAAAAAGCAAAAGGTACAAATAAAAGTAAGTTTCCGAATAAATGCCCAAGATCAGCATGAGCAAAAAGAGCTGACCATAAACGCCAATATTGTTTTTGTGAAAAGACTAAATCACGCGAGGCTGATAGATTTAATGAACTTGAATTCCAATCGATGAGGCAAAGCCCTAAGATTAAAATCAGCATTAGCCCTGTTGCCATAAAAGCCAATGGCTGCACTTTACGAGTGTACCAATTGGCTATTATGCGAGGTTCTTCAAGCTTCGTAGCAAGATTTTCCATAGTTTAAAGATGAGACGTTTTTACCTGTTGGCAAGCCCGGGTCTTGGCTTAGATGCCAGAACGAAGTGGTTCACTTCAGCTACAACTTCGCAAATGACGTTAGCAGAACTTGTTGCTGAAGTTCTTTAATCCACCACGAGCACAATTTTACCAACGGTTGTGCCCGACTCTAACGCCTGATGAGCCTTACCCACTTCACTAAATTTAAATGTTGTGGTCTTTAGCGGTTTAATTTTTTTATCTTGTGCTAAGCGCATCAGATCAGTCATCGCCTCAAGCGCTAGATCTTGGCGCGCAAATAAAAATGATAAATTAAAGCCAATCACCGATTTGTTGTCGGTGATCAGTTGTAACGGACTAAACCTTGGTGATTTAATTAAACCGATTAAAGCTTTAAAATAATTAACCCGTCCAGATCCACCTCGAGGCATTAACGAATGGGCTCCGTAAGAAATAATTTTTCCGACCGCGCGCAAATGATTGTAACCTTCTTTTAATGTCGTATACCCATTAGCATCAAAAATGGCATCATAACCCTCAGGGCAAACTTTTTTAGCTTCGTTCCATAGATCTTGACTCGATTTATCGATAACAAAATCAGCTCCAAGATTTTTCACATCTTGAATTTTATGTGAAGCCCCCACGACACCCGTCACTTTAAAATTAAACGCTTTAGCTAATTGCACCAAGGCAGATCCTACACCACCTGCCGCCGAGTGCACTAAAACGTGAGAACCAGGATAAATTTTTACTAATTGAAATAAGGCATGATAAGCCGTGAAAAAAACTGTCGCAAACCCCGCCGCTTCGATTAAAGAAAATCCAGAAGGTATATGAAACAATTGATTTTCTTTGACGTTAACTTGAGTAGCATAAGCATTAAATAAAGTGATCCCTACGACTTCTTCACCGATTTTAAATTTTGTAACATCTTTACCAATGGCCTTAACAATACCTGAAAATTCAAAGCCTGGAGTAATAGGCCAGCCGACATATTTTTTCGCTGATTCATAAACGCCGAATCGAACCAAACAATCCGCATAATTTACGCCAATGCCTTTAACATCTACAACGATAGAATGATCATTCGCCTGTAAATCTGGAAAAGATTGAGTCAATAATTTTTCATAACCACCGGGGCTAGGAATAACGATTTTTTTCAAATTCACCTCTGTAACTAACAACATAAAGAAGAAAGAAATAAAGCCCTGCAAGAGGGCTTTACTGAATACTTAACTAAACCGATTAGTCGCGAAGTCATGATTACGACAATTGATAACTTTAGAAATCAATCCAAATAACAAAATAAGGGTCGATACGGTCATCGACAAAAGCCGGATCTAATGGAAACCCATCTACTTCATCGTATTTAAAAGATTTTTTACTGAATTGTGGCGCAATTGAAATTTTATCTAACTGAAAACGGTAACCGACATCTAATTGTGTACCCGTCCCTTTAAAACCACCGGTTCTGGATGGATTAAAAAAGTATGTGCCTAAGAAATAAAATCCTTGAGATTTACTTTTCATATAACCAATCGTTGGACCAATTCCCGTACGACTTACAGTTTGCGAAGACTGATCGTATTTTTCTGAACCGTACATTCCACCTAAAGTGAAACCACTGCTAAATAAGTGTCCTGCTCCAAAATCGATGAGCGTGCGCGACGTTTCTGCAGTGGCACCTTCGGTACCAATTTTTTCGGTTAAATACATGGCGGCGATACGAACGTATCCTGCAGCAATTGCATTGATGGGTAGTAAGAACGAAGCAACTAATAATAAATTTTTAACAGACATTTAAAAATTGTATGCAATTTTATTTAATAAACAAGCTATAAGTGGCCATTAAGACCATCATCACATTTTCGCCAACAGTCACCCAAGATAACGGCAGGTTAAAACCAGCCCCTAAACAGGCGCATTGAATCTGATTCTTAGCTGTAATAGTCTTGATCACTCCAATGGTCGTGGCCATTAAGACCAAGATGGTTAAAATATTAGCCCACATCATGCCAAGTCCAGATATAAACATCAGCCCTAAAGCTAATTCGATAACAGGATACAACTTTCCATACCCTCGAAACATCTTCGCTGCGGGGTCATACATAGAAAAAGCTGTACTAAAAGCTTGTAGATTCAAAAATTTAAAAAATGACAGCCCGATAAAAAAACCAGCCATCAAATGGCGCATAAAAACGGCACCTGAGAAATAAGGCTGACTGACTTGATACGCTAAACTCACAAGCACGATAAATATAAAAACAACAATTAATGGCTTATAAGTTTTTACAAACGAATCTTTAATCTGAACTTCTAAAGAATCATCACTTGGATTCTCATCGTAATAGTCTGCAGAATACTTCGGTTGATCTTCTAAAGCCATTCGTAATTGTAATAACGAAACAGGTTCGACAGAGTCGATCTCAATTTTTTTAGTACGAAGATCAACATTGACCGAAGCGACTCCAGAAATCTGAGCCACTTTTTGCGTGATTTTTTCTACGCAAGAATTACAGGTCATACCGTTGATTTTATAGGTTTGCATCGTCATACCTTATACTAGGATACATAGACCAAATTTGTGACTAATTATTTAATTTAAACAGGACGTCGTTTCAATTATTCACCCCGTTAACTGTAGATTAATTAATAGTTAAGTATCTATAACTTAAATGACATTTCAGCTAGAACTGATGTCTGCTATTGCTTTTAGCATGAGAAGCTTTAACCAAATCGCCGAGCAGACACTATTACACATGCACAGCTGCACAACTGATTGTGGTGAAGCAGTTACGACAAATCCTACGAGTTCTTATCTTGATGAAATCCAGTACCAACAAGAAATGAAGTCATTATTTCGCGATCGACCAATACCAACAATAGCCGCCACTGAAATACCAAACATCAATGATTATGTGACTAAAACTATTTGCGGTGTTCCGATCATTATTTATCGCAATTCAGAAAATCAGATCAAAGTTTTTTTAAACGTTTGCCGTCACCGTGGCGCAAAACTAACGACACAAATTAAAAGCGATAACTGCAAAACGTTCACCTGCCCGTTTCATGGATGGAAATATCCAGAAGGCAAAAATCTAACTGAATTAAAATCTTATGAGTTTGTCGGTATGATTTGGGTTTTATTAAATCCACAATCAGATTTCTCTATGCCCGAGTCGCTATCACTTTTTGCAGATGATCTAAATACACTTTCGATGGCTCCGCGTTTTGGGATGCCTGAAACAGTATTTCACAAAAATTTTAATTGGAAGATCGGGGTTGAAGCTTTTTTAGAAGTGGATCACTTCCCGTTTGCACATGCTCCGCACTTAGAGAACATTCAATATCCGGGCTTAAGTTTAGCCGATCAGCTCCGTGAAAATTTTCGCATCGTAGTCCCGTTAAAAAAGCCAGAACCGCAAGAATTTATCTTAAACTGGTCACAGGTGATGTACTTTATTTTTCCGAGCAGTTTTTTGCTAGTTTATAGCGATCATGTGGCTTTGCTAAGCTTAATTCCCTTAAGCATTGATTCGACTGAATTTCGCTATCTTCCGCTAGTGCAAAGTGCGGCCGATTTGATTTCGGATGGAATTCAAAAAAAAGTCGATTTTTTGAAAGTGATTTTACAGCAAGACTTTGCTATTCTTGAAGACATACAAAAGGGATTAACTTCAGGTGCAAATACAGAAATGACGTTTACTCGCACAGAACATGTCTTAAATAGTTTTCACCAGTCAATAAAGAGATAACTGTGACTTCACAAATAAACTTAATACAAATGCCAAAGGTCGATCATTCACAGGCATTTCTTCATTATAAATCGGCCTTGCAGTCCGTTATCGAATCTGCTTTTGGCTGGAATGAAGACTTTCAAATAGAGCGCTTTAAGACCAAATATGAGCCTCACTGGTTTTACTGGGTTGAAATTGACTTACAAAGAGTTGGCTATGTTTGTTTCTATGAGACGAATTCTAAAGTGCACGTGTCTTTATTGATTATTTTCGAAGAGTTTAGAAAAAAATCCTATGGCCAAATTGTCATGCAGACACTTCAGCAGCGAGCACTTAATAAATCACTTAAAGTGACCTTGTCTACTTTCAAAAGCAACACTGGCGCCATTAACTTCTACAAAAATATGGGCTATGAGATTACCAATGAAGATGATTTCTTTTATGATATGTCTCTTACACTTAAATAAATAGTGTTCTTTATTTGCGTGTAGACTTATAGCATATGTTCAAAATAGACCCTCGCAAATTTTCATTTAACCTCTGCAACGAATTGGCGACTGGCCGTGCAGCGTCTGATGTAGCTCCGATCAAAGCTAATTAAGTTATAACCAAATTGCAGCCACTCTCGCAGTGGTCTGCATATCTTTTATTAAAAGCGAGCCGGATCGTAAACTGCTCGTTGTAAATCGGATTTTCCATCGACGATTAAATCACTGACCAATTGCCCTGTGCCTAATCCAGATTGCAAACCTAACATCTGATGGCCACACGCTAACATTAAATTTTCATAATTCTTTGCCCACCCGATCAGTGGCACACCATCTGGTGTACACGGCCGAAGACCGCGCCAGGTTTCGTGAATTTTAATATTTTCAGGAATATCTAAAAATTCTTTTGCTCCCTCAAAAATAGCTTTCACTCTTCGTTCAGTGATTGAAAAATCTTGATTCACCAATTCTAAGGTTCCTGCAATACGTAATGAATCTTGTCTTGGGGTAATCGCAATTTTTCGATCGACAATCATAATTGGAATTTTCGGTTGTGATTTTAACCGATCTACAATCAGCGCATAACCTTTACCACCAAGAATCGGAACATTCAGTGATAATTCTGAAGCTAAAGCGTGCGACCAACTTCCTGCGGCCAAGATGAAAACATCTGCTTTGATCTCGCCATTTGAAGTCTGAATAGATTTAATTTTTTTTGCTATTCCATCAGTAGAAAAATTGGCTTTTTGAAATTCAGTATTTTCTAAAATCTTTACGCCAAGCTTAACCGCTTTTTTTGCTAAGGCTTGAACAACTTTTAAAGGTTCTGCGTGCGCTTCATCGGTAAAATAAACTCCGCCCAAAAGATTTCCTCGCAGTGCAGGTTCTAAATCTTTGATTTGTTCGCTATTAAGCTTGCGCCCCGGAATATTATATTTTTCGACCAAGTTCATCTCTTGAATTGCAGCTTTCAGACCTTCTGGTGTGGCACTGACCATGAGTAAACCTTTTTGCTGCATTTCAATTTCAGGATATTCTAAAGCTAACTGTTTATAGTCGTTTAAACTTTTAAGCGAAAGTGTTACCAAGGCTTCAATGGCGATTTGCGATTTTTTCTCGGTCATTGATAATAGAAATTTTGATAACCACTGAGTTAATAAAACACTCGGAACAGGTTTAATATATAATGGCCCACTTGGATTAAGCATCCACTTCATGGATTTAAGAAGCATACCAGGCATTGGCAATGGCATCGAAAAACACGGCGTCATCCAACCGGCATTTCCATAAGAGCAGCCAAAGCCCACTTGCTCTTTTTCAATAATGACAACATCAGCACCGGCTTCTGCTAACTTCACAGCACTTGATAAACCAATGATTCCACCGCCAATAACCGCAACACTTTTCTTCATAGCCTCATGTTACGGGTATTATTTAATTTTGAAAATTCAAAAAAGAAGGTCTAGGTCTTAAAGGGCTTTTCCGCCAAAACTTTGTGTATCTAAATTTAACAAGAATAGATCTAGTTCTTTTTTACGAGGTTCTGCCATAACCTTACAAGCTTGTAAGCTGCATTTTTCTGGCAAAGTCTTTGTGAAGTTCTTTAAGATATTTACGGTTGAGGTCAAATTCCCGTCCATTCGCCCCTCTTGAGTAATAGCTATAATTCTTGCTACGCCAATCGCACCTAAAAAATCGATAATATCTGCATCACGAAAAGCTTGCGCTTGTTGAGATTCTGGCTTTGGTCCGTAATAAGTGTGACCTAGAATCATTTCTTTAACTTGTGCAAACTTCTCCATCGGAAATCCCCACTGAGTTAAAAGCGGTTCAATAATTTGAACCGATTGCATGGCATGATCTACTCCCGGGCTGTCATGCGGAGCAATTCCTCCAAGATCATGTAAAAACGAGGCTACGAATAAAACATCGCGATCAATCACTAATCCCTCTTTATCTGCCAGAGTCAGCGACACTTGATAATTTCTTTCAGAATGAGTTAAACCCCACGACGGATGTTTAACGTTAGCTTTAGCGTATTCATAAACCTGCTGTTTCCATTCAGTGTCTACGGCAATGCCAGTAGCTGTTTGTACTGTTTGCGATGCCGTTGCAGCAAGAGTAATATTTGACAAGTTAAACGCGAATAAAACAAAAATAATTTTTTTCATAATTTTGTTATACGTCGTAATATTTTATCATGTGATGAAAAAGATGATTGGGTCATTTATTGACCCAAAACAGCATGATAACAACCGAATTATTTCAAGGCTATATCAGAGCAAAGCATTAACCCTTTCGATAAGTAGCGAAATGTTGAATCCTACAAAGAAAACTGAGAATTAAAGAACTAGAACACAATGCTAGCTGAAACAATTAGTTTTTGAATCCTAATTTCTTACGTAAATAAGTGTGCAACAAACTACGACTGTCAGCACCTTCTAGTGAACCTGATTCATCTGAGCTTTCTGCGACTCGCAAAGAAATCATAAACGAAACCGATAAATTTAATATCCCCGTAATGATGACGCCGACAATAGCTAAATATATAGCTGGATGACTGAATAAATCAAAACCCAACGTATATACAGCTGCTGCTAGTGTTCCAGCCGACAAGGTGACGTGACGGACATCTAAAGGCAACCCTAAAAATGTTCCGAATACAGGAACCAAACCTAAAATAAATCCTAAAACCAGATTACCCATTAATGCGCCGAAATTATTTTTAAAAAACTCAACCCATTTACGCTTTCGCGCAGGCGACAAAAAGCTAAGTATTTTCGGTGAATTTAGAATCAACTTATCAAACTGGTAAACTTTAAAAAAGTTATCTGCCACGCCAGAAATAAATGTTGAAAACCACAAAAAGTATCCGGTTAGAACAGCATAAAAAGGTGTAAAGCTAAATACCGCCATCGAATCAATTTGCGCCGTAGCTTTTTCTGGCGTCATAAAACTTTGATTCAGCATGCTATCTGATAGATATGACAATCCTAAAACCGTAGGAATAACGATTCCCACATTACCTAACACGGCTAAAAACTGCGATTTAAATACAGCGTCTATTTCTTTAAGAATTTCAGATTTATTGAGCTTTTTCCATTGATACGCTAAATGAGCTGCAATGGCCGCAGGCTGTTTCGTCGCTAAAGTAAATCCACACAAATAAATCAGCACAAAACAAAATCCATAATTTAAACTAGAAATAAAACCGCTCAAAAAAGGCGCCACGTATAAATAAGACGACAGCGTTTTAAGTAATACCGTAAAGCCAGTAATAAAACCACCGCCACAGGCCGACACCCATAATTGCCCCATTGTTTGGCGCGTGCGCGCGACGTAATGATCGCCCGTTTCAGCACTGGCCATCGAAACCACTTCGATCAGTTGGCTGCTGTAATGAAAAAACTGAAACTTCAAAGAATAAAAATTTTGCCGTTCAACTAATATGGCTAACAATGCTGATTTATTAAAACTTTGATACAGTTTAAATAAATTTTTAATACGCAACAACCGTGACTTAACTTTCTTAATTTTAAATAGTGAATTTAAACTTACCCCAGATTCACGAAAGTTTTCGATGGTTAATTCGATTTTAGCTAAGTTGCTGTCATTTAAACTATTTAAAACTGTCTCATCAGTGATATCTGTTAAATTCACATATGAAAGCATTTTCATAAAGTCAGAATTATGTTTATCAATCGAATCAATTTCAAAATCTGATGAATAAACAGTTGATAGATTTTTGCACGCTAATATATAAACAGCACGCACTAACGAAGTTCTAATTTCATTTTTTAATTTGACTATTTTTCCAGGCGGAAAAAACTGCGCTAACGCCTGAATCTTTTGTGTGTTGGCCTGCTTACACTGTTCAACTGAAAGATCAAATTGCAAAAAACAATCCATTAAATACGCGACTTCGCATTTACCTGAAGGGCTTGTGATCAATTTTTGCGTAAAAGCCCAAATAAATTCTTGAAAAAAAGAGTCTGACTCGCCACTAAAAGTATGAATCCAGAAAGAATCAAACTGCGCGACCTCAATAAACTGGGTCCATTGTTCAACAAATATTTTACGAAACTCGGTATTGTTTTCTAATAAGTGGTTTAGGTAATCTAATTTCTGGTTTATCGTCGTCTTTTCGTTGCTCGTCAAAAACCAATTTAAAAACTTAACGTACCAACCCCAGTCCCATTTTTTAGCTTCATAGCTACCCAAAGATATTAGTTCGGCTAAAGTGGTTTTTTCAGTCATATTTCACTTCCTGGCGAATCTACGGCAATTTTTCGAACTTCTTAAGATTTTCTAACTCTTTACTCCAGCTCGACTTGCTGGACCAAAATATATGAGCCTCCGGCTTTACAGATAGTTCAGAATCAAGGCTTCCAGCTGGAACAACCAATAGTTTTCCTTCCATCTGAAGATTAGGCAAGGCAGAACCACACTCTTTACAAAAACTTTTTGTATGTCTGGTTGGAGCAAGATTGAAAGTTTTGATTTTATCTATACCTCGCATCCAGTTTAACTGAGCACCTGAAGAAAACAAATTCGCAGAGTGGGCTGAACCTGTATCTTTCTGACAGAATTTACAATGACATAAATAAAAACCGTCGAAGCTACCGACGATATCAAATTTTACCTGGTCACAAAGACATGACCCCGAATAGTTATTGCTCATAAGCATTAATTCTATTCTGATTGTCGGCGCAAAGGCAAGGAGACTCAAATGAAAAAATTCTATTAGTCATGACCTTTTTGGTTCAAATTGAGACGTTATTGTTAAGAGATTATTGACTAAATAGGGAGTATAATCATAAACATGAACATGAACATGAACATGAACATGAAAAACTTCTTAAGAATCCTGATTGTAGACGATAACAAAGTAGATCAGATCATAATCAGAAAGACTTTAGAAAAGTCTAAATTAAATCATGTCTCTGCTGTTGTTGATAACCATGAGGGCTTCTTACAGCAGCTTGAGAATTTTAAACCCAACTTAATCCTTTGTGATTACTCTATGCCAAATTATGGTGCCCTCTATGTATTGCGCTATATAAAAAAATATAAAATAGATATTCCTCTGATTATCGTCACAGGTACATTAACCGATGAGATGGCGGTAGAGAGTTTAAAAAATGGAGCCTCTGATTATGTTTTAAAAGACAAACTAGTTAGACTTCCAACTGTGATCAAAAATACTATGAAAACCGCTCAGTACTTAAAAGAAAAAGCTGAGGTCGAAGACCGCTTAGAAGTTATTTCCAATACAGTACCAGCTTCACTATCTTATATCTCAGCTGATTTTATTTTTTTATTTTGCAACAAATTAAATTATGAATGGTTTCAAAAAACAATCGTAGGATCATCTGTAAAAAACATTTTAGGAGCAGATGTTTACAATAACATACTAACTAATATATCTAATCTGCGCAACGGCTTACAAGTAAGCTTTGAAAGCAGTGTCATGCTCAAATCAGGCCAAAAATACGTGAGTGTTACACTTACGCCTGAGTCTGATGGCCATGCGATTAAAGGCTATGTTTGCTTGATTACGGATATAACCGAGCGAATTCTTTTTGAAGAAACTTTAAAAAAAGCAAGACAAGATGCCGAAGCTGCAAACAACGCCAAGACTCAATTTCTGGCGAACATGAGTCACGAAATACGTACTCCTCTGAATGCCATATTAGGGCTTTCAGAGTTACTATTAACTAACCACAAAAGCGTCAATCAGCGAGCTTTATGGATCAATAAAATTATTAAAAATAGTGATTATCTTAAAAACGTAATCGATTCGATACTCGACTTATCTAAAATTGAAGCTGGCAAAATGAGTATTTCTGTAGAGAAAACTTCTGTGGCAAAAATCATTGCTCAAGTTAAGTCACTCTTGCAACCTTTAGCCGCTGAAAAACAATTAAACTTGAAATTTGAAGTGCTTGACGAAATTCCCACTTATATTTTTTCTGACATGTCGAAAATTGTTCATATTTTATTAAACTTAATCGGTAATTCTATCAAATTTACTTCACATGGAAGCGTTACAATTCAAGTTAGTTGTTTTAAAAATGAAAATAAAAATTTTATTCAATTCTTAGTCAAAGATACCGGAATCGGCATACTACCAGAAACCAGTAAAAATTTATTTCTACCCTTTTCTCAAGCTGACAACTCTATGACTCGAAGATTTGGAGGCACTGGATTAGGCCTAGTTCTTTCAAAACAATTGGCCCTGGCCCTAGGCGGCGATATAGCTCTTGTAGAATCATCACCAGGGGTAGGATCTGTATTCTCTGCGGTTATAGAAGTTGGAGCCATTGAATCTGATAATAAAATTAATAACTTCGATAATTTGATTTCTGATCCGAATGAAAAAAATAATGAGATCATTAATACGGCTCAACTCACCGATTTCAAAATCTTACTCATTGAAGATTCGTTTGAAAATCAATTGCTAGTTAAAACTTTTTTAGAAATGGCAGGAGCCCAAGTCGGAGTGGCCTCCGATGGACAAGAAGGTCTTGCGATGGCCTCGACCGGTAACTACGAACTTATAATTATGGATATTCAAATGCCGATAATGGATGGTTATACAGCGACCTCAATACTTCGAGATAAGGGCTATAATAAACCAATCATTGCCTTCACTGCTCATGCATTTCAAGAGGAAAAAGAAAAATGTCTGCAAATTGGATTTACAGATTTTCTAACCAAGCCGATTAAAAAAAATGATCTACTTTTCTGCGTGTCAAAATATAAAAAATTAAGTGTTTGAAATAAACTGCATTAGAAAAAAGGGCAGGCTTGAAATAATATCGCCGCTGGTGAACTCACATCTGAAGTTACTCATGGGTTAGAACTATCATCTGACTTTGCGCAATTGAGTAACGAAAAACAAACAACGCTACTTTGATTTTTCGATAAAAAGATAAAACTGAGAATCCAAATACCTGCGCATAAAGAAATACGGCGCCGCAGTTTTTATTTTTTTTCTGACTTCACGAACACTGATAGGACGCACACATTTAAACTCAAGAATTTTTTCATTTTCACAAAGTTTGGAAACTTCTTCGTCGCGTTCAAAATATTGGATATACACTTCTACACTTGGCTCGGTTTTTATTTTCTGCAGAAGCGCTTCTGGTAAAGCAGTATTTACCGCTTGCACATACCAACAGTTTTCAACACAAGTAATTTCAGAAACTTTACGCAGATCATAAAGCGTAGGTTTAAGGTTAGTTTGATAATTTGAGAGAGTACTTTCAGGAATACGTGTATAGGGCTCTTCTGCGACATCCAAATACCAAATCACATTTTTAGCCTTTTGAAATTCAGGAAAAAGACGAAGAGCGATCGACTGCCCAATGAGCTCAGGCTTTGTGCCGATCTCGGCAGGCGCAATGACCCCCGCAGGTCTAAGAGCTGCGCCTTTTTTCACAAGAAAAAACATAACGCCTGAACTAATGAGAAGAGCTGCTGCAATAAGAGAAAAGACAATTTTCATAGGCTGCATCAGTTCTCTTCAGCATACTTTTTAAAGTTGTTCAGTATCGACTGCCATCCATTTTTTTGCATCTCTACGGGATTCTGCTTTTCAGCTTCGAAAATTGTCGTAACTTTAGTGGTGTCCCCTAAATTCTCGAAATTCGTGATCACCTTGCGACCATCAGACATTGTGTACACAAGTTTTTTTTGATCGACGACTTCATCGTAAATGGCTTCAAAGTCGAAACCAAAACTTCCGTCCTTGGCTTCCATTCTAGCCGAATACTTTCCTCCAACCTTAAGGTTGTTTGTCGCTTTCGGGCAATGCCATTCGGGAATAGCAAAATTCCATTTGGTGATATGCGCAGGTTCTGTCCAGTACAACCAAACTTTTGGGAGCACTTTTGAAATCAACGCTTCAATTCGAATTTGTGAATCACTCATTTGAGGCCTCCATCGATTTTTATCAAAGCAAATTTTAAAATGCCTGTCAAATTGCCCGAAGATAACTGAAGTTTAAATGGATTATTAAGAAATGGCGCCCCTTGCCAAGCGATTATCTAGCCGCAGAGCTGCATTGGTCATCTTCATGGGCCCTTTACAGAAACTTTTGACCGATGCTATCCCGAATTTTTTCAAGAAGCGCGAAGAGTGATCTTAAACCATTGGGTTTTAAACCATGCGGCTACGACAACTCACTCGTTAACTGTTGAAACTAGATACTCAATTACTCTTTTAATTTCGTCTTCTTGATCAATAACATCTGATAGCCCATATTTTTGAGTTATTTCCTCAACGGATTTATCACTTTCCTTAACCGATTTAAGTCTTAAGACGATCTCCCAAAGACTTTCCTTATGATCTTCGTCTTTTTGAAACGGCATCACCATTAAACGTTGAGATAAAAACAAACCACCCAAAGCTCCAGAACGATAGGCAAAATTATTTGCAGGGTCTGCAATCTCTAAATCAATTTTTTGATCCAAAGTCGTAATGCCCACTTGAACCATAGAATAAGCAGAAGCGTATTCTGCAAACCCTTCGGTGTATTCATAATTCCAAACAAACTTCCATGTTTCAGGATACTTAGTTTTGATAACGTCGATGATTAGTCGTAGCTCAGACAATAACTGTGATTCGGTATCCGAAGGTTTGCTTTTCATGGTCGAAGCAATCGAGAAAACAATTTTCACATATGTCGCAAGTAGCTGTCGTAGATCAGCACTAGAATTAATCTGGCTAATTATTTCTTTTCTATCTTCATTAATTGATCTATCTATAACTAAGTCATTAACTTTATCTTGGCCTTCTTTAACGTGAAACATTTCATGAACCATCATGCCCATGATCATATTTTGAAAACCGCCAGATTTAGCAAAACGCGGTTCCATTAAAGATTGATATTCGGCAGGTATGCCAAAGCCTTCAAAGAACAACTTCTTGCTTGGCGAAAGCATTGCTAATGAATTTAAATCCAATGCAGCCCTTAATGGTGAATTTCTATCCAAGTAGTCAGGGTTAGGTTTCCAATCTAGCATTTGATCAGAGACAACTAAATTTGGTGGTGAATTTTTGAGTATTTGCTTTTTAAAAGTGTTAGCGCCTATCATGTACGAAAAATTTGTAAGTTGGCTTCTGTCTTCGCCTTGACTAGCGATTGATTTTTTATTAAGACGCTTTAAAGTGTAAACGCTCGATCCATAAAGGTCGCTTAGTTCTGTATTGAGATTAAGGCCATCGAAAACAGATAAATCCCAATTAAAGAAAACCAGGTCTGCCGTTTCGTCCGAAACATTTACTATAAAGGCATAGCGAATTTTATCAATACTAAATTCTTTAATCGATGGACCCTTACCCTCAAGCAAAGGATCTAGGGTTTTATGTGCTTCAGAGATTTCAAAAAACTTTTGAACAAATTCTTGATCCTCTTGGCTGTCAGGATACATCACAGATGAAATCTTCTTGAAATCAGTAGCAGCATAAGTAAACCCCGAAGCCAAAAGAAATACTATTGTTACCAATAACGACTTAAACATAACGTCTCCTGAATTAATAGGATTACGATATAGCATTATTTGTTTCTGAAATGTGAATTCAGTTCAGTTAAGGTTAAAAGCATGAAGTTAGTGCCTGTCAAAAGTTTGTACGCTAACGAAAAGTTAGGTCGCCTGGTCGTTTCGTGTTAAAAAGCCTTTTTAAACACGAAAATAAAAGGGATATAAAATGAAATATACGCTTTTACTTGCAGCTGCAATGGGCTTGGGTTTAACCGCTTGTAAGGCTTCAAAATCACCTGATATGCCTGATATGAGTTTCAAAATTCCTGATGTAAAGATTGATCCTAAATATGAAAATGTAATCAAGGCATTCAGTACGTGTAAAAAACAAGACTCTGAAGTTTCAAAAGATTTACAGATCGTAGATGAAACCATCAAAACCGAAGGCGTTGTTGAAAACAAGCAGATTATTCACGTTGATTGCGACAAGACAAGAACCGATAAAGGACTTGGGCCCTCTACTCAGTTTATGAAATTGGTCGATGTAGATGCGCCAAGCTCATTATCCAATGAAGTAAATTATGTCGTAATAGAAAATGCTAATTCGTGTTCATTACAAACAATAGATGCAAAAGCAGACAATCTTCTTTACAGCGAAGTGATCAACATACCGGATAAAGATCCTATCATACTGCCTGAACCTAAAAGTACTGTGGTCGGTTATTCTGGAAAACTAAGAGTTCAACTTTCTGATTCTACTTTCAAATTGCCTACGATGTATCTTAATGTTAATGATGAAAATAATTTCGTTAAAATTAAGTATTATGGCAAGTGTCTAACTTATCGAGATATTAAAAAAGAAAACCTTGGTGATTCTTATAATTGCCTAAAGGCAGAACTTCTTGCTGAAAAAACCGTTAATTTTCAGATGTTAATTGATCGCCCGGATGCAGAGGGTGAAGTTTTAAAAGATGTTTGTCTTAAGAATTAATTTAGAAAGTACTCTACAGTCTTAAACTGGCTAATAAACCACTTGGTTCTAATTTATTTGCAGATTTCTAATGTAAAGGCGTTCTTCTTTTGAAGGAGCCCAAGTGGTGTCGTTACCGCCAAAAAAAGTATTAAAACACAATTGATCAACGGCAATTATGTCAGTTGTTCTAAAGAGAAGATCATGCTTCTCAAAAGCAAGAACACCATCAAAATAGCCTTTGATAGCCCCATTTGATTGTCCTAGGTCGTTAACTGAAACTGTAAACTTAATTTTATGCCAGGCTCCAGGCGTTAGCTGAATGTCCTTCTTGGCTGAAGTGATCCATTGAAAATCGTCTCCATATTTGCTTTTTTGATTAACATGATAAACATAGCTCACTAAACGACCGTTTTTTCGCCACATCATCCGAGCAGAGAAGCCATTTGTACCGTTCGCAGGAATTCCCCCAGAGGCATTTTTACCACCACACAAACCTGGCAGTTTTCCTCCCCTAACAAAGTCGAAGGATTTTTCAAATTTAACTTCATATGAAATAGTTCTGCTAACTTTAGGATTTAATTGAGTGCCAAAACTAAATCCAGATGTTTTACTGCCATAGATGTTTTTAGGAAAAACTGATGTCAGTGTTGTTCCATCAAATTTTGAGAGAAAACTTCCCTGCTGATAGAGGGTTTCATAGCCAAATGGCTGTATAATATCGTTTCCAAAAACAATTTTTGGAAAAAAGAAAAATAATCCTATAAGAAATTTCATAATCATCCAATTAGCTTAAAGAAAGTAACCACTCATGTCTAGAAAACTAATCTTTCTAAGCTTAAAAGCGTCATAGTAAAATCAGGATTCTAATAAACTGAGGATATGGCCACTACATGCGATTTTACATGAGCCCTGGATAAGAATGAAGGGTTTATTTACAGTCTTCTTCCTTTAGGTTTTCAACATATTTATTTAGATCACGATCTACAGAAACTTCATCAATCGGCACCATACAGCCAGCATACATCAAACCTTCAAGAATATTTTTATTTTGAAATGCTACACACTTTGACATTTTAATACGAACCTCTTTTTTTGAGGCCGATTGAATAAGATCCACTACTCCAGCAACAGACTGAGCCGCACCCATAGCAATTAAGCTTACAGCTGAAAAACCAAGTGTTGCGGCACATTTAACAGCATTCCCGCCAGTAACAACTAATTTGTACGTAAGATGATCTTCAGTATTAGCTATAGACCTATCGTGTTTTAAGCTAACTGTTTCAGGATGATTGTTCGTGGCACATGCCGTAGTGAAAATTAACGCTACAATTACAGTAAGCCTTTTCATAGGAATCCCCTTAAGCTCATTTAGTTTCGGCCAAACGAAGTTTTGCCTTTTACTCTATGTTAACAATTATATGATTAACTGATAGTCTAGCTTTATAAGCCCAACCAATCTAAGGTACTGTTTCCATTGCTAATAGGATCCTGGAATACATTGCATCTTAGGATTTCAATCATAAATTTTAGCTATCATAAAACTAAAATTAATAATTATATTTATGGTAATAAACTAACTATAACGGTCTTGCTTGAAAGGTTAAGTCTTTAAGCAATTAAATAACACAAGGATGCCAACTTTACCGTTGAAATCTTTCATTGGAGAAAAAATGAAAAAAGTAACAGTGTTCATGTTTCTAATGTCTCTTGCAATCAACGCAGTCGGAAGTGAAAAAGAAAGAATCTTCTGTTTAGAAGGAGAAATTCTAGATTACCAAGGAAGATTGGAAATTGAAGAAACCGTTACTGGTAGACTGGAAGGTTCTGGGACATTTGATGGCGGGCTTAATAATGTGGAATTTATTTGTGACGATGACATTCAAGCAAGAAAGATTGTATGTGCAGGGTTGCATGAAAAATCAGGCGTAAAAGATCGATTTGTTAGAGTTGAAATTTCTAGAGAAAACATGACAGCCGTAATGGAAACCACCTGGCGCAGATCTGAGCTGAAGTGTCGTTCGAGTGTTCATTAAACCACTTGGTTCTAATTTAATTCTTTATCGAAACGCACTGACTTAAAAACCAGTGCGTTTTTTTAACCATGAACATAAAAAACTTTACCTACGCGATTAATATGATCTTTAAGTTGATCATTATCTAATAGCGAGTAAATTGATAAGTCGACTTTGTACGGCAGAAGTAAATCATCAATTTCATTTTCGACTTTAAAAAGAAAGCTTAGATCTGTTTCAGCGGTAAACATTGTTAAATCAATATCTGAAGCAGGTTTATAATTACCTTTTGCTCTAGATCCATAAAGTACAACTTTTTGAATAGTTGGGTATTTTTTGAAGATTTGCTTTAGTTGGTCGACATTTTCAAGCGACAATCCAGAATCTTGATTTTCGCTCATGTCTTCAAAGAGCCCATTTTATTTTGAAAAGCTGAAAAAGCAGGAACATACAGCTTAAACACTTTATCAACGATATCATCAGCAATTTTTTTATTATACGTATGTGATGTCAGGTTACGACTTTTGATCATCTCCATCCAAACTTCACCATTTACTATTAAGTTTTTTTGAAATGCTTCACGAGTCGCGTCGCGTGATCCTGTTATCGAATTATTACCCTGATACTCAAAGTAATCTTTAATGACATTCCAAGCCAGCTCATGGGTAAATTCAAAAGCTTGAATTACACCCTGTTTTTCAAGGTCAGTTAAAGGGCGAGAAGCACCAATTTCCGCAGCTGATGTTAACTGCTTAAATGCTGCAGAATAATTATCTAGTCTTTGAATCCAACGAATATCCATAGAGATATAGTAGTAAGTAATTTGTTAACTGGGAAAGAATTTGTATGATTGAAGAGAAAAAATGGTGCCCCTTGCTAAACGATTATCGAACTGCTGTGTTGGAGATCTGCGCTTAAAATTGAGCTGACACAGAATTGCTATTTTTTTGGCCTACCGTAGCTAGACAAGCTCGAACAGAGGCAACAAGCCAATACAAATCTAATCACTCCAGACTTAAAACCATTTGGTTTCGGACAACTAGACTATTCAATAAATACATTTCCGGACTATACTTGGTAAGAAAAGGAAAACCATATGAAAACACTTATCATTTCAACATTAATAATTTTTTCGAACATCTCATATGCTTCAGTTTACATTTTAAGCCGTACCATTGGTCCTGCAGCTAATACTTGCGAATTAGCTTTAGCTGGTTACGATTTAGCATATTCGATTGAATGGAGATATTCACCACAATCACCGATTTGGATGAGTTCAACTGAAAATAAAAGCGCATTAGTTTCAAACTGCAATAACAAGATTTCTTGTAAAATTCGTGGCGGTAACGCACAGTTCGAAAACGGTAAAACGTATTACTTTGCTGCTCGCCAGTACATCGACATCAATCATAATAATGAGTTAGATAGTGCAGATTTTTATCAAGATTGGTCTCCTGCCAGCCTAACATCAAACGAGTACGATTTTATCCATGCTTGCGCGTTTAATTAGACCAGCAACACTTCATTCCTTGATGAAGAGGTGAAAATTAAAACTGAATTGTCGGAAGCCTAAATGGATGTATCTTTATAAAAACAAATAAACTCTTCTTCTCGAAAAGTTTTAATTCTTCCAAGTTGCCTTGCTAAAACAATTTGGTTTTCAAATGGCTTTTTGAGTGTTGGGATTTGTTTTAAACCTTTTTGGTTCTTTATTAAATGTAAAGGCAAGACGCCAAAGCCAATATCTTCATGAACAGCATTCAAAACTGCTCGTACACTTTCAGCAGAATATACGATATTTATCTGCGACGGTGTTTTCCCAAAATGATGCTTGAACCACATATTAGCAACGGGAGCATGGTGCATATAATCTACTATTGGAATCTGAGATAATTCATTAAACGTCGGGCGGCTATTAAGACCATAAGTTTTTAAATTTCTTTCTGTCCCAATTAGAACAAATTCCTCACTCATTATTTTTTTGAATAGAAACTGGATATTTTTCTGAGTGAATATCTCCATTATCAATAAAGGCGAGATCTAGTTTTCCTGCACACAATAAATCGAGTTGTTTTATCGGAACTGCTAAAACCAATTCAAATGTAATTAACGGATACTTTTTTCTGAATTGACCAATTAAGCGTGTAAGATTTGTTGATCCAAAATCAAGCGGTGCTCCAATGCGAAGATGGCCTGCTGGAGATTTAATGCCTGACTCGATTTGTTGGAGAGTTGAATGCAGTTCATTCACAAAAGGATTTATAACTAAAAATAATTGTTCAGCTTCAGCTGTAGGTTGAAAATTTTTACTATCACGAATAAATAACGGTACTTTAAGTTCTTCTTCCAATCCTTTGAGTGATTGGCTAACAGCAGATCTTGTCACGCTCAATATATGAGATGCCTTAAGGATACTCTTATTTAAGTACACAACATGAAAAACCTTAAGACGTTCAAAATTTTGAATAGTTAGCATATCTTACTTTTTAAGTTATTAAAGATAGTTATACTTTTCAACCTTATTCTCATATAAGTGCCCAAAAAGGAAAAATTTATGTTTGAAACACCTTCTGGAACCATTAAGCCTATTACGTATATTGGAATCGTTAATAACGATAAGCTCTTGTTGGTAAATTACAAACAAGCCCCAAATCCCACGAAAACAGGATGGTGGATTCCTGCACCGGGAATTCCATTTGGAAAAGATCCAAAGGGTATAGCTGAAAATACAGCACTAGAATTTGGATTTACGAATGCTGATATAAAATTACTAGATGTTGAATCTTTTGTAGCGCCTGGAGGATGGCATATGATCTACCATTATATTCTAAAAACTAACATTGAACCCAAGCCGCACAATAACATTAATGCTTATAAATGGGTTACTATGAAAGAGCTAAGCCAAATGGAGGATATTGCTCATGGAAGATGGGAGATAAATGTAGGTACGAATTTTCTAAAAGCTTAAAAACACTTCTCACACCAAGACTTAAAAATATTCCTTAATAGACAATAATCTTAAAAAAGTTATGATAATTCCAGGCGAATCACAGAAGGATATTAAACCATGGCGAAACTTAATTACGTGTCAGTAATGTCATTGGACGGCTATATTGGCGATGGACATTATGATTGGTCTATTCCGGCTGAAGGATCCACTGCGTTCATCACTGAGATCATGCGCCCTATCGGAACCTATCTCTATGGACGTGAGAATTTCGAGACTATGGCTTATTGGGAAACTCCGAATCTTGCTAATATGGCGGCAGATAAACAAGATTTCATGCGCGTCTGGCAAGCTGCCGAAAAGATTGTCTATTCAAAGAGTTTGAAATCGGTGACAACTCGAAAAACTCGTCTTGAGAATGATTTCGATGTGCAAAAGATACGTGAAATGAAAACGAGATCTGCCAAAGATCTTTGTATCGGCGGACCAACTCTAGCAAGCCTTGCCCTTCGCAATAATCTTGTCGATGAAATCCATTTATTTGTTGTCCCAACGACAATCGGTAACGGTATTCCTGTGATCTCTGTTTTACCAAAAGACGTTGTGCTCAGACTCGAATTAATGGAAGAGCGCCGTTTTAGCGAAGGTTGGGTTTATCTTCGCTACAGAATTCAAATTTAGGAAGAACGCCGAGGTAATCCCCTTATTCGACTTAGCAGCATTTGTTATTTGATGAGCTTTCCTAGCTCGCTAATCCCAGCTCTTATGTCGTCTTCAGATAAATTTGAAAATCCGATTCTTAAATGAGTTCCCGACTTGTTGTCATTGCGATGTAGAATAAAAAATGCACTGGTTTTAAAGTCAGTCCGTTTCGATAAAGATTTAAATTAGAACCAAAGAAGCTTGCTTTTTTGGAAGCAAAAAAATCATTTTAAATTCCCGTTAAATACCAAAATTTTTAAAGCTAGATCTTTGTCCAGGTAGGAGATCCTTTTTGATTTACCTGCTTCATAAGGGTTGGTTTTGAACTGGCTCTTGCGCCTTTGAGACTTTCAAAATAAACTTAAGCTATGGCCAAGAAAAGCATTCTACTTTTAATATTTGTTATTTTCGGTTGTGCGGCTAAGTCACCTCGCAAACCTAATAACGAAGGATCTCAAGTAGAAATCAATCTTTCTTCTAAAATTAAAAGTTTTTCGCTGGCTCCAGTAGGAATAAGCTTAAATCAGATAAATGAATCTGCATTTCCTTTAAACAAGCTCAAAGAAGCTTTAAAGAATTCAGGAGTTAAATATCTACGTTTTCCAGAAGGTGAAAGTGCTGATAATTATTTGTGGTCAGTTCCGCCTTACGAAAAATCAAATGGGCGAGTTTCTCAAACTCACTTATGGCCAGCCAATGACCCTTTACTTGTAAAAAATGATGCAACTTTCAAGCAAGGCCTTGATTTTGATGGGTTCACAGAAATATTAAAAGATGTAGGTGCCGAGGCTAATATAGTTTTATGCTACCCTTGCGGTGATAAGGTTAAATCATTAGAACTTGCCAAACAATGGGTACGCTACGCGAACATCACTAAAAAACTGGGTATTAAAAATTGGGAGCTCGGAAACGAAACTTATTTAAAAAACTATCTTGGCCCAGCTTTACCAGTTCAAGAATACGCTAAAGATCTTATACAATTTTCTTCAGAACTCAAAAAAATTGATCCGACAATCAGAATTGGTGCTAATGGCGAAAAACCTATGTGGTGGAGAGAGCTTTTCGCTTATCGCGATACTAATACAGGAAAGTCTGTAGCTGATAGTATTGATTTCGTAGTATTTCACAATTACCCATTGGGTGGCTCAACCCAACTTTATGAAGACTATTTAAGTAAAACGGATCTAACGGGTTCACTTAAAGAACTTAAAAAAATTATTCAAGAGCACGCACCTAAATTGACCATAGCTGTTACAGAAACAAATGCCCTTTCTTTTAAAGGGGCTGACGAAAACAATCTAGGATCAGCAATTATTGTATTTGATATTATTGGCCAGCTTCTCATCGATCCTAAAGTTGAATATGTTCAACTGTGGACGTCACACTGGGTAAAAAACAAATTCTCTAATAATCTGCAAAATGCGTTTGATTTAAATAATGAGCCACTTCCTATAGGAAAGGCTCTTGGTATTTGGGGTACAAACTTAAAAAGCTCGTTAGTGAAAGCAGTTTCAACTGATTCTGATTTGAAAACTTATGCAAGCTATTCTGAGTCAGACAAGAACATAACGATCTTTTTAATTAATCCACGAAAAGACTCAAAAGAAGTATCTGTCTCTATTGCTGCTCAAAAAAAAGATTTTTCAGATGGCCAACTCATTGTTTTTAGCGGAAATGACGTTAATGATATGAATCCTAAATTTTCAGATCCTATAAATATCAAAGCTCAGGCAAATTCTTTTTCCCTAACGCTTCGTCCAACATCTATTTCAATTATTAACTTAAAAACTGCTAATTAAAAATATATTCTTAAAATCAGAACTGGCTATAAAAGCTAGCTCAAACGATCAATCTCACCGAGAATAAATTTAACTCTGTCTTCAATCTTACCGAAAGGAACCTCAACTAAGTCATAGTTAAGTTCCTTATACACTTTTGTAAGTAACTCATGAAATTCGACCGATTTTTCAAACGTCATTTTACGAACACTGTCATTAATGAAAATATCTTTCCATGGTGGAAACATGAAAACTTTTTTATTATAGCAATATTCTTTCGATGCTTTCTCAAACTCAGTTGGATCAATATTAAAACGAAGTGCGTAATGAACAAGGTCAGGCATTCCTCTATCAAAAAATACGGGTGATCTTACAGCTGCGACATTTTTAAAATCTTTAACATTTTGATTCAACATTGCTTGTACAAACAATAATGGACTATTGCTGGGAAGTGCGGGGCCTTGAATGGCCAATTGCTCTTCTAAAACAGAGCGAGCAGCTTCGTCAAAGCACATAAAGTTAGCTTCTTTTAGTTGCTTGAGCGTAGTTGATTTTCCCGTTCCAGAAGTTCCTGCTAAAATATAGTAATTACTTTTTTGATAGATCGGCATCTCGATGAGTTTAGCTGCACCTGTAATAAATGTCACTATTCAAATAGTTTCGATAAATACAGGGACCTTAATCTTATCTCAAAATGAGACTCAAACTTGATACTAATTTTGACAGCTGTCTTACTTATTACAGTTGATGACTGTTTACAAACAAGTTTGGGCCCTTGCAAACGTTTTCAAGAGGTCTGAATCTTGAAACCAGTATGACATGCGCTACCTAATTGTTTTTGCCGTATTTATCTTAAGCCGATTAGCACTGGGAGCTCCACCCGTGCCTGTGATAGATCTAAACTCACTGACTTTAGATGAAACCACCCGCAGCCAGCTTATGAATGCCATTATTAGTGACGCTCCCAGCTTAATACTTGTGACAGACAACACCACTTTAAACGTTGCAGCCTTTGTTACCACTGAACCCGAAAATATGGATCCCAACAAATACGTTCTTGTCGACATCCTGCCATCTACAAATAAAACCATAACAGGCGAAGGATTTCATGCCGCAACTGAAAGCCGCTTAAAGAAAATTGGTGTAACCTGTTCAACTCGAGGTTGTATAAACCTGATGCCCGCTCAAGCTGAAAATCTATTTCAAGAAGTAAAAAACAATTTTAGCAGTTACCGCAATGGAAGTGATGTTTTAGTCCTATCGTCCGATGGAGCTAACCGTGCCCTGCCGGCGTCCGACGCTTGGTCGACTTTATATTCTTCAGATAAAAGTTATAAACAACGCAGTCTTGAGATTTCTTCTTTAAAGCCTGATCAGGAAAAAACAAAATACCTTAGAAAACTAAGCCCCCTTAACTCTTTAAAGTCTGACTGGAACCAGGAAAAAATCCTCATCGACGCCACCAAACCGATTGCGGGTAATGGCGATACAGCAAGCAGTCTTTTCTTAGTGCAAAATCTTATTCATAGAGGTTTTAAAGGGCAAATAGACATTCTTGTAGATGACAAAAGTGAACGTATCATATCTACTCTTTCTAGAAATATGTCGGTATTTCAAAATCAAATCAGGTTAATACGCGATAGCGAACTTCCCGCAGCCATCTATTCTATCGTGATCCGTTCAGGACAACCTTCAGGCAGAATTTTTTTAGAAAAATTAAAACAAAATAAATCTCAAACTTCACGCCCGCAAAGCGGTAAAATCAACGTCAGTGAAAAAACAATTTATTTCTCATTCACGATCTATGGAAACACCCGCAATAAATACTCTTTACAGCCCCTCTCGCTCAGCACAACCGATAATAAATTTTACCTGTTACCATCCACGGGTTTAGATGCAGTACGCTCTGCTGAAAGCCATATTAACATAAGTGGGCGCCAGTCAGACATTTCTTTTGCAGAAGCGGGTATTTTTCGCGACCCGTTTTCTTTGTCAATTCGCCACTGGTCTTTAAAAACAATTGAAAATTTCTTACTCAAAGAAACCCAGGCGATCAATCCCGACCTCCATGTATTATTGCAACAGCTTATCTCCAATAGAAAACTGAATAACAGTAAATATTCACTCGCCTATGGATTTTCAATTCCGCAAGTTAAATCACAGGCGCGTGATTATTTTCGAAGTTTACTGGCTTCACCAAACCCAATTGTGGTCTTAACACCTTCTGCTTTTGGCGAAACACTTTTAAAAAGTTTTACCGATGAAGAAAAAAGTAAAATTCAACTAACCACGTTAGCTGAATTTCGTGAACAAGGGCACCAGCTTAAAAAGAATCATCTGACTGTCGTGCAAATTCCTAATGTTCCCCACCCGGTTTTTGCCTCGCTTTTATTGGCCAGTAACCGTAACCGGGTCGTGCCTTTAGGTTCAGGTGATGGTTTTTTTACTACAGCCTTAAGTTTAGGTATCCCGTTTTCACCTACAATTGTAGAATGGAATATCCGTAATGTTCGTGCGCTTTCTAGAGTTTTACAGATCGAAGCCCTGCGCAAAGGATTTAGCTTTGATCATCTACAAAACTTAAGAAGAGTCTACTCAGCCATTGGATCAGACCCAATTCAATTAGCTTTTTCCCAACAACTTTTACGTTATGAAGAATTATTTCGATCTGCGATATTTAAAATACCAGACCTGACTGAAACTATCGATTCTACTGTAAACTATCTCAGAAAAAAAAGTTCTCTGCCTGAACATTTAAAGGCTATCGAAAAAGCAGATCATTTATTTGTAAAGTCCACGGAAAATATCGAAAGTAATTACGGGTATGGAGGCGGAAAATCATGTTCAAGTTTATTTTAAAAAGAAAAAATACCTTCGCTTTATACGCTTTGGCTATATTAATTTCTGCAGGAAATACATCTAGCGCCTATGCCGCTAACCAATGCTCTAGTCTATTTGCCAATAGAAATGCTGTTTCATGGATGAAGTCACTTAATTTACAAAGTTATGTCGAAAACTATGCGCAAATAATTCCCGCTGTTCAAAACATGATAACCTTAGGCCTAGAAAATTTTGCAGGCAAACCGCCTCGAGGCTATGCTTACCGGGCCGTAAAAAAACTTTTAATAGAAAGTGAACTTGTAAAACGAAGTATTGATGGAACCTTTGCCTCTTCGGCCCATAGCAAATCTTTTTTAAAAAACCGGGGCTTTATTAACTTACTAGAACTAGCTCCTTTTAATAAAAAAATTAAAGGGGCCTTTGATGATGCGATTCCAGACGGAGCTATTTTAGTTTATGCCGGAACAAATGGAGCCGATGGCACTCTGCGTCCGTTAGGTGAAGGCATAGGGCATATTGAAATTAAATGCGGACGCAATTGCTATATGTACGACACTGTCAAAGAACATCCCGGAGCAAATGCAAACTTTCACACTGAGAATACTTTCATATCAGGAGAAGGCTTTGAACAACGCCAATTGATCGGTGTCTATATTCTAGATTATTTTTCTCTTTTTTAAAGTGATTCTATTTATTCATAAAAGTGTTACCCCTGTGTCCAGAACGGACCTAGCCAAGCTCGAACTTAAAAAGTCTCTTCAAATCTATTCACTTCAAGACTAAGAATATTAAGATTAGATTACTTAGAAAATCTTTGGTGTACGTGAGATCGGTTGTGACAAGCAAACAAAAGATTCGGTCGATTGGATTTCACCGATTCCTTGAAGCTTATCCATCAGGAAAAGTTGGAATTTTTGCATATCCAGACAAGAAACTTTTATTATCAGCGCATATGAACCCGTCGTGTAATAAGCCTCTAGAACTTCTGGCATCTTATTTAGTTTTTCTAAAACCAATTGGCTGTCTTTAGCATTCTTAAGATAAATTCCAATCAACGAACTTACAGTGAATCCCATTTTAACTTCATCGATCAAAGGAACGAAACCCTTGAGTATTCCATGTAACCTTAGTTTGTTAACCCGTTGATGAATTGTCGCATTTGAAACTGTCAGTTTTTTTGCAATATCCACATAAGAAGCCCTGGCATCTTTAAAAAGTTCTTTAATAATTTTACGATCCAAGTCATCAATTTGATATTCATGTTCACTCATATCGTACTAGTATTGTCATTATGATAGTTTATATTCAACTTAAATAGCATTATTGCTAAAATAATGCTCGTATAGTATTAATATTTACATCATAGGTGTTTAAGAATATTCTCTAGAAAAGGAGATATGAAAATGAAAACACTAATTTTAACATTGTCGCTTATGGGAACCTCAGTTTCGCTCGCAAGAGATTGCACATTGGATCAAACGCAAGAAAAGGTATTGCGCGCAGCAGTTGCAATTGAATCACTTAACGGCGGCGGCAGACCTTTAACGACAGAGCTTCACTCTTACTCAACCCGACCTAGCACTTGGGGCGTTATTTT
Organism: Bdellovibrionota bacterium; assembly: GCA_040386015.1. Classification (GTDB taxonomy): domain Bacteria; phylum Bdellovibrionota; class Bdellovibrionia; order Bdellovibrionales; family Bdellovibrionaceae; genus Pseudobdellovibrio. Next base: position 347,635 of record JAZKGG010000001.1, on the reverse strand, counting down.
GTCTTATTCAGGCGTTCAAAATACTTGGACTGTTATAACTAGCGAAGATGGTTGTCAAATTAGAGCTGTGTATAGATAACCCTGGTTCAATTAAGTTCTTTATTAAAATGCACTAAAAAGGCAAAGCGTAAAAAAGCTGTCTAATCAAAAAGTCTGCGCATTTATATGCGAGATGAGGCTTTTTAGGATTGGATTTTGGTCAACTTTTTGACTACCTACGATTTTTTACCTGTAAAAAACATCACACTTTGAAATCAAGTTATTTGTGATAAAATCGGCTAATAAAAAAATTATAGAAACTAGGAGAAAATATGAAATCTATCTTAAAGAATTTAATAATGTCTGCCATACTTTGTATTGCACCCTCTGTGTTCGCGGGCACAAGCGCTTTAAATTGCAAAGTAAAATCAATACACGCACTAGAAGATGATAACGATCAATATGCTGAAGTGGTCTGCGCATCAGGAACTCTATCAGTTTTTGCAAAATCCGACTCTGTAAAATCAATTTTAATTAGCGCTAAAGTGTCAAACGGTGAAATTAATATTTCCGTTGAATCTGATGATGCATTTAAAAAAACAGGCACTCTACACAAAATTCAGCGAGTTGAATTGAACTAAACCACTTAGTTCTAATTAAGTTCTTTATTAAAATGCACTGACTTAAAAACCAGTGCGTTTTTTATTTATCTTTTAATTTCGCAGGAGTCTGAAAAGTAGTTAGCTTATATAAGCAAGCCCCTAAATGATCCGCCAGCCGATTAAGTTCACCATTATCATACCTACCTAATTTCAAAATAGTCTGACTTTCACGAAATGACCCAAGCGCAATTTGATAAATCCGTTTTTTATCAGCATAGGACAACTTAGCATTGCCTTCAGACAGATTAAGTGAAACGGAAGAAGCTGAGCGCAAAAGCTGTTCTCTTAAATGGTGCGGAAGTTTAATATTTTCAACTAAAGCGTAATATTGAATCGCAAGGTCTAAAGCTCTAAAATTTTTCATAAAGTAAGCGAGTTCAAAAAACAAACCAACTCTACTTCGATTTATCTAAATTTAGGCTTGTTCAGTATTCGGTATTCGGAATTCAGTATTCTGAATACTGAATTAAAATGGTGCCCCGGGCCGGACTTGAACCGGCACGCCCGTGTTAACGAAGCTCAGGATTTTAAGTCCTGTGTGTCTACCAATTTCACCACCGGGGCATCTAGAAATGTGAAGTTAGAATTTAGATATTTGTAAAAGCTTTGTCACGCCTTTTCATATTTTTTTTCATGGGACTTTTGATTGACTCAAAAGCCTTAAGCGCCAATGATTAATCATGTTGTGCCTATTGAACAAAATTTAAGAACATTCAACATATTCCACACCCTGAAAATTGCATTTCTGCCAATTTTTGTAGCTTTATTAGTATCCGGAAGCCTAGATCAGTATATAAACTCTAAAATTGAAGCAATTTTACGTTCACCCTATGGCCTTTCACAGACTATTTGGGTCTATGGTGCGGTCTCTATTTTTTCATCACTTCTGTTTCCCCTAATCATTACGTTTTTTGCAAGCTTTGCCTTAGCCCGCTCAATTCAAGATGTGAACTATGGCGGCTTTATCCCACAAAGTTTAAAAGGCTTTTTTGCGGCTAACTTTGAGTTATCGTTTTTAGAAACCATTCGCGCTTGGGGAAAAACATTCTTATGGACGTTTTTATTTATTATTCCAGGTATCATTAAGTTTTTTTTCTATTTTCCGGTGCCGTTTGTGGTGTTTTTCTCAAAGCGCTACCAAGCTGGCGAAGTGGATGCTTTAAAGCTGGCGCAAAAAATTGCTAAAAAACATTGGTTTTGGCTTTTGATCTACATGGCGATGTTTACCTTTATTTTACCGATGACGACATCTTTAGGCATGGATCAATACCGTGTTTTTCGTGAATACTTTGTTTATGCAAGCCTACTAACTGCAATTGATGCGGTGGTCGTGATTGTTTTTCACTACTATATTTTAAAATTAATTCTAAAATTTATTAAAGACGACGATATGAAAGAAGTCGTGCCTGAGGCACGCGAAGGAACTTAACAATGGGCTTAATGTTTAACTGGAAAGATATTAAAAATCGCGATCACGGCTTAACGTTTGATGACGTTTTAATTATGCCAAAAAAATCTGAAATGAAATCGCGTAAAGATCCTTCATTAAAATCGCGTCTAACTAAAACTAAGTTTTTAGAAACTCCAATTATTTCTGCCAATATGGATATGGTCACTGAAACGCGTATGGCGATTGCTATGCACCAATTCGGTGGTTTAGGTATTCTTCATAGATTTATGGACACCGACAAACAAGTGGCGATGATCGAAGAAGTGAAAGCTTCGGGCGCTCAAATTATTTCTGCAAGTATCGGTGTGAATGCTGATTTCAAAGAGCGTGCAAATGCGATCGTAAAAGCTGGTGTAAATTTAATGACAATTGATATCGCGCACGGCCACTCGGTTTCGATGATGGATACTTTAAAATGGCTTAAAGATACTTTTCCTGGGCTTGAAGTTATCGCTGGTAATTTAGCTACGCCAGATGCCGCCATTGATTTGATCGAAGCCGGCGCTGATGCGATCAAAGTGGGTATCGGGCCAGGTTCAATGTGTACAACTCGGATTATTACTGGTTGTGGTGTTCCGCAATTAACGGCGATCGCACTTTGTGCTGAAGCTGCTGAAAGTTACGGAGTTCCTGTTATCGCTGATGGTGGTTTTAGAACTTCGGGTGATATGGTTAAAGCTTTCGGAGCTGGGGCATCGACAATCATGCTTGGTTCTATGTTATCTGGAACAATTGAAACTCCAGGCGATATCGTGAACGGTAAAAAACAATACCGTGGCATGGCTTCTAAAAAAGCGCAAGTTTCTTGGCGCGGTGATATGCCAAAAGGCATGGCTCCAGAAGGTGAATCAACGTTTGTAACTGTTAAGGGTCATGTTGAAGATGTATTGCATGAACTATGTGGAGGTATCAGATCTGGAATGACTTACATGAATGCACAAACAATTGCAGAGATGCGTGATAAAACTCATTTTATGGAAATGTCTTCAAACGGAATTTCTGAATCACGCGCCCACGGAGTGAAAAACTAAGAATGTCGTTTGATCATCGCCCAATCGGAGTTTTTGATTCAGGAATCGGAGGACTAACAGTTCTTCGTGAATTATTAAAAAGCTTTCCGGATGAAAATTTTATTTACCTAGGTGATACAGCACGTTTACCTTACGGTTCTAAATCTGCGAATACGGTTCGCAAGTACACTGAGCAAAATATGGGGTTTTTAAAAAACCGCGATGTTAAAGCCATTGTAGTAGCTTGTAATACAGCTTCGACTCAAGTTTTTGAAACGGAGTATGAAGGTTTACCCGTTTATAATGTGATTGATCCAGGTTCTGAATTAGCAGCGAAAACTACAGAAAATAATCGTGTAGCAGTTATTGCCACGCGCGCGACTATAAAGGCAGAAACTTACACAAAAAAAATTAGAAACCATAAACCAGAAATCGAAGTGTTTAGCACGGCGTGCCCGCTGTTTGTTCCTTTAGCTGAAGAAGGCTGGCACGATGACCCAATTACAAACTTAATTGCCTTTCGATATTTACAAGGTTTAAAAGCTCACGAGGTAGATACAGTGGTGTTAGGTTGCACCCATTACCCGTTATTAAAAATCGCGATTCAAAAAGTATTTGGCAATCATGTTCACCTTATTGATTCAGGTGAAGCGATCGCTAGATTGTTAGCTGAAGATATGAGTAAAAACCGTGTGGTACCTAACAACCAACCTGCAGATAAATTATTAGTTTGCCTGACTGATGCTGGAGCCCAATTTGAAAAACTGGCACTCTCGTTAGTCGGTAATTTCACTGAACAAAAGATCGTTTTCGAAACAGTTTCTGTCATTTGACGAACCTTTTTACACCTTAATCTCGCCTAGTGCCATTTAATATGACTAAGTCTTGGCTTGGTCTCTGCTGAGTTATTCTTTTGCATGAAAGCCTTAAACCCTAAATTTTTTATTCTATTACCCGCAGTTTTACTTATGGCGTTTACGGCCTGTGCCCCGAGTTCACGCTCTGAAAAAAAAGGTGATGCCGGCATCACTGTAACCCCGCAGGCTATGCAAGTCGGCGATATTATCTTTCACAAGAGCCAGTCGCGGCAGTCTAAAGCTATTCATGAAGCTTCTGAATCGGAGTGGACACACGTTGGCATCCTCGTATCTAAAAACGACGAATGGTACGTGGCTGAAGCGATCGGCCCGGTTGTATCAACCAAGCTTGCGGATTTTATTAACCGTGGTAAAGACCAAGAGTACAAGATCTATCGCTTCAAACATTTTGATGCAAAGACGATGGAAACCAAATTGATCAGAGCTATCAAAAAACAAAATAAAAAATATGACATTTACTTCGAGTTTTCAGATGAAAAAACGTATTGTTCTGAATTAGTTTACAAAGTGATGCTTGCCGTGACCGGCCATGAGCTGGGCAAAGTTCAGCAGTTTAAAGATTTAAAACTAGATGGTCCCGAAATGAAAGATTTAATTAAGCGACGGCTAACTGACAAAGGCCGTGAGTTAAACCCGGATGAAGAGATTATTACTCCGATTTCTCAAATGATAGATGCCAATTTAGTTCTCATCAAAGAGTAGTTTTGAAACAGTTTCTGTCATCTGACAAACTATTGTACACCCAAAATGCCTCCTACTCTGTTAAATTACAGCTCACCTATGGCGCAGTCTCTGCTTAGTTTCTTATGTTAACCTAAGGAATCCGTACGTATGACATACCCTCATTCTAAAATTTCAACTCTTTTACTAAGCCTAATAATAGCTTTATCGGCCTGTGCGCCGAGCACTCAGCGCGCAAGCAATCAGGGTAAAAACCAAGAAGCGGGTATCATCAATGGCGAAGATCAGCTTCCACCAGTTGTTGAACAAGATCTAGTTTCAAACAGTGAAAACTTTCAAAAACTTTTAGAAGAAAAAGGCTCGACAGCCACTGATTACGAAACCCCTACCCAATCCATTAAAAATGGCGAAGATATCGTTTATGTTGGCTACACTACTTTAAAAAATATCAAATCTGTTTTTAACCGTAACAGCCAAGAGTTAGAAGTTTCTGGTCTTGCTGAAATCATGAACGCAGATAAAAAAACAATTCGTGTTAGCCAAGCATTTAAAATCAAAGGTAAATACAAAGCTAAAAACGGAAACATTAATTTACGCCCAGTCGATGAAGAAAAAAATGACAACGGCGTTCAAGTTCGTGCCGTCGTGACTTGTTTAAAAAGTGATTTAGATAACAAGTATGACTGTGGGCGTGCGATTATTGATTTATTCATTAAACATCAAAACAACTACTACACTGAACAGTTAGAATCGACAGCTTTTGAAAAACCAAAAATGACCGGTGGCAAAGAGCCTGGTGTTAAGGTAGAAATCACTGAGCCTGAAATTCAAAATCCAGTCAAAGTTACCCCTGATCAAACTGACGAAGCAAAAAAGCCAGTTATTGAGACTAAAGTTTTAGATAAACCTGCGGTTTCAGAAACGACTGTGGTTAAAGTGATTGACGAAACAAAAGAAGAGGCTGATGGCGAAGCCGTGGCTGAGGTTGAAGAGGGTGATGACGGCGCTATTCAAGGTCGCTACGAAGGTAAAGCGGCCTTAGTTAAGTTAGCTCAATTATTTTTAACACCAAACAGCAGCAAACAAGCAGATTCTGCTGATGAAGACGACGACGAAGATAAACAAGATCAACAAGCCGTAACTCCTGACGTAAAAAAAGACCTTAAAGGTCGCTTAGTTTTAACAAATCAAGCTGTTGGAAGCCCTGATGAAGGCAGACTTCGTAATGCATCTTTTCTAAAAACGCATTTAGAAACTTACAATTTAACTCATAAGATCTCGATCGCGAATTCTTCAGCAAAGAATTATTATGGCACACAAGAAATGATGAATGTCTTAGAAGTCACAGGCGATAAGGCTTATTCATTTCAACGGAATAAAATTCACATCAGTCGTATTTCTGCAAAAAGCGGTGGCCGATTACCACCTTCGGTCAGTCATCAAAACGGAATGGATGTTGATATTGGCTACCCGACTGTCAATGGCAAGGTGGGGTTTCCAATCGTGGCCTCTGGCGGATCAATGAAAAAATCTGATTTCTCGACAGCAAAAACTTTAGAGCTTTTTAAATTTATCATGACCCAAACTGTATCGCCGGTTGATCGTTTATTTGTAGACCAAGCGATCATCAATAAACTTTGTAAAGAGGCTAAAGAGACAGGTCGTCTTAAAGGTTCTGAGCGCGCAGCTTTCGCAAAACTTTTTGAAAACTTACAACACGTTGATGGTCATGGAAATCACTTTCACATGCGTCTTCGTTGTACGCCGAACCAACCAGATTGCCGTCACAAAATTTATAAAAAAATGAATAACTGTTCTATCTAATGAGTTAGTTACGCGGCCAACCGGCCGCCGCTAGATAAAGACTTCAGAAGCGATATTTTTTAGATTGTACGTGCTTGCCATACTGCGAACGTAAGCACCACAATCAGCCATCACTAATAAATCCATCTCTTGAGTTTCGAATAATGGAAAATTTCTGTGAAAGACATCTGATGATTCACAGATCGGGCCGACTAAAGAGTAATTCGCTCGAGTCTCAGAATGTTTTTTCAAATTATAAAAATGGTGATGCGCCTGATACAGTGACGGGCGCAAATTATTGTTCATTCCAAGATCTAAGACTAACATATTTTTATTTTTAATATACTGCACCTGACAGATAAACACCGCAGATCGGGCTACGATAAAACGGCCAAGCTCAGATAAAATATCAGCGTTGAAATCTTTTAAGGATTCATCGTAAGCCGATTTTAATAAGTTCCAACGATCAAGATCTAAAGTTAAATCGTGAGATTTATAATCAATGCCTAATCCCCCGCCCACATCAAAACGATCTAGGTTAGGAAATTGCTTTTTTAATTCTAAGAAATAAACTTTCATCTTTTCGACAGATTCTTTAAACACTAAGGGGTCAAGAATTTGCGAACCGATATGAAATGATAAACATTTAAATTCAACGAGCGGATTTTTTTTAATCACATCTAAACATTCAGGCACATCGTTTAAATCAATTCCAAATTTAGAATCTTTAAGGGCTGTTGAAATGTAAGGATGAGTGGGCGTGTCTATCAGGGGATTCACACGCAAGCCCACACTGATTTTTTTATTTTTACGAGTTACGATTTCGCTGATACGACGAAGCTCGGCAGCCGATTCGACATTGATCTGGTAAATATTTTGCTCAATCGCAAATTCAACCTCAGCAATGGTTTTACCCACACCTGAAAAAATAAAATCTTTCGGACTAAAACCACAGTCTAACCCGTGTTTAATTTCACCAAGACTAACCACATCAAGACCACAACCTGCATCTTTAAAGAGCTTTAAAACTTCAGGGTGATAATTTGACTTCATAGCGAAATGTAGCTGTTTAAGCTTAGTCCAAGACTTAACCCAACCAATACGTTCGCTGATGATCGATTTTTGATACACCAAGACAGGTTCTTGATAGTTTGATACCACTGGTAAAGCGCTTAATTTCGCGCCAGCAAAGTGTAATTCGTTATTCTGATAGTTGAATAGATCTCGTGACATTTCAGCCATCTTAGCTAATGATCAACAGAATGAAAATGATTAATTTAGGTTATACGAAATTAGGTCTTCCGCTTCATGGATATCATTTTACTCCGGCGAAGGGCGCAGCTAAAAACCGCGCCTTAGTTATTGGCGGTATTCATGGTGATGAGCCTGAAGGTGTTGTTGCGACGCGCGGCTTACTTGATGTTTTTATGAAAAACTACACGCTTGATTTAGATTTAGTGTTAGTTCCCGAGATGAATCCTGAAGGCGTATTACTTAAAACTCGCGGTAATTCTAATAAAGTCGATCTTAATCGCAATATGGCCACCAAAGATTGGTCTCCAGTTGCGGCAAGCGAACGTTATCACCCAGGCCCAACCCCCATGAGCGAACTTGAAAATCAGCTGTTGGCTAAATTTATCGAAGACTATAAGCCTACGGTTATTTTTTCAATGCATTCATGGAAGCCGATGTTAAACACCAACGGTGTGTTACCAGAAGCTGACGCTATCGCTAAAATCACGGGCTACGAAATTCACCCAGACATCGGCTACCCGACGCCAGGATCACTTGGTACCTGGGCAGGTTTCGAAAGAAATATTCCTACATTAACTTATGAAATCGAACGCGATATTTCATTTAAACCCATTATTGATATTCATGTGCCTGCGATCATCGAAGGCCTAAAAGTTACAGCACAAAGGTAGAAGCCGTGCCGAAGGCACGCGGAGAAACAATGAAAAACGAAATTTTAAATTTACACCAAACTCTAGCCGACAATAAAGACTACCAAATCTCTCAAGCTGATAAAGATTTAATCCTATCTGCAATGAATGATTTAGACGGTGGCAAAATCCGCGTCGCTGAAAAGATTGAAGGCCAATGGATCACGAATGAATGGGTTAAAAAATCTATTCTTTTATACTTTCGTATCACGACAAATAAAGTGATCAATTCAGGTGATCTTTCATACTTCGATAAAATCCCGGTTAAAAAATTTAGGGAAACCAATGGCGTGCGCGTTGTTCCGCAAGCGATCGCTCGTTTTGGTTCATTCATCGAAGCAGGGGCTATCCTAATGCCTTCGTATGTAAATATCGGGGCCTATGTTGGTGCCGGCACAATGGTTGATACCTGGGCCACTGTTGGATCATGTGCACAAGTGGGAAAAAACGTTCACTTATCAGGTGGTGTTGGTCTTGGCGGAGTTTTAGAACCCGCACAAGCACAACCCGTAATTGTTGAAGACGATTGTTTTGTTGGAAGTCGTTGCATCGTGGTTGAAGGTGTTCACCTTGAACCAGGTGTTGTATTAGGCGCAGGGGTCACTATCACGGCTTCGACTAAAATTATCGATGTGACTCAAAAAGATGTGGTTTACAAAGGCCGCGTTCCGACAAACTCAGTCGTGATTCCAGGAATGGAAATGAAAACTTTCCCAGCTGGAACTTTTGGTGTGCCATCGGCATTGATCATTGGTTTAAGAAAAGAATCTACGAATAAAAAGACATCGTTAAACGATGCACTTCGTGATTTTAACGTTAATGTTTAGATTTTAATAAAATTGCCGGTTCGATCTTAAGAGAAGCTCGAGCCGGAATATAACAGCCAACTACTGCAAGAGCTGTTACTCCTAAGACCACATAAAAAGTAAATACCGGATTTACTAAAGCCGGTATCGAAGAGTCATAATATACTGCTGGCAAAATATTTAAGGGATAATACTGCAAGTAATATCCCGCAGCCACACCAATAAATGTTCCTAAAAATAATCCTGATAATGAAATCCATAACCCCATCATTAAAAACAACAACAAGGTATTTTTTGACGAATATCCTAGGGTTTTAATAATCGCGATATCTAATTTTTTCTGCGACATAATTAGCGCTAGCACGGTTAATATTGAAGATGAAGCAATTAAACCTGCTAACCCAAGAAAAACACCGATCATGGTTTTTTCCATAAACAGAGCAAAAAATAAATCTGAATTTTTCTGCTGCCAAGATTCAACATGTTCAAAACCTTGCGCTTCTAAACTTACACGCAGGGGCTCCATTTGATTGATATCTTTTAACCAAATATGATAACCGCTGGTCTTTGACGGACTTTGACGTAGGGATTTAATCGATAGATCTTTATTAAAAAATAAAAGTTTAGTATCTAAATCATACAAATCGGTGGTCACAATTCGGCGAATCGTCGCTTTTTCAAAAACTGGAGCTTCCATAGAACTTAATAATAAGCTCTCTGCCGGAATTAAAGTAACCATATCACCTTCTAATAAACCTAATGACCTGGCTAGATCAATACCGACGGCGATTTCGTTAGCTTGAAGTTCTAGGTCAATATCAAGTGAATGGTCATAAAATACAAAACGTGGATCTTGGTTATTCACTTTTAGATCTTTAAGTTGCTTAAACCAAAAACTAATCCCCGCTTGGTTATATCCTATGGCACTGGTTCCACGAAATTGGCCATCCACCGTACGCAGCATCAAATCATAACTTTCATACGAAATAACCGACATATCGTTCGTTGAAGGAAGCTCTGCTAAAGCCTTTTCTTTTTTTATAATATTCAAATGCGGGTCTAAAGCTAAAATGCGATTTTTGATATTGTGATTCATGCCGTTCATCACAAAAAGCACCAAGAAGAAAATCGCCACGCTTAACGTGATTGCGATAAACGATAATAACGAAATTCGACGAATCAACGAAGCTGATCTATTGGAAATAATTAACTTAGTTAAAAAGAAATAACTTAACGAGTCTCGTAGCATGCGAGCTTATTCTCATATTAAATTTATCAAGGCGCAAGGAGGAAGACCTACTGATAGTAGGTCGACGACGCGGCAACGCAAGACGAAATTAAAAGTGGGCGACTTTTTTCGTTGGCGCGGTTTCATCGAAGTAGATGATACCTTCTTCTAAAAATAGCTTGTTATGGCCAATATGGTTCATCGCTGTTGGGTGATGATTGGTCATAAAGATATGGCGTAAATGCCCAGCACGTTGTTTGTACTGAATAAGGTCTAAAAAGTTTAACCACTGCGCTTCAGTTAGGCCTGATGCAGGGTCTTCTAACAAAAGCATTTGCGGATTTCTTGCAATCGCTTGAGTCATAAAAATCAGCTTTTGCACACTGTAGCTGACTTTACCTAACTCGTTATTTAAATAGGGAGTTAGATCTAAATGTTCGCAAATTACTTGAAGTTCTTCGGGTGTAGCAAACTGAGTTAAAAAAGCCTTTACCGTGACATTTGAATAATGATGACCACCTTCAAAATAAGCTCCCATAATAGAGTGCGGATCGACTTCATGTTCGTCAGCAAAAATATCCTGACCGTTCCATAAAATACGGCCCGAAGTGCACGGACGAGCGCCTGATAAAAACTGTAAAAATTGTAATGAGCTGTTCGGATTTGATGATTCAATCACCACTGTTTGATCTGCTGGTAATTCAAAATCTACACCTTGTAATACCGGATCAGTTCCCGGCTGCAAAAGCGTGACGTTTTCTAAGTAGACTTGATTAAGATCAAATAAATTTGCCATCGAACATCTATCGGCTTAAATGTTAACAAAGTTAACTAGACCGAAGACTGTATAGAACAATGATTTCACCAATTCTAAGGCAAAATCAAAAACTGACTGCTCAGACCTAGAGTTTGCTAGGGTTAGCTTTTTAATCTCGATTGTATTCGGGAAGACATCGCGAAAGATCGAATAAGCTCTGGCCATATGCAATTGTGAGGTCACCAAGAAAACATCTTGGCATTTAAGAGATTCAACCAAAACAACAGATTGATGAGCATTGCCAAATGTCGTTTGCGACCTTTTTTCTAAGATCACATCCTCGGGGTTGATATCGTTATAGTACGGCCAATACGGAAAAACTTCGCTGTAAGTGGCTTCTTTAAAAACCCCCGAAACGATTAGTTTTTTAATACGTTTTTGTTGAAGAAGTTCAAAGCCTTCTCGGATTCTTCCCGGTGCGCCAGTCAAAACCACGGCACAATCCGCTTCGGTGATCTGCGACCAAACGTTAATCGGCTCATCTTTTATTTTTTTGACGTGAATAGTTAAAATACTCACTCCAATTAAAAAGAAAAAATAAAAGATCAACGATTTGGGGCGAAATGTCATTCGTTAGGCTTGTTTATGAGCGATCACTTCGATTTCAACATTCACGCCTTTTGGCAATCCCGCAACAGCTACCGTTGAACGAGCTGGAGGATTTTGCGGAAAACGTGTGGCATAAACTTCATTGACCGCTGCAAAGTCATTCATGCTTGTTAAAAAAATCGTTGTTTTGATGATATTCGAAAATTTAAGATCAGCTTGTGTTAATACGGCTTCGATATTTTTAAGCACCATTTCAGTTTGCTGTTTAATATCGCCGGTGAACACCTCTTGAGTTTGTGGATTAATTGAAATCTGCCCAGAGCAGAATAAAAAATCTCCCATTTGCACAGCTTGCGAATAGGGACCTACAGCTTTTGGAGCGCTATCAGTGTGAAGAATTGATTTAGCCATATGCTATTCCTTTGTTAGAAGTAGAAAATAATACCAGCACGTAACGGATGATCGGCAATTGTTCGGATACGAGTGTCTTTAACTGACGACAATCCTAAGCCGCCCTCAAGCGAAAAACCAACATTTTCTAAACCTGTTAAGAAAAACTCAATACCCATTAAAAAATTAGCTTCAAAGCCATTTTCTTTACCAGTCACTGGCTCTTCAAATGTGACCAAGCCCAGCTGACCACCAGCGTAATAATGCAATTGGGTTTCATGAAAAATCACATGGCGAATACCTGCATGGATCTGGAATTTTGAATAATCTTTTTTTGTATCAACACCAATGCCGCCCGTCACCGCAGTTAGGCCATTAATATGATAAACAGCTGCTATAGACGGAAGACTTTCAGAGGTATTATCTTTGATACCGACCCCTAAACGTTGGGGCATTTCTTTAGCTGATACCAGTGATGAAAATAGCGACAAAATTGCAACGGCAAGGATTTTTTTAGTTAACTTCATGATAGCCTCCATCCTCAATAGGTTGACACTGTAGCATCCACTTGTCAGCATATTTTCTTGGAGGTCACGCTCTCAAGCGGGCCAGAAAGAAATCATGAAAAAATTAATGACCGTAGTCAGCACAATTGCTTTTTCTTTAACTTTATCTGCTCAAACTTTAACGACAAACGTGGGCGATAAAAAATATGACACTTACAGTTTAGCTAGCTCTGCTGATCTTAAAGTTGATAAAGACACGATGAATTTAAAACCAGTTTCTCATGGCATTAGAAAGAAAAAACTTTTCGCCTTATTACCTGTTAAGGTTTATTACGCTGAATTGTTAGCGGCTAAACCTGAGGCTTTAGTTAAAACTGACTCTGAAATTTTAACTTCTCTTAACGCTGCGGGGCCCGTGCAATTGCGCTTAACTATGTTACGTGATTTGCCAGCAAAAAAGATTTCTGATTCTTTTGTCGACGCACTAAAAGCCAATGAGGTGACTGTTGATTCTGGTGATATGAAAACTGTCTTAGGCCATATCTCAGAGATGAGCGAATTTAAACAAGGCGAAATCTTTTCAATCGTCGGTCAAACTAAGCTCGATAAAGGCTTTTTATATTTACAAAAGCCTAATGGCGAAATCATCACGGTTTCTGGCTCTAATAAGCTTGTAGAACAAATGTTTAGTATTTGGCTAGGCAAACCAGTTGATGATAAATTAGCTGAGCTGAAAAAAGAATTACTTAAATAGTGCGTAGATTAATATTATTTTCTGTTATATCGCTCTATTCAGCCTGTGTCTTTTCACAGGCTTTTTCTATTGGCCAATTTTCAATTGGTCAAGCGGCCGTAGAATTAGATGTAAATGACTTTAACATCGAAAAAAGTCATAGCGATATCGAAGCCCATTTTTTGGCTGATTCAATCCAATGGCTTCGCCCGGATAATAATTTATTAACTCCACGTGTTTTATTAAACATGAGTGTTCCGAAAAAATATCAGCCCGTTTATTTTAAAATTGCTGGCCAAGTTGTTTTTCCGGCTGGCAACGAAACAAAACTGACCACACAGCTTTATATAAATTTATTTAACCCTGAAACGATTCAAATTTTTCAAGGCGATAAAATCTTAGACACGATTCAAATAAGCGCGAAAGATGTTGCGCGCTCTAAACTGAAACAATGGATCGACTACACTTGTCTTCCGTACAACGTTGTCATCACGGGTATTGACCAGCAGTACTCATCAACTGGATGCAAATTACATCGGGTCGGATCTTTTGGCCACGAAACTCCCCGCTTAGAAGTGGCCTTTTCATCGCCCAATTTAGAAACTTTGGCAGGCGACCATCCCCCCTTTTTATTTAACCTGACCGATAACTCTGCTGTCGAAACGGTATTAATTAATAAGTCGACCAAAGAAAAAGTGAACGTCACTGTCGGCGCAAAACTTCCTGAACGTTTAAACCGTTTAAAACTTGCTGGTGGCCTAGGCCCCTACTTTTTTACCAGCACTTATAATTTAGAAACAAAAGGTCCAGACACAGCCCCATCATATATGCTTTACGCAAAATACGAATTATCTGAGACATCGTCATTTAAAGCTTTTGATGCTTTAGTCTATAATAATAAATCCTTATTTAATAATTCAGGTTTATATTTTTCTTACGATTTAGCCCAAGTTTTTGACGGGCAAATTGTTTTAGGCGCGCTGATCGGATTTCAAGGTTTACACTATCGTTATAACAGTGGTTACCCCAGCGAATTCGAAATTATTTATCCGCAAGGTTTTGAACTTACCTACAACCACGCCTTTGGCATTCAAAATCACTATTTAAGTTATGGCATGTTTTTATCAACGACTGAAGAATTGTATCGCAACATCTGGCTTCGTTATGGAAGCCAAGTTTTTTACGAATTAAATTATATTGCTTGGGGTTCAGATATTGCCGAAATCGAAATGTGGGGCGTATCTGTGGGGTTTCCTCTATTTAAAGCTTTTTAGTTCGCTTGAAACTTCAGCTGAAATAAATCCGGTCGTACGACTAAATTAAACTGCCCCGTATCATCAGTGATATTAATATCTGTTCCATCTTGATTTGGAAAAAACTGATCGAACATGCTCTTAGCCTTGTCGCCGGTGTATGTTACGATCGCCGATTTAAAACCAATTTTTCCGAATGAAGAATTAAACACGATAAACGAACAATGATAGACGTTTTCTTGTTTTTTATTACAGATAAAAGTCATTTCTTTTTGCGAAACAGCTAAGGCCTTACCCGGCCCTAACATACTGTTTTGCTCAGGAACATTCATCTGTTCGTAAATTCGCGCCGGCGTATGATCAAACGTACCATCGAAAGAATTCGAAATAAGATTAATCATATACTGCTGGCCCAAGAACCGCCCCTCGGTTCGGGCCTGCAAATTTAAACTCAATAAAATAAAACTTAATAATAAAAATTTTTGCATAACTAGAAAAGGCTAACGCAAAGATCTGAAATTCACAAAAACTTTTTTACCTGATTTGATTTCAATGACTTGATTAGGCATAACATCTGCGGTGGGTAAATCTGCGCTATCTAAACCTAAGACTTTTATGTCATATTTCCCCGGTTTTAAAAAAACACGCGCCATTTGAATTTTAGATGGCAATGTCGACCATTGGCGCAGATCGGCTCGATCGGCCAAGTTCATCGCAATCCAGGCAACACTTCCTAAGAATTCATTTTTTTGTCTGATTTGGTCTGACATCACAGCTTTTGCAGCAATGCCCCCAATTCGGCGCGCAACGAGTGATGAATAGTCTTTATCTAAAGTAATCATCGCCATACGGTCGACATCATAAACCATCCGCGACTTATTCACTTGGGTATAAATTTTACCCCCTGATGATTCAAGTGGAGTAATTTCAACTTGAGCGATATTGGTTTTTAAAAATTCAGTTTGTAACGTGGGAAATCGCGACTCATCTTGGCGCGGAACTTTCTTGGCGCCAAAGCCCTGCTGAAAAATCACAACGACTTCACCGTTTTTACGACCATTTGACTCTTCATCCAAAGCCTGACGATCTGATTTAAATTCTTTTTTCCATTTATCTAAGGCTTGATCTCGCCCCGCTAGGCGCGCCGAGCGAATAAGATCGCCCCCAAGACCAGCGATCGTTGGATCTAGCTTGTAAGCCGCTTCATATTCGATGTAGGCATCATCATATTTTTTTTGTGATTCCCAAATGATAGCTGATAAATAACTGGCAAAGGGCGATAGCTCATAGGCCTCGCGGCCTTCCATTTTAAATGATAAAATTTTGCTGTTAATTCGACGACATTCAACTAAGGCCGCATCAAAATCGCCTAGCATTAAATAATTAATCGCATTCATGCTGTTTAATAAAAACTTTTCGTAGGATTCACCTTTGTACTGAATCATCTCTTCGGCCCCTAGTGTGGCGCCAACGACTTGACTAATAGAGTGATAATTCTTTTGTTCAAGCAATTGATCAGCTTTAATAAAAGCATTTGCCGAGCCACGGTAATCGCCTGAGATTTGTAAAGCCATGGCGTAATCTAGCATATGCATCAACTGGTCTTTACCCTCAGCTTGAGATTTCTCTTTTAACTCCTTCAAAGCCTGAGTGAGCTGCCCTTGACGCAGTAAACTTTTTGTTTCTTCAGATTGCGATAAAAACGACGCGCAACCAGCCAACATGATGACAAGTAAAAAACTAATAAATTGAAAAGATTTTTTTGCGATAAGCATTAGTAAAATTATGATTTATTACTTGATAAGCCGCAATAGCAAAAGATAGCATAATGATTCTATGATGCACCTACCAGAGCTTATTCAAGATCTTGGCTTTATATTAATCACCGCTGCTGCCGTGACACTGATCTTTAAAAAGCTTAATCAACCCGTTGTCTTAGGTTATCTGATCGCTGGTTTTTTAGTAAGCTCACATGTTCCATTTTTTCCAAACGTTAAAGATGTAGCATCTATCAAGATTTGGGCTGAAATTGGAATTATCGTTTTATTATTTGGCTTAGGGTTAGAGTTCAGTTTTAAAAAATTAGCTCAGACCGGAAGATCTGCAACGATCACCGCTTTCTTTGAAGTCATATTCATGTTGGTGGCGGGCTTTGTTTTTGGCCAAATCATGGGCTGGAATCAAATCGATAGTCTTTATCTAGGGGGGATTTTATCTATCTCCTCGACCACAATTATTATCCGCGCCTTTGATGAATTAGGACTCAAAGGGCAAAAATTTGTATCGTTAGTCTTTGGCGTACTGATCGTTGAAGATATCGTGGCTATTTTGCTTTTAGTGGCGCTTTCTACGGTGGCCATTTCACGTGAACTTTCAGGACAAGAGCTGATCTACTCTGGCTTTCGCTTAGGGTTTTTCTTAATTCTTTGGTTTATCGTTGGTATTTATGTGCTGCCTACGCTAATGCGTAAAATTAAAAGATTTTTAAATAATGAAACTATGCTGATTGTTTCTTTAGGGCTTTGCCTGGGTATGGTGAGTTTAGCGACTTACGCAGGGTTTTCTCCCGCTCTTGGAGCTTTCGTGATGGGTTCAATTTTGGCTGAAACCAATGAAGGCCCGCGCATTGAAAAATTAATTCACCCGATTAAAGATCTTTTTGCCGCCGTTTTTTTCGTCTCGGTCGGAATGATGATTGATCCAGCTATTTTACAAGAGTACAGCTGGCAAATTGTATTGATCACTTGCATCACAATTTTTGGTAAAGTGATTAGTACAACATTAGGCGCATTAATTTCAGGTGTGAGCTTTCGCCATTCGGTACAAGCCGGGATGAGTCTTGCGCAAATTGGTGAGTTTTCGTTTATTATCGCCACCTTAGGTTTAACTTTAAAAGTCACTAGTGATTTTTTATATCCCATTGCCGTTTCTGTTTCTGCCATCACCACGTTTGCGACTCCTTACTTAATTAAGAACTCTGATAACTTACAACTTTTTTTACGCGGCAAGCTTCCCGCTAATTTCTTTACCCGTATCGAAAAATATCAAACGGCGTTCGTCGCCGAACAATCTGAGTCAGGCATCGTTAAAATTTTATGGCGTGCCTATGGCTGGAAAACTTTAATCAACAGCGTTTTAGTGTTTGCGATCATTTCGATTGGTGTTTTGTTGCGGCCTCAACTTGGTGATTACATGTCATTTGCTTTAGCCTGTGCCCTGTCGTTTCCATTTTACTGGGCAATGTGCTTCAGCCAACCTTCAAAATTTCTTTCAGAGGCCGAACTGATTCGATTACACCAATTAGATATCGGCGTTTTTATTGGTCGAAATATTTTCGGATTTTTATTTGCTCTGTACGCCGTGAGTAGTTTTATGTCTTTAAATTCAGTCCAGGGCTTGGCCTCGTTTATGGTCTTAACTATGTTAGTGTTTTTAGGTGGATTAACTAAGGGTTTTTATCAAAAAATTGAAACCAAATTTATGAACAACTTAGTTTACGAAAGCCCGACAAGAAAACCAAGACTGGCTCCTTGGGATGCCAGCCTTGCGACTTTTACGGTAAATCCTAATTCAAAGTATGTAGGTTTAACTTTATTAGATTCTAAGATAAAAGAAAAATACAATGTCACAGTGGCTTTAGTTGAGCGTGGCGAAAGTAAACATCTTGCTCCAGATCGTGATCTTATCTTAATGCCTTTTGATGTCTTATATTTAATTGGCACCGATGAACAAGTTCACAAAGTAGGAACCGAGCTAGAAGAATCTGCTTTTAAACTTAGTGAAAACCTAGCTGAATCCTATAAATTGCGTTCATTACGTGTCGTTACAGGATCGCCGTTCGCTCATAAAACTATTCGCGAAAGCACTATTCGCGAAAGAACCTCGGGGCTTATCGTTGGAATCGAGCGCAATGGAGAACGGATAATTAGCCCCGACTCGTCGATGGAAATTCTGGTCAACGATATACTTTGGATTGTTGGCGATTATGATAAAATTAGCCGACTGCGTTCATAACTCTTAGAGTGTACTTCAGTACCTAAAACTAAACTCAAAGACTTACAGTCTAGATAATTATGTTTTCAGTCACCGAGGGGGCATTGCCCCGAAGTTGTCTCATTCTGAGAATGTTCACTGCCTGCGTGTCTTACTGTGTCTGACGACGAATTAGACAGTGGGGCCCGCAATAATTGTCCTTCGCTAAATTTAAATACCTTAAAACAATTTTATTGCGTATAGACCTGGCTGTTTCGGGCACTTTTCTTGAACCTGTGTACTTCGTTGAGTTTTTATAAACGGTTATTAATTATATAAAACGGAGAAAACATATGAACATGAAAAAAGCTATTAGCGCCTTTTTAAGTACAGCATTACTAGTTAGCACTGCTACTGCTGGTCCTATCGTAAACAAATTAGGAAAAAACGCGTTCAACACACAAATTAATGCAGGTATTGAGAAAGTTTTAGGTAAACACACGCAATCAGCAATGTTAAATCCTTCTGTCGCTTTCTATGAAACATACCCTGCGAAAAATATGTTGTCTTTAAATGACGTTTCTTTCGTACCACGTTCTGATGACTCAAACTCAGTTGTATTAACTGATTACGTAGCCATGGGCGCTCAATCTGCAAACGGTTCAGCATTAGGTTTACGTATGGCATTAGCTCCACAAGAATCACGTCTTGAAGCCGCTCGCTCAATGGCTGAAAGCGGATTAATCAAAACTGGTGATATTATTATTTCAACTCGCCCTTTATTTGCTAATTCATTGCAATACTTAGCTTTACAATTATTAAACACTCACATTTCAGTTGCCGTAGTTATAACTGAAGGTGGTCGTAAAGTTGTTTACAACGTAGATATGCCAATGGATGCTGATATGTTAGGTGGTAAAGCTGTAGGTTTCGGTAAATCTGCAATGGATTCTTCGCATTTCACAGCTGATAACGAAAACTTAATGTTACAAATCTTACGTCCGCGTTTATCTGAAACACAAAAGAAAAACTTACAGGCATGGTTCGAAAAAGCTTTAGAAAAAGCTCGTTCTAAAACAATGTACCCTTCGTCTTTATCTTTCAACTCTGATTACAACAGCCCAACTTACCGTGGCAACGGCGATCTTTCTTTCGTAGCTGATACAGCTCGTTTATTATTAGGCCAAAAAATGAAAGAGCACGATCACATGCAAATGTTCTGTTCTGAATTTGCCTGGGTGATGTTATCTTTACGTGACTGTAATCCAGATGGTTCTAACTTAAAATCTTGCGTATCTGAATACTTTAAACCAATGCAAATGCTAGGTACAGCATTCTCTGGTGGTTCAGCTTCAGACCAAGACTTATACGGTATGACTGATGGTATCCCGATGTTAATCCAACAAACTGGTGCTAGCTCTCAATTAGCTATGGGCTTAATAGACTTCGCTTTACCAGGCGTAGAAAAAGAAGCAAAAGGTTTATCAAGCGGTCACAAAGGTGTAGCTTCTGCAATGGCTCCGCTTATTCAACAAATGAATGGTTACTTTAAATTAACTTTATCTCAAAACGCTCAACAAATTAATGGCGCCAGAGCTCAGTTAAATCCGTCTTCGCCTCGTAACTACTCGCCAACTGGTTTCGGTGTTCACGCTGCGATGCCTAACCAAATTAATGGCAAAACAGTTACTCAGAAGAAATTTGATTACGTAGTTACTATTAAGTACGTACCTAAAGCTCAACTTAAAGACCTTCAATCTAAATAATTAAAGCGAAAGAAAACGAGAAATATATGAAAAAACAAATTTTATTAACACTAGTGACTCCTCTTTTGGCCATGTTAACTGTATCTTCAGCCTTCGCTGAATCAGAGATTACAAGATTACAACGCGTAAAAACTGAATCTTGCGAAACTTCAGAGTTAGCAAAAGCTATCACTGCAACTGCTGATAATGTTCTTTACTCTGAGAAAAAAGTAACAGTTCTTGAAGAGAGCTTAGGAATCACAACATCTCAAAAAGAAGCGGGTACAATTGCAAAAGTATTAGGTTCATACCCACGCTCTAGCGTAGCAGCTCACTCTAAAACAGTGACTCGCGCTGAAGCTGATGCAGCTCAAGGTAAAGTAGGCGTTACAGCTCCTGCATTGTTCGATGTGGTTTATGCTGTACAAGATGCAAGTGGCGCTCAAATCGGCGAAAAAGGCCGTGTTTCTATCGCAGTAACTTGCCGTGTAGAAAAAAGCGGTGACAAAATCGCTCGCGCTGCTTCACTTTTATCTTTTGATGTTAAACCAAAAGGTACTAAATAATTTTAATTAAGAAAACCAAGACCCAGACTTAAGTCCGAGCATTTTATCGAAGCTCGGACTTTTTTTATTTCTGGAACACTTCTTAACTAGACTAGACGTTAAAACTCACTCTCAGCATGCCGATAGCGTCGGTATGAAAAACATAAAACAAAAAATCAGTGTTCTTTTTTTATTTTCAGCATTAACCATAACCGCAACGGCGCAAGCTCAAACTTTAAAAGTTGGCGACGTGATCTTTCATAAAAGCCAATCGCAACAAGCAAAAGCGATTACCGAAGCTTCTGGCTCTGAATGGACACACGTGGGAATCCTAGTTGCCAGTGCGGGCAAATGGTACGTGGCTGAAGCCATTGGCCCAGTAAAAGCAACTCCACTACAAGATTTTATCAACCGTGGAAAAAATAAAGAATACAAAATTTATCGCTTTAAACACTTCAATCCCAAAACGATGGAGTTAGCTTTACATAACGCGATCAAAAGACAAAATAAACCGTACGACATCTATTTCGAGATGTCTGATGCAAGAACATATTGTTCTGAGCTAGTTTACAAAGCCATGCTTGAGGTCACTGGTAAAGAAGTCGGCACAATGCAAAAGTTTAAGGATTTAAAACTAACTGGGCCCTACGTAAAAGCCTTAATTAAAAAGCGCTTAACAGACACAGGCCGCGAGTTAGATCCAAACGAGCCAATCATTACTCCGATTTCACAAATGCGCGAATCAGATTTTACTTTAGTAAAACAATACATTAAATCACGCTAATCAACGTAAAAAATTAGAAACCCTAACCAAAAACCGCTTCCAGAGGCATTGCCCGAAGCGGTTTTTGTACTTCTCCCTCCGCCAAAATCCGCACTTCGCTTTCTGCCTCTCGTTAAATAGGGCATTGCCCCGCGCAGAAGGTTGCATCCTTTTCATGTATGCAACAAAGCCTTTACTTTAAGTCTAAAAATCGAAAAGAACATGGCGGAAATCTTTCTCTTCGCCGGCGCAAAACAAAACGTCCGCTCACAACCAGGAATCCATTTCACGTGACTCTTCGAAGTGAATTAGCGACGGGAAAACGATCGTTACTTCGTCATAAAAACATGATCTACAAAGTTTTACATAAAGCTTCTCGCCGCTTCGGAGTTAGAATTTATCAACAAGCTATTTGTGGTAATCATATTCATTTATTAGTTCGTGGACGGCAGCGATTTGCGCTACAAAACTTTTTTCGTGTGGTCGCAGGACATATCGCACAAAAAATTCTCGAGCTCTACCCGATTCCAGCTCATCAACACAATGCGGGCAATGCCCCGAAAATGAAATACAGGCGTAAGTTCTGGGGAGCGTTGTTATATTCAAGAATGGTGCGCTGGGGGCGTGATTATTCGAATGTGGTGAATTATATCGAAAGAAACGTTTTGGAAGCGATTGGATGGATTCCGTATGTGCGCAAGAAATGGCGCTACTTTAAAAAAGGCGGGGCAATGCCCCCACCTTTGCACGTGAGAATTTGAAATTAGCGAACGATCTCTAAGGCTTTGTTGATTTGTTTATCGCCGCCTTCGTCAAATGAAGTCGAAGTCAACTTGAATTTCGATGTTGTGTTATCGAGCTGCAAAACCGTGAAGTTATGTTTACTTGTCGAATCAAGGCGACGCGGATTCTTCTTTCTATTGGCATTACCTAAGAAAGTAAAGCTGTGCATCGAGCTTGAAGTGATTTCAAAAGTTTTATAACCTAAAACTTTTGATTCGATTTGCATGATTTCAGAAAAATGCACATCTCCTGAAACAAAGCACACCGGAGCATTCAAGCGTGATAACTGTTGGCAAATCAAAGATAAATCTTTAGTTTGCTTATGTTCGTAAGCATCTTTTTTAAGATAACCTCCGAAAAATTGACTGCCGTTCATTAGAAATGCTGGCGTATTGTCAGAGCTTAGGGTTGCAAATAACTGCTCTTTTTGAGTTTCGCCCCATTGAGTTGTTTCATTTCTATTGAAACGAGCATCCATAAAACAAAATTTGTAACCAAATACAGAAAGCACCTGTGAGACACCCACGCCACGTTTGTATTTTTCATGTTCTGGGTATAACCAAAAATTAGAAAATAGTTCTAAGGTAAATTGTTTTCCAGCATAAGAGCCATCAAAATTGTTACCACCGAAATCATGGTCATCCCATACAGCCATAATCGGTACTAAGTTTTTGTGGCGAAAGATTCCGATTTTAGAACGTGTTTCTGTGTAACGCTTCCAAAATCCTAATTGTGTGCCGTCGCTGCCGTTATCAGCGTAACAAGTATCACCGACTAAAAAAACTAAATCAGGAGTTTGATTTCCCATCGCGGCCCACATTTGTGTGCACGCTGTTTTAAAGAAATCGTTCATGCAACTGGCAAGCGCAACTTTTGGATTTTTCTTATTCGTATCTAACGCTTTAAAATTACGCTCGTCAACGATCGCGCCTTTTGCATCTAAAATGCGAAATCTATAAGTTTGGCCAAGCTGAAGACCTGTCACTTTAAACTTATCTAGCTGTAAATCTGAGCCTTTCATACCCACCGCAGACAAGGCAAGCAATGCAAGCTTCGCATTTTTACTATCGACTACTTCAAATGAAAGTTCTGAGGTTTTAGGGCGTAGCACGTTAAAATAAGCTAAATCTTCAAAGGTTAAACCTTGATGAATCGGATATTTACCAGTGAAAGCTGCAGTCGTCGCTAGTGTTGATACCACATCAGATTCTTGGGCCCAAACTCGTGAGCCTCCGAAGGGTTTAAACGTAAGAATACCCGCGGATAAAATACCAGAGTGTTTTAAAAAATCACGGCGTGATTGTGACATGTGAGTGGTCCTCCTACTAACCTTTCGGAGGGCAAAATCATCGATTCGACTAGACTTATGTAAATCTAGACCATTGCTAGACTTAGTACTTGAAACATAAAAAGAGTTTCAAAATTTACAAGTAGCTTTTAACTACTGAAACTATCCAATCTGGAATCGCTTTCGGATTAAAGCCCAATGAATGAGCTAGATCAATATTCATGAACCAATCTTGTTCTAAACCATAAGGCGATTTTTCATCTGCTGTCGTTGATTCTGATCGCACAATGGTTTTTTTACCAACAGTTTCTTCAATGCTTAATACAAGATCTTTTAGGCGTATCGGATCACGTGATGCCAGATTAACAGAACCCGTGAAATCGGTTTTTCCAAGTAAGAGTAATCCAATAGCTGCGTCTTCGGCATGAATGAAAGACATCCGAGCCTCAATATTCGGAAAATATACAGATTCACCTTTATTAATACGATCTACATAAAACTTTAATCGTTCGGTATAATCATCTGGCCCCATCACAATCGGAAATCTTACTGCAACTACTGGCATTTTATCTTGGGCAAAGAACACCGTTTCGCACTGACGTTTTGCTTCGCCGTAATTTTCATCACGAGTAAAAATTTTATCATAAACATGTGTTTTTGCATCAAATACAGTCTCTGCTAAGTTTTCACCTGCGCCATAAACTGATTGTGTCGACGTAAAAATATACTTTTCCGTTACACCAGAAAAAATATCACAGGCAGCACGCGCTTGGTGACCGTCAAAACAAACTTGGTCATAAACTAAATCCCAAGTCTTATGTTGGACAGCTTTTTTAAGTTTTTCGATATCATCACGATCGCATTGAATTCGTGTAACTCGGTCACCGAATCCATCGTCTAATTGGCCGCGGTTTAACACCGTCACCCGATCACCCTGTGCGAGTAATTTTTCAATTAGGCGTTTACCAAAAAAACGATTCCCACCAATAACTAATATTTGACGTGATTTCATAAAAGCTACTTTCTTGCCAAAGCATGGCCGAATTTAACGCCTGGTTTTTCGATGTATTCAAATAATAAAAATGACAATGAATATGTAGTAAGTAAACCACTCACTACATAAAATGTGATATTTAAAAATAAATACGGAGTGATAGTTGAAAATGAAAAATATTTTGTCATGTAATAAAAAACAGGCATATGTACAAGATAAAGCGAAAAACTAAGATCTCCGATATGCGAAAAAAACTTATTTTTTTTAAGATTCGCAGAACTGGAAAGAATTAGAATACTAAAACTAAAAACCGACCAAAAGATCAAACTAGAAAACCTGACAGTTCGATATGAATAATAATAACTCTCTAAATATCCCGCGCAAACATATACAAAAATTAAGACAGTAATTATAGGTAACGCCGCTTTTTGAATAGCCGTTTTCAATTTATTTGGAAGTTTAATGATGTCTAACAGTATCCAAGCAATGATTCCGAGCAAAAATGTGTGTAAATGCGAGGTGATTAAAAATGATGACCATATTGCAAACAGTTGCGGATGAGCTTCGCTATAAGTCGAAAATATATCAGAAGCGCGATAATACGTTAAAAAATAACTTAACAAACAACCCATATAAATTAAAGTAGCGCCGAATAAGATATGAAATGGTTTTTTAAGCTTTACTAAATTTATAAATAAAAATGGCAAAATAAAATAAAACATAAACTCTGTTGAAGTCGACCATTCAACACCTAGAAAATTATTGGTATGTGCAGGCCATAGGCTGTTTAAAAATGTAAAATGAAGCCACAGGCTGTTGAGGGTTAGAAACTCGGCACCCTTTTCATAATACCCATCAATAGCTGTACCAAAAACTAAAAAAACAACGATCAGAATAAAATAATAGGCTGGAGCAATTCGAAAAAATCGACGAATGAAATACCGACTGATGGCTTTAGACTCGGCTGATCTTTTATAAAATGACCGACAAAGTGTGTACGCTGATATTAAAAAAAACAACGTCACACCGTGTTTTCCAGCGATAATTGGCCAATTCAAATTAAAAATTACATCTTTAGTGCCAAAGGCTAAGTTAATAAAACCGTTTAAGTGCGCAAATATAACACCAAGAATCGCTAAAGCTCGCAAGAGAGCAATATAATACAAATAATCGCTTGAGGATTTTTCATCGCTTTTGAATATCGGATTATTTGTCGAATTGCTCATCTTCGTAAGTATAGACAATCGTGATAAAATATAAAGCGTATTTAATAAACTATTTAGCGGCGTGCAGATTTTTTGCGCGAATAATAGGCGCTTCCTACACTTCAAAAAATCGTACAGAATCTTTTACTATCGAGTGTTATCAACAGCTTAGGCCCACTTACCAGTACCCCATAGAAGTTTCACCCTACAGAACAGTTTCTAAGATGAACTAAAATAGAATGCTACAAAATCTATCCCTTCTAAACTCTAATTTTTTAGATTAAAAGTCTATAAGCTTAGACAGAAGAACAAATTACTCCCCAACAACAACGTCGGCACTCCAGACTCAAAAGGTGGTAAAAATAAGCCTAAATACTCTTACCCTGCTTTATGAAAAACAGTATCTAGAATCGGCTCATTAGGAAAAGTCTCAAATATACTTTCCAAAGTATCAAAATTGATATTATGGTCTGCTTTCTCTAGGCTTTTGTATTTGCTAAGAGAAATCTTGAGAGAATCTGCAATTTGCTCCTGAGTTTTTCCTTGGCGTTCGCGAAGAAAGTAGAGGCAGATAGCTAACTTTTGTTTGCTGTTAAAATTTAGTTTCGTCAAAATGTAATTTAAATTATCCGAAACACTTTCAATTTCATAACCAACAATTTTACTTTTGTCGGCCTTGGCCACAAATTTAAAAACACATTGTGACCAGTACGAGTTTGAGTATTGGGAACATTACTTTCAAAGTAGATGTACATGAGGTCATTTTCGGACAAGTATTTAATATTCATATTTATCTCCTACTTTTTTGAGTACAATTCTTTGCCGGTTTTCATAAAGTCTGCATCGTAAGGAGTAAAAAAATACAAACTTTCTGCTTCGCTGATCTTGATCTCAACAGAGTAAAAGAGACACGCATTTCATAGTATGTGAGTCTCACCATACCGACGTAAATCCAAAAATAGAAAAATGATTTTTGAAAATTTATATTTATCAAACAAATCAATACCCGTATTGTCGGTGGCGAGCAGATCGCCGAAATCTGACATTACAATACTTTCAAGCTGCGCACGTAAACCTGATAGAGATATGCAACTCAACGTTGTTTCATTTATTTTACCTTCAGGCAAGTCAATTAATTCAGGGTTCACCACTCACAATTCTGTTTGTCCCTCTATAAAAACTGATGATCAAAGAAAAAAAGCCGCAACTATGAAGTTACGGCTTAGATGATATTTTTTCTTTATCGAAATTAGTGTTTTGAAGCTGCTAACTTCCACGATAATTGCTCTTCAATAGGATATCCTTTAATGATAGCACCTTGAGAAGTAAATTCGACAATCGTATCCGTAGACAACTGAACAACTTGCTGATCTACCGTTGTAATACTCTGCTCAGCAGCGATGCAGGCTACTTTTGCATTTTCATTCTCATCAAATAAATACTTTCCCATATCCGGATCACCTTCTTTGTAATTCCATGTAGCTGGAACACAAGATGTTTTCATGCCTTGATAAGTTTTAAGTTGAGCTGGCTTTCCAGATCTCATATCCATATAACCGCCCTTAAGAATACCATTTTCATAAATACAGTTCCCGTTTGGATTTGGATTTAAACACCAGTAACTATATTGTCCTGTAAATAGTCTTGGGCCAACATAACCGGATATTTTATCAGTTCTAGAAACAAAGCCTTGTGATTGCAAAGTTTTTCCATCTTTTATCTCGACTAAATTGGATGTTCTAAAATCAGATGTTGGAAAGCCTGAGTTGAAATCATACAATGTAGTATGAAAATTAAGTATAAAACTTGGAAGTTCTAATTTAAATTTGGCCCAACTTGAAAGGGTAACCTTAGCGTTGATAAAACTAATATGACCACTGTGATCAGCTGAATCAAAAATTTCAAATAAGGTGACTCCAAACATATTTGATATTTTTCGCACTCCCCTAATAGATAAGTCTTCTTTATCTTGAGAAAACGCAAACTCACCAGTCGTCAGCTTTATCCCGTTATCACCTTCTGTAATAGATGGAATTTGAATATCCTTAAAAAAGGGTGTTACTTCTTCTAAATCGCGTATCTGTTGTATGTAAAGTTTATTTTCCGAAATATCTGACAACTTAATTTGACCAACATTTCCCCAGTAATCTGCAAACTTAAATCCACTTAAAAATAACTTATGAACAAACTCTCGCTGAGTCATGGTGTCTATTTGGGTCGATGTAATATATGAATTAAGATACCTAACGGCAACAGATGTATTTTGTTCTAAAGAAATAGCTTCTCGATAAACAATTTCATGCAGAATAAGAGCTGCTTTCGAGTTATTATCCATGACATCCCATAAATCTTGACTGATGAAATATCTTTTAGTTTCTTCGAAAGAAGGTTCTTTTTGATACGCAGCCTGCTCTAAAACGCAGCCTTTTTTAAGACTCACAGCACCCGTGTCCGGAATATAAATCAAATTCACACCACTTAAAAATTTTGTCTCGCTAAAAAACGTGTTAAATAACTTTCGATACGTGGTTGATCGATAAGGAGCAATTCTAGAAAGTTTATTCAGAGCTCTGTCAATTTTTAGCATAAAATCCTCGTTAGGATCCCCTAAATTTGATTGCAGACCACGCGACTCTCTGCCCTCATAAACATCAAGTACTTCTGTTGTTTTTTCGCCTGACGGCAAAGTACAAATAACAACTCCACCACCATTTCCTATTTTATTTTCCAAGGCCAATGCTCCTTGGCTAAGAAAAAAGCACAATGCTATGTTTAAAAAAATCTTTGTTTTATTCATAAAAATCTCCTTTGTTATATTTATTTTCTATTGATACTTTATTGTTTTAATTTTGATTTAATTTTGTAACCGGAAAAAATTGCGCATTTAGATGATACACCTCCGTTGCAAGTCCATTATTTTTGCTCATCAGAACTGCTTCGCTCATCATCTCATCAATTAACTTTTTATATTTACTAATGCTTTTTAAAGAAATAGGAATTGAAATCGATTGGTATTCTCGTAATGAGTTAGACACAGTTTCGATTTTTTCTTTTGCCAAATCAAGATTCTGCTTATGATATTTCCGTATAGCCTCCGACGGAACATCCGAAGTTACCTCTAGAGGATCTGATATTTGCTGCAAAAATGGTTTTGTTGAAATTATATTAAGTCTTTCAAGTCGCTTTATGGAATCAGAAACCTGTTGAACACTAATACCTAATTTATTTGCTATCCAACGAGGATCGGATTTAACTTCTGCTAACCTAATTAGGCTTAGCATTGATAAATGATACCAGTCCGAAATTGTTCTAAATTTGTCTTCTTCCAAATTTAATTTATCAGTTTTTTTATCTAAACTATTCGACTCGCGTAAAGAATCTATTAACATTTTTTCTATTTTTTTAGGCGAATACCCTAACTTAGAAGCAATCTTTTTTACTGCCTTCGCCGTCAGTGGTCTTTTTCCATTCATGACTTGCGATAGCTGCGCTGGGCTCAGTTCCAAAAACTTTGCAAAGGCTCTTAACGAGTACAGTGGGTTTCTTTTTTTTCTATCTTTAAATTCTACACTTATAAATTCAAAATTATTTTCCATAAAAAGACTCTAACTGAGCCATTTTTGTTTTGTAAACTGTTTTTGCGAAACAGTGTTTCAAAATTTGAAACGCCGGTATTGATTTAACGGCTCAGGTGTTTCTACTGAAAACCAGTTCATGACAAGTTACACTTCAATTTTAAGGAATTTTCTACTATGGCTTGAACAGTATCCCGATTTAAAAGAGATTTATTTTTATAAAGAAGCCCTGCATAACCTTTACCGAATCAATCGAACCATCCATGCAAGAAAAGCATTAATAAAAATGACTGATCAAATGGCTGGATCGAAAATAAAAGAAATAAAAACATTACGAAAAACATTAATTAAATGGCGCGAAGAGGTCTTGAATTATTTTGAAAATCGAATTACAAACGCTAGAACAGAAGGTTTTAATAACGTCGCAAAGCTCATACAGAAGCGAGCTTACGGCGTTAAGAGCTTCGAATTATATAGATTAAGATACCTAAATGCTTGTGCTTAATGATGTTTTTGAAGTGACCCACTACGAACCGAGTAGAACCATAGAACCAGAACCTTTATTAGTGTTTTTGGGAGAAAAAAATTGGGGCGACCAACGGGGCTTGAACCCGCGACAACCGGAATCACAATCCGGTGCTCTACCAACTGAGCTATGGCCGCCACTGACGAAAGAGAACCAAATTTATAAATAACTTTGACCCAAATGGCAAGAATTTGGATTTTAAAACTATTAAAACTCAGCCTCGCGGGGTAATTTGGCTAATTTTTCAGCCTTTTTCGGACAATACGCCCGTTTGACGGTGCCCATAGAAGTGTTAGGCTTTTAGGATATGAAAACTTTATTCTCTACCCTATTCGCAGCCCTAGTTTGTTTAACCGCGAATGCCAAAACTAAATCTACTTCAGCGACCACACAAACTGCTAAAACGGAGACCAAAAAAGTGGAAAAATATAACCCAGAAACCTGCGCCTTTCCAAAAGATGATGATGCTTTAAAAAAATTATTAACTCCTGAACAATATGCGATCACGAAAAAAAATGGCACTGAACGCCCTTTTGAAAATGCTTATTGGAACAATAACCATCCAGGAATTTACGTAGATGTGATTTCAAAAGAGCCGTTATTTTCTTCAAAAGATAAATTTGAATCAGGTTCTGGTTGGCCAAGTTTTACAAAGCCTATCAATAAAGACGTTGTCACTGAGAAATCAGATGTAGCCCATGGTATGGACCGTGTAGAAATTCGCTCGACGCGCGCCGATTCACATTTAGGTCACGTATTTAACGATGGACCAAAAGACAAAGGTGGCCTTCGCTACTGCATGAATTCAGCGTCATTAAGATTTGTACCTTTAGAGAAGTTAAAAGATGAAGGCTATGAAGATTATTTAAAATTATTTACGGCCAAAGAAATTACGGATGCGAAAGCGCGTCCATTTAAACAATAAATAGCTACAGTAGACTATTCACAATCAAGCCGAATCAAGCAGCAGTCTGGTGTCAGAGACACCTGGCGGGCCTCTTGCAATTCATCTCTTTTTTCTGAGCGTCAGACTTGAGTTTAGCTGGCGATTTTTTCTTTAATAATTTGCATCGGTAATTTCATGAACAGATCCAATGGAAGAGCTTTTGAATATAACCAACCCTGAGCAAAATAAGCACCCAACTGTAACAAGGCCTCGCGCTCTTCAAGCGTTTCAACACCTTCAGCAATAATATCCATACCTAAAGCCTGCGCCATAAAGACCATAGACTTCACCACAGCTAAAACTTTTGGATCAGCGTTAATTTTTGAGACAAATGACTTGTCGATTTTTAGATAACTGACTGGCATTTGTGATAAATACTGTAAACTTGAGTATCCTGTACCGAAATCGTCGATCGAAATGTGAAACCCTTTGTTTTTACATTGATCTAAAATCTCGATCGCGACGACCCCGTTCATCATTACACGTTCGGTCACTTCTAATTTAATATTTTTCGAAGCGACTTTGTGCTTCCAAGTTAGTTTTTCAAGATCCATCAAGAAATCTGGGTGAGTAAATTGACGACCACTCACGTTGATACTCATGATAAAATCATCACTGAAACCAGTTTTAATTTTCTGAAAGTCTTGAAAGCAGCGTTCAAAAATCCATTGTCCTACAGAAACCATTAAAGACGAATTTTCTAAAAAGTCGATAAACTTATCTGGTTGAATATAACCGATGACTGGATCTTTCCAGCGAATTAAAGCCTCGGCACCCACAACTGCACTAGTTTGCATATTGATGATCGGTTGATAAAACATTTCAAATTCTTGATTATTTAATGCTTCTTGAAGGCGATTTTCAAATTTCAAATTTTCAAAGCCATCCATAATTGCATCATCTGGACCGATGACGTCATCATTACCTTGTGCCACATGACTGAGTGATGAATTGTTTTTACGTACACGATTCATCATCACTTTTAATAATAATTGAACTAATTGATCAGACCCTTGAAATCGCTCAATCAATTGATCTTTTGTAACAACATTCAAAACTGTATCTTCTAAAGCTTTAACTGATGCGGAACGCGGTAAAGAATCAATTAACGACATCTCACCAAAGATTTCACCCTTTTTAATCTGGGCAATAGGAACAACTTTTTGGTCGACTTCTAAATAGACAAGAACTTTGCCGCTCTCTACGACGTACGCACAATCGCCAGCCTCACCCTGTTTAAATAAAACAGTGTCTTTTGCAATTGTAATTTGTTTCTTTAACGTACTCATTGAGCTTCCTCGCAGATAACCTATCGACAGTGATAACACTGTTATTTACTGGACCCGAGCCTAGTTCTTGGTGTGTCTTAGGGCTAGAACTCTACCAATACGAGAAGTCTAAACTTTATTAGCCAGGTTTTTATTTAATCCAAGTGATTTACGCATAAGGTAATCATAAATTTTTAGAGGAATTAATCGTAAATACCAATTCTGAAATTTTCGCGGTACCGGAGCATATCTGAATTTTGGATTAGAATTTGTCAGTGCATGATGAATATCTTTTACCACATTTTCTACTGGTAAAGCGTGTTCAATTTCACGACCCACAAGAGCTAAGAATTTTTGAAATGATTTTTTATACTCGGTAGCTTCAAAAGCATTCTCCACGACATTAATATCTTTGTTCCAAATCGCGGTCTTCACTGAACCCGGTGCAACGATTGAAACCTTCATTCCGTACAGGCTTAACTCGCGACGAAGTGATTCTGAAAAACCTTCAATCGCATGTTTACTCGCACAATATACCCCTAAATAGGGGGTACCGTTCTGACCAGAAACTGACGATATGTTTACAATTCTACCCTGCTCGGCTTTTTTCAAAAATGGCAGAATCACTTGAGTCATCTTAATCACCGCAACCACATTAATTTGCAGCATACTTTGAATGTCTGAAAATTTTTGATACTCGATAGGCCCAGCCATAGCGACACCCGCATTA
>JAZKGG010000001.1:0-314597 GCA_040386015.1 Bdellovibrionota bacterium | reverse complement strand
CTTTTAAAAAATCAGTCACATCGAGTTGAATGCCCAAAAAATTCTGGGCAAAATTTTCTTTAAAATAATCAGCATCTTTATCTTTTCTGTAGACGCCGATCACCTTTAAGCCTTGCTTCAGATAAAAATCAGCAGTGGCAAAACCAATTCCACTGCTCACGCCAGTTATAAAGACGATTTTTTTATTCATATAAATTCAAAAAATTACTCTAAGAAAACTCTCTGCGGAGCGCGAGAATCACAACGACCCGAGAAATCATGCATTGTTACACGTTTTTTGGGAGCATTTTCTAAAAAGCGGCGAAGCCCTGGGGTATTTACATCAACCATGTTTTTAATCGATGTATTATCAGGGTTATGTGAAAATCCTAATTCAAATAATAAAGACCAAATGCCGTGCTTCCAATACGCGTAATCTTCAAAAGTTCCATCAGCAGCGTACAACACGTCTGTGCTATTGCCTGTGCGGTAGTTACTTTCTTTCGTCGCATCAGCCACTAACTTTTTATACATGTCATCATAGGGCGTAGATAAATCAGTCGTTGAAATCCCCCACGGGTAAACAACAGCTGGCCAGTACGTATGAAGTGTTGCTGAAATCTGAATATTTTTATCTTCAACAAAAGTAGCTAATGCATTTGTTGATTTTAAGCGAAAGGCTTTATCTGTTTTGCAAGGACTTGGATAATCACGATTTGAGTCTACTGAAGATTGCAAATTTTGTTCATAACGACTTCCGCGATTATACCCAGTCACATTTAACACTGGAATAATATAAACTGTTTGCCCTTGAACTGGGTTAGCAGCAATACTTGCCGCAAAACCTAAGGCTACAGCGGTTGATCCATATTCATTACCATGATGAGTGGCTACAACTAAAGAAGCTGTTTCACCATTACCAACTTTTAAAGCTTTAATTGGAGTCCCCTGATCATTCGTTCCGATTGTAATCACAACGGCGTGGGCGGGATTACTTGCTGCGATCTCGTTAAGTTTACTAACGGCATTATCGTAGTTGTTGGCAGCAGGGGCCTGCATTAAGAATAGCGCTAAGATTGATTCTAACATTGGGATCTCCTTATCCTAATTGTTATAAATAACTGCTGACTTGTTTATCGTCTTTGGATTTTCGTTATTTGTTAAGTAGTTTTTAACTAAGAGTGATTGGATTTTTAATATTTCTGCTTTGGGATAGTAATGCGTCAAAATATCCATGTACGTTCGGCCTTTTTTAGCCATATGTAAACTTCCCCACTGACATAAACCAACACCATGGCCAAACCCGCGCCCACTAAAGGTTATCGCCGAATCGTCGACTGCAATATTTTCAGGAGACGAGCGAATTTTCGAATAACCAAATACCTGACGAAGCTTCTGAATACTCCAGTCTTCAAAACGAACAACTTTGTTTTTGAAATAAGCCGCTTCAAATACATCTTTGTTTGAAAACTCACTGACAGGAACCGAATAGCTCCACTGATTACTAACACGTACTTGGCACCATGGATCTTGCGTGGTGCCCAAATCAACAGCACCAACCCAAACCTTATCGGCTGGTAGCGTTTGCCCGCCGCAATCAGAGTGATAAAAAGTTTTTACGATTTTTTTATTCGCCGCTAACACAATATCTTCTGTGCTGGCCACAACTTGATAAGCTTTTTGCGAATCAGTCCATTGAAACACTTGATCCATCTGATCAGCATCCACATGAAAAATTTTATCACGACGCTCTTGCATGCGCGAAAATAAATACGAACGTGCAACAACGGCCTGGGCCTTTAAGGCTTCAACCGGCCAAGCCAGAGGCATTTCTTTCGAAACAACACCGGCTAAGTAATGAGTTAGCGGCACCACTTCGATAAGATCATATTTATTGTTTTCTTTATGAACCACTTCATAACGACGAAGCTGTGTTCCGAAGCGAGCTTCGAGTTTTTTGGGATATTGGCTTAAATCTTTTTCGATACGCACACGAACTTGTGAAAATTCAGATTGCTGGGCTTTCGCCCCTGGCGCAATTAAAAACGCTAAGGCTAACGTAACAATAAAATAAGAGCGAACCCAAACCATGACTTATTTGATCGAGACTCTATCTAAACGACCAGGAAATTATATCCAAACGACCATAGACTTGGCCTTGGGTCTAGGAAAGCGATTTGTACTTTTGCATGATCGTCTGTAAGAAAGTCCAGACTGTGCTTTTAAGGTTTTTATTTGCGTGCAAAACTTGTGGCGAATAAGTCTGGTTTCCTGAGGCATCTGGACTTAAAACTAAGTCAAAAGCAATTTGCGATGTACCCGAAACTTTAAGCGACAAATCACTCACTACCATATCACCGTTAGGGATTTTCATCGCCGCTAACATATTATTTAAAAGTGTATGATCGTCTGTTGTGAATTGATCATAGTTTTCAACCCAAACAGAGATTTTAGATGCATGTGCAACTTCAGACGCAGAGAAATCCCGAGGGCTTTCATCTCTTAATATTTGGCTTACGCCCAATACATTTTTTAAGTATTTGATATATTCTTGCATGTTGAAACCAATGGTATAAATCGCAATTGTGATTTTTTCAAAGACTCTTTTCGGCACCCAAATCAGATATACCCACCAAACCCTGTATAATCGCCCAAAACGTCAACTTTTTTTACAGTCCCTTTTTACAGAGTCAAAAATCATGACATCTATTTTAAAAAACCACTCCGAGCTAAATTC
The DNA here is from genome assembly GCA_040386015.1 of Bdellovibrionota bacterium. GTDB lineage: Bacteria > Bdellovibrionota > Bdellovibrionia > Bdellovibrionales > Bdellovibrionaceae > Pseudobdellovibrio. Next base: position 311,881 of record JAZKGG010000001.1, on the reverse strand, counting down.
TTACAAAACAAGGAGTTTCCATGAAACTACACTCTCTTATCATAACAAGCGCTCTGGTTCTCTCGGTGATAACTTCGACTGCAACGGTTAACGCCATGTCAGCAGCAGAAAAAGATGTTTATACAGACGTGTTAATGCCGTCATATTTAGAAGAATTCGCTGAAGCCATTAATATAGAACAAATGACTCATAACGTGAGTTATCCACTATCTACCACCGAAGTTGATGATAAATGTGTAGCCCTAATGGATGGAAAAATGGTGGCCGGTGCAGTGGGAAAAGCTCTTTCTCAAATTTTTCTAGATAATCAACACGGGTTAAATAGTTTAGTTTCAGGCGGAACTGTGAGATCTAAATACTGCCCACGCTATGCTAAAATGACGGCAAAAGAAAAATCTATCGTATGGGTTTTTATCTTAACAGCGATGGCACACTTTGAAAGTAATTGCACTCGCATAGCTTCAGCAAAAGGGCCAAACGGCACAGCTTATGGTTACTTTCAATTACACCGTGGCCAAGAAGATAACTATGGTGGCGGTAGCTTTTGTAAAAAAGGTGATGCCGCAAAGCCTGCAGCAGCCAGCAAATGTACTTTAGGAATGCTAGAGAAACAATTTAAGAACCGCCAAGGTGAATTGTTCAGTAATAAATCATACTGGGATGTATTACGCCCGACTGGAAGCTCAAAAAAATCTGCAGTTATCCGCCGTGCTTTAATGCGCTCTAGTCTCTGTAATTCGACAACGATCTAATAGTTAAGTTACTCTTCTGTTTGTTCTAAAGAGTCTGCGGCATCTGTCTCGGACTCTTCTGAATTTAAGTGCAGTAAAATTCTTTCGGCTAACACTCTATTAAATGTTTTTAACGCCGCAATAGTTTCAATATCTGATTCTTTAATCGCTTCAATCGATGGAAACGCTTTTAAAATTATCAATTTACGCTTTTCACCCAAACCTGAAATCGCATCTAATTCACTTGAAAGACTTCGTTCTTCACGACGCTTACGATGAAACGTGATCGCGAACCTATGAGCTTCATCACGAATACCGGTTAAAATATGTAAAGCTTCTGAATTAGTTTTAAAGGTCACCGGATTAGATCTTCCCGGAAGAAAAAATCGCTCTTCAGTCGTCGACACTTCTTCGGCTTGAAAATCTGCCTGCGTTCGGGCTTTAGCTAAACCCACAACCGGAATATCAGTTTTACCGATTTCTTGTAAAATGCGAATGGCTTGCGATAACTGCCCTTTACCACCATCGACCACTAATAAATCTGGATCTTCATACTCGGTGTGTTTAAACCTACGCGCCAAAACTTCGTACATGGATTTAAAATCATCAATACCTTCTACGGTTTTAATGATGTACCTGCGGTAATGATCTTTGCTTGGACGTCCGTCTTCGAACACCACTTGGCTGGCCACTGTTTCAACACCTTGAAAATGCGAAATATCAAAACACTCAATACGTTGCGGAACTTTAGTTAAGTGAAGCTTAGTTTTAATTTCGTTAAGACCTTGTTGTTTTTCTTCTTCTTTAGAAACTAATTTTTCAAAATGGGCTTTCGCATTCTGGTCAGCCATTTCTAAAAGTTTTTGTGCTTTTGGATCATGACCAAAACGCACAACCACTTCTTTGCCCGAACGTTCTTTTAAAACATCATGCAAAAGTTTATTTAAATCTCCGCCCAAATCAATCACGGTTATAATTTCATCGGGAACAAAATTATCTTCATAATACTGATTTAAAAATGACGTAAACCATTCTTGTGGTGATTCATCCTCTGAAGTTATATCTAAACCAGCTAAATAATGTGGCCTAGCTCCGATCACGCGACCTGAACGAACGTGCAACGTTTCAACCACAACTCCACGGCTATCCCCGTGAAAACTTACGATATCTTGATCTGTTTCTGAAGCATCGTTGATAACAGCCTGTTTTTCTAAAATACTTTTAACTGACCACATCGAATCGCGCAGTTTTGCCGCCACTTCGAATTTTTCTTCATCGGCTGCGGTCATCATGCGAACTTCGATATCTTTAATAACTTTTTTACTGCGACCTTTTAAAAAGTCTTTGGCCCCTTCAACTTCATCGCGGTATTGGTCTTTTTCAATGTACTTTACACAAGGTGCGGTACAACGGCCAATCTGATAAGTCATGCATGGACGCGTGCGCGAACGAAACATATGATCTGTGCAATCACGAATTTTAAAAACGCGATTTAAAAATCGAATCGTGCCAAAGACCGCTCCGCCTGAAGTAAAAGGCCCGAAATACATCGAGCCATCTTTATGAACCTTACGCGCTAAGTACAGCCTCGGATACTCATCGCCCCACGAAAGTTTAATGTAGGGATAAGATTTATCGTCTTTAAGGCGGATATTATATTTCGGGCGATGTTTTTTAATAAGCGAAGCTTCTAGTAAAAAGGCTTCTACTTCGGTTTTTGTTAAGATGTAGTCGATCTTATCTATGTTATGAACCAAGGCTTTAGTTTTAGCTGAATGATCAGATGAATTTAATAAATAACTTTTAACACGGTTGCGAAGGTTTTTAGCTTTACCGACGTAGATAATCTTATCCACTGACGATTTCATTAAATACACACCAGATTGAGTCGGAAATTCCCGAACCAATTCTTTAAGCGTTTCAATTCTTAAGATAATATCCTCAAGCTTACTCATTATTAATCGTCACCTGATTGTCCTAAATGGGCATCACGCACTTGCAACTCTAAAATTTGTAAACGTTTAATTTCATCACGAACTTTTGCTGCTTCTTCGAACTCAAGCTCAGCAGACAAGCGTTTCATTTTATCTTTTAACTTTTTAATCTCATCTTGAATTTTATTAGGCTTAGCAGAAAACTTCTGCATTTTTTCAGCCGTTTTATCTTTTTCACCTTTTAATTTATACGCGCTGACCGAACCATCAAATAAATCACCAAGGCCTTCTTTGATTCTTTTCTTAATCGTGGTCGGCGTGATCCCGTTGGCTTTATTGTGAGCATCTTGAATACCGCGCCGACGATAGGTTTCGGCTATGGCTTTTTTCATCGAATCGGTTTCACGATCGGCGTATAGGATCACTTGCCCGTTAGCATTACGTGCCGCGCGACCAATCGTTTGAATCAATGATCTTTCAGAACGTAAAAAACCCTCTTTATCAGCATCGGTGATTCCCACTAACGACACTTCAGGAATATCTAAACCTTCGCGCAGTAAATTGATTCCCACAAGAACATCAAACACACCTAAACGTAAATCACGAATAATTTCGGTGCGCTCTAGGGTTTCAATCTCGCTGTGCAAATATTTAATTTTAATACCAAGGGACTCATAATACTCGGTTAAATCTTCTGACGAACGTTTCGTTAAAGTCGTAATCAGCACCCGCTCATGCTTTTCGATACGAATACGAATTTCTTTTAACAAATCATCAATCTGTGTTTTAACGGGACGAATTTCAATCGGCGGATCAATCAACCCTGTCGGGCGAATGATTTGTTCAATAATCAAACCTTCAGATTTTTCAAATTCATAAGCCGCAGGTGTTGCTGAAACATACACTACTTTATCCATCAGCTTTTCAAATTCTTGGAAATTTAAAGGTCTATTATCTAACGCCGAGGGCAATCTAAAACCATGCTCAACTAAAGTTGTCTTACGAGCTCTATCACCACGGTACATCCCCCCAATTTGTGGAATCGTAATATGCGACTCATCAATAATCGTAATAAATTCTTTCGGAAAATACTCAATTAATGTCGGTGGTGGTTCACCCGGCCCACGCCCAGTTAAATGGCGTGAATAATTCTCGATGCCAGAACAAAAACCAATTTGCTCCATCATTTCGATATCATAATAAGTGCGCTGCTCTAAACGCTGCGCTTCTAAAAATTTAATATTCGCTTTTAATTCATTTAGCCTATGGCCAAGTTCATCTTGAATCGTCACAATGGCTTTTTTTAACGAACCATCACCCGTCGCATAATGCGACCCTGGATAAATGCCGATTTGATCCATCTCTTCAAACACTTGACCTGCTAAAGGATCAATCCACGAAATTTTTTCGACAAAGTCGCCGAAAAACTCAATACGAATCACACGCTCTTCTTCGTAGGGAGGAAATACTTCGACAATGTCTCCACGCACCCTGATGGTTCCGCGTGAAAAATCCACGTTGTTACGCGAATACTGAATCCGAATTAATTCACGTAACAAATCATCGCGCTTAAGTTTTTGTTCAACAACGATATGAACCATCATGCCTTCGTAAGCCTCAGGCGAACCAAGGCCGTAAATACACGACACACTCGATACAATAATCACATCACGACGATCAAACAGTGAACGCGTGGCACTGTGGCGCATACGATCGATCTGTTCATTAATCGCTGAATCTTTTTCGATAAAAGTATCTGAAGACGGCACATAAGCTTCAGGTTGGTAGTAGTCGTAATACGAGACAAAGTACTCAACCGCATTCTCTGGAAAAAGTTCTTTCATCTCTGAATATAATTGGGCTGCTAAGGTTTTATTTGGAGCTAGAATTAAAGCAGGCTGATTTAACTGCGCGATCGTGTGCGCCATCGTAAAGGTCTTACCAGATCCGGTAACCCCCAAAAGAGTTTGGTGTTTCACGCCACTTTTAAAATTAGCAACAATCGTTTCAATAGCCTTTGGCTGGTCACCGGCCGGCTCGAACGGCGATACTAATTTGAAGTTCTTTTTAAACGCTTTCTTTTTTGCCTCTGCCATAACTAAATATTTTAGGTCGTTATCAACAAGCTTTCAACCAACAAACCTTGACCACGAGCGCTACTCCATTACAAATGGCGAATTTCGGCGGGCTTATTCCACCAGTTGTTATTTAGGCCGTCAAAGTAAGTTATGGACGCAGCAATCAACTCTTCAGGTTGAACATCTTCAAGACATGATAAGACAATCGAAACATAGGGTCCACCTAACTCTTCAACAAACCCCCGACCGAACGGACGACACCCGCAGCTTTTACAGAAAAGATGATGTCCACTTAAAGTTCCGAACTGATAATCAGATAGGTTATTCTCTCCAGAAATAAGTTCAAAGTCCTCGGGTTTAATAATCACGCTCCAATTACGAACTTTACGGCAATACGTACAATTACAGCGTCCCGTGCCCTTGCTGAAATCAATCTTTGCTTTAATTTTTACTGCCCCGCAGTGACAGCTTCCTTGGTAAGTTTTTTCAGCCATTATAAATTCCTTTCAAAATGAACGTCTTTAATACTTTTCATTATCGGTGAAAATATGACATAATATGGCCTATTTGTTTTTAAAGTGAGTTTATGGCAAAAAGCACGTATCAGGAAAAAAAATTACGTATGGATCGACTCTTGGGAATACTCAAGTCTGAAGATCACTCGACAACTGAAGGTATTGCAAAAATATTGCGAGTCAGCCATCGAACATTAATGCGTGATATTGAAGAGCTTCGAGCTTCTGGGGTTCCTATTGAAGCTGACCGTGGCCGCGGCGGTGGGATTCGCCTAAATTCTCAATGGGGCCTTGGGCGCCTGCAACTGAATTACAAAGAATCCCTGGATTTGATTCTATCGCTGGCGGTGATGGAAAAATCTAAATCGCCACTGCTTCTGACTCATGTAAGATCGTTGCGTGATAAAGTTTTTCAGTCTTTTCCAGATGAGCACCGCAAAAAACTACAACTTATTCGCAAAAGAGTTTTAATCACCGAGCTTGCCTCGAAAGAAATAGTGGATTCTGCAGAAGAAATTCCGTTGAATGTGCACACCGCTCTTCACGAAGCGTTCTTTGAAATGAAGGTTGTAAAAATTTTTTATCAGGATGGAAAAAAACAAATTACCGAAAGGGATATCGAAGCCCACTACCTGCTTTTGAGTTGGCCGCTTTGGTATGTCATAGCGTGGGATCATCTTCGCAATGATCTGCGTTCATTTCGCGTAGATCGTATTAAAAAGGCACAAATTCAAAGCGCAACTTTTCGTTTACATCATCAAGATTTTTTTACAAAAATAGTTCAGTCGTTCTCAGAAAGTCTTTGAGTAACGACTATTTATTTACTTCCCAGAAGCTGCCATCGGCCGTGTCGCTGACTAAAATGCTCATCTCAGTAAGCTTTGCGCGAATTTCATCAGACTTTGCATAATCCTTTGTTTGGCGAGCTAACGAGCGTGCAAGCACCAAAGCTTCAACGGCATGTTCATCAACCCCAGCTTTAGCTAAAAGCTTTTGATCTAATGAACGTAAGAATTTTTCAGCGGGCATTTGAAATAAAGCCAAAAGTTTACCAAATTGCATAACAAATTCTTTAAACTGTTTTGCTTTGCCTGAAAGTATTGGATTAGTTTTAGCGCCACGTTTGAATTGGCCGTTAAATTTACGAATTTGATCAAACATCACTGCAAAAGCCTGCGGAGTGGAAAAGTCATCATTGATATATTCAATCATTTTTTCCCAAGCAGCATCAAGCTCAGCTTGATATTTCGCATCGCCTTGGCCGCCTTCAGTGATAAAACTATCTGCTAAAGCTAAGGCTGAGTACACACGTGCAAGGCCAGAAATAGCTTGGTCGATCGTCACATCACCAAATTCACCAACACTTCTGTAGTGAACTGATAACATCATCCATTTGTAGATTTCAGGATGATGCTCTTCTAGAAAGTGGCGCATGTTTACAACATTACCGACTGATTTTGACATCTTCATGCCACTAAAATTTAGTAAATTCCAGTGCATCCAATAATTGACGTAATGTTTACCTGTGCAGCCTTCAGATTGAGCAATTTCATTCTCGTGGTGTGGAAAAACTAAATCTAATCCGCCACCATGAATATCAATTTGATCGCCGTATAAACCATGAACCATTGCTGAGCACTCGATATGCCAGCCTGGACGGCCATCACCCCAAGGTGATGCCCAACTAGAGCCATGTAAATTTTCATTTGGTTTTTTAGATTTCCATAAAGCAAAATCTAGGGGATGATTTTTTTTATCACTCGCATCAATACGAACACCGACTTGCATATCTTCTAATTTACGACCTGATAATTGACCGTAATTTTTAAATTTATCAACAGCGAAGTTGACATCGCCGTTAGCTGCATAGGCGCTACCGTTGTTAATTAAATTTTGGATAAACTCAATAATCTGCGGCATGTATTCAGTCACTTTAGGATTGTGATCATGAGCACGCAAACCAAGATCTGAAAAATCTTTTTTATACTCTTTAATATAATGTTCAGCAATATCGTGAGCCGTTTTTCCCTCTTCGGCGGCGCGATTAATAATGCGATCATCTACATCCGTAAAATTTAAAGCATAATCAACTTTATAACCAATATATTCTAACCAGTTTCTCACAAAGTTAAAAAACACAGGTCCGCGAAAATTACCCACATGCAAATACGAATAAACTGTAGGACCACAGACGTAAATTTTTACTTGGCCCGGATTGATGGGTTTAAATTCTTCAGTGTTTTTTGTCAGAGTATTATAAATCTTTAACATGAGAATATCCTTATCCTAACTTAGTTAAAACTTTGTTCACGCGGTCTAATAAACTTTGTTTGCTCATCAATGGCACTAACAATTTCACTTCTGTTCCGTGTGGTTTTCCGATCACAGCCACACGAATTGGCATAAATAGATTTTTTCCTTTAACATTTGCACCATTTTTAACAGCGTTTTCAATCGCCACGAAATCCGCTTCAGAAAAAGTATCATTAGCGTGATTTTCAATTTGTGCTTTCCAAACCGTTAATACGTTCTTCGTCGGCTCCCAACCAAGAGCTTCATTGCTTTCATCACTGATTTCGAATTTCGAATCATCCAGTGATTGGTAAAGCGCAACAGCGTCAGCTAAAATTTCTAATTTCGGCTTAAAAGTTTCAACCGACTTCATTTGCCATTCAGTGTTAGCGGCATCTTTTGGCAACTGAATTCCAGCCGCGACCAAAAATGGTTTAACTTGATTCCAAATAGTTTGGTTATCTTGCGCTCGCAAGTACTGCGAATTCATCCATTTTAATTTTACACGGTCAAACACCGCACCTGAGGCATTCACACGATCAAGACTAAATAGCTTAATCATCTCGTCCATCGAAAACATTTCTTTACCTTCAGGGTGCGACCATCCAAGTAAGGCCATAAAATTATTTAAGGCTTCAGGCAAATACCCGTCTTTCATAAACTGATCACAAGCTACTGCGCCCTTACGTTTAGAAAGTTTTTGGCGATCATCGTCTAACACTAAAGAAATATGACCAAACTGAGGAGTTGGCCAAGCCATCGCTTCAAAGATCATTAATTGACGTAGTGTGTTTGGCAAATGCTCTTCAGCACGCAATACGTGTGAGATCTTCATCGAGTAATCATCAACTACGCAACAAAAGTTATAAACAGGCATACCATCTGAACGAAGCAAGACGAAATCGCCAACCATATCTGATGGAAACCGCACTTCGCCTCTGATAAGATCTTGAAGTAAATAATCTTTACGTAAATGTTTAGTTCTAAAACGCACAACTGCGGTCTTGCCCGTAGCTAATTCAGCTTTGGCTTGATCCAAAGTCCAAGTTTCATAAGGTGATTCAACATGCGCGTTTTGATTAATCGCTTTTACGCGCGCACGTTCTGCATCTAACTCTTCATCAGTCATAAAGCAGTAATAGGCCAAGCCCTTTACAATTAACTCGTCAGCAACCTTCTTATAGATATTTAGGCGCTGGGATTGGCGGTACGGAGCACAGGCCCCCATATCTTTAAGCGTCACAGGATCAACACCCTCATCCCAGTTAAGGCCCAGCCACACCATATCCTGAACCATCATACGCAGTGATTCATCTGTAGATCTCGCTTGATCAGTATCTTCAATACGTAAAATGAATTTACCGTTATTGTGTTTAGCAAATAGCAGATTAAACAACGCAGATCTAGCGCCACCCACGTGCAAATAGCCTGTAGGGCTTGGGGCAAAGCGCGTGCGAACTTCAGTAAAACCAGGATTCAAAGTAGCTGTAACATTACCGGACATGATAGACTCCAAACGAAAAAAGCCTAGATTTCTCTAGGCTTTCAATTCTGTCTTACTTTTTAAATCGAGTAAATGATTACTACTTAGAGTCCAAAATTGTTCTCACTTCTTGATCCTGGTTCATCACGTCTTTAACGTCAGCAGCTAAATTAAGCTCTTTTAGTAAGTAGCTTTTAGCTTTTTCTAACATCTTCTTTTCGCCAAAGCTTAATTCTTTGTCGACTTTAAGTAAGTATAAATCACGCAATACAGCAGCGATCTCGAAAACCGAACCGGTATTGATTTTGTCTGTGTATTCACGGTAACGGCGATTCCAAGTTTGGGTGTCGATTTTAACATTTTTATCTTTTAAGATACCCACCACTTTAATGGCTTCGTCTTTAGAAATAAGAGCTCTAAGACCAACAGATTTGATATTGGTCGCAGGAATCATAACTTTCATACCGGTTTCCAAAATGATCACCGAGAAGAACTCATGTTTTGAGCCTAAGATCTCTTTTGTTTCGATCTTATCGATTCGTCCAACGCCGTAGCCTGGGTATACCGCATGATCTCCAACTTTAAACTGTGTCATCGAGAACCACCTTCATAGTCATGAGTTAAAAAAAATCCACTCATAACGTCTTGTTGTTCTAACACTTTTGACACCAGTCAGCAATGAAATGATCAAAAAAAGAACAAGAATATTGTGGAGTGTAAAAACTACCCAAAGCTTGTGATCAACGATTTGACACAGTGGCAATTAGCGGCTTGAGCCGCCGTATAAACAAGGCTAGCATTTTAAACAACCACACTTAAAGGAACATTATGAACTTCAAAAAATTAACTGCAGAGATGATCGGAACCGCTTGGCTTGTGTTTGGAGGTTGTGGCTCTGCTGTAATCGCCGCAGGATTTCCGAATGTAGGGATTGGATTACTGGGAGTATCGTTCGCATTTGGTCTTACTGTTTTAACTATGGCCTATTCTATCGGTGCGGTTTCTGGCTGCCATCTAAATCCAGCAGTCACAATTGGTTTGGCCACTGCAGGCAAACACCCCAAAGCAGAAGTTTTACCCTATATCGCAGCACAACTTATTGGTGGCGTTATCGGCGCTGGAATTTTATATCTGATCGCTTCAGGAAAACCTGGATTCGACGTAGTCACTTCGGGCTTTGCAGCTAATGGCTACGGCGAACATTCACCAGGTGGATATTCGATGATGTCAGGCTTTATCACTGAGCTTGTAGCAACAGCATTTTTTCTTTTTATTATTTTAAGTTCAACCGACAAAAAAGCACCCGCGGGTTTTGCGCCGATGACTATCGGTCTTGGCTTAACATTGATTCACTTAATCACAATTCCTGTGACGAACACTTCCGTGAATCCCGCACGAAGTCTTGGACCTGCGTTATTCGTTGGTGGCTGGGCGCTTGAACAAGTGTGGTTGTTTTTCTTAGCCCCTATTTTAGGAGCCATCGCTGGCGCCATTGTGTATAGAGCTACCGTTAAAGATTAATTTATTTTTTGATCGGACTCGCTATAGCTTGAATCTAGATAGATTTTACCCGACGCCGGCTAAAGCCTGTGGACCATGACTTTTTAGAAGCTCCTCACGAAGGAGCTTGTTTTCTAAAAGTTTTAATTTTGGATCTTTTTCTAAGACTTCGAAAGCGGCATCACGGGCTTTTTTTAACAAATCAAAATCGCGAACTAAATTAGCCATTTTAAATCCAGGTAAACCCGATTGTTTGGCTCCCATAAATTCTCCGGGGCCTCTGATTTCAAGATCGTATTCGGCAATTTTAAAACCATCGTTGGTTTTTTCCATAAAAGTAACACGGTCTCTGGTTTCTGCACTGACAGCATATCCCATAATCATCACACAAAACGACTTGTACTCGCCGCGGCCTACGCGGCCACGTAATTGATGCAGCTGTGATAAACCAAATCGTTCGGCATGTTCGATAATCATTAAATTTGCATTGGCCACATCGACACCGACCTCGATCACGGTGGTTGAAACTAAGACATCAACTTCATGTTTTCGAAATTGCGTCATGATTTCGTCTTTTTCTATGGGCTTCATTTTTCCGTGCAGCAAACCAAAGCGAATTTTTGGAAACTGATGTTTTAATTTTTCAAATTCTTCGGTGGCATTTTTTAAATCGATTTTTTCACTTTCTTCAACGAGCGGATACACCACGTAACACTGACGGCCTTTATCAATTTGTTCAGCCATAAACTGCATGGCATTGTTACGCTTAGTTTCATTCACCACACGAGTTTGAATCGGTGAACGCCCTGCTGGCATTTCATCAATGATTGAAACATCTAAGTCACCGTACACAGTCATTGCTAGAGTTCTTGGAATCGGCGTTGCGGTCATCACCAAAAAATGTGGCGACTGCCCTTTAGATTTCAAATGCCCGCGTTGAGCAACACCAAAACGATGTTGTTCATCGATAATCACTAGGGCTAAACTTTTAAATTGCACCCAATCTTCGATGAGCGCATGTGTGCCGATTAAAAAATGAATTTCACCGGCTATTAATTTTTCTAATAATTCTTTACGTTCTTTGGCTTTGGTTTTTCCGGTCAGTAATCCGGTTTTTAAACCTAACGGCTCAAGACGCTTCACTGCATTTTGATAGTGCTGTTCTGCTAGGATTTCTGTCGGCGCCATCATGCACGTCTGATAACCACTCTCAAACGCATAAACGGCCGCCATAAAACTGACCATGGTTTTGCCGGCGCCTACGTCTCCCTGCGCTAAACGATTCATGGGCTTACCTGAAGTCATATCCTTTTTAACTTCATCAAAGGCTTTTCTTTGTGCCCCCGTTAAAGTAAAGGGCAGTGATTCGATTAATTTTAAATTGAGAGTGTCTTTATTGACGACAGCCACACCTTTTTCATTTTTTAGACCCATTTTTTTACTGGCTAAGTAGAGCTCTAACCAAAAAAATTCTTCAAAAATAATTCGTTCGTGGGCTTTAGATGTTAAAGTTGTTAACCCTTCGGCATTTTCGATTTCAGGAAAATGAATTTCTTTAAGCGCGGCTTTACGTGAAATTAATTTATTTTTCTGAGTTAAACTTGGAGGTAATTTTTCATCGGGCCAATCTTTGATTTCAGCATAAGCGGTTTGAATTAATTTTTGCATTTTGACCGAGCTGAATCCTTCGATCTCGACATAAATCGGAAGCAACTGATCGATCATTTCTTCTTCAGGCACAACATCTTTTAAATCAGGATGATGAAATTCTATTTTTCCGCGGTAATTAGTGACTTTTCCGATCACTCGCACTTCGGTGCCAGTTTTAAACCGTTCAAAATATCCTTTGTAAGGGGTGCGAAAAAATTTGCAGCGAATTTGTCCTGAGCCATCGCGAACTAAAACATCATAAATTTTTCGTGATGACCTACCCATGGCGTAAGAGCTGACTCCCATGACAGTTGCTTTTAATGACACTAATTCATTTTCTTTAAGCGAGGCAATATTTCGTGCCGCACGTCTGTCTTCAAAAGCGCGAGGATAATTTTCTAAAAGGTCTTGGATATTTTTTATCCCATTTCGAGACATAAGGCCGCCAAGCTTAGGCCCGACTCCTTTTAAATACTGAATTTCTGTCTCTAAATTAATAGGCATGCCTATATCCTATTTAGGAATGAAGTTTTGTCAAAGTTTACCTCACTTTTACCGATAAGTTACCTATGAGCACCAAAGATTATTTCAGAATTCGCCTAAGTACAGTTCGTCCTGCAGAGGACATTCCTTTTGCTATTTTCATCTACATTGATGGGAAAATGGTCGAATACGTTCGCTTGGGTGATAAATTAGCCGCTGCTAAAATTGCAAATCTGCATGGCAAAGATACCGGTGAATCCTTTTTTGTTGAAAACATTAATAAGCCGCTTTACCGCGATTATGTAAAAGATTCGATGAACTCATCGATGATCAGCAACGATCAAAAAGCAAATATCCTTCGCGAAAGCTCAATCGCGATCTTAGAAGATCTTTTTGAAACACCAGATGTGGGTCGAGCCATCGAAGAAACCAAACCGATCGTGAAAGATCTTTTAGAGTTTATGCAAAATGCACCTGAATCTGTGGGCGGTTTAATTAGTTTATCAGGTCATGATTTTTACACTTACAACCATTCATTCGATGTGAGCATTTACTCACTTGGATTAGGATCAACCCTAGGCTTTGATAAAAAAACGATGGCTGATTTAGGTTTAGGAAGTTTATTTCACGATGTGGGTAAACGTATGGTGGCCTTAGATATTCTGTGTAAGCGTGGCCCATTAGATGACGCTGAATGGGTGCAAATGAAAATGCATCCGCAATTTGGTCTTAAAATTTTAAATGAATCTACAACCGTTTCTGATGGCATAAAAGCCGCTTGTTTTGAACATCACGAATCATGGAAAGGTGGCGGTTACCCGCAAGACCTATCAGGCCAAGAGATTCATCCCTTTGCTCGCATTGTAGCCCTTACCGACACTTACGATGCCATGACAACGCAACGGTCTTACAATGTGCCCATGCGCCCAGTAGAGGCTCTAAACATGATGAAAGAAAAGGTCTCACAAAAGTTTGACCCCGAAATGTTAAAAGCCATGTACTCCGTACTTTTCAAGATGGACGCGGCTTAAAGGTAGGCCGTCCCTTTTTGGGGAGCGATGCAACATGAGATTTGCCCCGTCTTTACTCAAACAATTGACAGATTAGCCTAGGCTTCCTAGCGTGAGGACTCATAAGGAGTACTCTATGAAAACTATGCTAGCACCGCTAATTGCATCGCTATTTGCTACTTTATTAACTGTTTCTGCTTTTGCCTCTAACGAACACCACCCAACACCACCTCCCAACAAACCAATGCCTTTAATCGTGGGTCAGTGGAGATCTGATAATCCTATCTACTCTGGCCATGTTTGGATCCACACCCAATTCAACTTCACTCGTCATGATATGACTCTGCATGCGACGTGCGAGTTCAGAGCTCCAAACGTTCACTTAACTGTGGGAGTTAATTCTCGCACAGCTTATAACGGAAACTTAATTTACGTTTATGACCGTGTCGAAGCTAGCACTAACGATGGTTACCGCTACTGTAATGCGGGTTTATCACCTGCAACTTGGGAATTCTACTTCACCGCCGGCGATATTAATCACGCTGTGATTTTTGCACCGGTTCCCTACCAAATGCGTTTTAATGTTACTCGCGTAATTGAAGAATCAATTAAGTAATTAAAGACAAATCTTGTCGTTCCACTTAAGAAAGCACTTCGGGGCTTTCTTAAGTACAAGATCTTTTTGAAAATCAGGGCTCGTCAACAATGTCCACGGCGTTTGGGCTTCGGCCTTCGCAAAACGATTATTCTGACCTTTGATCGATTTTTTAAGAACATTCAAACTTTTAAGTTCGATATTTTTAATTTCTAAATAACTTAAAAGCCATTTCCATTTTTTATTCTCGATAGAATCAGCTTTATCATTTAATAACACGATCGTTTTATCAGGATGAATGCCCTTGCTTGCTAGGCGTTCAACAGTTTGCTGAAGGTCAGGATCTAACATTCTGGTTTTTTTCTTAGGATTTGTTAAAATCAAAAAGTCTTCAGACCAAAGATTCTGTGAACCCTCAATGTGAAACGATTCAAACTGAAAAGGATTACGCGTATCAATCAGCACGGCCTTTTTTTCAAAGACGTGCGTTGATTCATCTAAGATCTTGGTGGGCTTTTGTTGGCAAGCCCACAGAGTCATCAATACTAAAACTAGTGAAAATATATTCATCTACTTATTAACAATCTTCATCGTTGGAAAGAATAAAATATCACGAATTGAGGCGCAATTAGTCAATAACATCACCACGCGCTCAATACCTATACCTACACCACCCGTTGGCGGCATACCAGTTTCGATCGCATGTAAGAAGTCTTCATCCATTGGATGAGCTTCATCATCATGACCACGCATTGACTCTTGCTCTTTAAGGCGTGCGCGTTGCTCTTCTGGATCGTTTAACTCAGAGTATGAATTGCCGATTTCCATGCAAGCTGCGAACGGCTCAAAGCGTTCAACTAGTTTACTGTTATGACGGTGAATTTTAGTTAACGGAGAAATTTCTACCGGATGATCCATCACAAATGTCGGCTGCCATAAATGCGGCTCAGCAGCGACTTCGAACACTTTCATTTGAAGTTCGCCTAAAGATAATTTATCCATCTGCATTTTTTTAAGTTTTTGCGGCTCTTCGTTATTTTTAAGATAATCAACTAAAGCTTGACGATTTTGTGGATCAATTTTGGCATGCTTTTCAATACCACCAAGAACAGTGATTTTAGCCCATGGCGGAGTAAAATCGACTTCTTTATCTTGGTACATAACTTTCATCGAACCAGTCACTTCTTTACACACACTAGAAACTAATTCTTCGAATTGAGTCATTTGGTAATTGTAATCAGTGTACGCTTCATAGAATTCAAGCATTGTAAATTCAGGATTGTGCGTGCGATCGATTCCTTCATTACGAAAGTTCTTACCCACTTCGTAAACTTTTTCAAAACCACCTACGATAAGGCGTTTTAAATAAAGCTCTGGAGAGATTTTCATATAAAGCTTCATATCTAAAGCTTTGTGATGAGTTGTAAATGGAGTCGCAGCAGCACCGCCGTATAACGGCTGAAGTGTTGGTGTTTCAACTTCCATAAATCCGCGGTCATCTAAGAATTTTTTAATCGCTTTGATGATTTTAGAACGAGCCACGAAAACTTTACGAGAGTCTGGATCAGAAATTAAATCTAAATGTCTGTGACGATATTTAATTTCAACATCTTGAATGCCGTGAAATTTTTCTGGAAGTGGTTCTAATGTCTTAGTCAGGATTTGGAATTTTTTAACGTATAAAGACAACTCGCCTTTTTGTGACTTAAAGATATAACCTTCAAGACCAACGATATCTCCTAGATCAATTAAATCAAAACTAATGCGATCGTTTTCAGATTGCTCTTCAACTTTGATGTAGCACTGTAGTGAGCCTGTTTGGTCTTGGATATTAAAAAAGCTAGCTTTTCCCATTGCACGTAAAGTCATTAAACGACCAGCAATGCGGAAGACTGTTTCTGTTTTCTTTTCTCCGGCAACTAAATCCGAATAATCACGCACTAATTGTTCAACATGAACATTCTTATCAAAAGAATATGGAAAAGGATTGATGCCCTTCTCTTTAAGCGCGTGAAGTTTTTTTCTTTTTTCGGCTTTAACCGGATTATCGTGCACAGAATCAGACATAGTACTTCCTTATTTTAAAGATTTGCCGGCAAAAGCTTCCATCACGTTAGTTAATAACTCGATAGATTCTTTTTTGGGACGTTGGAAAGCATTACGACCCATAATAGACCCGAATGCTCCACCTTGTGCTAATTGTTTTACTTCTTCAAGCAACTCAGGAGTTCCCTTAGCTTCACCGCCAGAGAAAATCACAATGCGTTTACCGTTGTAGCAAGATTGAACTACGTGACGGATGCGATCAGATAATTGAGCTACTTTGATGCCTTGGGCTTCGTACACCTTTTTGGCTTCAGCTTGTTCAATGTGAGCAGTAGGTGGCTTTACTTTGATAATGTTTGCGCCAAGTTGAGCAGCGATGTGAGCAGCATATGCGATAACATCAATTCCAGTTTCGCCGTCTTTAGAAATTTGTTCACCGCGAGCGTATGACCAAATAACTACAGCAAGACCTGCTTGTTTTGCTAAGGCAGAAGCTTCAGCGATCTCTTCATACATTTGTTTTCTTTCAGCCGACCCTGGGTAGATTGTGAAACCAATACCTGCGCAACCTAAACGTAAAGCATCATCAACCGAAGATGTTAAAGCAGAGATTGGATTTTTTGATCCGTAAAGAACATCTGAATTATTAATTTTTAAGATTAGCGGAATTTCACCAGCGTAATCACGCGCACACGCAGATAAAGCACCTAATGGAGCTGCATAGGCATTACAACCAGATTCAATCGCTAAGTCGAAGTGGTAACTTGGATCATAAGCATCTGGATTTTTTGCAAACGTACGTGCAGGGCCATGTTCGAACCCTTGATCAACCGGAAGGATAACTAATTTACCTGTTCCTGCAAGTTTACCATGATTCATCATGCGAGCCATGTTTGTTAATACACCGATGTTTTCGTCACCATACCAGCTTAAAATCTCACGTACACGTGGGGTCATTGCATTCTCCTGCGATTGTTTGTTTAGACGCATAAACCCTATCGAAAAAACCTATGGCAGGCAAAGAAATCCCAGTAGTCGGCCTTCTTTTCTTTGTACTTTCATAACACACCTGATAAACCTATAAGCATGAAAGTCACATACGAAAATACGCCAAATCCATCGACGCTTAAGTTTAACTTTGCAGCTAAAATTGCAGACTCTACTTCAGACTACCCAAACGTAGAATCTACTGACACTTCACCTCTAGCTGCTAAAATATTCGGCTTTCCATGGGTTTCTAGCGTGTTTATTGGCCAAGACTTCATGACAATCACCAAGCAAGACTGGGTAGATTGGTCAGTTATCGCTCAACCGCTTACAGGGCTATTGTCCGAGCACATCACAAGCGGTCAACCAGTGTTCGTGCAAAAGACCATTGATCCTGACGTGAATGAGAACGATTCACCGATCGTTAAACAAATTAAACAAGTTTTAAAAGATGAAATCCGCCCTGTTGTCGCAATGGATGGTGGCGATGTGGTGTTTAGTAAATACGAAGATAATATTTTGTATATTCAAATGAAAGGCGCATGTAACGGCTGCCCTTCATCACAAGCAACGTTGAAGGATGGAATTCAAGTTCGTCTGATCGAAGCGATTCCAGAAATCAAATCAGTAGAAGCTATCTAATAGCTTCTCCTTTAGACTTAGCTTTAAAACTTATATTCAATATTAAAAAACGGACAATAGTCTTCTCTCGTTGAGCCAGGTTGACCCGAACGACATTTTGAAACTCTAAATCCAGCACGGCCACTTTTTAAAACCTGGGTGCCGAAAATTTTATTAATGTACGGACGTAACGTTTCAGCTGAATTTAACAAAACTTTTGCGCCAAAGCCTAATTTTTTAGAACCCAGAACTTCGCCTTCGTTACCCTCGACTTTTTGATAAAGCTGTAAAAACAACTCGCCGATTAACGAACCAATCACCGGTGTTGCCCAGAGATCATTCCATGATGGTGTTTCAAATAGTGATTCGACACCGTATTCCCAAAAAAATGTCGACATTAAAAAGCTGTAACCAAATGACTGCATTTTTGAATAACCAGAAATTCTAGCCGCTTGGTAATATATAGATCCCGAGATCGGATGTAATACAAAATTCACAAAGGGGCCATCTTTATCTTTGACTGGCCCATTTTTCCAATGCTCTTTGACTTGATGAGCGACGCCGTTATCTTTTAAACCTTGAATATCCCAGCCAGAATCTTTTTCATCTTGTGAAGCAAAAGCTGCCACCACACCACCACTTAATAAGGCGATATTGCGTGTGCGTTCATAAAGAGCTTTACGGCGATCGCTTGGGCCTTCATTTTTAAATAGATTAGGATTATTTTGAAAAACTTTTTGCTCTGGAGTTAATGAGTCTTTATTAACTTCTGTAGCTATATTAATAGTGATGTAGGGATTGCTCGCATCCTGATTACACATGCTTGGATTTGCGGGCCAGCCAGTTGATACAAGGTGCTTATACATTTTATAGCAACCCACCGTATCACGTGTATCCACAACAATCACTTGTTGGGCCATAGTTTTTTGAGTCACCACCTGAACGATTTCACGTAATTGTTCTTTCGTTACATATTTATCTAAAAGAGAAGACTCCATGATGATTTTTCTCATTTCTGGAGAAACTTCTTCTGCATGGGCTGTAAAAGACATCGAAAGAATTACGGCGACACATATTTTTAAAATATTTTTTTTCATACAATATTATAGATATGCGAATTTGTGACCAAGTTTAAAAATAACCTACTGATTCTAAACTGACTTTTTCGTTCAAATGATTGCCCTTAAACGGCTGATGTAAAAACTTTTGACAGGAAAATTTTACCAGTTGAATTCTATCGTATTTGATCAGGCGTACTTTTTGTAAAAGCATGCTTTGAGGTATAGTTTGAAGTTTAATCAGATCGCTAACTATTTTGTTGTTCTAATGCTGTCAGTGACAGTTGCGGGCCTTTATTTTGCGCCGACACAAAATACTACGGCTGTGAACCCAATTAACTTACCTTCTTTAATTAGTCTCAATTTGAATCAACAGGTGTTTTTAACTAAAACATTCGAAAAACCTGAATTTAACGAGATCGCTGAAAACTTAATTCGCGAACGACAAATCGACTTTAAAGCCCGTTTATCTCCGGTTTATTCTGGTCTAAATTCAACCTATTTAATGACCTTTTTTGAAAGCACAAAATCCACAGCTCAATCCCGTGATATCCAATTTGTTATTTTCAAGCGTATTCAAGAGCACTACCGTATCGTAGTCACATTAAAGGTGACTAGTCTTGAAGAGACAAGCATTAAACTTTCTTACGGCTCGATCGACTTCTTAGATCAAGAAGCCTTTAACTTAAATACTTTAAAATTAGCACAAACTTTAGAAATAGAAAATAACTTTTAGGAGCACAAATGAAAAAATTAATACTAGGTTTAATCGTAACGTTAGCAGTTCAATCGGTTTTTGCCGATAAAATCGTTTTACTAGATGGAACTAAAGAATCTATCGAAGCTCGTAAAGATTTAATTTCATCTGCACAAACGGAAATTCGCGCCCAATATTACACCATTGAAAACGACGAAGTTGCTAACGGTGGCTTAGCCATTTTACGTGATTTAGCGATCGCAAAACCCAACGTTAGAATCAGAATCATCGTAGATTCTATGCATAACTTAATATTACGCGAAACTATGGCCGCTTTTTTATCAGATAACCAGGGTAATGCCTTAACAAATATCGAAATTAAAGAATATAATAAATTTAAAATATATGCTCCTTGGCGCTACACAAAACGTATGCACGAT
The DNA here is from genome assembly GCA_040386015.1 of Bdellovibrionota bacterium. GTDB lineage: Bacteria > Bdellovibrionota > Bdellovibrionia > Bdellovibrionales > Bdellovibrionaceae > Pseudobdellovibrio. Next base: position 291,761 of record JAZKGG010000001.1, on the reverse strand, counting down.
AAAGGTTTAATTATCGACAATGACATTTTAATTTCTGGTGGTAGAAATATCGCCAACGGCTATTTTGGAAAAGCAGATAAAGAAAATCCAACTCACCCTGTTCTTGAAGACACTGATATTTTAGTTTTGCAAAGCCAAGCTATTAGTGAAGCTGCAACTTACTTTGATAATTTATGGGCTTCAAAATTTGTAAAAACTGTTCAATTAGGTAAAATGTCGATAAGTAAACTTAAACCAGGCGCATGCGAAGCCGAGCGCGCTATTCATGATACTGACCAAGATGTTAAGTCATGTGAACACTTTCGTAAGCGTAATGCTCAGTTAGTTGGTCAACAACGTACTGAATTAATTCAGTTAGCTATTGCCCACAGATCAACTTTAAATAAATCAGAAGCTCTAGAAAAATGGTTATCAAATAAGGGAATGATTCAAGTTGGAAACATTGATTATATTTTCGATAATCCAGTAGGACAAAAAAGCTCTCTACAAAAACCAGAAGCTTTAGAGAACAATATCGCAGAACAGCTTTATGCGGCGATAAAAACTGCACAAAAATCTGTGGTGATCATAACTCCTTATTTAATTATAACTCCTGAACAAGAGTCTTTATTCGCTGAATTACGTGCACGACGTGTTAAAGTACGTATCTTCACAAACGGCCAAAACTCGAACAATGTACCGGTAGCTCATGTAGGTTACTTAAAGACTCGTGAATTAGCTCTTAAGCATGGCGTACAAATCTGGGAATACAACGGTCCAGATACATTACATGCAAAAATGGTTTTAATCGATCGCAACAAAATGTTCGTCGGTTCATTTAACTGGGATTTCAGATCACAAAATTTAAACCGCGAAGTGGGCATCATTGCGCAGTTAGAAGAAGGCAACCAAGTAAAAGTTGATGAAACTGATGTGTTTGCAAAAGTAGCGCGTATTTATGAGCGCTCAACACGTCTTGGTAACACTCGCCTTTTAAACAAAGACATCGGCGATGCAGGTGAATTTGATGAAGACGAAATTTCTATCTTAGCAAAAGAAATCAGTAGCGGTAATAAAAATATCCGTTTCTGGCAAATCATCTACCCGTTAATCAAAAAACAATTGTAATTATCCACACTGCCCTCGCAACTACACAAAAAAAAAGACAGCATAGTGCTGTCTTTTTTTTTAATTTTAGACTTAAAAACTACTGGCCTAATACGTACGCAAACATTAATGGAGCACAGATAGAAGCATCTGATTCCACGATAAACTTAGGTGTTTCGATACCTAATTTACCCCAAGTGATTTTCTCATTAGGAACTGCACCAGAGTACGAACCATATGAAGTCGTAGAATCACTGATTTGGCAGAAGTAACTCCATAGAGGAACGTTATCTTGCTCTAAATCTTGATCTAACATTGGAACTACGCAAATTGGAAAGTCACCGGCAATACCACCACCGATTTGGAAAAAACCGACATCTTGTTTTTTTGCTGCTAAACTCATGTACCATTCAGCCCAATAAGTCATGTACTGGATTCCACCTTTTACAGTGTGAACATTTTTGATGTTCCCCTTCATGACATGCCCCGCGAAGATGTTACCCGTTGTTGAGTCTTCCCAACCAGGAACTACCATCGGAAGATTTTTTTCAGCTGCTGCTAATAACCAAGAATTTTTTGGATCGATTTGGTAATGCTCTTTTAATTTACCGCTGAGTAAAATTTTGTACATGTACTCATGTGGAAAATAAGCTTTACCTTCTTTATCCGCAGCAGCCCATTCTTCAAAAACTACTTTTTCAATACGGCGAATAGCTTCTTCTTCAGGAATGCAAGTATCCGTTACACGGTTTAAGTGACGTTCTAATAATTCTTGCTCTTGTTGTGGAGTTAAATCACGGTAGTTCGGGATACGAACGTAGTGATCATGCGCTACTAGATTGTAAATATCTTCTTCTAAGTTTGCACCTGTGCAAGAAATCGCGTGAACTTTTCCTTGGCGTATCATTTCAGCTAAAGACAAACCGATTTCTGCAGAACTCATTGCACCTGCAAGAGTTACTAACATTTGGCCACCACGGTTAATGTGGGTTTTGTAACTAACAGCTGCGTCTCGTAAAGCGGCTGCATTGAAATGTCTAAAGTGGTGATCAATAAAATTAGTAATAGTCATTAAAAACTCCGTGTTTTTGTAATGTGCGCGCTTTCAGCACGACTTATTAAAAGAGGTTGAAATTTAGCCTAAGTCTTTCCATGAAGGAAGGGCTTTTTTTTCTTTTTTAAGTTTGTACCAGTGATAAAGCGTTACACCCACAACCGTCAGACCCGCTAGGAAAACCATTGAGGCAAATCCGAAGAAGATAACTAAGCTCATTAGTTAGCCACTTCTGATGTTGGAGCATTCGCCTGAATTTGGTTTTGTAGCATGATATCGCGCACAACCCATGAAGCCATAACAAGTCCGAAGGCACCAGTCACAAAACTTGCTGTTCCATAAATAACGCTTCTATGTAAACAAGAATGCGGATCATATTCGCCCTGCGGGCAAACGCATTTGAAACCTTGGCCATTATCATAATGTAATTCGATTGAAGGCATTGGTAATTCATCTGAATAAACACAAGGAATACCAAATGCGCCGCGACCACGTGGAAAGTTATACTCTTGGCGCAAAATTTTACGCATTGAGTGCGCTAAAGGATCAACTTCAGTTTTTGCAAGATCTGCGATCTTAACACGTGTTGGATCCATCTTAGCCGATGCACCACAACTTGTGATCACTTTTAAATTTTGTGTACGGCATTCATTTAATAAAAATGTTTTCGCCGTAATATTATCAATACAATCAACGATGTAATCTGGATTTGCTGATAAAACTTCTGCAGAAGTGTCTTTGTTGTAAAATATAGGACGAGCGATAACTTCAGCCTGTGGATTAATTTTACGAAGACGCTCGGCCATGATTTCAGCTTTTTTCTTACCCACAAGACCTTGAAGCGCATGCAGTTGACGATTTGCATTGGTAATACAAATTTCATCGTGATCGATCAAAGTGATTTTACCAACACCTGAACGAGCTAAAGATTCTGCGGCCCACGAACCTACGCCACCAAGACCTAAAATCATCACGTGGGTGTTGAAAAGAGTCTTCATGTTTTTATCGCCCACTAACCTGCCCATGCGGTCAAATCTGCGGTGAAGGATATAATTATCCTCCTTCGGAGGAGTGTAATCGTAATTAGTTTCTTGAATTTCGAAAGGCTTATTGGGCTGAATTTCCATAGGCGTTAGGAGTACCAAATAACTACGTAAGTTTAAAGTCTTAAGTGAAAAGCTTTTTGAAGTTTTCGGCGTTTTTTTCTAAGACGATTTCAAGGCTTAACTGTTTAATCTCTGCCACAGTTTTAGCCACATTTAGCACAGATAATGGGCTATTTTGCTCATCAGCCCAGCCCTCAGGGGCCTGATCCGGACAATCGCTCTCTAAAAGTAGCTTCTCCATTGGAATTGCGGCCACGGCTTCACGTAGTTTTTTGTTTTTTTCAAAAGTCACAGCCCCGCCGACCGAGATCAAAAAGTTCATTTTTAAATATTGTTCAGCGATTTCAAGCGAAGAATTAAAGGCGTGCACCATTCCGCCAACAGTGTCCGCATCCCAAACCATCAATACTCTTAAGGCCTCGTTATGCGCACGCACCACATGCAACACTAAGGGTTTTGAAAAAACTTTGGCCATTTGAACTTGGTTTTCAAAAAAAACAATTTGTCTATCTTCGGCGCCGTTTTGTATGTACTGCTCGCGAAAGTCTAAGCCAGTTTCGCCAAGGCCTGAAGCTTGCGATAAAATTTTTGAAAGGTCATTCATTGCCTCTTCGCAAATTTCAGAATCATTTTCTGCGACGAAATAAGGATGAAGTCCAAAAGCATTTTTAAAATTTTTTGGATATTGTTTTTGTAAAAGAATTTGCCGCTGCCATCCTTCGGGATTAACACCAGCTTCCATAAAAAGATTTAAATTATTTTTTAAAGACTCTTGCAGCCACATTAAACGTTGCTCTTCGGTTACGCGCGGATCTGTCCAGTGACCATGACAGTCGCAATACATAGATTAAAATCCCATTTTTTTCATCAGCTCATCGATTTCACTCTGAGCTTTAAGCGAACTTTGTTTACCAAACTGTTCAGAAAGCCAGCGTAAACGCTCGATGAAATTAGGGCTAATGACCTGTTTTAATTCAGCCATTGGAAGCTCGATTTTCTTAATTAAAATATTCAACGCCTCAACCGCGTCTAATAAAAGTGCCACAGTCACATCATACAGTTTAGCGTTTGTTTCAATTTCAGCAGCTTTATAGGCCACGGCTTTACACAACGAGGTGTAATCCGTTACCAAATTCAAACCATGGTCTGGTTCTGCCATCATCGCAATACTTGCTGAAGCTCCCATGATGCGATCAATTTTATTACCAAATACTTTAAGATTTTCTTTTTGCGAAAAATCGCCTTCCATTTCTTCTAGAAGATCAATTGTTTCAGCAATGATGGTCTTGGACTCTTTATAAAAATCGTTTAGAATATCTGCATCTAGTGACATACTATTGAAGTCTACCAAAAGAGAAATAAATGGCAAAGGATTACGTATCAATCAGAGTTAGCACCCTGCGAGGCGATCAAAAGATCGACTTTGATACGTATTTGAAAATTGATGAAAAATGGATTTTATACCTTCGCCAAGGTGATTCATTTGAAGGTCCTCGCTTAGAACGCCTAAAAACTAAAAAGCTAAAAAAAATGTATATCTCGACTGACGATGAAACTAAGTATCGTGATTACATGCAAAAAAATATCGAAATGGCCTATGACGACAAGTCTGGCAAAGACATCAAAACCCGCTCTGAAATTATTCAAGGGGCGCAACAAAATAACGCTGAAGATGTCTTTGAAAAACCAGAAAGTGCTGAAGCCTATGGAGTTGCCAAAGATGCTTCTGCAAAATACGTGGATTTCTTAGTTAAAAATAATGACGCTGTTAAATCTATTATTGCTCTGCCAAATCTTGATCAAAGCATTGCCCATCACGGCGTTACGGTTTCAACCTTAGCCGTAGCTTTAGCTGAGAAGTTAAAACTTTTCGATGCTAAACAACGACAGCTTCTGGCACTTGGTAGCATTCTTCATGACTTTGGGCACTTCGATTCTGTGCTAAAAATTGCACGCCCAATGAAAGAATTTTCAAAAGAAGATTTAGAAATATATAAACGACATCCCGTCGAAGGCGCCCAAAAAGTTAAAGATAAAAATCATATGGATATAGCAATCACTACAATCATCCATCAGCACGAAGAAAAATGTGATGGCTCGGGGCCGTTAGGTTATTTAGAGCCCCAAATTGACCCGATGGCTTTGGTCACTAGTGTTTGTAATGCTATTGATCGCATGATGACTTACGAAGGCCATACTCGCGAACAAGTTATTAAAAAATTGATGGTCGAAGAGGTCGGAAAATTTCCTCTCGAATATATTCAAACTTTGAGCTCGATTCTTAAATCGATCTAGTTAAAAACACACCTAAACCTAGACTAAGGTTGTATTATAAATACCCAATAAGAAGCCGATAACTACTTGTGATTTACATATACTACAGGAGTATTTTCGCATGAAACCTTCTTCATTTGTTATGGGTTTTGAAATTAAAACGGTTCAAGGCCCAGTGTTAAAACCAGTGAGCCTAGAAATTTGGGATCAGAATTCACGTTTTGCTGAATTCACTCCTCACGCCCCACTAAAATTTATGAATGATTCATTGGTGGGATTACAATTTCACAAAATGACTCATTTTTTAAATGCACCAAAACAAACTCAATTTATCACCCATGCGATTGAAGAGTTGTGTCCATACTCTACTCTATTTTATTCATGTGCCGATCGCTTGCTCCCGATTCAAAGCAAACTTACACCTGTTGACGAAAACACGGTTCAAGCTTTTGAGAAACAATGGTTTGCGTACTGGGAAGCCCAAGATTTTTCTAAGGGAATTCACTTTAATAAACTAGATCAAGCCTTTGATATACTTTCAGAATTCGAATCAAAGATGAGATCTCCGCTGATGTATAACTTCAACTTACAGTTTTCTAAAAAATTCAATGATCATTTACTAGCTATGTACTCTTTTTTATTTCATTTACGTTCATTGATTGCTTTAGATCACAATATTCATATAGATGATTCATCATTTGAATCTGTTAAATGTGATTCAATTTCTGACTATCTTCCGCGTGCTGATTTTACGACAAATGATGCTTTAGTTTACTGGCAATTTAAAAAGCTAGCGACCCCATTTGTGGGCCACAAAAATAAAGACGTGCGCATCGAAAAGCTTTTCGTAGAACCAATGCAAAGAGCCTTTGATCAATACAATCACAATGCGTGTGCTTTAATTGACCAACTACCGCAAGAATTACTTTCTCACCAAGCGAACTCAGATCTAGAACAAAACCTACACCAAATTCAAATGGACTGGTTATTAGGCTCATCTGCAGGATTATTATTTCGCGTGCGTGAAGAGTTATTCGGTTTACACCACGGTTATGACAAAGTTTTCTGGCCAGAGGCTACAAACCAAAAACAGAAAAAACCGACACAATTTAAAGTTTGTTTTGAATTAACCGAACAACACCTCAGTGCAAAAAAAGCTGCCTAAACTGCAGCTTTTTTCGATGAACGCCATTTTGTGTATAAATAAATCACGAGTGCGATAGCGCATAGACCAAGTACGACAAATTTAAATTTGCGTAACCCGTCTAAGATATCTTCTCCATAATGAGCTAAAATTAAAATCTGAGTCGGCACCGAAATAAGTGCCGCAATTCCGTCAACTAATGCAAACTTCCACACTGGAAACTTCACCATACCGCAAGCCAAATGCCCCGGAAAACGAATCCCCGGAGTAAAACGAAAAATCCCACAGGCCAATGACCCATATTTATGAGTCCATTGTTCGATCTTCATGCGACCTTCACTAGAAATAACGCGCTTCACAGGCCCCCATTCGAAGACCTTTGAACCAAAAAATCGCCCTATCCAGTAAATTAAAAAATCAGAGCAAAAGACCGCAAAAAAAGCAACGATCGCAGCAGTCGTTGGATGCACAAACGGCGCACCAGGAAAAGGGGGCGGAAACTTATCAGGATTTGCTCCCATATAAGCTAGAATTCCCACCGACACCAAAGTCACCTCTTCAGGAAGTGGAAGACCTACCGCCGATAACAGCATCATCAAGATCAGAAAAAAATAAATCCACCCCGGCTCATAAGCATATGGGGATAAGCACATTAACTTGTCTGCATTATCAAACAGACACTGCATCGTTTCTTGAATCATCCAACTATCATGAATCTAAAAACATTGGTTGTTAAGGTCTTGAGTTAAATAGGTACAGCGTGCTATCTAAAAGACCATGCTTAAAAGTCAGACGCAAATCCACTCACAAGGCTTCGAATACGGTGTTAAGCATTTTAACAGTCCAAAGTCTGGTGATTTAAGCGAAATCATTTCAGAAGTGCTAACTCTTACGCCAGTTGATGTCGATTTCTTGATTCAATTAGGAAGTGTTTACGTAAGTGGCAAACGCGCTCAAACTAACGATCAGGTTTTAGCTAATACGCACATTCGCGTGCACACCAAACCCCGCAGATACAACGTCGACTACGATTGGAAATCAAGAATCGTTTTCGAACATCAAGACTTCGTAGTTTTAAATAAACCAAATAATATCCCCAGCCACCCGTCAGTAGATAATCAAATCGAAAACTCACTCACACAATTATCACTAGCCATCGGCAAAAAACTTTTAATCACCCACCGGCTAGATACACTAACCGAAGGTTTAATCGTCTACGCTAAAAACACAGAATTCGTAAACGGCTTCAACACCCAATTACAAAAAAAATTAATCACAAAAAAATACGTAGCCCTAGTTGAAACATTAACTAAACTACCAACGCATTTAGTGCACTACATGGAACCCTCTCCCAGAGCACCAAAAAAAGTATCACAAATTGCCACTGAAGGCTGGGACTTCTGCGAGCTAAAAATCGAACAACAAAAAATACTAGATCGCTACAGCTGGATAAAGATTAATTTATTAACAGGTCGCACCCATCAAATCAGATCACAAGTCTCTGAAGTAGGCGCCCCTATTGTCGGTGATAAATTGTATGGTAGTCAGATTATTGAAGATGAAAATAAAATCGCCCTAAGAGCCCAAGAAATAGAATTCCAGTGGCTAGGATCTAGCCACCAGATTAAAATCGAAGAAAATTTCTAGAATAAAGTTCCGCCAGTTAACAAAGAATAAGACATCTCATCGTCCTTCTTAGCTAACAAGTCTTGTTCGCGTTGAACACCAATCGTAAAGCTCAATTCTTTCATAGCTCGAATTTCTAAACCTAAACGGTAATCAACAACACTACTTCTAAACGTAGGTTGATTATTAGCGCCCGAAGCATTTGACCAGCTCTCGATAAAATTCAAAGCCGGCTTAATAGAAAACATTTTGCTTAACGAGTGCGAATACTCAATACCGTGTTCAGAATCAGCCGCTTTCGACGTACGAACTTTTCCAGCTGAAGTTAAATAAGTTGTAGCTCTTTGAAAGTAGTAACTAGGTTTAGCGTAAAAAGAAATTTCATCATAACGAGCAATGTTCCAACGTAATGATTGCTCTAAACGAAGACGAGCAATCATGCCTTCTTCTTTTGAACCATCAGATGTTGGTAAATATAAACGTGGAGCAAGTCTGTAACTGAATGAAGCCGGCAAAGACTCTTGAAATAAATTTGAGAAAGTCGCTACGAAAGAAAAATCGCGGACACGCGCTCTATCGTTTGTTTCTCTTCCTGAGTTCGTTGTGCCTTGTAGCGCATAACCAAAAGCTGGACGAGCTGCGATACGAAAATCATCTGAAATTTTATAGTTAAATGAAAGGTAAGAATCAAAAATATCAAATGAAGAAAGCTGTTCAGATTGATTACTTAAAGTTTGGCCACCGATGAAGTACCAAGTTACACCAAAGTTACCTTTAGTGGGCTTATCATTACCGATGCTTGCTGTATTTGATCCAGCGGCGCCAGCAACTGAAGCTGTTTCAGCTGGCTTTTCTGTAGTTGTAACTTTCTGTGTAGTGCTTTGCGCGTGCGCAAAACTTGCTACAAAAACTAGAACTACGATTAATAGGCTTTTTAACTTCATATTTCCCCCAAAGTCTTCCCGGAAAGAGTTTGCGCAGATATATCACACTGCACTAAAAATTGTCTAAACTACCTTTAAAATCCCGGGTCGATTAATGTCATAACATGGAAAAAATACAAACACTTTTTAAGATTCAATTAAGACTAACTATTATCGTTTTCATGTCGTTTTTATTGCTAGCTCCTTTCGGTTGCTCGAGCAAAAATGCCAAAACTAGCGACACCCCTCAGGCCAAGTCAGATGCTATTGACCCTGACCGCCTATCTAAGGGGGCAGACGAAATCTCTGTGATGACGTTCAACGTAGAAAACATGTTCGATAACATTCACGATAAAGGCACAGAAGATTACACATATTTACCGCGGGCACAAAAAGGTTCTGCCGAAGTGGGTGAATTTTGCCAAACTGTAAAGTCTAAATTCTACCGTGAAGAGTGTAACTTTAAAGACTGGAACGACGAAATCGTTCAGTTCAAACTTTCACAAGTTGGAAAAACAATTAAGTATATCGACCAAGGCTCTGGCCCTGACATCATCTTAATGGCCGAAGTCGAAAACTTGAATATCTTAAATCAATTAGCTGACACAGAACTTAAAGGCTTAGGTTACCAAACCCGCGTTCTGATTGAAGGCCCAGATTTGCGCGGGATTGATCCTGCAATTCTTTCTAAATTTCCCCTTAAAGGAAAACCCGTTCTTCATCTTATTCCTTATAAAGACGAAGATCCTCAAGCCTTAAAATATGCTAAACGTTCGCGCGGCGTGATCGAAGCCACTGTGATTTTACCGAATAAAAAAGAATTAACAGTCATGGCTGTGCACTTTCCCTCACAAGCAAATCCGACGGCTTGGAGACAACAAGCGATTGAATTTTTAAAAAACAAAATCACTGAATACGAGAAAAAAGGGCGCGCAGTCATTGCCGGCGGTGATATGAACATCACAGCCACTGAAGAGGGCCGTAACGGTTATTTCTCTAAAACCCTAAGCCAAGCCGGCCCAGTTTCGCACCTCGTTGGTTGCGATCACTGCAAAGGCAGCCACAACTACAAAGGCGAATGGTCATTCTTGGATGTCATCGTTTATGGAAACGCGATTTCAAAAGCAGGTTTAACTTTAATTCCTGAATCAATTCAAGTCGTAAAAACTCCCGATAACAGCATGCACGGATCACCACTTCGTTTTGACGACGAAAAAAAAGAGGGAGTTGCTGATCACTTCCCTCTTTATTCAAGACTTAAAATTTCGACTAAGAAAAAATAATTATCGACAATAATTATCGTAAGTAACGAGTTAAATCTGCCTGAGGGCGCGTAGCACAAGCTAGCGCCCTTGAAGTTACCCCATCAATTGTCACAGTTGAATCTTCAATTTTAACTAAAGTTTCAGGCAATACAGTTGGTTTTTGACCGATTTGAGTTTTAGCATCCTTTACGATTCTTAACTCACCCGTAGCACTGATGCATGAATCTAATTTCACTTCTAAAACTGGCGAAACATCTTTAATAGTTAAGGCACCAGATCTAGCACCGTGCATACGAGCGTTGATTCTTAAAGCCGTAACTTTAACAGCTTCATTTAACATCTCAGAAGAACCGTCCCAAGAAAATTCTAATTTGATCTGTGTATTAACAAATGCTGTCGTGTTTTTTGCTAAACCTAATTCTTCTGTTTTTTCGATCGTTAATAAATACGATCTTTCGCGAGCGCCTTTAGTAATCACTAGACGGTCATTCATGTTATTTGATGTTACAAAAGCACCTTTACTAGAACTTTCAACAAAGTGCTTTGTTTCTAGTTTCATGTTTTCAGATTTCAAAACAAGAAGAGTAATTTTACCCTCTTGGTCTTTTTCTAACTTTTCGATGGCGTAATTAATGCGGCCAGAGAATTGACCTGACTGAGTGCCGTCTAAATAAAAACCCGTAGAGATATCAAGAATATCAGTTTCAAATTTATCAGCAACAACAGATGTTTTTTGTGAAGCCGCGTATTGAGGGTTTAAAACTGATTTTACTAAAGATAAGCCTGCAAAAGCGCGATCTAAGCTCACCGCTAAAAATCTTGCTGACTCCAGTTTATTACCTTCAATATTTAATGATTGAACAGTGACTGAACCACCCGCTGCAGATTGCAGTTTTTCGTCTTTCGGTGCGCACGAAAAAAGCGACGCGGTAACGATTACAGTTGAAAGAGCTAAAACAAATTGGTTTTTCATAAGCCTAATCCCCCAAAAACGATTGCCCCAAAGCTATACCGCAATTCGAAAAAAAGGTCATAAGAATATGTGCGTTAATAGAATCTTGAAGAAACCTTGAAAAAAGTACCTGTTTCAACTAAGAGTGGAGCTCGAGGCTTGTGCGGATTTCGTTCCAAAACCAATTTAAGTGAGGGTCTTGAGATATAAACTCGTTTATTGGGTTTGAGTTCAACTTTAGACGTAAACGTAAAAAACTTTCTAAATCATCAAAGCCAGGCCCGATAGTTACAACCTTTAACGTGTCAATCGTTGATAACTTTTGGAACACTTGGGTTAGTTCGTTGAAGTGAGAGTAATCTTTTCTTTTTAAAATAAGATCTGGCTCAATGCCATTTTTCATCCAGCGACGAAACAATGCATTTTGTAAGATCGATTTTAAATGAGTTTTTTGATGATAGTTTAAGGCGCGGTAGACCAAAGTTTCGTTCATCGCAATAAACAAATCACAACCAATAAATTCATCTTGAGATTTACGTAGCGACTCAATAACTTCTGGGATCCGAAGAAGTGATCTTCGAATCAAACAATCGTCAATGAGTGCTCCGTCCGTGAAGTAGATGACCGTCATAGTCCTCGCTCTAGATCTTAGGTTAGTGCACTAAAGCCTAAATTGCTAGCCCTTCATCTTAAATCACAACCTAAGTCTAGAGTTGAACTTAAGCTGTTTAATCACTTACGTCGAGAGTTCAGTGTTGTTATGCTGAACTCTGGAAATTGACTATGAAAAAATTGAATGTCCAACAACGATCTGTCATCCAAAAATGGGCTCTTTACGGGCTATTGCTTTTCATTGGTTTTACCGCTGCCGACTTAGGAATTATCTATCTGCGTGAATATTTTATTCCGCAATCTGCTCCCCCGAAAAAAGCTCCTAAACAACAAGCCGGTGGTTACGTCGATCGCAGTCAATATTCAACTATTACGAATAGAAATTTATTTTCATCTGCAGGCACAATCCCCGACCCACTCGCACAAGTGAATGCGTCGCAAGAAGAACAGCGTGAAGATATTCCTGTTCAATCAAGCTTACCGCTAAATTTAATTGGTACACTGGTTCACACCGATCCATCAAAATCAGTGGCAGCGATTGAAGTGAAATCAAAAAATATGTCTGGCTCATATATGGTGGGTGCTGAAATTGAAAATATGGCCAAGATCGAAAAAGTAGAGCGCGGCATCGTGTATTTTAGAAATTTAAATAATGCCGCTTTAGAATATATTGAAATCAGCCGCGGCAATACAAAAGTAAATTTTGATTCAGTAAAAACAACAGCTGGGCCTGCTAAAGCCGGCGGTAAAGAAATTCAAGCCGTTGGCAACAACACCTTTCGCGTTAAGCGCGCTGATCTAAATAAGTACTTAAATGATTTGTCAGGCCTGTTAATGCAAGCTCGCGCGCTACCAAATCGCGACCCCAACACAGGCGAAATTAATGGCTACCGTTTAGTAGATTATCAACCAGGGTCGATCTTTGAACAAATGGGCTTACCGCGTGGCACTTTAATTAAGTCTGCCGGCGGCGAACCTGTGAACAGCATTCAAAGCGCTATGGAAATGTTTAATAAGTTAAAAAAAGAAAGCAAAGTTAAGCTTGGTGTCGAGGTCAATGGATCTGAGCAAGATTATAACTATGAAATTCAGTAATGATTACTGAATGAAGGAAGAAGGTAGAAGATGGCCTTTAAAAGAAGTGTAATTACAGCAGCTGTTGTTGCAAGCTTTTTAGCATCACAATTAACAGGAAGTTATTGTTTTGCTCAATTCGAGGATTTTCCTCCTCCACCACCTATTGATGATTTTGCGGCACCTTCGGTGGGAGAAGTTCCGCCGCCGCCTCCAGCTAATAATTCATTTCCTCCACCCGCTTCAAATCTTGGTGGTAATCGCGCGGGCACCCCGCCTTCGGCTGGCCCTGCAAAAGTGATTTCATCTAAAGGAACTAAATCGACGGTTTTATCTGACAAACAACGTGAGAAGTTTGCTAAAGCTAATCCTGAAGATATCACTTCTGAAAACTTTCCAGAAACTATTGAATCTTTCGATTTTCCAAATGTTGATATCACAGATATTATTAAAGCGATTTCTGAATTAACTGGAAAAAACTTTATTATCGATTCAACTGTTCGTGGTAAAATCACGATCATCGCTCCAAGTAAAATTACGGTAGCAGAAGCTTACAAAGCTTTCTTGTCTTCACTGGCTATTAATGGTTTTACGATTGTTCCGAGTGGTGGTTTCTTAAAAATTAGAAATGCTCGTTCAGCACAACGTGATGGTATCGATATCTACTCTGGATCGTACTACCCGAACGCCGATCAAATGATCACTAAACTTGTGCATTTAAAACATATCTCTGCTGAGACTTTAAAACAGCAATTAGGCCGTTTGTTAAATTCATCTTACGGTGAAATCGAAGCTTACCCACAAACGAACTCGATGATTATCTCTGATTTCGGCTCTTCTATTGACCGTATCATGAAGATCATTAATCAATTAGACGTTCCAGGTTTTGAAGAGCAATTAGAAGTTGTTGGCATCAAATACGCTAAATCTAAAGATATCGCCGATCTTATCGATAAAATCGTAAATAAAGGCCAAAAGCCTGCAAGCACTGGTGGCTTTAATGCCGGCGTTCCGCGTTTTAGTTCTGGCGGAAGCAGTTCTGGCGGCAAATCTGGCGGAGCAGCATCGTTTTTGGTGTTTCCTGATGATCGAACGAATTCTTTAATCATCGTGGGTAACCGCCCAGGTATTGCGCGTGTTAAAAGATTAGTGGCGCAATTAGATTTCAAAGTTCGCGCTGAAGATCAAGGTGGCGTTTATGTTTATTACGTTAAACATGGTAACGCTGAAGATATCGCAAAAACTTTAAGTGAAGTCGCAAAAGAATCTGCTCCAAAAGCTGCACCTACTGGTGGTTTTGGTTTTCAAGCACAAGGTCAAGCTGCAGTTCGCGAAGGTTTATTCGGCGGCGAAGTTTCAATTAAATCTGACAAAAATACAAATTCATTAGTGGTTTCTGCCAGCAAACAAGATTACGAAAAAGTTTTATCGATTTTAAATAAATTAGATATTCCGCGGGATCAAGTGTTTGTTGAAGCGATTATCATGGAAATGAACATGTCTGATGGCATGGAATCAGGTGGCGGATTGGTGCAATTTGGTAAAGATGGTGGAAAAGCCGGCTTTGCTTCTAGTGATGCCGATCTTTCATCAGTCTTAAATCCCATCGGGGGCGCAGGAAGTGCGATCTTAGGATTCTCGTCTGGTAAAGTGTCTGTACCTAAAGATATTACAAATCCTGGTGGCGGAAATATCGAGATCCCTTCGTTACTTGGTTATTTAAAATTCGTAAAACAGTTTGGTAAAACCAATATCTTATCAACACCACAAATTATTGCGACTGATGCCCAAACGGCGACAATCGAAGTGGGTGATAAAGTTGTTACACGTAATATCGTAACTCCCGGAACAAATGGCGCGCCTTCACAGTCTTCGCCAGAGTTTGGTGATGCGACGATCAAAATGGAAATTAAACCATTTATCTCGCCAACATCGAATTCTATTCGTATGGAATTTAAACAAACTATCAATCAGCTATCAAGCGTACAGGTTCCAGCCAACTTCGCTGGATCGGTTCAACCACTTGCGACACGCTCGATCAATACGAACGTTGTCTTAAACAATGGGGACACTGCGGTAATTGGTGGATTAATGAAAGATGAAGACTCTGAAGAAGTTAGAAAGGTTCCTATTTTAGGCGACTTACCTATCTTGGGATGGTTTTTCAAATCGAAAAAATCAACTAAACGTAAAGTGAATATGTTAGTATTTTTATCGCCAAAAATTATTCGTAATCGCGCTGACGGCCAAACTCTGTTAACTTACAAAACAGATGAGCGCTTACGCTTCTTAAAACAAAATGGTGGTAAAGACCCTTATGGTTCAACTATCGATAAAGTTTTAAAACGTGATCGCGTGCCTCAATCAACGGGAGCTGCAGATAATGATACACAGCCCGTGATTAGAAAATAAGGATTTTAATGGCTCTAATGGATATTCCTCTTTTATTAGGTAAATCGACGACTCTGACACCCGATCAGATTAAATCGGTTTTAAAAAATCCAGCCACTTCTCGTCCGGTTAGCGTGGGTGAAACTTTATCCTCACGCGAATACGCAACGGCCGATGATCTTGTGGCTGATTTATGCCGCGAGCTTGGTTTGGATTTTGTTAAAGATATCGCGGTCAGCGAAATCTCTGCAGATCTAGTGCGCGATATCCCAATCAATTACGCTAAAACTCAAGGCGTATTACCTTTTAAAGAAGAAGCTGAAACACTGTACGCACTAACATCTAATCCCGTTAACACTAAAGCTTTAGATGATTTACGGGCCCTATTTGGTAAACGTATTCGCCCGATGATGACAACTTCGCAACGCCTACAAGATGCGATCAATCGTGTTTATGAAAAATCCACTTCAAACATGTCTGGTATGGATGACATTGAAGATGATGAAATGGATTTAGAAGATCCAATTATCGATTTACTTGAAGCTGGCGAAGACGATGCGCCGGTGATTAAATTAGTGAATTCAGTTCTATTTCGCGCGGTCAAAGAAAAAGCTTCTGATATTCATATGGAGCCGTATGAAAAAGATATGGCTGTTCGTTACCGTATTGACGGCAATTTGTACGATGTTTTTAAACCACCTAAAAAATTACAAAATGCGATCACTTCTCGTATTAAAGTTATGGCGAATTTAAATATCGCCGAAAAACGCTTACCGCAAGATGGTCGTATTCCATTAAAAGTCGGCGGAAAAGATATCGATATTCGTCTTTCTACCGTACCGACAACTCATGGCGAACGTATCGTTATGCGTCTTCAAGATAAGTCATCACAAGTGCGTGAATTACATCATGCTGGCTTTTCGCAAGAACTTTTAGATACCTTAGATAATATGATCGAAAGATCGTACGGAATTTTACTTGTTACGGGTCCTACCGGTTCGGGTAAATCAACGACACTGTACGGTTGTGTTTCTAAATTAAATAAACCAGATATTAATATTTTAACGATCGAAGATCCGGTCGAACAACGTATTCATGGCGTTGGCCAAGTGCAAGTGAACGCTAAAATCGGCCTCACATTTGCGGCGGGTTTAAGATCATTTCTTCGTCAAGATCCAGACATCATCATGGTGGGAGAGATTCGCGACTTAGAAACTGCAGAGCTTGCGATCAATTCATCATTAACGGGCCACTTAGTGTTATCAACAATCCATGCCAATGATGCCGCAGGGGCCTTTCCCCGTTTAATGGATATCGGTGCCGAACCATTTTTAATTGCCACTTCAATTCTTGGAATTTTAGCTCAGCGTTTAGTGCGCGTCTTATGCCCGCACTGCAAACAACCACACGTCCCATCTGCGTTCGAACTTGAAACTTTAGGTATTAGTGCAGAACAAGCGCGTGGTTCTAATATTTGTAAAGCGATGGGTTGTGAACACTGCGGCCAAAAAGGTTATGTCGGTCGTACCATTATCGCAGAACTTCTTCCGGTCACAGATGATATTAGATCTTTAGTCATGCAACGTAAAGATGGTAACACCATCAAAAAATTAGCGGTCTCAAAAGGTTTTAAAACTTTTCGTGACCATGGCATTCAAAAAGTTTTAGCTGGCATCACAACGATTGAAGAACTATTAACTAATACTCAGATTGATATTTAATTATGCCATTATTTGAATACAAAGGTTTAAGTCGCGACGGAAAAACAGTCAGAGGAACTCTGGATTCAGAAAACCTACGTTCAGCAAGAACTAAGCTTAAAAAAGATGGCATCTTTGTTGTTGAAATTAAAGATAAGAAAAAAGCAGCGGGAATCAAAAAATCATCGATCCGCTCAACAGGCACTGTTCCTGTCAAAGATTTATCTTTAATGACCCGCCAGTTAGCCACTTTAATTAAAGCTAATATCCCGTTAGTTGATGCTTTAACTGCCATTGCAGAGCAAGTTGAAAATCCTATTCTTTCTGAAGCCATTTCTGACTGTAAAAATATGGTGAACGAAGGACAATCACTGCATAAAGCTTTATCAAAATATCCAAATGTTTTTGACACCATTTTTATTTCAATGGCTGAGGCCGGTGAAATGTCAGGAACGCTTGATGTTATTTTATTGCGTTTAGCTGAATTTACTGAAGCGCAAGCTGAACTTCGTCAGCGTGTGGTTTCGGCAATGACTTACCCAATTATTATGTTGTGTGTGATCACTTTAGTGATGTTTGGCTTGTTTACAAAAGTATTACCCGAAATCTTGGCCATTTTTGAATCGATGCCAGATATGACCTTACCAATTATGACCCAGTATGTTGCAGCAATCAGTAAAGTGTTTGTTGAAAGCTGGTATTGGATTGCCGGATTTATTATTATTACGATTTTAGTTTTCTTAAACTGGAAAAACTCTAAAGAAGGCCGCAAATCTTGGGATGCAATCATTCTTAAAATCCCCGTGGTGGGCGAAATCACGCGAATGGTGGCTATTTCGCGTTTCACGCGAACACTCGCGACGTTATTGGCTGGCGGTGTACCGATGCTTAACGCCATGGATATCGTTCGTAACGTGGTTGATAATCACGTTCTAGCCATGGCTATTGATGAAGCGAAGAGCAATATCTCTGAAGGGGAATCTATTGCTGGTCCGTTAAAAAAATCGGGTCAGTTCCCGCCTATCGTCGTGCACATGGTGAATATCGGCGAAAAGACTGGCGATTTAGAAAATATGCTGGCTTTAGTCGCGGATGCTTACGACTTTCAAGTTAAATCTAAAGTCGATGGTTTAACTACTTTGCTAAATCCAATCATGACTTTATTGATTGGTATTGTAATCTTTGTCATAGTAATATCTATCATTGTTCCGATGTTCGATATGACATCTAAATTAGGGGGATAAATCCATGTTCAACAAGGTCACAGCAAACTTATTTAAATCTAAACGTTCAATCTCTGCAATTTCAAACGCGAAAGGTTTCTCTTTAGGAGAAATCATGATCGTATTAGTTATCATCGGCGGTATCATGGCGATCGTGTTACCCAAAATTCAAGATGGTCAACGTCGCGGCGAGATCAACCAGACAAAAATGAAAATGACCGAAGTGACGACTAAAATTAACGAATACTACGCTGAATGTGGTAAATACCCGACGACTTTATCATTCATCACTGATGACGATTCTAGCTGTAAAAACTGGACAGGTAATCCTAAGCAAAAACATATTTTAAAAGATGCTTGGGGCTCTGATTTTCAATACAGCACAGCCGGAAATGGTTACAACCTTTCTTCATTAGGCCGCGACAAAAAATCTGGCGGTTCTTCTTTCGATAAAGACATTTTCTCAGACGAATCTGTTGGCGGCGAAGAGTAATTTGAACTCTTCGGTTTCCAATAACAAAGGATTCTCACTCATAGAAATTATCGTCGTGATAATGATTATTGGTGGAGTCCTTTCGGCAGCGCTTTCGCGCATGTCATTCAAAAAAGTCGACAATCGAACCGTCTTTCGCGACATCGTCATTACAGTTAAAGAAGTTCGTAACCGCGCAAAACTCTACGGCACTAATTATCGTTTAGTTTTTAAAATCGACGAAAAACAAGCCAGCTATTGGCTAGAAAAATCCGTATCTCCGACTCTGATTGATAAAGAGTTTCTAGCTAAACAACGCGAACGCGGCGACAAACCAGAAGAAGGTGCACCTGATTCGCCCTATCAAGTCGACTCTAGTTATCTTAAAAAAGAAAAACGACTTCCAGATGGCTACCTCATTAAACAGTTAGAAAGCGGCCCACAGGATGCGGTTTTTACTGAAGGCATGGTCTACATCCATTTCTTTCCCACGGGCATGGTTGAACCCGTAGCTCTGCAAATTCAAGATCCAAGAAAAAACATCTGGACGCTTGTCTTTAACCCGCTCACAGGTCAAGCTGATATTATAGATGGCGCTAAATCTTTACGTGATTTATCCCGTCAATAAATATTGAGCTGCATAATTGTGAGTGATGAAATTAAAAAATAACAAAGCCTTTACCTTAATTGAAGTTGTTCTTGCTATGATGATCATGGCATCAGGAATGTTTATTCTAACAAACTCATGGGCTGGCACCTATACCCGCTTACAAAAAACAAAAGTCCAGGTTGAGCTTGCTGCGCTATTAGAGCGTAAAATTGTTGAACTTGAACGCGAATTTAAAACCCAAGCCCTAGATGCCATCAAAGAAGAAGACGCCGGCGATTTCGGAGCCGAACTTGAAGGTTACACCTGGGAGATGAAATCGCAAAAAGTCGAATTTCCTGATTTATCAGGCATTATCGGCGGCGTGGGTGAAAATCAAAATTTAGATTTAGTTTCGATCATGAAAATTTTCAGCGAGCATTTATCTAAATCAGTTAAAGAAGTTAAAGTCACGGTGACTTACAAAGATAAAAAAAAGCCAATCACAGTTCATGTCGTATTTTACATCGTAGATTACGACCGCTCGCTGCCTTTGCCTGGGGGGGCTGGTGGCTGATCAGTTAACATCTAAAAAAGCATTTACTTTAATTGAAGTGATTTTAGCGATCAGCATTTTAGCAACACTCACTGTGCTTGTCGCAACAACCTTAGGTAACGCTTTAAG
Source organism: Bdellovibrionota bacterium (assembly GCA_040386015.1). Lineage (GTDB taxonomy): Bacteria > Bdellovibrionota > Bdellovibrionia > Bdellovibrionales > Bdellovibrionaceae > Pseudobdellovibrio. The sequence continues at coordinate 271,588 of JAZKGG010000001.1, read as the reverse complement.
AGCACGCACAAAAATTCAAGCCGAAGTGCAAGATGTTTCTGGGCTTCGTGATGCCATTAAAATTATGCGCGCTGACTTGTATCAAGCCTACAATCACTATGATTTTGAAAAAGAAATATTTGATGCCGCCAAAAAAACAACTCAAAAACCGGGGCAACCAGCACCTCCGATTGATCCAAATGCTCCGGCTGCGCGCGAAAACAAACGTGAAGATCCAAAAACTGATTTTGTCGGCGATACAGAGCAAGTCAATTTTGTAACTTTAAATAACGGCCGATTTTTAGCCAACGACATACAAGCTGACTTTGTCGAAGTCGGCTACGCCCTAAAAGCTTGTAAAAATTTAACTAAAGACACATCAAGCCAGTGTTTATTTCGCCGTGTGCAAAAGGTTTTAGATAATGACGTCACCAAAGGTGGAACTGAATCCGTTTTGCTCGAAAATGTAAAAGAATTTAAACTTCGCTATACGGGCGAAAGTAAAAAAGACTGGCAAAAAGATTGGAAGACCGTTGGCGGCCAAGATGATTCTGTAAAAGGAATTTTTCCGGACGCTGTTGAAATCACGCTAGCCATTGAGCGCGAATTAAGTGGTAAAAAACGTGAATACTCTTTGCAATATGTTGTGCCACTGCACTTTCCAAATAATCCCAAAAAACCGACTGGGGCACCAGGCACAGCACCGACTCCCACGGGAGGTCAGTAATGTCTTTTATGCAAAGATTAAAATTTAACCCCCTTGGGCGCAGCCAAAAGTATTCAAAAAAAGGCGTAGCCTTATTGTTAGCTATGACATCATTAATTTTAATGGTGTGGGTGGCCAGCGAAGTTTCAACTGATTCAACCATTGAATATGTGGTGAACTCGCAAGAAATTAATCGCATCAAAGCTTTTTATTCGGCTCGCAGTTCTGTGGATTTAGCTTTATTGCGCATCAAAGTTTACCAACAAGCTTCGCGCATGAATTTACCTCCAGGATTTACACAACAATTAAATATGGTTTGGAGTTTTCCGTTTGCTTGGCCCTTGCCTATTGGCGCCGACACCTCACTCGCGACTAAAGATGATGTCGAAGGTGCTGCGAAGGCCTCGATTTTTGATGGGCAGTACACCCACACTATCACAGATGAGGGCTCGAAGGTTGATGTTAATGATTTAGCTTCACCGTCTAAAACGCTACGTGAAATCACCAAAAAACAAATTTTAACAATTTTTGAAGCTAAACTGCAAAACGATGATAAATTTCGCGAAGTTTACTCGAATTATAATTTTACCGAATTAATTAATCGCATTGCCGATTGGATGAGTGAAAAAAATTCTTCTGAAAATGGCAGCGATAAACGTCAGCCCTTTCAAGCTCTAGGTGAAAACTATCCACCCAATCGCGGCTTTCGTACACTTGATGAAATGCGCTTGGTTCCAGGCATGACCGAAGAATTTTTTATGTTAATGTCTCCGTCGGTGACTATTTACGGATCAAAAGCTATTAATCCAAATACCGCAGCCAAAGATGTGATCAAATCACTTGATCCGGGCATGACTGAAGAAGCTGTTAGAGAGGCCATCGAACGTCGCGACGACGAAGACAAAGGTGGCCCGTTTAAGGGAGCCTCATCTGAAGAATGTCGCACCGATTTTAAAAATTTTGTTGAAGGCCGAGGGGCAAGATTAAACCCTGAATTTGATAAAATTCCTTTTCAGTGCGACAGTGTGGTAAATTTTAAAATCGAAGCCATTGGTATGACCGGTTCAGGCAAAGGGGCCGTTCAGAAAAAAATCACCGCTTATGTGATGAACACGCAAAAAGCCGCAGCGACGATCAAAAGTTATTTAGAAAAAGAGAAAAAAGAGCAAGATGCTGCTAACGGTATAAATCCACCGCCCAATCCCGGAGCTGGACCAACGTCCCCAACCAAACCACAAGATCCCCTTCCCAAAGGTCGACCTCGTATCGTATACTGGGCAGAGCAGTAAAGCTATACAACACGGAAGGACAACATGCGCGCATTGGGAGTTGATATTGGCGAAGATTCCATTAAAATTGCCGAAGTTGTTCAAAATAAAAAATCGATTTATATCCAAGCTGTTTATGAAAAAAAACTTTCACAACAAGTCACTCCTCACGATCGCGAAATTGAAGCTATTGAATATATTCGACAAATCGCGCAACAGTTAGATTTCGCTTCTGCTCGCGTTGTCATGTCTTTAAAACAAGACAAAGTCACTGTTAGAAAAAAACAATTTCCGTTTGCAGATCGTTCTAAAGTTTTAAAAAGTTTATCTTTTGAAATGGAAGAAGATATTCCTTTTGATCCAGATCTTTGCCTTTTTGATGCAAAAGTTATTTTAACTGAAGGTTTTTCAGCCCATGTTTTAGCAATTGCTGCACCAAAAACACATATCGAAAAATCACTAAGTATTGCTAAAGATTTCGGTATTGATCCTTACACGTTAACTGTCGATGGCATTGCCTTCGCGAATTTATTAGAAGCTTGGGATAGCGCCCCCCCGCAATTTGCGACAGCGACTGGTCCGTTAAGCTTTACCGCAGATGAAGAATTACCTGAAGTAGAAACCACAGATAGTAGCCCTGCATTTGGCAGCCCTATTCAAGTGACCTTAAACCTTGGCCACAAAAGAACTTTACTATGCGCGCAGATTGAAGGCCGCTTAGTTTTTGTTCGCAGTCTTATGTGGGGGGCCGATCAAATTATTCAAGAATTTATCCGCAAATTTCAACTTCCGTATGTTGAAGCCCAACGTATGTTGCAAGCCGATGCAGCTTTACTTTTATCAAAAACTAATCAGGATTTCGAAACGGCTAACACCGCTTCAACGATTGAAAAATCGATGCGCGAATTAGTGCGTGATTTACAAATGTCATTTTTAGAATTGCAAAGTGAATTTCACGGCAACATTCAAAATGTTTATTTAACGGGTGGCCTATCACTGCTTCCAAATGTGGGAGCTTTTTTAACTCAGCATTTAGAAGTGCCTTGTAACCCAGTTTCTCTTTTAGATCACTATATCGATCCCGCAACAATTCAAACGAACAATATTCCGATTGATGCTGTAAAAGCCCGTTTTGCAACTGCGGTGGGTATTGCGATCGAAGCGTTTAAAAAACCTAAGAATCCTGCCTTACAATTTATGAAGGGCGAATTTGTCGCGGAAAACAATCGTCTAAAACAATTTTGGACTGATTGGGGCATGATCGCAAAAACTGCAGCAGCTGCAGTGATTATATTTTTTATTTGGGGCGGCTTTCGCGAATCTATGACAACGACACTCGCTGAAAAGGGCGATGAGGCACTAACGACTCAAGCTAAAAACGTAGCCCGTCTCCCTAAAAAACAAGCTAATGAAAAAGGCGTTAAAAAATATATCAGTGATAATAAAAAACGCGCTCAAGAATTCAAGTTATTAAACCAAGTGGCTGGAATGAATTCAGCTTTAGATGTGCTTAAAAAAATTAGCGAAGTGTCGCCTGATAAAGCACAAAGCAAAATTGATATCATGCAATTACAAATCACTGACGATAATGTAAAAATCGTAGGCTACGCTAACTCTCCCCGCGAAGTCACATTAATGAATCAACGTTTAGCCAGCATGGCTTTAAATAAGAAAGTGACTGAAGAAACACCGACGCTTCCAAGTCAGCCGAATCGCGTGGCTTTTTCTCTAAGCTTAAAAACTGATCGAGGATTACTTAAATGAGTCGTCTTGAAGAATTAACCGAACAGCTTAAATCCACTTTACAATCTGGTTGGGAAAGAATCCAAGAGTCTGAATCTTACAGTCAGCTGAGTGATAAGTATCAATCCTTAAGCCCGTCAGGGCAAAAAGTCGCCCAAGCTGTAACTGCGTTAATAATTGCAGGTGTTGTATTTTATTCGCCAATCAGTCAGTTGCAAATTTCAAACGAGTTGATGGCCCAGTTTGAAGATAAACGCACTCTTATTCGTGATTTGTTTAAAACTTACCGCGACTCTTCGGGCGGCCTGCAAATGGCACCAGCACCGCAAGCGGCTGAATTAATATCAACAATTCAAAGTTCTCTGCAAAATTCAAAACTTATCCCCGAGCAAATCGTCGCCGTTGACGTGGCACAGGCTGAAGGCCGATTAATTCCTTCAAGTTTACAACAAGGTGTTGTTGAAGTAAAATTAGCAAAATTAAATTTACGCCAAGTGGTTGATATCGGTTTGCAGTTAGCAAATATTTCGTCAGCGGTAAAAGTTAAAGATATGCTGATGCAAGCCAACGCTGAAATGGCTGGATACTTTGATGTAAGTTACAAACTTTATGCGTTAAAAGTGCCAGAGCCTTTACCCGAGCCTGCTCCAGAACCAGTCAGCAATAAAAAAAAGGCACCTTCTGAAGCTGCAGGTGATGAATAATGATGGACATGATCATCAAAACATTTCGCTTCGTTTGGGGACAGAAATTTAAAATTCTGTTCACTCTGGTTTTCGCGTTTGTGTTTTTATTTTTATTATTCCCGTTTAAAGATTTAAATGATTTTGTTTCTGGGCAAGTGTCGGCGCTGACTCAGAACAGTGTTTATTTACAATTCGAAGACATGCACATTAATCCAGTAACTGCTTCAATTAGCTTAGATGGCGTATTAGTTGAAACTTCAACTATTGACGGCCTAAATGTAAATTCAATCTCAGCATCACCTTCACTAGCTGCTTTATTTAAACGTCAGCCCGGGGGCAAACTTGTCGCTGATGGATTATTTGGCGGACGCGCCGAAGTCAAATTAACGCCGCTTGAAACTTTAGAAAGCGGCGCTTTAAAAGCTAACTTAGAAATCTCAAGCGAGGCCATTTCACTTAAAAATTTACGCGACACTTTGAAAATTTCGATTCCCCTATCAGGCTCGGCAAACATCACAGCAAATATCACTGCAGATATGTCATTTAAAGAACAACCCGACGGCGAAGTATCTATTGTAATTGATAATTTCGAAATGCCGGGCACATCAATCAATTCTCCTAATTTTGGCAGCATTGCTCTTCCTGAAATTAAATTTAAACAAGTCGACGTTAAAGGAAAATTAACTGGTGGAAAACTAGTGATTGAAAATGCTAAACTTGGAAACCCATCTGATGATTTATCTGGAACCTTAAAAGGCGATATCGCGATCCGCATCGATAATGTCGGTGGCCAAGCAAGGCCTATGATGGGTGCATATAATTTTAATATCGATCTAGTCGCAAAGCCTGCATTTGTACAAAGAGCACAATTTTTCTTAAGTTTTATCGATCAATTCAAAACCGAAGAAAAAGGTTCAAGTCGTTACCGCTTGAAAGTTCAAGCCGCGAGCACAGATCTACCCCCTTCAATGCTTCCTCTAAATTAAGCATTTGTTTTCAATAAAATTAAGCACTTTCCGAATTACGGACACTGCGGATTTTCTAAACATATTACGCAGTGCTTGCAATGGCTACGATTATGCTACTCCTCACGGGAAACTAAGAGTCAACATTTAAGCCATTCGGGTTTTAATGTTGACTCAATTCTACGCCCAAAGGAAAAAGAAGAAGGAGGGCATATGTCTGGAATTAACAAAGTAATTATAGTTGGCCGTTTAGGTCAAGACCCTGAAATGAAAGCTGTGGGCCAAGGCGCTACAGTAACACGTCTTAACGTTGCAACGAGCGAATCTTGGACTGACAAAACAGGTAACAAGCAAGAGCGCACTGAGTGGCACCGTATTACGGTTTGGGGGAAATTAGCCGAACTTTGCGGTAAGTATTTAGCAAAAGGACGCCAAGTTTACGTTGAAGGAAAACTTCAAACACGTTCATGGGAAGACAACGGTCAGAAAAAATACGCTACAGAAATCGTAGCTTCGACTGTTCAGTTTTTAGGTGGCGGCGCATCTCAAGGTGCTGGAGCTTCTTCTTCACAAAATGATTCATCAGTGAATCAAGGTGGCGGAGATTTCAATTTTTCTGATTTCGGTCCGGAGCCTAGCTTCAACCAATCAGAAGATATCCCATTCTAATCTAATTTACTCACATTTAAGCCTTTTCTTTTTTTAAAAACACGCTCAAACTATTGAGAGTGAAAACAAAGAAAAGGCTTTTTTTATTTCTATTGCTAGCGCTTTCTTCGTGTTCGATTTACCGTTCGGCAGATCGTGCAGATTTTGAATCTGAATCACCATCACTTAAAATTAAAAGTTTACAAAAAATCACCTGCTCACAACAAAGCTTGGCTAACGAGGCCACACAAAGCCGTTTAATCACGACGATTAACGACGAATTTTTGTGGGAACATCAAGTTCAAAACATTCCGCACTACGAATCTAGCGATTTAAAAGGCACCTACTGCTTGTATGACGTTACTTTCGAATAAACTTACCCTTCTTATAGTGTTATTGTTTTTAGCCGCGCCAGCGCTGGCTTATAAGGTTAAAGATATCAATGGGCAAAAACTTCTGATCGAGCTTGAAGGCGAAAAGCTTTTTGTCGGCGATATTGTTATCTCGATTGATAAAACGCCGAATGGACCTAAAATCGCAGGCTCTGCCAAAGTTTTACAAGTTCGTGAAAAATTAGCCGTCGCAGCCATTTCAGACGGCAAATTCATTATCGGTAAAAAAATCGCTAGAAAGGCTGCCGAAAAATCAGCCGTCGAAATAGCCAAAGAACAAAAAACTAAAATATCGACAGAATCTGAATACGCCGAAGACGAAGAAATTTACGAAACCTCTGAGCAGCGCCGTACGCGTTTAAAATCATCCGACGAAGATAACATCGTGTTTCGTCGCGATATGCTAAGAGTCTCTTTAATAGGCGCTTTTACGACAGACAATATTACAGCCAAACAGGCTGATAAAACATTACCCTATGTTTTTGAAGAAACTGTTCCCATGAAGGGCTCGAGTTCAGGTGTAGGGCTTGCTGTTGAATATCCGTCAAAGTGGGGTGTTACTTTACGCACTGTCATTTTATCTGAAAAACTTTCTGTTTATGGACGATCAGCCAACCCCAACATGTGCGGCGGCAAAACCTCGCAAGATTGTTCAGTCAATGTGAACTATTTAAGCTTAGGTGGGCATTTACGTTTTGATTACAACATCAGTCGCTTCACTTTTTGGGCCGCTGGCGGAGGGGTTTTTAAAAATCCGACGTCTCGCGAAACCACGGCTTTACGTATTGCGGATTTAAAACTAGCGAATGCTCTCGTTGCCAGCGCAGGATTAGATTTTGCTTTTAACAATCGATTTTTCTTACCGTTAGCTTTTGAGTATCACTACTCACTTAATAAATCAGACACAGTTCCAGTGATTGATCACAATGCTTTTTTTGTTGGTTTTGGCGCTAAATTTTAGCTTAAATGCTTAACAGTCACTTGCGACAAAGATTCTTTAGTGAGTGGCTTACTTAAGTAGTCATCAAATCCGTTTTTTAAACACGTTTCACGATCACCCTTCATCGCGTGAGCAGTGACTGCAATTATTCTTGAATGACAATTTTTTTCACGTAAAATTTTAGCAGCTTCAAAGCCATCCATTTCGGGCATCTGAATATCCATCAGAATAACATCGAAGTCCTGAGAGAGTGCTTTTTCAATAGCTTGCCTTCCGTTTTCGGCTGTTTGAGTCTCCATGCCCAAAGACGAAAGTAAATGCGTCATTAACTCGCGATTATCTGCTGAGTCGTCGACAATCAACAACTTTACTTTAGCTGGCACTTGGCCATCTTTTTTGTTGGGCATCGAATGGTTTTTTACATCCGAAGTTGATTTTGCGTACTCAAAAGTTCGTACCACTTTATTTTGCGGAATTTCATCATATCCGATTTCAACAGATATCAAAAACTCACTGCCTTGCCCTGGTTCACTTCGCAATAATTCTACATTTCCGCCAAGTAATATCGACATTCTGCGGGCTAAAAATAAACCAAGGCCTGTACCACCATATTTACGTGTCATCTCAGAATCAGCCTGTGCAAACGGTAAAAATAACTCTTTAATTTGCTTAGCATCCATACCAATACCGGTATCTTTAATTTTAATTTCTAAGCGATGTTTTCTTGGCAAGTACTCTTTGGTTGTTACGTCAATGTGAACAGCCCCCTGGTGTGTAAACTTAATGGCATTACTGATGAGGTTCATAATGATTTGGCGTAAGCGAAAACTATCAGTCTTGATATGTTCATCGACTGCCGTATTCATCGTAACCGTGAAATCTAAATTTCTCTCTTCAGCACGAATAGCTAACAACACACAAATACTATCGATCAATTGTGGCAATGAAAAATTAGCTTTAACAAATTCCAAGGTATCAGTTTCAAGTTTTGAAAGGTCTAAAATTTCATTTACGATTCGAAGGAGTTGATTGCCATTTCTTCTGATCGTTTCGATATATTTTGCGCCACGCTCTGACACTGAACCTTCTTCAGATAAAAGCTCTGCGAACCCAAGAATTGCCGTCAGTGGCGTACGAACCTCATGGCTAATGTTTGTTAGAAATGCACTTTTGGAACGACTGGCTTCGTTAGCTTTAGTAAATAGCCGCGCGTTCTCTAAGGCAAAAGATGTGCGCTTGGCTAACTCTAAGGCCATATCGACATCTAAAGCGCTGTAGTGACGATCTCTTTGAGTTGAATAAAATGATAATGCGCCAAAAATTTTTCCATAATATTTAAGAGGAACTATCATGGCCGAAGTGACATTATTCGTGGGTAAATCTTCAATCACCGGTGTATTTAACAAAGACATCGTACCTGCATCGACAGAAGCATATAATTTGAGGCTCCCCGTGCGGACAACAAAACTTACACCCTCTTTTGCATCTGTATTAATTTGCCATTTTTCAGAACAGGGCTTGATAAACTTATTATTCAACTTATCTGTGGTTGCCATAATCACGCGTTCAACACTCAAATCATTTGAGGCAAATAAATCAACAACAAACCAATCAGAATAAAATTGATTTGTTATACTTGAAACAGCTTTTAGGATAGAATTGGTGTCTAAAGATTCGCTGATAGCCGTGCTAATTTCAGATAAAAATTTTAGCTGCGCCGTCATTTTTTCTACTTCTGGAGTAAAATCTTTAATCATCGGTTAGACCGATAATTTGTTCTGGCTCAAATCGGATAATACGATTAATACTCATAAAACCAAATAACTTATCACCAAAATAAACCGGCGAAAAAATTCGTGGTTGTATAATCACAGAGCGCCCCGAAGCCGTGTAAGTTTCACTCACCTTGTGCTGAGGAATATAAGTCATATCTACAGGCTGTGTAATTTCACCGTTGAGCAACGAGCGACAAAGTTGAAAAATCTTAATATGTATATCCCCTTCACGTGACCAGAGTTCAGCCCAGGGTCTACAAAAAATTTCTTCGATCGAATAAGCACAAATTTCGAAAAAATTAAAGCTCGCGACAACCAAGCGAGAGTCCATATTGTAAACATCAACCACATCACGTTTTGTGATTGTATCGATGACCCAACCCGGGGCGTGTAAGTTGAATTTTTTAAAAAATGTCTTAATCAGATTGATGGGTTCTGTAACTTTTAATTTTTGCGATTGTAAATCTAAGGCAATTTCAACAAGTGTATTGAGCAGATCAATAATCTGACTCTGATGTTCTTGTGTCAAACTGGTAAAAAATGGCAGACTTGGTGACTCGAAGGGAACGATATGTAACCCTTCTTGACCAAGAAGCCCCTGTAGTTTTACACATAGATCACGAAACTGATTCTGCACTTTAATAACCTTATCTTGTTTAAGCCCCCTTAGTAGCCCAACTCTTCAACACAAGCAAGACATCGGGCCTGAATATTAAGGTATTCCGTCAATTTTCACCATTCTTTGACTGTGTTTTTAACTCCAGCTTTTCGAATCAGCCAAAATCTGTACAAAACTGTCTATCCAGTGTAAATTGTCATTTAATGACGGCACCATTTTAAACTGCTGGCCACCCCACGACTTAAAATGATGCTGTAATTCGATGTTAATTTCCTCTAGCGTCTCTAGGCCATCGGTAACAAATGCTGGACAAGCAACAACTAACGATTTCACATTTCGGTCTTTGACTAAACCTTCAGTGGATTTTTCAGTAGCTGGTTCTAACCATTTCTTATATCCCACGCGTGATTGAAAACATAAAGTGTAGCGCTCAGCTGGTAAGCCCAATTTTGCTGTTAGTAATTTTACTGTTTGTTGGCACTGAGCATAGTAACAGCGAGAAATATCAGGGCGTTCGCAACACTTCTGATTTAACTCGCAACCTGGGTTTTTTTGAATTTGTGAAACTGGTAACCCATGAAATGAAAGCAACAAGTGATCGTTGAATTGAATGTAAGGTTTAATTTGCTCGGCCCAGCTAGTAATAAAATTTGGATGCTCATAAAACGGTTTTAACGTTTTTACATTTTTGTGGTTAGGCCAGTGTTGATTTACAGCAGGTAACAGCACATCAAATGCTGATCCCGTCGTGGCCATAGCAAACTGCGGGTACAACGGAGCAATTAGAATTTCGTCATAGTCTTTATTTTTATAAGAATCTAATGTGGCGACCGCTGATTTTTCACCGTAACGCCAATGAATCACAATATCAGTGTCAGATAACTTTTCAGCTAAGATATTAGCAAAATTGGTCGTTTCTACAACTAAAGGCGATCCATCCGGAGTCCAAATCTTTTGATATTTTTTAGCCGAAGGTTTTTTACGACGAGGTACAATGCCGATATGAACTAAGATTGAACGAAAAAACCAAGGCATATCTAATATGCGCTGATCCATCAAAAATCGCGAAAGATACTGCCCGACCGCTTTGGGTGTAGGCTCTGCAGGACTTCCGATTTGACTTAAGACTAATAACTTTTTACCCATATTTGGCCTTCAATTTTTCTGCTAAAATAATATTTTGATCATAGATTTTGGCCAGCCCGATTTTTCCTAAGTAATTACCGCTCAAGAAAATATTTTCGCTCGCTAAAGAGTTTGCCATTTCATCCTGATGAGCAAGAAAACTATTTAATTGCTGGTTATAGGCAGGAATGGCTTTGGGCCAACGTGTGATGTGACATTCACTTGGTTCACCAAAATTTACAAAAAGTTTTTGCCGATCATTAAGAAGCGCTTTTTTAATTTGTTCATCACTAAAACCATTTGGATCTTGGCTGATAATCCAGGTTTCTGATGGGTTTGGTCCGCGACCAGAAAAAATACACGAGTTCACCAGCACACCTGCAGAAAAAAACTTTTCACTTGGCGGAAACAAACAGCCAAAACCATCAAGTGTGGGCGTCTCTTTGGGCCAAACTAACGTAGCTGATATTAAAGGAACCGCTTCAATATTTTTAATTTGAGTTTGTGGCAACAACGAAGCGGCATCCCAGGCTGCTGTGGCAATCACGATCGCATCTTTATTTTTCAGGGTTAAATCACTTAAGTTTTTAATTTCTTGTTGTAAAATTTGCACGTTTTTTTCTATAAGTTTTACTTTTAGAGTTTGGATCAACTGGCCCATACCCTTTGGCGGAGCGTAAGTAGTTGGTTTATATTTTTTGGCTTTTTTAAACTCAGTAACTGCTTTAAATGAATCTAACACCGCTTTGGCGTTAAGCTTTGTTGCTGGTAAAGCAAATATACCTCGCACCGCTGATGTTAAAAAATAGTCTGTAAACTTTTGACCAAAGTTTTTCTCGCTCCAAGCACTAAGGGTAAGGTTAGTGTCAACTTTAGATCTAAAAAAAAGAAATTTTACGAGTTTAGAAACTAAACAAAAAGTTTCGCTCAGATTTAGCGGCCAACGTTGGGCTTTACCATCGCGAAAAATAAAACGTTTACGCGAGATCTTTTGTGAGGCTAAAAATTCAACTTCTAATTCTTTGGCAAGCTGCTCTAAGCGCGGCGTCCATAATAAACCATTCGCTGCCATTTCGCGAAGATGTGTTGCTGTTGTAATAGTTTGAATTAATCCACCGATTTGATTTTTTTCATACAGCGTGACCTTAAGACCTGCTTTTTGCAGCTCCCAAGCAAGTGTTAATCCGGAAAAGCCTGCTCCGATGATATGAATCATAAAGACTGCGAAAATATTTTCGTTTGTGGTTTATTACGTTTTAGATGTTCATCAAAAAAGATACAAATATTACGTAAAAAAGGCTTTCCTTGTTCGCTAACTTTGATCTGATCTCCTTCGATAGCTAATAATTTATCAGCAATCATTTCACCCAAAAATTCAGGAGCTAGCTTTGTTTGCTCTGGACTCATTTTAACCTGATAACTAGTCATCAAAGATAAAATCTGCTCACGACGAGAAACATCTTCTTCTGTTAAAATGTGTCCACGCGCTGTTGGAATAACACCTGAATTAATTAATTCTTCGTATTTAGGAAGAATTTTTTCATTTTGATGAAAACTTTGGGGTGATTCAGAAATACTGCTGACGCCAAGGCCCAGCATCACTTGTGATTTTTGGTCAGTGTAACCCATAAAATTTCTATGAAGCTTATGATCATTCATAGCAATCGCTAAAGCTTCGTCTTTTAATGCGAAATGATCCATACCCACTTCGAGATAGCCGAAGTTTAATAATTCAGTGCGGGCGTATTCGTACAGATCACGTTTATCTTTACCCGTTGGTAGATCTTCATCTTTAAACAAGCGTTGTGCTGGTTTAATCCATGGAACGAGTGCAAAGCTATATAAAGCAATACGATTGGGTCGCAATATTTTCGTCTGCGCTATAGTGTGTTCCATTGTCGTGCGCGTTTGTTTGGCTAGACCGTAGATTAAATCGTAATTCACTGATGTGAATCCGATTTCGCGTGCGTAGCGAGTGATGCTTTCTGTTTCTTCAAACGATTGCAAACGATTTACTAAACGTTGAATTTCAGGATAAAAATCTTGCACACCTAAACTAATACGGCGAAATCCCAATTTGTAAAGCATTTGCAATTGTTCGCGATTAGTTCTGCGTGGATCAACTTCAATAGAACCTTCAAAATGTTCACCGCGTACAGTTTGTTCTAAAATCGGAGTCAACATCTGCCCTAGATGGTCTGCAGATAAAAAAGTGGGCGTTCCGCCACCTAAGTGCATACCTTGCAACTGCGCTTGGGCAAATTCTGGTACCATCTGGCGGTATAAATCCCATTCTTTTAAAATTAACTTTAAATAGGGGTCTTCTTTTTTATGATCTTTAGTGATGATGGTATTACAACCACAAAACGTACATAACGTTTCACAAAAAGGCACATGAATGTACATCGACCATTGGCTCTGACCACCGTTTAAACCTTGGCGTAAATGTGATAGCCATTGTTCTTGTGTCGGTGCAGTTCCCCAATAGGGAACCGTTGGATAACTTGTGTAACGGGGCGCTGGAATATCATATTTAGCAAAAAGTGCTGAATCATTCATGAAAAACCTCACGCGTGATTTGCACAAATCGGCGAACGTTAGCTTCGGGAGTTTTTGGCAATACGCCGTGGCCTAAACCACAAACCCAGTTGCTGCGTTGTTCACAAGTTAAATTTTTGTAATCTTCCAAATATAGTCGGTACGTTTTTTCAAATTCTTGCGCTGGCAAAAACAATAAAGCCTGATCAAAGTTACCTTGCACAAATCCAGGAGTAGAAAGTTCAGTTTTATTTAAAACATTTGGCAAATTCCAGCGGTGATCAAAACCCATCCCCGCCCATGGAAGATCTAAAAATTCTTTTGTAAAAAATGATCTTTGGGTTCCTTTAGAATAATAACCAAGTTTTCCTGGATAAGCCTTAGCAAGTTCTGTCATCAACGGAGCGATCCATTTTTGAAATAAAGCAGGGCTAACTTCGCCGGCCGCAGTATCAAAAATCATAACAGCGTTGGCGCCGCCTTCAAATTGAATGCGAATGTTTTCTTTTAATAACGGAAGCATGATTTGCGCAAATTTTTGAAATAAATCGTAGTCATTCTTACTTTGCACTAACGATCCTGCATGTGAGCCTTCGACCGCATAGACAAATAATGTCCAAAGGCCGCCAATAAAACCAGTGACGTGTTTTTGCGCCGAAATTTTTTGACGAGTTAAGATCATCGCCTCTTTTTGAAAGTGTAATTTCGGCAGGGCGTCTGCCCAAGGCACTAGTTTATCGATGGTGGTTTGGTTTAATTGAAAACCTAAACGTGGGCCATGATCAGTGTATTCTAACCCCATGCCTAAAGCTTCTAACGGAAATAAAATATCAGAAAATAAAATAGAAACATCAAAATCAAAATCTTGCACCGGGCCCAAGGCCACTTCAGAAGCAAGTTCTGGGTTTTTACATAAATCCATGAAAGAATGCTTGGCGCGTAAATTTTGATAATGAGAGTGATAACGACCCGCTTGGCGCATCATCCAGACAGGAGGTGCTTTAGTTTTAGTTTGAAAAATCATAATTATTCTCCGGTTGCTTTGATTTCATAGACATAACCTACACCACGAACAGAGCGAATCATCTCTTCTTTGGTATCACCGATCAACTGGCGAAGCCGTGCAATCGCATTATCAATGGTGCGATGACTCGTTTCGCTATCAGTGCCCCAGACTAAATTAATAATTTGATCGCGGCTAACTGGTGATCCTGGATGAGCTGTCAGGTGTTTTAAAATTTTAAGATCATTCACCGGCGGATATTCAATGCCGCCGTTTTTTTGGTAAACTGCAAAAGTGGTAAAATTAATTTTTACTTTACCGACTTCAACTTCGATTTGATTTTGATGGGCTTCGAAAATATGCCCAATGCGTAATAGCAATTCTTTTAAATGAAATGGTTTAGGAATAAATTCTTGAATACCGATTTCATAACCCTTTAATCGGGTTTCAGGATCACCTTGGGCTGATAAAATTAAAACTGGCGGTTTATAAGAAAGCCCTTCTAATTTTGCGACCAGGTCTAAGCCATGGCCGTCAGGTAATCCAAGATCTGCGATTAACAAATCAAAGGTTTCACTTTTTAAATACTGGGTAGCTTTGGCTAAAGTGTTAGCCCATTTAACATTATATTCTTTACTGAGGCTTGTTTGTAAACCTTCGCCTAAGGTTGGATCATCTTCGACTAATAAGATATTTTTACGAAAAGTAAGACTCACTTAAGCCTTCTTTCGATTGGGTAAATTAACTATGACCATCAGCTGCGAAGAATCAGCTTTGGTGAACTGAATTCTCCCACCTAATTTTTCAACTAAAAAGCGAGTCAGGAATAAACCTAAACCATTGCCATGCGAAGATTTTGGCTGAATAAAGTTTTTTCCTAATTCAGATAAATCACCGCTAAAGATTTCGCCGTTAGCTTGAAACTGAATTTGAACTTCTTGATTTTTAGGTGTTACTAGGAGCTGTAGTTTAGACGCTTTACCATGAATCACTGCATTTTGAATTAAATTGCGAAATACACTTCGCAAAGCTAGTTCATCACCGAAGACGATCGCATCGCTAGTTATCCCCAGTTCAAGCTCTGGCCACTCGTTACGAACAGCTGCCATGATCGAAGAGATCTTCACATCGTGCACATGTAAAATTTGGGTTTCACCACGGGCAACCCATAATGAATTTTCTAACTGTAAATCTAATTGGTTCATATTTTCACCAAAACGATTTAACACCTGCTGGTCAAAATTTTCGCGCAGTAAGTCAGATTGTAGACGTAAGCGAGAAATCGAAGTTTTCAGATCATGCGCAAAGTTTCCAAAAAACATACGAATCTGCTCGTGGCGCTCCAAATCTTTTTTCGCCAGAACAATTAATCCAACACCACCCACGATAACAGCTAAGAAGAAAAATAATCCTTCTGACATGATCATGCGATTTGAACGAGCGAACTCTTCAGCTGACATTAAAGCTTTTAAAGCCTCAAGCTGGCGCAAGCTTAATAGCCACCACCACATCGTCAATGCCCCGATTAAGACCAGCCATAAGATCGATAGATAAAAGCGCAATTTGCTTTGCGAGAGAGCTTTTAGATTCACACTAGCGATTCTCCCATGATTTTCACCATGTCGTTAATCACTTCATCAGTATGAGCTAGTGATAAAAATCCAACTTCGTAGGCGTTCGGTGCTAAGTATAAGCCGCGGTCTAATGAGTTTAAGAATAATTTTTTAAAAGTTTCTTTTTGCCCTGCCGGAATTTGCTCGACTTGGCGTAAAGGTTTTGCGTCGGCGGTTTTATTGTGTAACCAAAATAAACTTCCGTAACGAACAAAGTTGAGTGGCAAGTTTAAATTTTTAATTAAATCATTTATTTTATTTTCTAACAATTGGCCGCGGGTTTCTAAAGTCTTCCACCCATCAACACGTTCCATTTTTTCTAAAGTGGCAAGACCCGCAACCATTCCCACAGGATTAGCACTTAAAGTGCCGGCTTGGTAAACTTGGCCTAATGGAGCAATCAGATCCATTAGATCACGGCGACCACCGTACATACCAACAGGAAATCCCCCGCCTAGGATTTTACCGAATGTGACTAAATCGGGTTTGATATTTAAAATTTCAGCCATACCACCAAGGGCTACGCGAAATCCCGAGATCACTTCATCAAAAATAACTAAAGCGCCGTTGGCTTTTGCAAGGTCAAAGGCTTTTTGAATAAATTCTTTACGTTGAATCAATAAGCCATAGTTGGCAGGAAGTGGTTCTAAAATTAACGCTGCGATATTTTTACCTTCGCGCACGAACACTTCGGCTAATGCATTTTCATCATCTAAAGAAACCGTTAATGTTTCAGCTGCAGTTTGCGCCGAAACACCAGCGCTACTTGACGCTGTTACGCCTGCTAAACCAGAACCGGCTTTAACAAGTAATGAATCGACATGCCCATGATAACAGCCTTCAAATTTTAAAATTTTAGTTCGCCCTGTGGCTGCACGAGCTACGCGTAATGCACTCATCACAGCTTCTGTACCTGATGATACAAAACGTAATTTCTCAACCCATGGTACGCGGGCTTGAATCCACTCACCTAACATGAGTGAATAAGGTTCACAGGCTCCGAAGGTCCAAGCCGTATCGATCATCTCTATGACTTTAGCTTGAACTTCTGGATCACGGTGACCCAAGATTAATGGACCAAAGCTTTGGCAGCAGTCGATATATTTTTTATTTTCAACAGAAGTTAAATAGGCACCCTGAGCAGACTTAAAAAAAACCGGCGAACGGCCAAGACCTGCAAAAGATCGAACCGGGGAATGCACTCCGCCTGGAGCCACGTTTTTTGCGCGTTCGAAGTAACTTTCAGATGTCATATGACTCATAATTAAGATTTCCAATTCTCTTCATTTAAATAGATATATAATTTTTCTTCAGAGGGTAAAACGTCTCTGATCGACTGCCATGTCTTACCCGGTCCACAGGCATGAGCACAATTTAAAAAATGTGTCTTTTGACTGGCATTTAATTGGGTCAGCACAGCTTGAAATTGACTATGGCTTTTCCAGTAAAAAAAGTATTTTCCCATAGCTAATACATCGCTCTTAAGCTTCGAAATCTCACCATCTGCTAATTGAATTTGCAGATCATAGGTTCCGGCATTAGAAGCCAGTGTGTGCGTGAGGGTCACTTGCTCAGGTTTAGCTTTACCAATCAGCTGTTCAACTTGGGGATTTTCGCCCTCTCCCAGGCCTTCGGCACAGCCGTTTACCCATACGCCTTTAGCTGCTAGTTTCAGCCAAGTGCTCGTTCCCGCTACCCAAACAACTCCGTTGTAAGAATTTAAATCTACAGAACCGGCAGCTTCACCGCGAGCAACCCAAACAACGTCAGTTTTTGCTAACGAAATTTCAGCAGCCTTAGTTTGACGATCAATTGTAAAAGTAAAAATGTGTTTAACTAAATCTGTAGCTGCTTTTTTTGTAGATATTAACTGATGCGTATTTAACACTTCACCCTTCGGTGACAAACCTTTTACGATTAAAATATCTCCGTAATGACGTTTTAAAACTGTCACTCCGATTTTTTGATGGCAACCGCCACCGTAACCAGAAAATACTTTACGCTCGTGAACAACACTGTCTGCGGTATCTTTACAGTGAATTTTTGCGAATATTTCTTTTAAATCTTTGCGATCACTTTTAATTTCAATCGCCAAAGCCCCTTGAGCTGCGGCATTTGGATTTTCACTTAACGGCGGAACCATCCATTTGCACTCTCTCAAGTGCGCACGAATTTTTTCCTGCACTGGTTTGAATTCTGGATAAGGGTGAGCTAGCAACCGGTCTAATGCCGCTTTGGCTAAAACTAAACCATCGACGAATTCATCATCCATCAACTTTTGCATTCGTGTCGGAATGTTTCCGCGCACGTTGGCAAATTCGATTTTATCCGTAGGCCAGGGTAAATTTTTTGCTAAAAATGGAATTAAATTATACTCGCGGCGAGGCGATGAAGAAAAAATGCGAACATGTTTTTTATTTAAACTGGTTTTTTTGAATAAAACCAAATCGCGCTGATCTGCACGCGGAAGTGTTGCAACGATCTCTGTACCTGCCGTAGGCTCGACCGGAAGATCTTTCCATGAGTGAACGATAAAATCGAATTTTCCACTCATAAGGTCTTCATAGAAATCTTGAGTGAAGACTCCCTTTTCAGGCATCTTCCACAAAGGATCTGTTAGATTTTTATCACCTAATGATTCGCGAAATGTATATTGAACCTCATGACCTAAGTGGATGAGGGCTTCGCCCACTAAGTAACCTTGCAGACGAGCTAAGTCGCTCTGTCTGGCTCCTAAATTTAGCCGCATAAATCTTCCCAACCGAATGGTCGTACTGTTTGCTTGTCCATTTGAGCTAAACGCCACTCATCCACAGCGGCGATTGCTTGTTTTTGTCTGACAGCTAACAAATCCTTTTGTTGGGAGAAAAACTCCATCACATCTTCTAATGTAACCCAAGATTTAATCTGTGCATCACGCATATCGGTCGAAAAATTCTTAGCGTCACGGCGAAGATCGATCACAGTTTTCCATTTATACGGTGAGGCCGCAATTAATTGAGCTAATTGATCATGAGAAATCGGTGCTGCAATCACTAATACATCTGATGGTGGCAATGGTTTTTCTAAAAGATAAAGTGATAAGTTTCCGCCACCTTCAACGAAATGAGAGAAATGTTTCATCACTTGAGTTTGGGCTTTTTCAAGATTTCGTGCGAACACTTGCACGTTTTTACTGACTAACCACGGAAGCACATCTTCAACTAAGGCACCCGATCCGATGAATTGCACATGATTTTCGTTTTGCAATAAACGACGTAAATATCCGCCGTAAGACTGTGAACCAAAATTATATAAATATTTTTCACGAACACCTTTGATTAATGAAAACCACACTTGCATGCGCGATTGCCATTGTTGTACCCACGGATGTTTTGAGTTGTTATTAATAAACTGACGAAACTGACCTAAAATTTCTGTTTCACCAATCACTGGCGAATGTAGACCGCATAAAACTTCTAATAAAAAAGTTTCAGCTTCAAGGCCTTGTTTAAAACCGCGCCCGTCGGCTAAAAAAGCTGTCTCATCTAAGTAAAAATAAATTTTACGGCGGCAGGTTTCCCATAATAAAACAGAACTACTATCGACGATAAGTGGCGATAATAATTGGTTTTCTAGTTCAATGGGTTGGTGCCAGAGCTTTAGCATGTTTGTAAGATAGCAAAGTTTTCTCATTTGATTGTCATATGTTTGTCATGGAAAATAAAAAAAGTTGCTATTTACAATTACGCTGCTAATTTAGTCACCATGCATAGACCAAGACGTTTAAGAGCCAATGATAATATCCGTGAAATGATCAGCGAGACACACCTTAGCGCGGCAAATCTCATCTACCCTGTCTTTATTTGCGACGGTGAAAAGCTTGAACAGCCCATTCGCACACTTCCGGGGCAAAATCGCATGAGTCCTGATGTATTAGTCGAAAAAATCACCACTTGGAAGAAATTAGGCCTTAAAAATTATGCTCTTTTTCCTAAAATAGATGATGCAAAAAAAGACTCTACCGCGAGTGAAGCGCTGAATGATAACGGCCTATTACCAAGAACGATCAAATTACTTAAACAAAAACATCCTGATATTTGTTTATTTACTGACATTGCGCTTGATCCTTACTCATCTGATGGCCATGACGGCCTCGTTAAAAACGGTGAAATTTTAAATGATGAAACCGTAGAAATTTTAGCAAAAATGGCCGTCAAACAAGCAAGCTGGGGCGCTGACTGGGTGTGCCCATCAGACATGATGGATGGGCGTGTAGATGCCATTCGTGAAGCCTTAGACGATGCTGGATTTATTAAAACGAGCATTCTTTCTTACACCGCAAAGTATGCATCAAGTTTTTACGGCCCCTTTCGCGAAGCTTTAGATTCAGCGCCAAAAGCTGGAGATAAAAAAACTTATCAAATGGATTTTCGTAATCGCAAAGAAGCCCTTCGCGAAATGGATTTAGATATTTTTGAAGGCGCGGATATGGTGATGGTTAAACCCGGACTTCCGTATTTAGATATCGTCGCCGACCTTAAAGCTCATTCGTCAGTGCCCGTGGCTGTGTACAATGTCAGTGGTGAATACGCGATGTTACACTTTGCGGCCGAAGCTGGTGCTTTAGATTTAGAAAAAACGATGATGGAGTGCATGTATGCATTTCGCCGGGCTGGAGCTGATGTGATTTTAACTTACTTCGCGCCAGACGTGGCGCGAGTTTTAACTACAAAATAAGTTATTCAGTCACGCGCTTAACGCCGATAATGCCTTTGATTTTTTGCAGAGCTAAAATTGAATTCGTGAGCTGACTCAAATCTTTAACTGAAATTTCGAATACGCACACCGCTTTTTTATCGCGCGTCGTTCTGATTTGAGCATTTTCAATATTAATACCTTGTTGCGAGAAGGCCTCTGACATTAATTTTAATAAGCCTGGAACGTCTTGACCAATCACTTCAAGTTTAACTTGACGCTCTTGTCCGGCGCCCGCCGTTTTTGTTGTCCACGCCACGTCCACTCGACGCATTTGATCTAATTCAAAGACTTTATGACAATCACTACGATGAATCATGATGCCTTTACCGCGCGAAATAAACCCCGAGATCGGATCACCCGGAATCGGCGAACAGCATTTAGCAAAATGCACTAAGACATCATCCATACCATCAACTGAAACCAAAGAATTTGTTTTACGTTTTTTGATTTTCGCTGATTTTATAACTTTCTCCATGAAAGTTATAGTTTCGCTCTTCGCATCTTTCGCTTCTTCAGCCTCAGGTACTAATGCCGAAATTAAATGTTTAGGTTCAGTTTTTCCGTAACCTACTTTAACGTATAAATCTTCAACATCGACAACACCGCTTTCACGGATGTATTTTTCGAAGTGATCGCCTTTTAAATATTTTGATGCGGCCATGCCAAATTTACGAAATTCTTTTTCGACAAGCTCTTTACCCATGGTTAAAGCATTACGACGCTGTTCTTCTTTAACAAACTGACGCACCTTTGATTTGGCTTTATTCGTGATAACAAACTTTAACCAATCTTTCGACGGCGTTTGCGTTTTAAGATTGATAATTTCAACACGATCCCCGTTTTGTAAAGCGTGTTTTAACGGAACCATACGCCCATTTACACGTGCACCCGTACAGGTGTTTCCAAGATTGGTATGAATCGCGTAAGCTAAATCTACGGGAGTTGAATTTTCTGGTAATTCTTTAACATCCCCGCGTGGCGTAAAAACATAAATGTCTTTTTCCATTAAATCGGTTTTTACGGTTTCTAAAAATTCATCTGAAGAATCAGCTTGTTGATGCAGAGATACTAACTCGCGTAACCAATTGGCTTGCTGTAATTTGTCTCCAGATAAACTTCCGCGCTCTTTGTAGTTCCAGTGAGCCGCTATCCCTTTTTCGGCGATCAAATGCATTTCTGCAGTACGGATTTGAATCTCGATACGATCCCCGCCAGGCCCGATCACGGTCGTATGCAGTGATTGGTAATTATTCGATTTTGGCATCGCGATGAAGTCTTTAAAACGGCCTGGAATCGGTTTCCAGATAGAATGGATATAACCCAAAACTTCGTAACATTCGACGACGTTACTAACGATAATACGAAACGCTAAGACATCATAAATTTGATCGTAATCTAAATTACGCGAAGTCATTTTTCTATAAACTGACCATAAATGCTTCGATCTACCATAGATTTTATATTCTTTGATATTTGATTTAGCTAAAACATCACTGACATTTCTTTTAACTTCTTCGATGTAGCGATCAGTGTCTGCTTCAGTTTTTTCGATTAACTGAACAAGCTCATAATATTTATCTGGAAACGAATAACGAAAACATAAATCTTCTAATTCAATTTTTAAAGCACTGATACCTATACGACCTGCTAATGGACAGTAAATTTCTAAGGTCTCTTTAGCGATACGATTTTGTTTTTCATATGGCATGTGATTAAGTGTGCGCATATTGTGTAAACGATCTGCGAGCTTTACTAAAACTACGCGCACATCTTTACCCATTGATACGATCATCTTACGAATATTTTCGCCCTGTTTTTCAAAACTATTACGAAAATTCATCTTACCAATTTTAGTTACACCATCGACAAGGTAAGCGACTGTTTCGCCAAATTCACGTTTGATATCATCTAAAGAAATCTCAGTGTCTTCGACAGTATCATGTAAAAGCCCGGTCATGATCGTATCCACATCAAGTTTTAGATCTGCTAAAATTCCTGCGACACTTAAGGGATGAGAGATGTAAGGTTCACCAGATCTACGAACTTGGCCTTCGTGAGCTTTTTCAGAAAACAAATAGGCTTTTTCAACAAGTTGTAGAGGGGCGCCCGGATGATAGGCTTTAATTTTTGCTAATAGATCTTCGACGGTTCTAACCGGCTTTGTAGGTAAGCGATCATCAAGATGGGACATCAAAGAAATGGGATCTGACATTCATTTATTTTAAAGCAAAAATCCCGCCTTGTGAGCGGGATTTTAACGAATCTTAACAATTCAGACTAAGGACTTAGTAATTTCTAGTTTAAATTACTTATTTAAGTCTCTAAGCATGTCTTCACGGGCCGTGTCTGCATCGATTTTTGTATCGAAAATCACATTACCGATCGCTACTTCACGTAATGAGTTAACGATATATTTGTTATTACGGACAGCCACTGTGCACTCGCCACCTTTTAGCAATTGTTTTGCACGTTTAGCCACTAATAGAACTAAAGCGAAACGATTTGGAACTTTATCTAGGCAATCTTCTACGGTTACACGAGCCATGGGACCTCCGGGGTTGTTTTGATTTGCTTTCAGCAAACCATTACTCAAGGTGTTAGTTTTAACCTTATGCTACACTATTTTCAAGGATTAAGCGAGCCAGGTGTCGACGATTTTCTTAAATTCAGCAAAAGAGCGCTCAAAGTCGTCATTTACGATTCTAACGTCAAATTCATGAGCCTTAGCCATCTCTTTTTCGGCATTTTGCATGCGCACTTCTAGGTCAGGCGGAGGATTTCCGTCTCGCTTGATGACGCGACGACGTAATTCGTCCAATGAGGGAGGCAATATAAACACGGTTTTAGCATCTGGGAACTTGCTCTTAAAGGTCGCAACACCTTGAATATCGATGTCCATAATAATGGTTTTATTTTGAGCCCAAGCGTTTTGTATCTGCTCGTAAGACGTCCCATAGTGATTCGTGTGAACTTTAGCCCACTCGATAAAGAAGTTTTCAGTCTTTTTTTGTTCGAAGTCTTCAGGAGTAATAAAAAAATAAGGCTTACCTTGGCTTTCGCCCGTACGCTGAGTTCGCGTGGTGTAGGTTACAAGATCATGTAAACGAGTATCTTCAGCAGCTAATTTTTCAACGAAACTACTTTTGCCTGCACCACTTGGCGCAGCCACTATAATCATTCGTGTTGCATTAGCTTTTTCATTACTCAATGTTTTGCACCTGTTCTCGGATTCTTTCGATAAGTGTTTTAGCTTCTACAACAGATTCAGTGATTCCTGCAACCTGACTTTTTGATCCGATGGTATTAACTTCACGCAATAATTCTTGTGTATAAAAATCAAGCTTTTTACCTTCGACCACTGAGTTTTCAATCAGCTTTTCGAAGTTTTTCAAGTGCTCTGTTAAACGAATAAGCTCTTCGTTAATGTCGGCCTTTTCAAGCTGAATAACAATCTCTTGAGAAATGCGCAACGGATCAACCGACTGCCCAGCTAATTCTTTTGGAAGGCGCGATTTAATTTTTGCTTCGAATTTTTCCTGCAAATATTTATTAGCGTCATCACGTAATTTAGAGATTTTTAATACATGCTTTTGTAAATCTTTTAAATTTTTTGAAAGATCTTTTTTAAGTGCTGAGCCTTCGCGAATTTTCTCTTGTTCAAATTTTTTAAGTGCTGCTTCAAAAGCTTTTTTAAGTAGAACAACTTCTTGCTGATTTAACGTATCTGTTTCTTCCATCACGATCACATCGTTTTGGCGAGAAATAAGATCAAAGCGGATGGCATCGTTTAATTTTAAATCTTTGGCTAATTTTTTAAATGATTTTAAATACTCTTGCGCAAGCCGCGTGTTAATCACGACTTTTCCGGCCGTATGAGCTGTTTTTAATTTGCGCGAAATATAAATATCAACAGTGCCACGTAATGCATATTCAGATAATTTTTTCTTTAAATCAGATTCAAATAAAAAATAAGGTTTAGGTAAATGGAAACGTGTCTCTAAGAATCGGCCATTTACAGCGCGAATACTAATTTCAAGCGACACTTCATTGGTTTGCGCTCGGCAAAGGCCGTAGCCAGTCATGCTTTTCATCTTTTTATTATCATTCCTTGCATACTAATGCGTCAAAAGTTCAATCAATAAAGTCCTGCACCGTGCGCTCAATAACTTCATATTGAGGTGTAAACACATCTGACCAAAGTATAGCTTCGTCCCGCTTGAACCAAGTCTTCTGTTTTTTGACAAGTTTCATCGTGGCTTGAGTGATCGCTGCGGGCAATTCTTCACGCGAGATTTGCTCCTGTAAATAACTTTTCGTTTCTAAATAGCCTACGCTGGAAAGGGGGGCCCATGACTCATAACCTTGAGTTAAAAAACTTTTCGTTTCTTCGATGATGCCTTGATCAAGCATTTTTAAAGTTCGTTGATGAACACGGTTCATAAATTTTTCTTTATCGTCGGTTTGATAAGTTAAACCAATTTTCATTGAAGGGTACGGTAGTTTGTTTTTATTATCAGCGCCAGTATTTTTAAATTCAGATATTTTTAAATTAAAAGCCCGCTTTACCTCTAAGGCGCGGCCGACGCGGTAATGATCATTCGGGTGCAATTCAGTCTCGGCATCAAAGTTTTTAAGTTCTGCATACATCTTCTCTGATCCGAATATTTCATAATCAGCTAAAATTTCATTTTTAATTTCTTCACTGACTTCAGGCAGGTCATACATTCCCTTTTCTAAAGCCTGAATGTAAAATCCGGTGCCACCGACGACAAAAATCGGCGAATTTACTTTGCCTGACTCAATCAATTCATAAAAATCTCGAATGTACTGACCAGCGGTCATTTCTACAGGAGCTTTCACATAAGAAAATAAATAATGCGGAGCTTGTTTTTTTTCTTCTTCACTGGGAGCGGCCGAGCCAATATTTAAACCTTCATAAAATTGCACACTATCAATATTGATAATGCTGCCGTTAAATTTTTTAGCTAAATGAAGGGCTAACTCGCTTTTTCCAGAAGCCGTTGGGCCGACTACAAAAATAACTTTATTTTTTGAAATCACAACGTGCGACCGAATTGTTTTTCGATATCGTTGAACATAAATTCAACCGACACTGGTCGACCGTGCGGACAAAAAGACGATAACGGAAATTCATCCATACTTTTTAAAAGCTCAACCATTTCAGGCACGCTTAGGCTTTGCCCTGCGCGAACCACCGAATGACAAGCCATCGTTGCAAAAAGATCTGCGATCGATTTTTCTAGTGAATAACTGCCACCATAATCGCTTAGATCTGTGGCCATTTTATCAAAGATTTTAGGCAACGCGGCTTCTTTAACAAACAGCGGAGCTGATTTTACTCCGATAACATTGGGGCCTAAAGATTCAATTTCGATTCCCATTTTTGAGATGTCTTGAGATTTTGCCAATAAGGCTTCAACTTTTTCAGGCGACAGATCAATCGCTAGCGGAAATAAAAAGTCCTGCTGATCAATGTGGCCACCCTTCCATTTACGCATTAATTTTTCGAAAGCTACGCGTTCATGGGCCGCATGCTGATCTACTAAAATCATGCGATCATTTTTTTGACAAACTAAGTAAGTTAAATTTAATTGGCCTAAAACCTGTAAGCCTGACCAGAAGCCACTAGAAGCATTTGCTTCAACAGCCTGAGATGAATCCATTTTAAGCTGCGATAACTGTTCAAGCATACTTAATTTGGTTTTAAACTGCGTATTGCCTAATGACGAACCCAGATCAGTAAATCGGGTTTGATCTTTCACCGACATTTGTGGCGTAATTTCGCGAACAAAATTATAATTTGCGGGTTCACCTGCAGTTGTTGACGGAGCTACTGCCACTTTCGGAATCCACGGCGCTAATTCTAAGCCTTGCCTAACCGCCCCGTGCACGGCACGAAAGGCTTCAGAAGCTTCTTGAAATTTAACTTGTGATTTTGTCGG
This sequence comes from Bdellovibrionota bacterium, assembly GCA_040386015.1. Taxonomy (GTDB): domain Bacteria; phylum Bdellovibrionota; class Bdellovibrionia; order Bdellovibrionales; family Bdellovibrionaceae; genus Pseudobdellovibrio. The sequence continues at coordinate 244,885 of JAZKGG010000001.1, read as the reverse complement.
ATGAATATTGACGTCGATTAAATCTGGCGCACACTCTAAATCAATTACGACTTGCGGGTATTCACCGTGCATTAAAAGACTTCTATACGCTTCAGTGATCGCGGCTTGTAAACCTCGATCTTGAATCCAGCGTTTTTGTGCGAAGATCCAAATATTTTTCGAAGTTTTTTGCACATCATGCGGAGATGAGAAATAAGCTCTCACGATGTAAGACTTATAACGATTTTCTTGCATGTAAATGCGGTCTAATCCTAAAACTTGCGTCGCACGCACTGAAATGTCGTCGGCATTTGGTTGGGCTTTGAAAAATAAATCCAGCTTACCATTTTCGATGAGTTTAAATTCGACATGCGGGTACGCTAACGAGAGTGCGCGAATCACGTTTCTAATTTGAGCAAGTTCTGCTGAATCTGATTTTAAAAACTTTAAACGTGCGGGAACATTTTCAAAAAGGGCATCTACGGTAAGCTGCGTGCCTTGATCAATAGATGAAGGCATCACCTCACTAATTAACCCAAAATCAGATTTGATTTGAAAACCTGTTTTTGCTTTTTTAGCTTTACTCATTAAAGTTAATTTTGAAACTGCAGCTACGCTGGCTAAAGCTTCGCCGCGAAAGCCGTACGTTGATAAGTTCCATAGATCATTGGTTTGGGTAATTTTACTTGTGGCGTGACGCTGAAGTGCTAAAGCTAAATCCTCTTTAACTATCCCATCGCCGTTGTCGGTAATTTTAATAAACTTACCGCCAAGATTAACATCAATTTGAATTTGTGTAGAGTTCGCATCAAGGCTGTTCTCTAAAAGTTCTTTCACTAAATGTGACGGACGTTCGACGACTTCGCCAGCGGCGATCTGATTAACTACATCTGGCGATAAAACTTTAATCGATGACATAGGCTTTTATAAAAAACTTAGAATAAAAAGCCAACTCCAAAACCGCCGTAACCCTCTTTATCCCAGAAGTAGCGAAGGCCCAAATCGATAGTCAGGTAACGGCTATGCAGAAGCACACCAAATTGAAAATCTAGCCCCGCAGTCAGGTCTTGAAGGTTATATTTGCTCTGAGGGCGTAATGGCGCATCCTGAATGGTAAAATACGAATAACGCAAAAATGGCCCTGCACCATAACGAAGTGAAGTGTTTGAATTTAAGGCAGAAACATTTGAAATTCCTGCACTGCCCCAAAAAACAGCGCCCGATGTTTTAGCTCCGGTCTTATCGGCATAATAATCTGGAGGCTTTGTTGCTACCATGAGGTCATAGGCAAGGCCTGTTTGAAAATTTCCCTGCATGGGTTGAAAACGAAAACCATAGGCCGCTAAATCTGAAACTTGAATCGCACCCATAGTGTTTTCACGAAAATTAATAATTGAAAAGGTCACACCTTTATAATTGATGTTTGGATTTTCGGTATCGTTTTCAGCAGCATCTTCATCTTCACGCTGAGCACGCTTAGCATTTTTTTCATCTATATCATCGCCTTTAAAGTCTTGCGCCTTAACGGTTCCAACGCCTGCGATATTTAAATCGGTATCTGGAATATAGCCGATAGTTCCATCTTTAAATTTAACTTTATAAAAGGCACCATAAGGTTTTTTAGAAACTAGAAATGATTCCTCCGGATCAACGGTTCCAATAATAGATCCATCAAAGTCTGGAGTACCATAAACGTCAGTGTCGGCATTTAAAACATGGGCTTTGTTTTGCGCTACAGCAAATTGGCTGAAAAAACAAAAAATGATGATTAGAAAAATCTGTGAAGCTAGTCGCATCACTCGTCATTATTAGATCAACGGATTAACCGCGCAAGGATAAATTTTCACCATAGCGCTGAGATGGCGCAACCGGCGCACGGCGGCTCGCTAAATTCAAAGCCGGCTTTAATAAAAATGATGGGTCTTCTGAGCGTGTTTTCATAAAGGCTTTAATTTTAACCCCTGCAAGCTCTGGGTTTTTCATATAAAGCATGGGATCAAATCCACAATGCTGACACAGCAAGGATTGGCGCCAACGAAGCTTGGTGCAGCTTTCGCCCACCATTAACAAAGTTCCTAAAATCACAAGGCCACGAACATCTGGCTGATGCCAGATCACAAATGTCATGACGTAACTCAGTAGAACCATGCCAATTATACCTACCATACTTAGATGCTTACTGGTGTAAACTTTACGAGTATTCTTACAAAAGGCGCAGTAGCAAGATTTACGATTTTGGATCATTTGTATTTCCTTGTATTTCCAGTTTGCCAAAGAATAGGTTTATTTTCTATTCTGAGAGCCATAATAACAAAGGATTAGCCTTAAGCCCCACTCCCCTATGAAGATAGAACTGAAACCAAACTGTTTATTGACTAAACGCCCTCTGAAACTGGTCTCTGGTCCTAAGAGCATCTTTTTCTACCGCGCGCCCTGGGGCTTACTTCCCGAGGTTTTATATGAACATGGCTATCGCGCTTCGGTGATGCAGCTGCCTTTTAACAACAAAGAATTACGCCAAAAAGCCTTTACCAATCGGCTTTCAGAGTTAAATGATTGCCACATTGTAATCGATGAAAAAACCCAGCAAGAATTTTTTGAAGCTCTTAGACTAGTGAAAAATTCGACGATCACTATCATTGGCGAAAATTTCATACCCGATTACACAACAGCCTCGTTAACTTACAGTTTACATCGTGCTTGGCTTAAGTATTTGGGCTTTGATACTACCGAACCGCAAAATTTGTTTCTGAATGCCGATAAAAACACCTGGTATGCCTTTATAGATCACTGCGTGAAGTTAGCAGAACTTGATTTCCTTTCAGAATAAGTGAGATAATTTCTGCATGAGAGAAGTTAATCCGCAGATGGAACCCCAAAAAGCGAATGTTCGCGAAATTTTGAATTACTTAAAAGAATTCATTAAAAATCCGGTTTTAAAAATCACCGAAATTCCTTCTTGGGATTGGATGTCGTTAATTATCGTGCAAATCACTTTTGCTGTCATTTCTGGAGTCCTTGCAGGAGCCATAAAACTTAATTTATTGCGTGCGCTATCAGGCATTTTCTTAATGCCGATCGTCTCTACTATTTCGAGCATGCTTTTAACCACGTTTTTTTATTACTATTTTCAGTTTTTTGAAAACCGCACTGAAAGCTATCGTAGGCTTTTTGCTTTTGTGACGTTAGCTTCTATTCCCTTTTATATATTTCAAATCGCGTCTGAATATTTTCCACCAGTCACTTTAGTGGGTTTTGGCTTTACAAGCTTACTTTGTGTTGTTGGCTTATCAGAAAACTTTAGGGTTGAGCGCAAACGTGCTTACCAAATCGCGGTGTTTTTATACCTATTAGTCTTAGCTACGTGGTTATTAAATAAATATATATGAGAATAAAAACCTACTCTGAATTTTGGTTTTTTTATCTGCAAGAGCATTCACATCCTACAAATCGCATTTTACATTTTATCGGTACAACTTTAGTTTTAATTTTTGCAAGCTTGGCACTAGCAACGAGTAATTATACTCTATTTTGGCTGTGCCCGCTTCTAGGGTACGCCTTTGCTTGGGTTGGGCATTTTAAAATCGAACATAATCGCCCAGCTACTTTTAAATACCCACTTTGGAGTTTGATTTCGGATTTTAGAATGTATTTCTACTTCTTAAGCGGAAAGCTGAATGCAGATCTTGAAAAATCTAAAAACTATAAGTTTTAAGATTTTTTCTCAAAAAAATCATTTACAGCCTGATCGTGCTCCGGTGTTCGTTGTGCGATTCCTTGAAACGCTGCCAATAAATCTAAATTCACTTGTAGATCATGACGGTACGCTGCTTTTAATGATTTTTTTGCCATCTGCACAGCCACGTGTGGCAAGCTTGCAATTTTAGTCGCTAGAGCTGCTGTTTCTTTTTCTAGATCGGCTGTTTCAACAAAATAATTCATCAATCCAAAATCAAAAGCTTTTTTTCCAGAGATAATTTCAGCCGTCATTGTCATCTGCATCGCTTTAGAAAAACCCACGATACGAGTTAAAAAAAATGTGCCCCCATCGCCCGGAACCAAACCAAGTTTTGCAAAAGTTTCGCCAAAACGTGATTCTTCACAACCAATACGTAAATCAGACATCATCGCTAAATCACAACCTGCCCCAATCGCTGCGCCGTTCACCATGGCGATAATGGGTTTAGATAGATCTTCCATACACTTTGGAATTCTTTGAATGCCTTGCATATAGCGCATGCGTAATTCATTAGAATCCCCCTGAAACATGCCCGATTTATCTTTCATCGCCTGCACATCACCCCCGGCAGAAAACGCTTTACCTGCTCCGCGAATCACGATGACTTTAACATCAGGATTCATTTCAGCTTTAAAAAGTGTTGTTACTAATGAATCAATCATTTCATAACTGATGGCATTGAGTTTTTCTGAATTATTTAACGTCATCCAAAGCTGATTTTGATTTTTGATCTCTGTGCTTAGGTGGGCTAGATTTTGCGTCATCGAAGTTTCCCTTTTCTGCTATATTAACGAGAAAGATAGGTAAAATACACTATCTGATTTTGGAGCATTGGTCTCATTTTTTACTTTATCGTAGGCTTCTGTATATCTTTGCTCGTTATTAGAAAGTGATTTGGGTCTTCTTTTACATTCAGAAATACCTTAAATAACGCCTGAGAAATTATTTGAAAAGCCGTACCAAATAACTACGGCCAAAATGACGGCTACGGAAAAAATAATATTTGCCGCAAAGTCTTTCACTAGATTTTACCTGTAGATCCAAATCCACCAGCACCACGTGCGGTATCAGAAAGCTCTTCAACTAATTGAAAGCTAGCTTGAATAATCGGGCAAATCACAAACTGCGCGCAACGTTCTTGATCGTTGATCACGATAGGTTCTTGACCAAGGTTTACTAAAATTACTTTCACTTCACCCCGGTAATCAGCGTCGATTGTACCTGGTGTATTTAAAACTGATAAACCTTGCTTGGCCGCTAAACCACTTCGCGGACGACATTGAATTTCATAGCCCACTGGAATTTCAAAAGTTAATCCAGTTGGAACCATAGCACGCTCCATCGGTTTTAAAGTGAGGGGATGGTCCAATTGCGCACGCACATCAAAACCACTCGCACCAAGAGATTGGTACGCTGGAAGTTCACCTTTAAAATGTGGCCATTTTTTAATTCTAACTTGCATATATTCTCCTACCTGCGTGAAAAGTCGATAGCGTTTACCCAAGGTTTCATTTTTGAAACCTGTGGCCCCATAAGAACGACTGCCATTTTTTCTAAATCAAAATGCTCTTGAAGATACATCTTAATTGATTTTTCGCTCACGGCTTCAATTTCTTGAATGACTTTTTCAACTGAGCGATAATCTTCGAAAACCATTTCATTCACGCCAAGTGAAGTCATACGGTTTTCAATATCGTCAGAGCCCATTAATAATTGGCCGCGCACTTGAGTTTTAAATAAATCTAAATCCGATTTTTTTAGCCCGTCTTTTTTAATTTTTAATAATTCATTTTTAATAATGCTAATAACTTTTTTAACTTTTGTTGGATCAGTGCCTGCATAAATCGTGATATTGCCACAATCCACTTGAGTATTTAATGATGAAAAAACGCTATAAGCTAAGCCCTGTTTTTCACGCACCGCTTGATAAAGTTTAGACGTCATGCCGCCACCTAATAATGAATTCACAATAAACGCTTCAAAGCGGTATTTATCGTGAAAGCTAGTTGCTGGTAACGCTAAAAGAATATGTACCTGCTCTGAATCATCATCGTAAAATTTACGAGTGGCTTTCCAGCGAGGTGCACGGCGGGTCTTAGGAATATTAAATGTTTTGCGCGTGCGAAACAGCTTTTGCGCCTGAATCACTAAGGCATCGTGGTCTACAGGCCCTGCTGCAGAAACAACTAAGTTACTGCCTTGGTAAAACTTTTTATAAAAGTCGTAGACTTTTTTTTGCGTCATTTTAGAAAGTGTTTCGCTCTTGCCTAAAATCTGACGAGCCAAGGGATGATTGGCATAACAGTGTTCGAATAGGTAATCATAAATAATTTCTTCTGGTGAATCATCACTCATTTGAATTTCTTGAAGCACGACTTTTTTTTCTAATTCAAAGTCTTTCTTCGCAATTTTCATATTACACACTAGATCAGATAAAACTTCTAAACCGATTTTCCAGTCTTCTTTTAAGACTGTGCAATGGTAAGTTGTTTGTTCACGTGTGGTGTAGGCGTTAAGGTCTCCGCCTAAGGATTCTAAGGATCTAGCAATTTGATAAGCATTACGCTTTTTCGTGCCCTTAAAAACTAAGTGCTCTACAAAATGCGAAATGCCGATGTCTTCTGGGTCTTCGTCACGCGTACCGGTTAAAACCCATACGCCTAACGCGACTGACTTAGAGTGCGGATGAAATTCACTCACCACACGCACTCCATTTGATAAAGTCGATTTTTTAAAATGTGACAATTACGACTACTGCATTAACGCTTTACGAGAAAGTTTAATACGGCCTGAACGGTCTACTTCTAGAACTTTTACGTCAATCATTTCGCCCTCTTTAAGAACGTCTGTCACTTGGCGTACGCGTTCGTTAGCAAGCTCAGAAATATGTAATAAACCTTGCGTGTTCGGAAGGATTTCTACGAAAGCTCCGAATTCAGCAATCTTCATTACTTTACCTTTATAAGTCTTACCTACTTCTGCTTCAGCACAGATTGATTCAATGATCGCGATCGCTTTTTTAGTTGCTGCTGGATCAGATGATGCGATGTTGATTGTACCATCATCTTGAATTTCGATTTTAACGCCAGTTTGTTCAGTGATCGAACGGATAACTTTACCACCCGAACCAATAACTTCACGAATTTTGTCGACTTTAATCTTGATCGTCTCGATACGCGGAGCAAATTCTGACATTTGACCACGAGGAGCTTTCATCACTTTTTCCATTTCGCCTAAGATAAATAAACGACCGTCTTTAGCTTGGTTAAGTGCGGTTTCCATAACAGCGAATGAAACTGAATCGATTTTGATATCCATTTGTAAAGCCGTGATCCCTTGAGAAGAACCTGCAACTTTAAAATCCATATCACCTAAGTGATCTTCATCACCTAAGATATCAGAAAGAACCGCTACACGGTCGCCTTCTTTAATTAAGCCCATGGCAATACCTGCAATGTTAGCTTTGATTTTGATACCTGCATCAAGCATCGCAAGCGTTGCAGCGCAAACTGAACCCATTGAGCTTGAACCATTTGATTCTAAAACTTCAGCCACGATACGGATTGTGTAAGGAAATTGCGCGTGATCTGGAGCCACAGCTTTAACTGAACGCTCAGCTAAGTTTCCGTGACCGATTTCACGACGACCTTGACCGCCGAAACGACCGACTTCACCTACTGAGTATGGAGGAAAATTGTAGTGTAGAGAAAATTTACGCTTAACAGTTCCATTTAATGTCTCAACTGTTTGTTCGTCATCAGCAGTACCTAAAGTCACAGTACCTAAACACTGTGTTTCACCACGCTGAAATAAACCAGAACCGTGCGCGCGAGGTAACAAACCTACTTCACACATAATTGGGCGAACTGTTTTTAAATCACGACCATCAATACGAGAAGCTGTATCTAAAATTTGCGAACGAGCTACTTTGTATTTAATATCTTCGATAATAATCGCGATTTCTTTTTTACGCGCACCTTTAAGTTTATCATCAGTTAATGGAGCAACAAAAGCTGCAACAGCGGCTTCTTTAGCAACATCAAAACCTGCGTAACGATCTTGTTTGATTTTTTGTGATAAAGCTTTTGTGATTAATGGAGTAATTAAGTTTTCAGCTTGAGTTCTGAAGTCTGCATCAATAGTTGCAGGCGTGAAAGCACGTTTAGCTACACTTCCAGTTTTTTCACGTAACTCTTCTTGCATTTGCAATAATGGCATTAAAGATTGGTGACCGAATTTTAATGCAGCTAAAGCATCAGCTTCAGAGATAAATTTCGCTTCGCCTTCAACCATTAATAAACCGTTTTTAGTTCCAGACACTAAAATATCCATATCTGAAGTTGCAATTTGTTCAGGAGTTGGATTTGCAATAAATTGACCGTTAACGCGAGCTACATGACAAGCTGCTGTTGGCCCTGCAAATGGAATATTTGAAATGTGTAATGCCGCAGAAGCTCCTAGCGCAGCTAATACGTCCATTGAAAACGAACCATCTGCAGACAAGACTGTCGCAACAACTTGTGTGTCGTTTAAATAACCTTCAGGAAAAAGTGGACGAATTGGGCGATCGACAATACGTGCGCTTAGTACTGAATCATTAGAAGGTTTACCTTCACGTTTGAAATAACCGCCCGGAATTTTTCCGATAGCGTAATATTTTTCGATAAACTCAACTGTTAAGGGGAAAAAACTTTGATCTGGTTTTGCTTCTTTAGAAGATACTGCTGTAACTAAAACTACGTTATTGCCGCAAGTAACTAAAACTGAACCATCAGTTTGTTTTGCAAGTCTTCCTGTTTCGATTGTGATTTGTTTTCCTGCGATTGACGTTGTAACTGTGTTGACCATTTTTGAAGGTCTCCTTTTTCTTTGTTCGAACTTTCAGTTCGGATTCTTTTTTTGGAATTCCCGTTCGAGTAAAAATAAGTGGGAAATTCCGATCTATTTATCTTGTTTTTACTTACGCATATTAAGACATAAATTTAGCATTTCGCCAATGAAAAAGGGTCCTGCGGCTCTTTCTTTAAGCAGAGCTTTGTTGAGCTATTTTTTAATGATTTTTCTAGCCTCTTAAGAGACGTCTGACATCGCCTGCGCGCGTCAAGTGATGCAATCGTTAGGCACAGAACTAGATAAACCTAGAGCTGATACTATCACACTTGGCCAGCCCTATTTTTGGGGCGACAACATTGATCGAATCGTAACCTTGATTCATGAATTGCGCCATGCCGATGAGTGTTTTCATAAAAAATATCTCATCACTGTTATTATCAATAGCGGCATTTTTAAATTCGGTTATTTTTTATCAACGCAAGAAATTTCTTATTCAAAAGCCAAGGATTTTTGAATTTTCAGGGCAGTTTCCATAAATGGTAAATGTTGAAAAAGTCTTGGCGCATATTGGCCGAAATTTTTAATGATGATCATATTGGTTTTGAGGAAATCACATGCAAGGACAGCATCATTTAACCAGCCAGAATTATTTAGCCGAATCGTTTTTGAAACTCTAATTCCACAAATTGAATCAGCGCCTCGCCAAACTTCGACTACGCAACAGCAAATACCAATCCATAATCTCTATGCAGTAGGCCTAAAAAACAAAAAACCCATATCTTTCGATATGGGTTTTAATAATTTCAAATTGAAAACAAAGATTACTTACGGATTTCTAATGCTTTGATTAGAGTTTCATAACGTGCAGTGCTTCTAGATTTTAAATAGTCTAAAAGTTGGCGACGTTGATTTACACATTGCAAAAGACCACGACGGCTATGGTTATCTTTTTTGTGAGTCGCGAAGTGACCAGTCAAATCGTTGATACGAGCTGTAAGTAACGCCACTTGTACTTCTGGAGAACCAGTGTCTAACTCAGCTGTTTTGAATTTTTTTAAGATTTCTGCTTTTTGTAGTTTTGTAACTGCCATTATATTTCCTTTGTTAGGCGTTTAGTTCCGCTCTCCGAATCCTCGTCATGACTGACTTAGGACCCCGATTTGTGCGATGAAATTTTGTAACAATTTCGATGGTTTAAGGCAAGGACATTCTGCCACAGGCGATACATCGTTAATATCTAAAGCCGCGTTTGATTTTAAAACCTTGCTCAGGCTCTAGCCCGATAATCGCCAAAACCTGTTTAGAGGCTTTAGAACTCGCAAAGATCCACTGATCCTTGCCTGGGTTAAAGCCCACGATCAATTTAGAGCGTAAGTCATGGCTGATCTGACCGTTATTCAATAACATCTCGTCATGGCCATCCACTTTAACGATACGAACCCCAGAAACTGCCTCGGTCATAGGCACAATTTTTTGTCCTATATCCAATGTATTGGCATCTTTTGCAGCTAGTAAAGCATCTAACGGCTCGGCCTGAAGCACAGAAAATTCATGAGATTTAGTCCGGCGCAGGCCCGACATAGCGGCACCACAAGCCAACTGCTCGCCTAAAAGTTTAACCCAAGATCTGATGAAGCTTCCCTTTGAACAATGCAGATGAAAACTATAACGATGTTCTTTTTCAGCTTCGATATTTTCAACGTAAGTCACATCCCAAAACGTCATCGCCTTTGAGGGGATTTCAATATGCTCACCTTCGCGAGCATATTCATACAATTTTTTGCCATCGATTTTTTTTGCTGAAAATAATGGAATCGGAAGCTGCATTTCGCCCATAAGTTTTAAGGCTTGCGCGATCACGTCTTGTTTTTTAACTGTCACTAGATTCGTTTTTTCAACTTGGCCTGTGATATCTAAAGTGTCTGTTTCAATACCTAATTGCAATTGCACTTCATAGGCTTTATCGCCTTCGGTCACAATCGAACTTAGTTTTGTAGCTTCGCCGATAAGAACGACCATCAAACCACTTGCTAAAGGATCTAAGGTTCCTGAATGCCCAACTTCTTTTGTGTTAGCTAGTCTACGAACGCGCGCAACGACATCGTGAGATGTCATGCCCGAGGGTTTATCCACGAGCAAAAGGCCATGCAGATTTGTTCTTGGTTTAGACATCTTCTTCGTCGTCATCAGCTAATGACTTCGCTTTTGCTGAATCTTTACTGATCTTAGAAATAATTTTTTCGATTTTTAAAATCTTATCCGTCGATTCATCAGGAAAAAAAGTTATTTTCGGGATGTACTTCATATCTAACTTTGAACCGATTTCATTTTGAATATCTGGAGCCCAATGTTGCAAAATCCCCAAGGCTTTTTGTAACACTTTAACTTGCGTGGCGTTTTCTAGCTCTTCAACATTTGTTTGCAGAAGACTTACAAAAACACGTGCCTGGCGAAGATCTGCCGGAATCTGCACACGCGCCACGGTAATTAAACCAGGTAGTTCACGCTGCAAACGCTGAATAATAAATGTAGAAATAACTGATTGAACTTCACGTTCGACGCGCGCCACACGGCGCCCGTCATTCATATTTTTCATGACAAGAATCCTTTAGAAAATCTTTACACCAAGGCTTTATTGCATCGGTGTAAGTTCTCTTGCGATTTCTTCCTTGAGGTAAGCTTCGATAACGTCGCCCACTTTGAGATCGTTGAAATTCTCGATGCCAATACCGCATTCAAATCCTTCTTGAACGTCTTTAACATCGTCTTTGAAACGTTTAAGAGAAGAAACTTTACCTTCGTAAACAATCTTACCTTCACGCACTAATCTTAACATATTCGAACGCATAATCTTTCCAGACGTTACGAAACAGCCGGCAATCATGCCGATCTTCGGAACGGTGAAAGTATTTCTAACTTCAGCTGAACCCACTGCTTTTTCAACAATTTGTGGAGCCAATAGACCTTGCATCGCTTTTTTGATGTCATCCATCATTTCGTAAACAATCGTGTATGAACGAACATCTACGCCGATTTGCTTAGCTTTTGCCTGAGCATTACTATCTGGTCTAACGTTAAATCCAATCACGATACCTTTTGCAGTGTGGGCAAGAAGTACGTCATTTTCATTCACTCCGCCTACGCCAAAGTGAATAACTTTAGTTTTAACTTCCATAGAATTTGCTTTTGCAAGCATACCTTGAATAGCTTCTAAAGAACCTTGAACGTCAGCTTTTAAAACGATGTTTAAATCTTTAACATCACCTTGAGTTACACGAGAGAATAAATCTTCAAGAGTCATTTTCTTGTGGAATTCTTTTTCTTTAAGAGTTTTGTCTTTTCTGATTTGAACAACTTCTTCAGCTGTTTTCTCATCTTTTACAACGTCGAAGCGATCGCCCGCTGAAGGAACTCCATCAAGACCCAAGATTTCAGCTGGCATACCTGGTAACACTTCTTCAATGCGCTCGCCTTTATCGTTGATTAACGATTTCACGCGGCCTTTCATGCTACCAGCTACGATGTACTGACCCACTTTAACGTGACCATCTTTAACTAAGATAGTTGCTACAGGGCCTTTGCCTTTTTCAATTTTTGCTTCAATAACTAATCCAGTACCTGAGTTTTTAGGATTAGCTTTTAACTCAGCGACTTCGGCTAAAAGTTTAATATTTTCTAATAATTTATCGATACCTGTGTGTTTCAATGCAGAAACTTCAACAAAGATCGTGTTACCGCCCCATTCTTCAGGAACGATTTCAAGCTCTGTTAATTGCTGTTTGATACGATCTGGATTTGCGCCTGGCTTATCCATTTTATTAACAGCTACGATCATAGGAACACCAGCAGCTTTTGCATGGTTAATCGCTTCTGCAGTTTGTGGCATCATACCATCATCTGCAGCAACAACGATAATCGCGATGTCAGTCGCATTGGCACCACGCGCACGCATTGCTGTGAACGCTTCATGGCCCGGAGTATCTAAGAAAGTAATCAAAGATCCATCTGGAGCTGTTACCGAGTACGCACCGATATGCTGAGTAATACCACCGGCTTCGCCAGCAGCCACTTTTGCAGAACGGATAGCATCAAGTAATGATGTTTTACCGTGATCGACGTGACCCATAACAGTCACGACCGGTGGACGAATGATCATATCTGCTTCAGCTCCGATGAATGCTTTTTCAACAACAACATCTTCAGCTGATTTAAATACGTTTTCTGCTTCCCAACCGAAATCTCCAACAGTTAATGCCACTGTATCGAAATCTAAATCAGTATTCACATTGGCCATTACGCCACTTTTCATTAAAACTTTAACTAGCTGAGCGGCTTTTAAGCCCATCTCTGCAGCCATATCACCTAATTTAATTTTTCCGTTAACTTTTAAAACTCGTTTAGAAGCTTTTGGTTTTGTAATCTGAGTTTTTAAAGCCTCGCGGTTTAACACCGCTGATTTTTTCTTAGGTTGGAAAACCATTTCACGCTTACGAAATTCAACAGCGTTAAAGCTTGATACAAGTGATTCTTGCTCTTTTTCTTTAGCTGAGATTCCAGTGGCTTGCGAGAACGTGCGTGATTTTTTATCGCGATCACGTCTTGAATCTTCAGTAAAATTGGGAGTCGGTGGTGCATCAGGAATAGTTTGTTGAGCGACGAAGCCCGGACGAATATTTCTTCCGGCACTAGCGCCACCAGGACGAGGGCCAGAGAATCCGCCACCGCCGGCACCACCAGGGCGAGGCGTGTAACCACCTTGACCTTGAGGGCGATTACCTTGGTATCCACCCGTGTTAGTTGCTCCTGGAGGAGCTTGCACACGGCTAAGATCCATGCGGCCAATGATATTTCTTCTTGAAGCGACAGCTGTAGAACTTGCTACACCGCTATCTCCGATTGCAACTTCTTTTTTACGCGCAATTACGGGAGCCGTCGGAGCCGCGGGAGCTGCAGGGGCTGTTGGCGCAACAGGAGCCGCAACCGGCGCTGCCACAACTTCAGCTTTGGGTTCAGGTTTAATTTCAGCCGCCACCACAGGTGTTGGTGCTGCGACTTCAGCGACTTCAGCTTCAACAACTTCAGCATCTTCAGGTTTTGAAATCACGCGTGCTTTGATTTCAGGTGCTGGTTCTGCTTCTTTAGTTTTACGACGAATCACATTTGATTTCGGTGCTTCAGCAGCCGGGGCTTCAACTGAGGCAGCTGCTTTTTTCGCAGTCGCTTTTGGCGCAGCAGCAGCTTTCGGAGCAGCGGCTTTTTTAGTCGCTGTCTTTTTTGGTTTATCATCTGCCGCAGACTCAGCTGGCCCAGAAAGTTTAGCCTTTAATGTGGCCAATACATCTGGCTCAAGTTCAGCCATGTGATTTTTAATCGGTAAATGCCATTCTTTGATTTTGTCCATCAAAGCTAATGGGGTCATCCCGACTTCTTTTGCGAATTCAAAAACTTTTGGATTACTCACGCGTTAGTACCTTTTTTCTTCTTCTAGACGAGACCTAATTAGGTCTCGTCCGATTTTAGCTTAGATAATTCAGCTTTTAACTGATCTTCTGCTCTTTGTTTAACCGATGATCCGGCTTCTTTAGCAGCTTGAGCTTGCGGAGAAGTCGGAACAGGCAAACCTTGCTCTTTGTACTTCGCAATTAATGCTGCAGCATCAGAAACTAATTTCTGTGCTTTGTCTTGATCTTCGTAACCAGGGATAGTCATAATTTCTTCTGCAGTAGCTTTTGCTAATGATTGGAAAGAACCAAAGCCTGATTGTAAGATGTTTTGTGCCATAGTTTCGTTCATGCCTGGGATTAACATTAAATTGAAAATCGACTCAGCCGTACGTGATTGCACAGACGTCGTAGAAATAATATCTAATTTCCAACCAGTTAATTTTGCAGCCAAACGAACATTTTGCCCTTTTTTACCAATCGCTAAAGATAATTGAGAATCTGGAACAACGATTTCCATCTCTTTATTTTCTTCATCTAAGTAAACTTTCGCAATTTCAGCTGGAGCTAAGGCATTACATGCAAAACGTGTAACGTCTTCGTCCCATAAAACGATATCGATTTTTTCGCCACGTAATTCCTGAACGATATTTTGTACGCGCGAACCTTTCATACCAACACAAGCTCCTACTGGATCAACTGAATTGTCATTAGAACGAACGGCGATTTTAGCACGTTGTCCTGGTTCACGAGCCGCTGACATAATTTCAACGATGTCGTCATAAATTTCTGGAACTTCCATTTCGAATAATTTAATTAAGTAACGCGAATCCGCACGTGACATGATGATTTGCGGACCACGAGTCGTTTGACGAACTTCAGATAAGTAACCTTGAATGCGATCACCTGGTTTGAAAATTTCGCCAGGAATTTGTTCGCGAGGTGGGATGTGGGCCTCAGTACGACCAAGATCTACAACAATCGCGCCTTTTTCAACACGACGTGCGATACCAGAAGCCACTTCACCTTTACGCTCTTCAAATTCAGAGAAAATGATTTCGCGTTCAGCATCACGAACTTTTTGTAAAATAATTTGTTTAGCAGTTTGAGCTGCAATACGACCTAAATCGCCAGATTCTAATTTAATACCAATTGAATCGTCTAATTGTGCACCTGGATCAAGTTTTAAAGCTTCATCAAGAGGGATTTCAACTTCTTCATCGATAAATTTTTCACGTAAAACAACTTCTTTGAATTCATATAATTCAACTTCGCCAGTTTCTTCGTTGTATTGCGCTTCGATTTCACGGTAAGTGCCGTACTTTTTTCTAGCAGCAACAAGCATCGCTTGTTTAACAGCATCAACGATAACAGCTTTATCGATACCTTTGTCTTTTCCAACTTGATCGATAACTTTTGAAAGATCGTTTATGTTTAATACATTATCTGCCATTTTACCCTCTCTTAATGTTCCCAAAAGAATTACTTCTTCTTAGGACCTTTTGTCTCTTTAAAATCAAATACTAACTTTGCTTTTTGAACCAAGTTCATCGGAACCTTGATTGTTTCTTGTCTGAAATCGAAAACTAAATTTTCGCCTTCAACCACTTTTAAAACTTCTTCAAACTTTTTTGTCAGTTCTATCGCTTTTTCTTTTGCTCCGAGCGTTCCAAGATTTTGATCTAATTGAACAAAAATCTTTTGACCCACGACTTTTTCAAAGTGACGTTTTGTTTTTAGTTGTCTATCAAGACCTGGGCTTGAAACTTCTAAACTATAAGCGCCACCAGGAACTACTTCCTCGCCGCCTTCAACATCCAAAATTTGATTAAGTTCGCGAGCTACATTAGAGCAATCTTCGATTCCGACACCGCCAGCTTCAGCTGACTTATCGATAAAGATTCTTATAACACGAGCGTTGCCAGCCCCCACCACTTCGACATCGTAAAGTTCACATCCCTGTTTAAGGGTGATATCGGTGACTATATTCTCAAGTTTTTTAATCCATGGCTCTTGTCGGGTCATTTGCTTTTGTTCCAACTAACGATTCCTTTTAACTTTTATTTTTTCACCCCCTCCTTGAAACAAAAAAAGACCTCAATGGGTCTTTTTCGTTAGCACTAAGCTGAGGCAAAAAAAAATTGGGCTTAGGGCCCAATTCCTCTTTAAGCTATCAAATAGTCGCAAGAATGGCAATCTATATATGTATATACTGATAAGTCAGAGCATCACTGCGATCCATGTAGTAGGCTTTGCGTACACCGATTTGTTTGAATCCTAATTTTTGATATAAATTGATGGCCTTTAGGTTATGACTATGAACCTCGAGCACAATGGGCTTAGACGCTTTGCGACTATTGTCCTGTAATTCACGCAAAAGCAAGCTCATAACGCTTTTACGACGTGCCCAGAGCGCTGTTCCTAGCGCCATGATCTCATAAACATCTTCATTATTACGGTAAGAAAGAAAACCACAGATGCGGTCATCCTCATCACGACAGATTAAAAATGCTGACAACACAAGCTCAGTTTGGATGTTTTCAATAGGCCAATTGAATTCAGCCTTGTTGTTTACCGAAGCATACACTTCAAAAAACAGTTCCGTGAGCTCTTTATATTCCGAAGGCAATGCGACTTTTAAAGTCATTAGACTTCCACCCCAACGAATACTTGCGCTTTAAAACCACAAGCCAGGTGATAATCGCCTGGCGGCTTTGCAGTTGGCGTTCTTTGATCGTCACAAGCTCTGCAACACGAAATAGTTTTCTGATTTCAACCTTAATCGCTTCGGCTTTTTTTGCATTGTCAGGAAACTTATAGCTCTGCAAAAAGAGCTCAACTTTTTCGGGATCAGCTTGAATATCTAATTGATCTGCTTCATGCAACGCCAGACAGCTAAATAAATAAAACTCAGCACTGCCTTGAAATTCCTTAAGTACACTCGCCGAGAAGTAGCGTTCCATAGGCTTTGCAACATCTTCAAAAATCTTAAAGTCGTAAGCGGTTTGCCCGTCGCCGTTTAAATCAAACAGCAGCTCATCAACGACCACCACCGCAGCACTTGGTTTTTGCGCGGATTGTGCAAAACTCATCAAAAAAAATGTCGAAATAAACAATAGGCGTATGAACATACAGATATCTTAAAAGCTAACCGTTGGTATGACTAGTCATAACGCCATAGGAAAGTATGTCTTAACAAAATTAACGGCGCGCTCAAGATTTAATCTTCCCCACCCCATCTTTTCGTCATGGCCTATAAGATCGGGAACCTTTCCAACAGCATCATCAGAAGTGGCTTTAAGCACTTCGCGAATATTTTCTAAAGTTAAATTTTTATTTAAAGAAAGGATCAATCCAACACCGCCAGCTACGACAGGTGCTGCCGCCGAAGTTCCATTGAAGGATAAAGTATATCCGCCGAGGACTGTAGTTGTCCCCATAAAGACACCTGGAGCTACTATAAACTGCTCAGGACCAAAATTTGATCCCCAATAATCTTCGCCGTCACAAGAAATCCATGATTTTAATTCGTCGCAAGGGCTCGACGCTCCAATAGCAATGACTGAAGCGTATTTTGCTGGATAGTCAATCGCTCCGGCAAGATTACCTGAGGCCGCAATGACTGGAATATTATTTGCTGCAGCTCGATCGACAGCAGCTCTAACAGCTTGAAAATCTCCACTCGACATGCGCCAACTTAAATTAATAACTATTCTAATGTGTGGATGGTTAAGTTGATAGTCTACAACATAATTAATCGCATCGGCACGGTTCTGATTTTCTCCCGTAAGCATGTTAATTTTAATAGGCATAATAAGGCATTCCGGGCAAACACCGTCTCCACCAATTTTATTACCTGTTTCTGCTGCTGCAAGGCCTGCGGCCGACGTTCCATGATCATCATAAGATTCATATGGAAGTTTGTCAGAATCATTTTCAAAATTCCAATCAGCATCGGCTGGTTGAGGCAAAAGCTTATTGATCAAATCTGGGTGATTCAAATCAACTCCAGAATCAATAATCGCAATGACCACATCTTTACTGCCTCGAGTGACTTCCCAAGCTTTATGGGCTTTTATGTCAGCTCCAGGGGGTCCGTTTTGGCCAGAGTTATTCAAATGCCACTGTTTGTCAGTGATGTCTGTTGACTGGTTAACTGCAACTAAAGAGTCTGGACCATTTTCTACAATCAGTTCGCTGGGCTCGGAAAAACGAACAACAGGAATGTTATTATAAGCTTCTACCGCTTCAAAAAGCGTGAGATGAGCTGGAATAGAAATAGTGTAATATCCCTTTGTTCTTTGTTTTTTAATTATTTTTGAGCCCATATTTTGAATCATAGAAAGAGCTTTTGCTTCGGTGACAGATTCGTCAAACTGAACTGTCATTTTTCCTGCAGCAAAATAATTAATATAGCCTTCTGAATCTCTATAGATGGATGCTGTTTCTGTAGAAATTAAGACGCCTGTCTGCCAGTGTCCTACGTGATTGCCTACTTCAGTATAAATTTGGCTCCGACCGCTGTACTTTTCTTTAATTGTAATAGACTTGTTTGTATTAGAAAAGGCTGCCGAGCCTGTTAAAAAAACTAAAGTAACAACAAATTGAATTGCAATTTTTTTCATTCATATTCCCCATCTGATATAAGGCCGGAAAAACAAAGCCCACATCTCAACGAAGATGTGGGTCATAGTTTCAGGTAGTAATTCGTGTATAATTAGAAATTTACGCGGGCGAATAAACCTGTTGTGAAGTATTGCAATTGCTCAACCGGAGTTGAACCCGCCGCAGTAGCTCCACTGATTTTGTTCGACATGTTGTACATGTACTTAAGATCAAAACCTGCTGACATTTTATCGTTAAATTCTAAATCAATACCTGCGATTAAACCTAAGTCGATCGCGTGTGATGTTCCGAATTCAGTTCCTGCTGTACCGTAAGATGTGTTGTTGTTAGCAACATACTGTCTGTATGAGTAAGCGATTAAACCACCAACCACTGGACGAACAAAGCCACCGATTAATTGGTATTTAGTTGAGATGATACCTTGGTATTGGTTCATATCAAAGTTAGCTGAACGAACGTTGTAGAATGAATCTACGTATTTCGCATCTAATGTGTAGTTTGAATATAAAAATGCTCCTTCAACTAAGAAGTAATCAAAGCGAGTACCGAAACCAGCACCTAGTGCATAATTACCTTGTATTGATTCGATATCAGGGTATTGACCAATCCCTGCGTTAGCAGTGAAGTACTTTTGTTCTAAAGACGGCATAATTGCTTTATCATCTTCAGTTAAAGCGGCACGAACTTCTTCACGAACTGCATCGCGAGTTAAAGTTTCGTTTTGGTTAATAATAGGCTGAACTTGAGATGATGGAGCTTGCACCGGAGCAACTTGTTGCACTTGCACTGGCTGAGCTTGTTGGTTTTGAAGAGCATCAAACTTATCACCGAATAAAATTGATGCGCGTTTTTTCTCGTCTTCCATACGACTTTGCTCAAGCTTTTCAACAATTTTTGATTCAGTTCTTAATTCTTCTTCCTGGCGACCACGGCGAATACTATCTGCACGTGAGTTGCTAAGTGGCGAACCTTCAACTGTTGTTTCTGGTTGTTTCTGCACAGCAGGTAGTTGCTGAGGCACTACAACTGTTTGTGTAACGACCGCTCCAGTAGCCGCGCTTGCGTCTGCCGTGGGTGCGTTTCTGTTCGATGTATTTTGTTGTTGATACATCTGTTCGATTTCTGAATCGACTTCAGCATTTAATTCATTAGCTGCAGACGATTGAGCTTTTGCCATTTCAGCAAACATTAAGTTTACTAAAATCGCAGCGGCGATAGTTAGTGATAGTTTCATATATACTCCCCTGATCCTTTTTTGATTCTCTGTCTTTTTACTACAGAGAATCAAATTAGCAACCTAAGTGCCAATAAATGTAGCTTTTTCTAAACCACTGACAATTATTGTAACTGCCTGTAACAACTGGTTTTTCACTCGCGAGGTCCCATAAAACAGTATTTAGATGACATGAAAGAAGGTGACGATGATTCTGACATCCTTGAAAAAAATACTTGAACGCACGGGTTCGTACCATTAAGTTAGAACATCTCAATGTCTATGATTGTCGGTGGCTCGGTGATGAAATTGGTAGACTTGCTAGACTCAAAATCTTGTGGGAGCAATCCCGTGTCGGTTCGATTCCGACCCGAGCCACCAGTTATTCCTGTTTCGTTACTTGCACTTAAAAGGCCTAATCGGGACAAACTTTAAACTTCTGAGTTTAGGATTTTGTCGTTTCTGGACTCGTTATAGTTCGGATCTTCCACGACAAGCTTTAACCGCGTCGATAGCAAAGCCACCGCCAGCTGGCGTATAAATTAAAAACGTAGCCTCTTTTGTTTTTGAGAAGTCTCGAGTCGCACTGTCCTCACCAAATGCGAACGAATATTCATGTAGTTTAAGATAGGCAACGTTACCGGGTTTAAGTTCATGCTTCTGATTTACAAAGACGCTTTGAACGTTAACTGCAGTTTTCTTAGGCTTCAAACATTCTTTAGGAGAAAATTTTTTTGAACTTTGCATAACACATCGGAATTCTCTTTTTGTGAGACTGGCGCTGGGCCGAGCTTGCCGATGCAAACTTTGATAGGATAATCAGCGCTTTTTACGTCCTGCCCCGATTGAGCTAAGATTAAATCCTCGGTCCCATTCTGTGGAAAAGCGTGCGCATGTGTACACATCAAAAAGGTAGCTAAGGTTATGAAGATTCCCATAGTAGTAGCATACGGATCTGGTCTAAACTTGCAATTGGAAACGGCTTTGGTAGACGCGCTAGACTCAAAAATCTTGTAGAGCAATCCCGTGTCGGTTCGATTCCGACCCGAGCCACCAAATTTTAAGTTTCTACATCGAAACTTCCGGTTTTTCGAAGTTGGCCTACCACTTGGTCGACTTCTAATTCTTTTTCGAATTCTACCACTAAAGAGCCATCAATTAAGATTTTTGGGTTGATAGCTAATTTAAGAACTTGGCGATAAACCTCTTTTGCTGATGGGTTTTTACGCGCATTTTTTAAGTACGTGATTACATTTGAAAGAACGATAAATGGATAAAAAACCACAAACCAGCAGAACGCACTGAATTTAAATTCTGAAAAATGAATATTTTTGATTTTAAAGCCTGTAAGCTTTCCCATCAGGCGTAACTTTTGGATACCGATTAAAAACACATGGCCTAAATAAATTTCGTTATCTTTGACGTTCTGATTTAACCAAATTGAATCAACTTCGTTCGGCGCCATATAGCGATTAAATCTTTCAGATTCAGTCAATAAATAACTAAGCTTGGCGACAATGTTAGAATAATTGGGCGTGGTCACAATGAGTGTTCCACCCATTTTAAGAATTTGTGAGAAATTTTTTAAACTTTTTAACTGATCTGAAAAATGTTCGATACCCTCTTGGCATAAAATCATATCGACAGAGTTTTTTTCTAACGGAAGCCCTGCCATAGCATCGGCTTTAATACATTTTAGGCCCGTGTATTTAAAAAATTCTGGAAATAAATCAAAAGGTAAAACTTTGATACCCCAGCCTTTTTCATTTAAATATTGAGAAATCACACCTGAACCTGCCGGAAAATCGACCACGGTTTTGCCTTTGAACAGGGATTCATTTTTATTTACATAGGCTTTAAAAATTTCTTTAAAATCTCTCATATTTTTTACTTCAATCTATTGCGATATAAAATCACAATACTTTTGGCTTTGGCCTTTAAACATCTGTCTAAATTTTTCTATCGTTTTTTTGGTAATAGTTTTAACTTCGGCCTTATCTTTGGCCCACTGATTTAATTTTTTTACTAAGTTTTCTGGCTCATAATACAAAGCCCAGTCGTTAAACTCAGATTCATCTGAATAGGTTTTATGAAGCAATAAGGGGCGCTCGATCAGTATTGATAGTGAATAGGTGCCTGAAATTTTATATTTTTTGTATAAATCAAAATATTTATTTCTTGGGCCGATCAGGGTCATTAACAAATCTGCTGAGTCGATTTGGCTGTAAACTTCGCGTTGTGGAACAAAATGGTCGTAGAAAAAAAAGTTCTTCTCTAAACGTGCCCTTTTAATTTTTTCGATGAGCTCTTTGCCATCTTTTTTGCCGGCGTTGCCCAAAATGACGAATTTAACATTGTCTGCTAGCTTTTCAGAACCACTGGTTAAGTTTTCGATGAGCTCTGAATAATCACGGCGATGAAATTCGACAAAACCAGGAATTGCAATTTTTAATTCATTTGGGTCTTCGTTTTTCTTTAATTTATAATCAGTCATATTGATGTAAAATGAAGAAAATTTAAACTTATCTGAAACTTTGCCTTTAATATTTTTTATAATGTAATCAGCTAAAACAAAATATTTTTTAATTTTAAAATTAATTAAACTTTGTGTAAGGCTTCCGAAAATAAATTTATCTGCGTTATGGTGAACTCCGATAAACTCAGTTTGTAAAAATAACCCTAAAAGCGATAACCATTTAACCGACTGCCCCTGCCCGTCGTTCATCACGGCATAATCAGCATCAATGGCTTTAATTTTCTTAAAAGCAGTTACTATAGCTTTGAATTTTGAATCTTTTGGTAAAATGGTCGCAGATTTGATTAGTCCAGCTTCTACGAGGTCTTTAGGTAAGCCGTTCACGACTTCTTCAGTAGAAATAACATGCAATTCAAAACGGTCTTTTGCCAAATACAGCTGCGCGATCATTACATCAATTTGCAGAGGAGAAAAATCTATCCAGACCGTTTTTTTTACTCTCATTCAGAACATAAGTTCACTTAAATACAACACCCTGTCAACGAGCTGAAATTTAAGCCATTTTATGAGTTTTAGCTTACTTTTCAGTCAAAAAAAAGAGACGGTTCTTTCGAAACCGTACCTTAAGGTGTGAATCCCGCAGTTGGCTGCGCTATTTGAATGTATTTAAATTATCGACTTAAATTTGAAAAACAACGTCCTATTTTAAGACAAATTCGCTTTTTCTCAGTCTAAGGCGTGTTTCGTTAAATAAAAACGTTTCAAAAGTAAATAAAATAGCATTTATATTTACAGTCACTGTTGCTTTACATAACCTAAATGAAGATTAAAATCACAAGGGGTTAGTGAATGCACAATCAGAACGTTGATCTGCAGCTCGTGCTTTGTCCGGTTCGAGATCCTGAAATAAAGTATAGGTCTTTGTTTCAAAAAATTTATAGTTGCTGGCATCAAGTATGGACCGCTGCTTATGGCGAAGCAAAACACCACCAAGACCACGAAGACTTAAAATCCGATAGCTTTACCCGTCAGGATTTCGTCGCGGCGATTTTTCATAACAATGAGTGCATTGCCTTCATTTTATTTCGTCATGCAGATGCAAGCCTTGTGACTACACAGGATGATTCTTTCTTTACTCAGTGGAGCGAGATTCACCGTAAGGCTGCGGCAAAAATCGGTCAGCGCCTACTGATTTGCGGTAATTTAGGCGTACTGCCTACATTTCGGCAAAAAAGCTTAGGGGTTTCACTAAAAGATTTAATGGGTGGAGTGATCTCTGAAATCACGTTGCAGTCAAATGCCGACGCAACACTAGCGACTCCGCGTAGAGATCGCAATGTGCATGGTGCAGCTTACAAATGGGGTGCCGTTCCCATCGCGCAAGACATTTCTTGGGGCTTCGGCATCCAAATTGATTTAATCTCTTTTCATAAGGCTAACTTATTAAAACATCGCGATCATGAGTTACGCCCCCTCATCGATGAACTATGGCAGAACAAAATTGTTGTTAACGAAAATATTTTCGAGTCGATCGAAAAATTTAAGCACACAGCTCCTTATAGCTTACAAAATATTAAATTTAGCAAAAAAACAGGTTAAAATTACCGTGAACAAAATTACTTATAAAAATTTACGTCAAAAGCTTAATTTTAAATTCCAAAGACATTTTTTTTGGAAGCAAATCGCTTTTGATTTTACCTTGCTTGCAAGTATGTTTGGTTTGTTTCAAACATCCTATGCAATCATCAACGTTTTTCTGATTCCGATTTTTATGTTTCGCCAATTTTCAATTTTACATGAGGCGGTTCACGGCTTAAGCCACCCAAGCAGTAAAACAAACCAGGTTATCGGAATCATCTCGGGCGCATTTTGCCTAACACCTTATGCTGTTTGGAAAGTGGCTCATTTAAAACATCATTACTGGACAGGAAACCTTGAACAGGATCCCACTTTTTCGATTATAAAAAGTTATGAACAAAGTTCTTCTTTTAAAAAACGTTTGATCCAGTCGACCTGGAAATCTGGAGTTCCATTACTTGCAGCTTTACAACACTTAGGTTTTTGGATTTACTGCTTAAAAGGAAAAAAATCTTTAGAAAACACATTGAGTCTTATAGTTCCTTTAACTACTTACATTATTGCCTTTTCGCAATTAAATTTAATAAATGTGGTTATCTGTTTTGTTGGGGTTGGTCTGTATTTTCGAATCTATGAAGATATGATCGTGCCGCAACATTTCGGAATGTATTCTGACGACGATGCTAGTCACCATCCAGCCGCCTGGGATCAACAGGATATCACGCGCACTTGGTATTTAGCGCCAGCTTTAGAAAAACATGTGGTTTTAAATATGAATTATCACACTGAACATCATTTGTTTCCAGACCTGCCATGGCATCAACTGGATCGAGCGCATAAGCTTTTGTTGCAGGAAAAAGAGAATATAAATTTAGTCACTCAAAATTGGATGCAGAGCCAACGTCAGCGGCCTTTTGCCGAGGTGATTGTGCCAATACCAAGCCGCAAAAAAAATGCGGCTTAGCAGCCTTTGTTAGATTATTGCAATCTTATCGGCTTCGCTATCGTAACCAATCACTTTGCCACGCAAAGAAAACAGAAAGCCTTTAACTTCGTTTGATCCTTTTTCGTATAAAGGACAAGCCATGCCAGGTTCAACTAGAACCGATGAACATTTAAAATCGATTGAATCATCGTGATAAATTTCTTTTAGGATATGACGAGCAGCTTTGATTTGAGATGTTTTTTGCATTTTGCCTTCCATCATCTCGCCAGCCGCTTGAATTAATGCCTCCATAACAAAAGACGGACGCTCCCAAAGATGGTACCACTCATTCGTCAATAAATCTAAAAGTGAATACGATGAAATTTTAAAAAAATTAAAAGTTCTAAAAAGCTGAATGTTCTCTGAGTTATACATTTCGATGACATCATCTTTTTCTAATTTACCCCAGTAATCATCACGTAATTCTAAATCATACATTTTCAAAGCTTGTTCAACATAACAACGCTCTGGATGATCTGAAGATGATGGTTCTGTTTCAGGAGTGGATATGACAATATTTAAAACGCTTCGAAGCTGTTTAGCTAAAAGCTCTTTTTTGTCTAAGGGTAGTGTCTTTAAAGTTATGATAGATTTCGGAGAATAGGCTCTGCAAGGATAACCTTGAAGTCTTACGACTTGAGCCAGTCTTTGTAAATCAGCTAAAAGCGATAATTCAACAGGAGTAAACTTTATGTCTAGAGCGGCGTTTGATACGTTCATACTCACACAGACCTCTTTGTAGTTTTCGGTTTACTAAAAACTTTTTCGCTAATAATTTTTTTAGAATCTGCGAGCATCACTTTAACTAGTTTCTCGCGATTCAAATCAAGAATCTGAATCAGTTTTTGAAAACAGTGATTTGGTGGCGCACATAAGCCACGCTCCCAATTTGAAATAAACTGGACATGCACGTTTCCTAATTTCTCAGCCAATTCAGCTTGGGTTAAATTAGAACTTAAACGCATTTCTCTTAAATATTGGCCTAACTCAAAAAATTCAGTCATGCCTGGTGTATATAATAAAATGTTATTTAGCGCAATGACTTGAATAGTTTACAATGGCTGGCAAAAATATTTAGAGCCAACCCATTGGTTTTAAGCTTGTTTTTACCAAAAAAATTAAAAAATTAGCGGCAAGTCCCGGTTTTTGGGTCGGCTTCGATCTGCATAAAGTACTTTTCATTCATTTGAGGGCAGACATCGGGATAGAAACTAACACCGATACTCACTGACGGGTTTTTGCGATCTGGAGAGCTGTTTTTCGGGTAAATAGCTACGAAAGTTTTTTTGTTCGCATGTTCTAAAATCACATTTGTCGTATTGCCAATTTTCTTTTGTGGATAATTTGCTAGGTCGACAACACAACTTTTTTTACCATCTGTTGCCACATACTTAAACGACGTCACTTTGTTATTTGTAATTTTAACTTCAACTGTGGCTGCGAACGTTACGCGAATGCCGCCCGCGACCTCGCCACCGTAGCTGCATTTAATATCTGCGTTTAAATCTTCTTTCATCTGACCGCTAGCACTGGTTTTAATAGTGCCTTTGCCGCTGATTGGACCAGCGGTTAGTGTCGGCACTGGATCAGTGATACACTCAAGACAGTCGGCTATTTTCTGCGGATTTTTAATATCATTTAATTTCTCCGTGGCCGCGTTCATCGTATCGATTGCAGATCTGGCCGGCTCAGCACGCTCTTCTGGGGCTGGAGAGCGAAACGCCGTGATTGGTTCGCGGGCTTCCATTCGTTTAGCACGATCAGGAAATTTTGTCGTCGTGCCCATCGCATTGAAAAAATTAAATAAAGGGCTTTGCATATTTTGTGAAGCCCACATTGTTTGGCCCATGTTAGGCCCAGATTGTGGCACAAACTGCACCACATACTGTTGATTGCCCATATTTATAGTTTGCAACACCCGTAAGCGGTCTCCTGGGTTAATCGTAGCCGTTTGGAGCTGCTGCTGTTGTTGCTGGGCCAAATTTTGCGCGTACATCTGACGCAAATAAATATCAAGCTGTGGAGTAGGTTGAACTGGCGCGGGCACCTGAGCCGTAGCGGCAATAGAAATAAATAATACGAAACCAAAGATGTATTTCACACCTCTCATATCGACAGAAAACAGGGTGAAATCAAGGCGACTTTAGTCTGGCGTTGCCTAGACAATTGGCTATTCGTGTTAATGATTGTTTTATAGACCCTCCCAACCTATGACTGACTGCCATGAGCTTAACCCAAAAACTTCTAGTCACGTTTTTCTCAATTTTGACGGTTTCATTTTCAGCCTTAGCTTATAATGTTAATCCTAATAAAATTTCGCTGTCAGGCATTTCTGCGGGAGCTTTTTTCGCGCATCAAATGCAGGTGACGTATTCTCAAACTTTGACCGGGGGTGTGGCAATGATCGCGGGTGGCAGTTACAATTGCTCGCGGGGAAGTCTAAATACAGCAATGAATAGCTGTATGAAAATTTCTGGTCTACAAACTTCTGTAGATCAAACCCACCTAGATATCTTAAACTTAAGTAAAAGTAAAAAAATCGATTCTTTCGAAAACATTGCGAAAACAAAAGTTTTTTTGATATCAGGAAAATTCGATGATGTAGTTTTTACTCCCGTTGTTGATAAAGTAGAAGAGCTTTACTTAAAGCTTAACGTGCCAACTGAAAATATTAAATATAATAAATCTATTGAAATGGGACATGCCTTTCCAACTCTTAATTACGGCAACAAATGCTCATCTCCCCGTTCAGCTCCTTTTATTAGTAACTGTAACTATGATGGAGCCTACGAAATTTTAAGTTTTTTCTACGGCGCGCTTGAAAATAAAAAAAATGAAATTGCGAAAAATTTATTACCTTATTCGCAATCTAGTTTTTTCGCAGCTAAATTTGGCGCACAAATTTCGATGTCAGATACGGCGGCCGTCTACGTGCCAACTCGCTGCCAACTTGGCGAAGAGTGCTCGCTGCATGTGGCGTTTCATGGCTGTTTGCAAAGCCGTCAAGATATCGGCGATGATTATTTACATAAATTAGGTTTTAATGACTGGGCTGAATCCAACAACATTATTGTTTTATACCCACAAGTTACAAAAAATTATTTTTTAGGAAACCCAAATGCTTGCTGGGATTGGTGGGGATATACCGGAGCTGATTACGCCAACAAAAATTCAGTTCAAATGAATATTGTCTATAAGATGATTCAAGATTTGATAAAAAAGTAAATCAGCCCAAAATTTTACGTAAAACCAGCACGCCTTGATTAATTTCTGATTCGTTAACTGCGGCAAAGCCTATGCGCAAATGCTCGCCGGGTTTATCACGGTAATCCATCGTCTGCTCATGTTGAAAAAACACACCGTGCTTTTTGGCAGCCTCAGCTAGATTTTTTGTATCTATATGAAAATTAACCCAGATTGACATTCCTCCGGTTGGTGAATTCCAACTCATCGGATGTATTTCTGCTAATTGCTGTAAATGATCTTCAAGATGCTCTTTACGCTTTTCATAACAGCGACGCGTGCGCCGCAAATGCTTTTCAAAACCACCATCTTTAATCCATCCAGCTAGGGCTAATTGCGCTAGGCAATCTGTCTGACGACTCACTAAATACTTTTGATAGATCAGATGTTCCCTGATCTCCTCATCGCAGGCAATTACGCCTAACCGTGCTCCAGGAAAGAGTACTTTCGAAAAACTACAGATGTAAATACCATAACTCGTTTCAGTCGATAGCGGTGCTGGCGGAGGCCCTGCATAATGGAATTCAAAGTCATAATCATCTTCTAAAATAGGAATTTGATATTTTTCACAGAGCTGAATCAGGGCTTGTCTGCGGCGCGGACTTAAACTGACCGTCGTTGGGTACTGATGTAACGGTGTCGTGTAAATCATTTTGATTTTTTTCGTGGTGATCACTTTTTCGAGGGTATCGGTCACTAAACCTTCGCTATCGACTTCAAGCGGAACAAGCTTAGCGCCTAAAGATTCAAAAAGATGCCACGCCGGAGGATAACCCTTAGCTTCTACACCAATACAATCACCTGGCTTAATGAATGTTTGGGCAATTAAATGCAAAGCTTCTTGTGAGCCATTGGTGATGATAAATTCTTTATTTAACAAATTACGAGTACGGCGTAAGTAGCCAGAAATTTCTTTTTTCGCTAAATCTAAGCCATCAATATGGCCATAGTTTAGAAGTTCTGGTTTTGCTTTTTCTAGGGTGGTTGATAAAATACGGCGAAATTCATCTTTAGGAAAAAGGCGCAAATCTGGCTGTCCACCCCAAAACTCTAAACGGTATTTATCACGCTCGGTAAAATGATCGGGCTTAGACCGGGCTACTTTAAAAACACCTGTTGGCTTTAAAACGTCGTTCGATTTTTTTGAATAAGTCACCGGCACTTTTTCTGAAACGCGGTACCTACTCTTGATCAAGCTTTCAACCCAACCTTCAGCCACTAAATTTTGTAAGGCCGTCATCGCGGTAAACCGATGGCACTTATATAGCTTTGCCAGATCACGGGTCGAAGGCAAATACTCGCCGCTTTGTAAAACGCCATTTTTAATATTATCAACAAAGTAGTTATAGATTTTCTGCTGTTTTGAAGTACGTTGCATTTAACCCTCAAACTGGTCTAATTATAAAATTAAATCTGGTTATTCTTAATAGACCACTTTTTTTATATCATAGAGTCATGAAAAATTCTACCGATATCTGGACTGCCCCTGCCACTTTAACTGGTCGCAAACTAAAACTAGAACCTGCAAGCCTTGATCACTTACATAGCCTAGCTGAAAATCTACTTCATCCGCAGTCATGGCATGGGATTCATTGGGGCATTCAAAAAAAAGACGACTTACAAAAAATGGTCCTTGAACGTGCGATCAAAGCGCGAAATGAACAGACCGGAAATTGTTTTGCTATGATTGACTTAGCTACGGGTAAAGCTGTTGGCCTAAGTAATTTAATGAATTTCAACCGCCGTCATAATTTTTTAGAAATTGGTGGAACCTGGGTTTCACATTATTTTCAAAAATCTTTTGTAAATACCGAAGCTAAACTTTTAATGCTGAGTTATGTCTTTGAAAAGCTGGGGTGTCTGCGTGTTGAATTTCGCGTGGACTCACTTAATTTTAATTCGCAGCGCGCGGTTTTAAGATTAGGGGCTAAATATGAAGGTGAACTTCGCCAAACAGCCCTGTTGCCTGATGGCCGCAAACGCGATTACCGTATTTACTCAATACTTGATAGTGAATGGGCAAATTGTAAATTAACTTTAACACAACACTTGGATAAGTATGTATAATCCCAAACACTTTCAAATATCAGATCTTGAAAAACATCTCAGTTTCATCAATCGTCACCCTTTAGGTTTGCTCGTCAGCCACAATGCTACACAAATACAAACAAGTTATTTACCCTTCGTGATCGAACATAAAGATGATACTTTATATTTATTAACTCATGTAGCGCGAGCTAATCCGCAATGGAGAACTATTGAAAAAGATAAGTTTTTCATCAGCTTTCGTGGCCCCGACTGTTATATATCTCCAAGTATTTATAAATCTGCGCTACAAGTACCTACCTGGAATTATACAGCCATTGAATGCAGAGGAGAAATTTGCGAGATTACGGATTCTCCCGTAGCCTTAGATGCCTTAATGAAAAAATCTGTAGCCCATTTTGAAAAGCAGAATGAAACAACTTGGTCTTATGACTTACCCGAAGATTTTAGAAAACAAATGTTTAAAGCTATCGTAGGGCTGCGCTTTAAAATTTCAGCTGTTGAAGCTAAGTTTAAACTAAGTCAAAATCGCGATCCACAAGATCATACGGCGGTGAAAGAGTTTTTGCAAAGTAGCACGGCACCTTTTGCCAAAGAAATGCTACGCTGGTTTTAAAGCGACTCGTCTACAAAAGTTAGATTTTTGTCATCGAGAAGACCCACCGGCGTAATAATCGGCTCTTCTAGGTTAAGTTCCTTACCGATAGCCGTTAGGCGGTCTTCGATAAGTTTAGACACATAGGGGCCGTCTAGCTTTAATTCTTTGATCTTTTGCAGATTTCCGACTGGGGTACCCGTAACATCGCGAAAAACTTTGTAAACCAGTTCGCTACAATAAATTCGATCATCTGAAAACTCAAAAAAAATATCATACGGTTGGTTGTACTTATATAAAGCGATGTAAAGTTTAGGTAACATTTTTTGCGAAAACTTTTGATTGCGCATCACTTTGTAGGATTTACTTTTACTACGGCCAATAAAAGACTTCAGCGGAGTCACTTGTAATGGCCCTACAGATTCAGCCACATGCCAATCACCCATTTTTTTAATCACGATACCCACATGAGTCCAAATAGATTCAGTGCCCTCGGCAATCGCAGTAGCTTGGTCAGTTTGACTTTGAATGAAGATGATATCACCCTCAGCTAATACTTTTTCTAAACTAGAGCTGGCAGCAAATACCATGTTTGAAATCAATAAAATCGAAAAGAATAGAGTTTTCATACAAGCCAGTATAGGCGCTGTTTTTTGAGCCAGGCAAACATTAAAAATTTTAGCGCTGTGTGCTTGTATCAATATCTTTTTCGCTGATTTTTTGATAGAAAAACCAAGCCAATGCTACAAAAACCGACGTGTTGGTATCACTTTTGTATAAAGGCGATGCTGTATTTTCAGATTTGCCAAAATAGCTATGGCTTCCACCAAAAATAAAATTATAACGATTGTACTCATAAAGGAAGCTCTGCCCGATCGATATCGACGCCAAACCCGCTTTTGCATTATAGGCCGGTCGCCCCGCAGTGACGTAGACATTTTCCACTTGGTAGTAGTAATTTGCCACACGTTCACTGAACAGCTCTACTGCAACCGATGTTGACGCTGTTAAATTTTGAACTAAAAAGTTTATTCTTTGAAATTTTAATTCGGGCTCAAAAACAAAACCCACAAAATCAGTTTTGCGAAAATCAGTTTCGAAAGTGAAACGAAACGGAATCTGTAAAGTTAGCGACGCTACTTTAGGAAGTCTCCATAATTTGTAATTTAAGCCGGGGCCAGTTTCTAAAATGTAATTTAGATTGGGCATTCCTACCCGCGCTTTATTGTTTTCACTGTCACTGTTAAACCTGGCACCGAAACTTAAATTAATTTCTAATTCGCGAGATTTAAATAATTCAGCGCGCGTGCCTTCTTCTTGATCCGATTTAATCACATCTCCGCGATAAATGATCAATGGCAACAGCACCGTCTTGCGTGAGTATTCATCTGCAGCGGGATAATCTGGAATGATCCCGTAGCCATACCCCACACCTAGCTCTAATTCAGAAACTGTAGGCTTTTTTTCTTTTTGTAATTGGATACTTTTTTCGATCTCAATAACATGAATTAAATCTGGATCAATGCTTTGAGCCCGCAAATGCGGGCTCACAAACATTAAACATAAAAAAAAGTTTAAATAACGATTATTCATCGTCCATTTCATCATCACCCATTACACCTAAACTGTATTTTTCAACACGGTAGCGCATCGATCTGAATGAAATTTTTAGTAATTTAGCCGCTTTTTTCTTTACCCCATTCGAGGCATGAATGGCTTTAATTAATAATTCTTTTTCAATTTGGCCCACAACCTTATCAAGATCTAAACCGTCATCACCAATTTCAATTTCATTTGATGACGCCATCTTACGACCTGAAGTTGTATTCACCATTGGCGGTAGAGATTCAGGTAAAATTGTTGAACCTGCTTCTAAAGCTACAGTGCGCTCGATCATATTTTCTAATTCACGCACGTTACCCGGATAATTGTACTTTTTAAGAACATCCATGGCCTCGACTGAAATCGTATGAATCTGCTTATTTAGTTTATCATTATACTTTTTTAAAAAGAAATTCGCCAATAAAGGAATATCATCTGAACGATCACGCAATGGCGGCGACTTAATACCGATAACATTTAAACGATAGAATAAATCTTGGCGGAATGTACTTTTTGCGACCATATCTTCAAGATTTCTATTCGTCGCGGCTATAATGCGCACTTCAACTTTATTGTCATCCACCGCACCTACGCGGCGGATAATTCTTTCTTGAATTGCCCGAAGTAATTTAACCTGGATTGAAGCTGGTAATTCACCGACCTCATCTAAGAATAAAGTTCCACCATCAGCAACTTCGAATAAACCGGCTTTATCTGCGATAGCACCAGTGAATGATCCTTTTTTATGACCAAACATTTCTGATTCCATTAAATTTTCAGGAATCGCTCCGCAGTTGACTGTAACAAAAGGTTTATCCTTTAACGGGCCGTTATAATGAATTGCTTTGGCGATAACTTCTTTACCTGTACCAGATTCACCCGTAATTAAAACATTCGTTGGTGCTTGCGACACGCGTTGAATTAAATTAAATACGCTGTGCATAGCATCTGAATTACCGATCATGTTTTGAAACGAATATTCTTTAACTAATTCTTTTTTGAGAACGCGCACTTCAGTTTCTAAGTTTTTAGATCTTAAAGCGTTAGCGATATTTAAGCGCACTTCATCGATTTTAAATGGCTTAGTTAAATAATCATAAGCGCCAAGCTTCATCGCTTCGACTGCGGTTTCAGTTGTACCGAAAGCTGTTATGATCATAAACACCAAATCAGGGTAGCTTTCGCGAACATGGCGAAGCAATTCGATCCCTGTGACGTTCGGCATTTGCATGTCAGAAATGACCATATCAAATGTCTTTTTTGTTAAAATTTCTTTAGCCTTAGCACCATCTTCTGCAGTGGTTACTTCATAGCCTTCTTTTTTTAGCATGATCTCGAGAAACTCTCGGATTGATTCTTCGTCGTCTACTACTAAAATGCGTGATTTCATCTGTATCTCCTAGTTGTCTTTATGCTCTTTTAAACTTTAAAATAAATTCTGTACCTGTACCCATTTCACTATGAATCTGAATCTGCGCCTGATGGCCTTCAAGCACCTTGTGCGTAATTGCAAGCCCAAGACCAGTGCCCTTGGGTTTTGTTGTAAAAAACGGTTCGAAAATCCGTTTTTTTACTTCTTCAGGCATTCCGCTACCGTTATCTTTAACTGATAAAACCACTTCATCCCCAAAGGTTTCTAATCTAATTTCAAGGACCGGCCTTTCAATATTTAACATCGCTTGCACGGCATTCATCGAAATATTTAAAAATGCCTGTTTAAGCTTATCTGAAAAACCAAATATTACACCAGAATTTACTTTAGTAATTAATTCTAGCTGTTTAGGCGTCTGAGGGCTGGCCTTGATATTATTAATCACATCATTCATCACATACGCTAGATCGACTTTTTGATCAGGACGCGTTTCAGGTTTTGAATAATCTAAGAATTCAGTGATTAAATTATTTAAACGATCAATTTCTCGCAAAATGATCTTCATTAACTTCTGATCATCTGGATTTTTAGCTTCTTGAGTTAATAATTCGATGCTGCCGCTAATGCCGGCTAAGGGATTTCTGATTTCGTGGGCAATACCTGCCGCTAACTGACCAATGGCGGCTAGCTTTTCACGTTGGCGCATCTGATCTTGCAGATGTTTAACTTCAGTCACATCTTTTAACATCATTAAACTTACAGTTTCGTTTAAATAAACATCTTGGTAACTGGCTTGGTTAACTTCATAGATCTTTTTTTCTTGCAACTGAGCATTAAAATAAGAAAATTCGCTTTGCACGCGATCTTGAGTCTGCGAAAAAATGGTACGTAAATCTTGAACTGATAAATTTAATCTATCAGTTAGGTTCTTATTCGCATACAACAAATCATTGTTTTGATTAAATGCCGTTAAACCTGTTGGCATCTGTTCGATTAAAATTTCAGAGAACTCTTCTTTTGAACGCAACTTACGGCCGACTTCACTTAATTCAGTATGTAGGTCTTTAAGTTGCAACCGAAATTGCTGCGAAATAATTGAAACTGTTATAAATGAAAAATTAAATAAAACTAACGTAAATAAATTCTGAATGCCTTCCCAACGAATCGACATTAAATTAACTAAAGATAAACTCAACGAACTAAAGACCGTCAGCAACACTGACGCATTTTTTGGTAACTCAGACCCGGCAATAAACAATAAGATCAGCAATACAATCAGGTTAAAGCTTGATAACACCGAATGCTGCGCCATTAAATAGAATAAAATCGAAAAATCAAAAATATACGACAGCACATGATTTTTGCTGTTGGTGTAATACAACAACAAATGATGGCCAAAGAACAACAAGACCGCGGCATAAAAATGAATTATAAAATTCACTTGCAAAAATGGCGCTTGCGATAAGATCGCCATTTGAAAAAGCACACAGTATAAAAAAAGCACCACAGCTCGCCAATCGCGAGCCGTTAAGGTAGCTAAATACTGTTCGGCTTGAGCTCTATTGAACAATAGTGTCTCCCATTTGGAAAATCGGTAAGTACATCGCAACTAAGATAAAACCAATCGCACCACCTAGAACAATCATTAAAAGTGGTTCGATTAATGAAGTCATGGCACGAATCGCATTTTCAACCTCATCCTCATAGAAATCGGCAATTTTACCTAACATCGCATCTAAGGCACCGGTTTGTTCACCGATGGCCACCATTTGCGAAACCATTTGCGGAATTTCTTTTTGTCTTGATAAGGGCAAATGAAACGGACGCCCCACTGAAATCGACTCTTTACAACTTTTTAGAGCGTTTTCGATCACGCAGTTTCCGGCTGTATTAGCAGCGATATCTATCGATTCAAGCATGCTGATACCAGACGATAAAAGTGTCGACATGGTACGCGATAAGCGCGCCACACTGGATTTTTGCACAACATCGCCAATAATTGGGGCGTTAATTAAAAATTTATCCAGTGCCTGACGGCCCTCTTTCGTCGCAAAAAATGAAATAATGAAATAACTGGCAATAGCAATTACGGCAATAATACCTAACCAATGATTTCTTAAAGCATCCGAAAAATTAATTAACATTTGAGTTAATCCCGGAAGATCTTTGCCACTCGATTTGTAAAGTTCTTGGAATTTCGGAATAATGAATACAATGATACCTGTAATAACTGCGATCGCCGCAAACACGATCACGATCGGCATCGTCATTGCGCTTTTAATCTGATTTTTAATTTTTTCATTTTTTTCAGAATAAATTGAAAGGCGGTTTAAAATCACATCAATGATACCTGCTTCTTCACCGGCGCGAATCATATTACAATAAAGATCATCAAAAACACGCGGGTAAGCTTTCATTGAATCTGATAATCTTTTACCTGTTTCAATCGATGCTTTAATTTGAATAACGGCTTCTTTGATCAATTTATCTGAAGTTGATTCAGATAAAATTTTTAAAGCATCAACAATCGGAATACCTGAATTGATCAAGGTTGCAAACTGGCGGGTAAAAATCTGTAAATCCTTCGTTTTTACACTCGGGGCAAAAATCGCTCCAAGCGCACTGATATCTTGAGAAGATTTTTTACTCGTGCTGGCAACGACCTTCAATGTCATCGGCATTAATTGTTTGGCGCGTAGGCGTACTTTTGCTTCTGGCTCATCTTTGGCATCAATATAACCGGTTTGAATTTTTCCGCTCAATGAGCGAGCTTGGAATTGAAACTTGGCCATACTTTACAACCCCATTCTTTTTAATTGGGTGTCTAAATCATCAGGCGCTTCTGAGGCCGCAAATGCTGATTTAACGTCAATTCTACGGCGCACTAGGGCCTGAATAATTGATTGATTTAAACTTTGAAAATATTTTTTAAAGGCTTCACCTTCATGCTGCTTTTTAAATTCAGCAAATGACATTTTAAAAAGACCTTCTTTAAATTCTTGTTGCGCAATGAAAAATTCATGAACTGCACCTTCTTTGATGCCGATCACTTTTTGATAACAAATGCAATTTAGCACTTGATAAAAACGACGTGCTAAATTGCTTTGAAAACCGATTTGCGAAATAATTTGTTCTAAGCAATTTTCAACTGATAAGCCAGAAATCGTTAAATAAACTGATCGGCCTTCTTCACAAAGCTTGATCCATTTTTCCCAATTTTTAATACTGTTAAAATCAACTACAAATTGATCAATGCCATCGTAGATCGGATGATGGGGTTCCCACGCCAGAGTCTCTTCTGACAAGTGAATGAGCGAATCAATATTTAGCATGGATAGTGTTGAGAAGTTTCCATGAACTGCAATTAATTTTGGAGAATCTTTTTTAATTTCAGAGACAATGTCTTTTAAAAGTGATGATTTACCTTGGCCACGCTGACCAGTCACAATAAATAAGCCGCTGCTTTTTTTCAGAGAGTCCCAAAAAACTGGAGACTGAATGTACTGACTTAATTCAAAATTAGGAATCACACTAAAATAAGCTTTTAGACAATCTTTGTGCTCGGTGAATGAAAATAACCATTGCTGATCAACCGATTTATAAACGCCTCGAACAAATCCTTTAGTTTCTAAAGTAAGTTTGTCATTGTTTTGTAAACATAAATCTTTAAGGTCTTCCCATTCAGAATAACCCAAACTTTCTTTATCTATTTCTAGCCATTCACTTTTAATTTTAGCGATTGTTTTGTGCCCGAGACGAAATTGCACCTCTAAAGCTGAAGAATCTTTTACTTTCGTTAAAATCTTTTCAATCATAGCTGCATATCCCCTAGTCGTCTCTCACTGATGTATTTAAAACTTCGTCAATTGTAGTTTGGCCACGGGCTAATTTTAACAGGCCGCTTCGGCGCAATGTGCGGTAACCTAATTCTCGAGTTAGTCGTCGCAGTTCTGCGGCTGAGGCATTTCGTAAAATTGCTTCTTTAATTTTTTCAGTCAGCGGCATAAGCTCGTAAATCGCTAAACGACCACGAATACCTGTGTTATTACAGCTTGTACAACCTCGTCCACGCATCAAGGTAAATCGAGGAACATCCGCTTTGGTCACGCCTAAATTTAACAAAGTCGCTTCAGGAACTTGCACAGCTTCTTTACATTGCTCGCAAACTTTACCCACAAGTCGCTGTGCGACCACTAAATTCACAGTTGAAGTAATTAAATACGGCGCCACACCCATTTCAGTTAAACGCACGATTGTCGAAGCCGCGTCGTTAGTGTGAAGAGTACTTAATACTAAATGGCCGGTTGAGGCTGCTTTAAAAGCAATTTCTGCAGTTTCAATGTCGCGTATCTCACCCACCATAATGATGTCTGGATCTTGACGTAAAAACGCACGAAGCGCAGAACCAAAATTCAAATCAATATCTGGATTCATTTGCACTTGGTTAATCCCTTCAAGATTGAACTCAATAGGATCTTCAGCAGTACTGATGTTCACATCAGATTTATTTAATTCAGCTAAAGCCGAATAAATTGTTGTGGTCTTACCAGATCCGGTAGGACCCGTAATTAACACCATTCCTTGTGGAAGGCTCACACAACTCTTAAATAATTTTAAATCATCATTTTCAAAACCAAGTTTGGTCATGTCGAGTTGAAGATTGGATTTATCAAGCAAACGCATCACCACTTTTTCGCCCCACATTGTGGGCACTGTGTTCACACGAAAATCCATTTCTTTATTTTCTTTAGCGATACTAATTTTCAAACGGCCATCTTGTGGCCGGCGTTTTTCAGCAATATCCATTTTCGACATAATCTTAATACGTGCCGCGATGGCTGGCCCTGAAGAGGCGCTTGGGGCAGCCACTTCAATCAACGATCCATCGATACGAAGGCGTACGCGAAAAATTTTTTCATAAGGCTCTAAATGAATATCCGAAGCTCTTCTACGCATAGCTTCGATCAAAATACCATTAACGAATTTTACGATTGGGGCTGAACCAATTTTATTATCAGCCTCTTCGTTAACTTCGGTCGACGAGGCGCCGCCCATGGCGATATCACCAATGTCGTCGTTACCAAAACTTTCTTCATCGTTAAATTGTTTTTCGTTCTGCTTAAATGTTCCGTAGAATTTTTCTATGGCTTGCGAGATCGATAAATCTGTAGCTAATACAGGTTGAACTTTACACTTAGTTAAAAAGCGAATTTGATCGCGTATCTCGATATTGGCAGGATCAGCGAAAGCCACCACCAGCGTAGTTCCTGCTTTAGATATAGGAATCACATTGTTTTTTTCACAAAATTCACGGGGGACTAACGAAAGGGCCGATGATTCAATTTCGATTTGGCCAAGGTCTACACCAGGAATTCCGTACTGCTTTTCTAAGGCTCGAAGTATCTGAGAATCTTTTAGAATTCCAGTATTTACGATGACTGAACCAAGTCGTGCTTTGGTCTTTACCGCTTCGGCCAATGCCTGCTGCAACTGATCCGGACGGATCAGACCTTGACGTGTTAGTATTTCCCCAAGCTTCGACATAGAATAAGTCTACTAAGAGTGACGTTTTTTGTAACTAGACCTAGGAACGGTTATTTGTGATTTTTTTGAAATAATCGGTATTTGTGTAAGTGAAAATCAACCGAGTCTAAAACGCGCAGTGAAGCCTTTTCTGCCTCTGAAGAAAGGGCATCGTTTAAATAATTTTGCAGATCAAAAAAAATGGCCTTTTCAGCGACAAAATTAAAATAAGTTAACGTTTCTACTAGGTCAGGATGCTCATTAAGATCAAAATCAATGGCTAACAAACTTGCAAGCTCTGCAATGTTAGCCATCTCATCAAGAGTTAATTGAGTGAGCTGCACATTAAACAAAAACTTCTGTACGGCTTGAATCTGATTTTGATATAAAACGTTTCCAGGCGAAACTAAATAAATTTTCTTGAATCCTAATTTTGCCAAAGCGATCGCGTAAGTAATTAAAAATGAATAATTACCAATCAACACGGCGTATTTTGCCACATCTAATGCAATATGTTTTGATTGTAGAAAACTAACAAAGGCTGTCGAACTTAAATGAATTGGTTTGAATTTTTTATTTTCTTTAGCGAAAGCATCAACGGCTCCTGTTGACTGAATTGGCCAATCTAAGAGTGGCATGTTTGCTAAAATCGCCTGGTTTTGTTGCTCTGAAAGTTCGAGCAAATCAAAATCTGAACGTAGTAGCTCTGCCTCATTCATTGGTTCAAAATGAATTTCAATATCAGATTCATTGATTAATTTTTCACTCAGTTCAGCAGTACCAAGTTCGATTGATCGATATATTTTCATGAGCCAAAATACTTTCTAGCTTCATCAATGTCGTTAAAAATTTGATGCTTCAGTGAATCTACACTTGAAAATTTAATCTCATCGCGGTGAAAATGTTGCAGCTCTACTTTAATTTGTTCGCCGTAAATTTCTTGATTGAAATCAAAGATATGAGTTTCAACTTTTAAGTAAGAATTTGTACTTTCAAAGGTTGGATTATAGCCAATGTTAGTGATCGACCGAAAAACTTTATCACTCCAATAAACCAATGAAAAATAAACGCCTTTACGAGGCACAAAATCAATATCAGGACTTACATTTGCAGTTGGAACCCCCAGTTGGCGACCACGTTTAAAACCAACACGCACTGGCCCGCGAATATAGTATTTACGACCTAAAAACTGCTCAGCCTGTTCAAGATTTCCGTGCTCTAAAAGTTTGCGAATCACTGATGACGAAACCACTTGCCCTGTTTGCTCTAAAGCACTGACCACAGTTAAACCGATTTGATTTTTATGACAGTATTCACGTAAAAAATCGATGCCGCCTGAACGGTCTTTACCAAAGTTAAAATCATAACCGACGACTAAGTGCTTGGGTTTAAAATAGCGAGCGATGTACAGATCTAAGAACTCATCAGCCTGCATGAGCGAGAAATCTTTTGTAAATTTTTCTTCAATGAGAAAATCAATCCCTAAGGCTTCCATTTTTTCGGCTTGGTCTTTGTAGTCAAAAAGTCTGAGCACCGGTGTACCTGGATTTAATAAAACCCGGGGGTGTGGCTTAAAAGTCAGAACCACAGAGGGCACATTGTACTCTTTACCCTGAAAAATGAGCTCTTTTAGAAGTTTTTGATGCCCCAAGTGCACACCATCGAAGTTTCCAACGGTCAAAACCGATCCGGTCAGATGGGGTAAAGATTGATCAACAGTGCGAATCCATTTCATAGTTTTAGTATATTCTATATTGATCTGATTATCCAGCTACTCGTCATTGAAACTGGAGCTGAAATGGGTTAATTTTGCAACGCGTGAAAAATGACATCATCAATTGGATAAAATGGACAATTAGTAAGAAAGGCTTTTGGAGCAGAGCTTTGCTTTGCTGGCTATTTTCTATCGTCCTGCTTAAATTTGATGAGATAGATCTTTACGACAGCCGCTTTAAGATTCGCGGACCCCAGCCTGTTACTAGTGAGGTCGTGTTAGTCACCATCAAGCCGAGCGATTTTGTCAAAATTTATGACCTTAAAACCAATTCGTTAATTAACATGAACGAATCACAAGATGTGAGCGATAGTTTTTTTTGGGATCAAAAGATTTGGTTTCAGATGCTTTCACAAATTTTATCGCAAAAACCTAAAGGTGTTGGCGTCACATTATTTTTTGGTGAAAATATCGGCGTCACTCGTTTAAATTCTCAAGAAATTATCATTTTCAAAGATCCAAAAATCACTTGGGCCACAAACACCAGCCTTTTAGAAAACATGTCGCTGCCTTTTGCGACTCTGCCCGATCGCTCAAACATCGCTCACGTTGAAGTTTTACGCGATGAAGATGGGATCGTACGTAGGCTTCAAGATGGCCGGGGTTTTTTACAAGATATCAGCCACGCGGTGATCGATCATGGCAGAGCCAGCAAAGATTCACTTGCAGTTATTAATTATCGGGGTCTTGGGCTATTTAAAAAAGTAGATCTGCAAAAAGTACTTAAAGGCGATCTGCCAAAAGATTATTTTCGCGGCAAATTAGTTTTCATCGGCACTGATCGAACAATCAATTCACAAATCTTAACACCACTGGGAACCATGTCTAAACACGAATTCTGGGCCCAGGTGAGTGATAATATTTTAGAAAAACGTTTTGTAAAAAAAGGTTCCACCTGGGTTAACTCGCTGCTACTTCTGCTGTTAACTATAGGCGCCGTGCTTGTGATCACGCACTTTCCACAAGCGGTGTCGTTATTTTTATTTTTCTGGATTGGTACAATTTGGGCGGCTTTTTCAATTTGGGTTTTTGATACGTTTTATGTGTGGATTCCTTTAGTTAGCCCCTTAATTTTGTTAATCCTAATTTGGGTTTTATACATTGGCTATCACGCCCTTCGCATCGAAAAAGCCCATGCTGAACTCCAACAAGAACAGCGCTACTTATCAGACCTTGAACAGTTAAAAAATAACTTCATCAGCCTTATTAGCCATGACTTAAAAACACCTATCGCAAAAATTCAAGGTGTGCTCGATCGCTTAGATGCAGAAAAAAATATTCCTGATGAAATGCACGAAGATTTCGGAAATTTAAAAATTTATTCTGAAGAGCTAAATCGCTATATCCAATCGATCTTGAAAGTGCTTCGCGTTGAATCTCGTGACTTTCAAATTTTAAAAGAAGTCGCAGACTTAAACGAAATTATTGAAACCGTAGTTGAACGTTTAAAGCCCCTGGCAAAAAATAAAAATGTGCAGATTGATTTAACTTTAGAACCTATGTTTTTAATCGAATTCGATGTGACGTTAATGACTGAAGTGTTTTTAAATTTAGTCGAAAATGCGATTAAATACACGCCAGCGAATGGTCAAGTTTCGATTCGCACAAAAGAAACAGACACCGAAATCCTGATTGAAATTCAAGATACCGGCGAAGGCATCGCCTCTGAGGACCAAATGCATATCTGGAAAAAGTTTGTGCGTGGTCGCAATCAAGATCAAAAAACTAAAGGAACAGGCCTTGGGCTTTACCTGGTTAAATATTTTATTGAACTGCATGGTGGAAATATCGCTTTAAAATCTGATGTGGGCGTCGGCACGACGTTTTATGTTCGACTGCCGATTGATCCAGTACTATAATTATTTTTGAGCTGACTGGACTTCGTTCAGATGAGCAAATAAGGAATGTTATGAAATTAAACACATTGATCGTTGATGATGAACAAGAGTTACGCAAATCAGTTGCGAGTATTTTATTAAACTCGATGCCTGATGTGACTTTTAATATCACTGAAGCTGCCAATGGCCGAGAGGCTGTTGAGTTGGCTAAAAAAGAATTCTGGGATTTAATTTTAATGGACGTGCGCATGCCAGAGATCGATGGTCTCGAGGCTTTACGTCAAATTAAAGAAATCGACCCACGTACGTTCGTGGTGATCATGACTGCCCATTCAAATTTAAATGACGCGATCATCGCAATTAAAGATGGCGCCTACGACTACGTTGAAAAACCAGTGAGCCCTGAAAAATTATCGACAATCGTGCGTAAAAGTATTGAAGCTCACGAAATGATCACAGAGCTTACCGCGTCTAACCCAATCTTTGATGACGATATCGAAAGCGAAATCGTCGGCCAAAATTCTAAAATGAAAGAAGTCTTTAATCTTATCTACAAACTTTGCAAAGTCGACACGACAGTTCTAAT
Source organism: Bdellovibrionota bacterium (assembly GCA_040386015.1). Classification (GTDB taxonomy): domain Bacteria; phylum Bdellovibrionota; class Bdellovibrionia; order Bdellovibrionales; family Bdellovibrionaceae; genus Pseudobdellovibrio. The sequence continues at coordinate 201,436 of JAZKGG010000001.1, read as the reverse complement.
TCGTGGTGAAAACGGAACTGGTAAAGAACTTGTAGCTAAAGCAATTCATTTCAATTCTCCTCGCAAATCTGGGGCTTTTGTAGCGATCAACTGCGGGGCTATCCCTGAACATTTAATGGAGTCTGAATTATTCGGCCATGAAAAAGGGGCTTTCACTGGAGCCATCGAACGTAAAATCGGTAAATTTCAGTTAGCCAATAACGGCACCCTTTTCCTAGATGAAATCGCAGAACTTAAGCCTGAAATGCAGGTTAAATTATTACGTGCCCTTCAAGAAAAGAAATTCACACCAGTGGGTTCAAATCGCGAAGTTAAAACTAACGCGCGCATTATTGCAGCCACAAACCGCAATTTAGAAAAAATGATGGAAGATCAAGAATTTCGTGAAGATCTATTTTATCGTTTAAATGTAATGCCGATTTTCTTACCGCCATTACGTGATCGTTATGATGATATTCCTGAATTAGCTGTGAACTTTTTAGAGAAGTTCTCTAAGTCGCATGCCAAAAAAATTCATTCAATCGCACCAGATTGTTTAGATCTAATGAAAAACTATCGTTGGCCGGGTAACATTCGTGAATTAGAAAATGTGATTGAGCGTGCGTTTATCGTTGAATCAAGCCAGATTATGACAACCATCAGCTTACCTGAAAATATTCGCAATCAAGCAGCAGCTAAACTTGCTCAAAGCCAAGCAGCTACAGCCACACCAGGTGGAGTCAAAGCTCCATCTACGGTTCATGGCGCTTTAGATTTCGAATTATTTAAAGAACAAGCTGAAAAAGATTTTATCGTGAGCGCGCTTAAAGCCAACAAAGGTAAAATTAATCAGACCGTGGCCCAAGCTAATATTCCGAAAAACACGCTGTTACGCAAAATTCGTAAATACAATATTAACGTAAAAGACTTTTCTTAAAGCCGAAGTTGGTATGTAGCAGCCTTCGGCATGATCAAAAAGCTGAGCGTTTATAAACAACTTTTGTTAAGGAAGCAGTGATTTTGGATTCAGTTTCCTTGAGAGATATTATTCGCCAACGAGATGAATGGATCCGCGGCGAAAAAGAGAGTTACAGCAAAGATTATGAAAGAAAATAGATAGCATATTACCAAAGCCAGAGTTGCCACAATCCATCGAGATTTTATCAAACTGTATCCTCTGTGGAGCTTTCTAAAGCTGTACCATGCAGCGGGAACGGCGAATAAAAGAGCCGTGAGCAGAACTCCATTCACGAAAACTTCCGGACCCTCAACTTCACCTTGTTCGTAACCTTTATTCAGAAGAACCCAGACTGATACGCTTAAGATGCAAGCTAAGAATGTCAATGCGCCAGTTGCCCCAATTAATCGTTTCATGCTCATGAGGATAACAATAGAACAGAATTTTAGTCATTAAAGAAATCTTTCTTAGCTTTAAAACGGGATAGATTTGCACTGGCTTCTTGATATTTCTAAAACCGATTTTAAATGCCATTTAAGACTTATAAGCAATACCAGATTCCTTCTTATACTTGAGATTATTGTGCTGGGCACAAAGCCTTTGCAGATTGCTGAGTTCATTTTGCCCTTGGGCCCATCTGGAATGCTTATGGTCTACTTGTGGAAGCCATTTGTTGCCACAAACTTTTCCAGTAATGGGGCTTTTGAACTGACAGCAAGCTTGCGTCGATAAAACTTTCTTTTTGAGAGTTGAAAATAAGGTTGCCTCCATGTTGGCGGCGGGGGCCGCTAATTTGGGTGCAGTTTTTTGTTTGATGATTTTATCGCACACATGCTCCAAGAACATTGCAAGTTCTTGATGGGGAACTGCATGAGACAGAAGTTCTTGCGCTTGTTTTAATTTCTCGAATGCTTCTTTGGAAAGCGTGAATTCTATGCGAACACTTTCATCAGCTTGGACTTTTTGTTTATTTAATTCTATTACAGGAAGACCAAAGAAAGACGCCACTTCCTTTTGCGATTCAAAATGGCTTTTACTTCTAAGATTATTAAGTAATTCCATTTTGTCATCGGCAGTGACCCTTACCGATTGCGTTTTAAATACTTCACGAGCTGCTTTTTGAACTAGAGAAATCTGATTAAGCTTAATTTCCCCACATTGAATTTTCTCTGCAATCTGGGGAATTTCTTTTAATAACCTAGCAGCATCAATTCGGCGTTGAGCACTGCCCTCAGAATATCCAACGCCGCAAACCAAATAATCAAACAAACTGCCAAACCCCAATTCTAAATAAGTTCTGCGCGAATCGATTTCTTTGATCGTCAAAAGAACTTCATGCAAAAGATCTCGTTCCTTTTGCGCCAAGGTTTTCATTCTTTGATCAAGTTCTGATTGAGTAAAATTTTTTAAATTCATCATAAGGTATGCTTCCTTTATTATTTTCATAGAGAATTGAAAGCACCTTACCACATGTTTTTTAAAGCAAATTTTACGAACAAGAATATGTGGCGTGAACTTCGCCTATAAAATCAATATAGGCTTGCCGTAGGGAGATAAGTTGAAAAATATTTTTAAAGTCATAAAGCAGAGTGATCGTTTAATGTAGAAGAAGTTTGCGCTTCAATTTTTATGTCAAATGTTTTTTTTGTTTTGTTTAGTAACAGCGATAATGTCACATTCTTAATGAGCAAGTTCGGCCTCTAATTTTACCGCCACGTTGGCAGTGCAAGTAAGTGCTATGCCACACCTTCTTTTCAAAAAGAAGTTCGAACTGCTTTTATTGTTTTTTTAAAATTTCTTTGGCTGAGTGAAAAACCTGATCCGCTGTTAAATCTTTCATGCATTTGTGATGTCCTAGTGGACATTTATTATGACCATGAAGGCCACAAGGTCGGCACGGTAGATCGCGGTTTTCAACCACCACGCTATGGTCAAGCCAAGGTCTGAAACCAAGATTTAAAGTGGTCGGACCAAAGATAGACAAAACCGGAGTTCCAACACTGGCGCCTAAATGCGAAGGCGAAGAATCGTTTCCGATAATTAGATCGCAAGTTTTTAGAAAATCGATAGACTCAACAAGTTTCATCTTTCCGGCTAAAACTTGCGCTGTAGAATTTTTAGCTTTGATTTCTTCACAAAGTGCGGCCTCTTCCGGACCACCCATTAAAAAAACTTCGTAATTATGCGCCAATAATTTCTCAGTAAGCTCTGCGTAATAATTCACAGGCCATTTTTTTGTTTCCCACACAGACCCCGGAAAAAGGGCGATTTTTTTATGGGTGTTAAAACTATGCCCTTCTGGATGCATCGAAAAAAAATCAGGAATGTTCGCGAAGTGCCCGCGCTGATCAGAAAAATTTAAATAGCTCCAATCTTTTTCTTGAATTTTAGCAGCAGTGATCGGATCAATCGGGGCCAATAAAGACATCTGGCGAATCGCATCTGGAAAGGCTTTTACGTACTTTATAGTTTTTGAAAAAAATAAAAAATTTAGACCTTGGCTAAATCCGTATTTCTTTTTTGCCTTTAACTGCCAGGTAAAAAGCGCAGAACGAAATGAGCGATGCAAACAAAACACATTCGCCACATCATTATGTGAATTAATCTTTTTTACAGCTTTGTGATACGACGATTTATCGCCTTTATTGACGGTGAGAAGTTCGTCGATCACTTGCAGCTTTAATAAATAATCAGCGACACCCTTTTTAGCAACGAAGATGATTTTATCATTTGGATATAAGGCTCTAAGCCTTTTTAAAAAAGGGATTGATAAAAACACATCACCGATAAAGGCCGTCTGCACGACCACATGACTTGTCGACATTAGTTACCCGGTTCGATCTCGATCACTTCAGACACAAGCGTTCCGATTTTGATTTTAGCTTCAATTCTTAAGATATATTTGTGCTCGTCATCTGAAACCCAAATAAAAATATCGCCAGTTTGGGATAAAGCACCGCGAGTCACAATGCTGGCTTTGATTTTAATCGCGTTAAACTCGCCGGCGTCGGTGTTTAGTTTTTCTTTAGCTATGGCTGTGCCAGTGAAGACGATATTTTTCTTATCTTCAGCTACGCGAAAAGAGACTTGTTTGCCTTCTTTCCAGTTAAAGACGCGCATGTAAAACAAACCACTAAACGCATTTTGTGAGAACGGTAAGATATCCCAAGTAAATTTACGCTCTTCTTCGCCTGATTTTTCGGTGTACTTTTTTTCCCAAAAACTGGCAGTTAAGGTTTCATTGTTAAAATAGGATTGTGACTGGGCCAATTTACCGGTTTCTTTGATATTAATTTTTAACACATGTGGCATCAAATTTTCATAATCTAAAAAGGTATCCACACGGTCTTCGACTGAGTAAAAATTAGAAAACACGCGACTAGATTGAAGACTAACCGAAAAATTATAGCTTTTGCGGTTGTTCACTTGAGCAAAAGGCTTTACTTGCATTGTTAGAGTTCCGGCTTTCGCCGCGAAATAGCTGACTTCATGAATTACTTTTTCGCCGACTTTAAAGGGATCAACGTTGGGTCTGCGCGAATTGCCAGTAAAACCTTCGTTATCTTCGATTTCTGGCTGGCGCTTTAGCGGAACTGCGGTTTCAGCTTTTTTACTGTCTGCTTTTTTGGTTTTTAATTTTTTTGCTTCTTTTTTTACGCCGATTTTTTTAATTTCTTTTTCAGCAACAACGGTTTGAGATGCCGAGGGTTGAATCTCGACTTTTGGAGCTTCTACATCATCGTCTTCTTCAGTTTGAATTTTTACTTCACGTTCAAATTCTTCATTTTTAAAAAATTTATCTTGTTTTTCGTACTTTAAAAAATTGCTCGAGCAGCTCGATAAGATTAGACCGAAAGCTAAAAAGAAAACTAAGCTGATATTTCTCATTCAAAATCCTTCCACCGGCGGTGCACCCACATCCATTGATCTGGATACTGCCGTATGATGTTTTCTAAAGTCGCATTAAAACGATTCGTAATAATACGCTGAGCCTCTTGTTTATCGTCTGTCGGTACATCATCAATTTTGATAGCTGGGCCTATACCGATATGCAGCTTTTTATTATCATCCCAATATGTATAAAGTGGCAACACCGGAGCCTTAGTCTTCATCGCAAATACTGCTAGACCATAGGCGGTACCGGTTTTTTTACCGAAGAATTCAGTCTCGATGCCATAGGGTTTACCCATAAACTGGTCCAGCACGAAAATCACCGCACGCTTTAAACGTAAGGCTTTTAAAATATCAAAGGCATTCTGCTTGCTGTGAGCATCAATTATTTCGGTTTTTGATTTTGTACGCAGAGAAAACCAAAATTCGTCGACAAAAGCATTTGAAAAACGCTTAGAAATCAAACTTAAGGGAACAACTTTATCACTCATTATGGCGGCGGCCAAATCTGCCCCACCTAAGTGTAATGTTAAAAAGAAAAAGCCTTGATCACGGGGCACATTTTCTATCCCGTGAAAAACTATATTCTCTTTAACCCAAGTATCGTTCACATAGGGCACACGGCCAAGATCAACTAAACCGCGACCAAGAACGTAAATAGATTTTCGCATCCACTGTTTTTTAGTTTCTTCTGAAGTTCCCGGAAAAGCGATATCGATATTATCATACACTACTTTTTTTCGCAGTTGCAAAACATCGACCCATAGCCACGCCCAAAAGCGCGCAAAATAATCATTAAATGCCCACGGCATCAGGTGAATAAATAAGGCGTAAAGACTACTAAAAAATCTTGCTAAGCGCCGCACGCAAGGCATCCTTATCTTGTGGGATGAATTCTAATTTTAATGAAATAGCGCTAGTTTGCGCTTTAAGTTCAGCATCAGTAATTTTAACTAGGTCTTTTTCAGTTGCACACAATACACTGTTAGAAAATTTTGAACGCCACTGGGTTAGGATTTCGCTTTGCTCAGATAAAGAATAGGCGTGATGATCTGGGTAAATTAAATGATTCACAACCTTATAGCCGCTAATTTCTAAGTTCTTTTTAAGTTGCATGGGGTTAGCGATAGCAGAATATAAAAATACATTCTTATTTTCTGAATTCACAGCAGACCAAGCATTTGATTCAAGAACTGGATGATTGTGTTTATTTAAATATTCACGAAAGTATTTTAAGGTTTCTAAATCGGCATTATTAACTTTCGTTAAAATAACAAAATGCGAACGTAAAACCTGGTCAATATCTTCACGTAAATGCCCAAAAGGAATCAGTTGGTAATGTGACAACGGCTGCGACACATCAATTAAAACAATATCTAAATCTCGTCTTAAAGAGCGATGAGAAAAAGCATCATCAACAATCACGACATCTATTTTTTGCTTTTTATTTTTGCAACGTTCTAAGGCGACTTCGACCGTGTCGGTTTTATGCGGCCCGCTCCAGACAGATACATGCGGCGCTAATTTTTTAATAAGACAAGGTTCATCGCCGTACATAAAAGTGTGTTTTAAATTTTCTTTCGTCACTTCGGCGGGCTCTGGCAGTTTGGCTTTATAACTTTTAGAAACAACTAATATAGAATGACCTTCTAATAATGAAATAAGTTCTAATACGATCGGAGTTTTACCCGTACCGCCCGTTGTTAAATTGCCGACAGAAATCACCGGCACATCAAATTTTTCTGGTTTTAACCAGCCTTTTTCATACATCGAATTTTTTGCAGAGATAATTAATCGATAAGGATTTAAGTATTTCATAAGTGTTTAGCGAGCGCGCCACCGACGCGAGCCGTAGCTCCGACATCACCTAATTGATACTGCACTTGTGCTAATTTTTTAATGGTTTCTTGAGTGTAGGCTTCATCATTGATAAATTTTTCTAATAACGGAATTATATTTTCGCTCGTCGCTTCACTTTGTAAGCGCTCAGGCACGACCTCTTCATTCATGATCAGATTCACTAACCCAAAATATTTTATTCCACGAACGAGTATTTTACCGATCACGCCGGTAAGCCATTTTAAGCGGTACATAATAACCATGGGCTTTTGCAATAGCCCGACCATCAAGGTCGCTGTTCCTGATGTCGCAAGGATATAATGAGCGAGCGCGATCATTCTATTGGGGTCATCTTGAATTAAAATGTACGGCATTTTAACGTCAGCTGAATTTTCGTCGATAAAATCGCGAATGTAATCTTTTGTTAAGGTCGGGGCAACAAAGATCATAATACGTATAAAATTATATTTTTTTGCTAACGCGCGCGCCACTTCAAGCTGTACTCCGAAGTTTAACTGAATTTCGCTTTTGCGAGACCCAGGCATTAAAGCTAAAACTTTTTCATTTGGACTAATGCCGTATTTTTGTCGAGCTAACTCTTGCTGTTTTAAATCTAGTAAGTTTGGATCTAAGTCTTCTAACAAAGGGTGGCCCACAAACTCATAAGGCACTTGATATTGATCATAAAATTTTTGTTCAAACGGAAACAACAAAAATACTTTATCACAAACTTTTTTGATATCGTGAATACGGCCTTTTCTCCACGCCCACACTTGCGGAGAAATATAATAAAATACTTTAATACCATGGGGCCCGAGTTTTTGTTTTAAGGTTTTAGCCAGTTTTAAATTAAAATCTGGATAATCCATTAATAATAAAAATTTTGGTTTAATACGGATGGCTTCTTCGACTAGTTTTTCAAATACAGCTTTTAATTCACTGTAATGGGCAATCACTTCTGCAATCCCTACGACAGCCATGTCTTCGGATTTACCAAAACGGCGCATGCCAAAGTCTTCCATCGCTTGTGAACCAACACCTGAAATGTCTAAATCAATGTTTTGGTCTTTCCAATGCTTCATTAATTTAAGCGCGTAGTAGGCACTTGAAGCTTCAGCGGCCACAATCATAATCTGCGGCTTAGTCGACTCATTACTCAAGATTTAATCTCCGCTAAGATCTTTTCAATATTAGCTAAGGCAAGGCTTGCCTCTTCGCCAGTGATGGCGACTGGGACTTCTTTTTTAACAGCTCGAATAAAATGATTAATTTCAAGATTTAATGAATCCACTTTTTCGATATTAAACTTTTCAGTTTTATAAAATGGATCTGCGGGCTCGCTAGTTAAAATTTCACCTTCAAGAGTTGCCGTATTTACATAGATCGTGCGATCAGTTTGAACCGCACGGTAATTACGAACAATTGTTGGATTTAATCTAGAATTATTGATGGTCACTTGCACTCCTGATTTTAATCTTAGGCGAACTGATACATCATCAATCGTATCTTTAATAAATTTATGACCGTAAACCATAAAATTTTCGATTTCAGAATTAAATAGATATTGCACCAGATCTAGATCATGAATCATGAGATCATGCAATACGCTTACATCAGCCCCGCGAGCGCGGAATGGAGCTAAACGATTGATTTCAAAATATTTTGTTTTATCAGCTGAGTCTTTAACTATTTTGTATGACGGATTAAAACGCTCGATGTGGCCTACAGAAAACACCACGCCGTTCGCTTTTGCTAAAGCTGAAAGTTCGTAACCCTGCTGGCTAGTCGCAGCGATTGGCTTTTCTACTAAGACAGCGATTTTATTTTTTAAAAAGAAGGCGGCTAATTCATAGTGAGCTTGGGTGGCTGCAGCGATAGTCACGAAATCCACTTGGGCTGGAATTTCTTCTAAGTTTTTAAAAGCTTTTACACCCAGGTCATTCGCAATTTTATCAGCTTGTGGTGCATACTGATCAAAAACACCCACTAATGTAGCGTGCTCAGACCCTTTTACTTTTTGTGCGTGAAAGTTACCTAAATAACCCACCCCAATAACAGCACCACGAAGTTTACTCATAATAGACTACTCTTCCATAGACGGAGTTGCATTCTGACGATGAATGGCAATGCCGCGTTTAGAGGATTTTACGAAGTGCAAAAGTGCAGAAATATTATCTGAAGCTGTACATTCACTTTGAATACGCGCTAAGGCCTCATCCACTGTGCCTTTACCATAAATAATAATACGAATCGCTTTGTGAATGTTAGCCACTTCGTCTTTTGAGAATCCTTTACGTAAAAGACCCACTTTATTCGTCGCGCGAACTACGGCGTAATTACCTTGAGCGCGTGAAAAAGGAAGAATATCTTTATTCACGATACTTGAGCCTGCGACAAAAGAGTAACGGCCAATTTTTGAAAATTGGTTAAAGGCGCAAACCCCACCGATCACCACATTGTCTTCAACTTCACAGTGTCCACCAAAGTGCGAGTTATTAGCCACGATAACGTTGTTACCGATTTTACAATCATGCCCTACGTGCGAGTAAGCCATAAAATAACAATTATTACCGATGACGGTCGTAGCATCACCTTTTGAGGTCGCTAAATTGAACGTCGTGAATTCGCGAATAACATTATTATCACCGATGATAAGTTTCGTCGGTTCTGATTTATAACTGATATCTTGCGGCGGTCCGCCGATCACAGCGCCCGGCAGAATATGATTATTCTTTCCGATTTCAACGATCCCATAGCGTGAACCAATCGAACAATGACCCTCAATAAAAGTGCCTTTGCCGATTTTTACGTGACCTTGAATATTACAATAAGGTCCGATCTCAACATCTTCTTCTAAAATCACGTCGGACGATAAGACCGACGATGGATGAATTTTCATAAAACAATCTCTGCTGGTAACTATTTTTAAATTTATTTTTCTTTATCGAAAGCGCTTAATACTTCAGTTGTTACATTTACATCAGATGACGCGTAAACAACGATTGGAGTGGCTTGGCTAGATTGAATAACCATAGAAAGACCTTTGTCTTTAGCTACTTTTTCGATAACTTTTTTGATTTTTTCAACAATCGGAGCCACTAAATCATTTTCTTTTTTAGCTAGCTCAGTTTGTGCTTTTTGTGCACCTTGGTTGAATTTCATCATTTCTTCTTGAAGCTCTTGAGCTTTCTTACCAAAAGCTTCTTCAGATAAAACTGAACGCTTTTTCTCGATATCTTCGCGCATTTTTTCGATATCAGCTTTTTTCTTTTCTAATTCTTTGTTCTTTTTTTCTTGGTCTTTTTTAAGTTCTTCAAAAGCTTTTTTGCCAGATTTAGAGTTTTTAATTACTTCTTGTACATCGACATAGCCCATTTTAAATTCAGCGTGCGCTGACATAGCTACCATCATAACTAAAGCTGTGATCAAAGTTGTTAACATATTTCTTTTCATAAATTCTCCCTTTAAAGTTGTTTATATTTTGTTAAAATTAGAACGGCGGACCAATCGAGAATTCGAAATTCACCGAATCTCCGTTGAATTCATCGGTTTGTAACGGCCATCCCCACTCGAAGCGTAAAATACCCAGTGGTGACTTCCATCTAAAACCCATACCAATATCACTTAAAAACTTTGATGAATTGATATCATCTTCGGCCTGACCGATATCGTAGAAACCCACACCACTTAAGCCCGCTTCTTTAATTAACGGAAACTGTAATTCAGTTTGGAATAAGACTTGTTTTGTACCACCCACGATCAAGTTGGCAGCTTTACGCGCGTCTTCTTCTGAAATGCCCGCACGATAAAAAGGAGATGTTGTAACATTTTTGATGGCTTCATAACGTGATGCAGAGAACACACGTTTACCGACACCAGAAGAACCAAAACCACGTAATGTGTAAGGTCCACCTAATTGATAAGTTTCACTGAACGGAACTGATCCGCCTTTTTCGATGGGTTGGATATTTGAGTAAGAAAGATTATTTCTCCACACCACATCCCAAAATAAGTTATGAAAAAACTTAAAGCGCGATGAAAATTCTTGGTATTTTAAATCGCCACCAAAACCGGTGCGCTCGTAACTAATATCTGTGTAAATCCCTTTTGACGGCTCTTGACGATCGTTACGATTGTCGAACTCTAATGTTCCCTGCATAGCAGAAGTGACTCCGCGAGCTGTCTCTAACGGAAAGATCAAAGGATCAGTGTTCTCGTTGGCAAAAAGTTCGGTTTTATCTAAACGGTATCTTAAATACGCACGTGTGTAATCACCATAAACGGGGTGACCGAAACGTAAGTTGCCACCAGTTTTACGAATGTCGTAATTAATTCTGGCTTTATTTTCGATATAAAATACATCAAATCCAGAAGACCATTTTGTGTCTAAGAAATAAGGATCGGTAAGACCTAATTTATAATCCTGACGATTTTTAGAAGCATCAATACGCGCTTCAAGTGACTGACCTAAACCACGAAAGTTATTTTGCTGAACTGATCCACCTAAGCTGAAACCTTGGGTATTACCATAAGCTGCCGTTAATTGAATTTGTCCGGTGTTGCGCTCTTTAACCACCACTTCGATATTTAATTGATCTGGTTTTTCAGGAGGAGTGCTGGTTTTAAAATTAACTTCTTCAAAGAAACCTAAGCGCTGAATGTTTTCTTGCGATAAGCGTTTACGGGTTTCGTTGTATAACTCACCCTCCTCGATTTTCAGTTCGCGGCGAACCACTTTATCACGAGTTTTTGTGTTACCTGTAACGATGATATCTCCGAAGTAAACTTTGTTTCCTTTTTCAAATTCGAAAACTAGGTCTACTTTTTTATCTGAATCACGAAAATTATAGCGTGGGATAACGTTGGCAAAGGCATAACCTAAATCGCCGTACTTAGCTTGCAGGTCGGTGATATCTTTGCGCATGACCTCAACCGAGAAGATGCCGTTATCTTTAATTTTAACCGCATCGTTAAGCTCTGATTTTGGAAACAGCAAATCACCTGAAAAATCAACTTCACCCACGTAATACTGTTCACCCTCAGAGATGTGGTACGTGATGTAGATTGATTTTTTATCTGGAGTCACTGTCACAAGCGGACGATCGATCTTAACTTGTAAAAAGCCTTGGTTCCAATAAATGTATTTTAAAACCTGAATATCTTGATCAAACGCTTCTTGTTTGAAAGAACCTGAATTACTCATGCCAGAGAAAAAGCCTGCTTCTTTAGTGAATAGGCGGTCTTTTAGTTGGCTATCTTTTAAAATTTTATTACCGATAAAAGTCATTTTTTTAACTTTTACTTTATCGTTTTCAGTGATCACAAATTTAACTCGTACGGTTTCACCAGCTGTGACGTCTTCGATCACAGGTTCGATCTTAACTAAGTAATACCCTTTTTCTTCGTAGTATTTTAATAACTTTTCAACCGCTGATTGAATTTTTGCGTTGTTAACGACTTCAAAAGTTTTTAGACCAGATTGTGTTTCTAAATCTTCAGATTTAATTTCTGATTGGCCCTCAAAAACGATTTCAGCCACGATGGGTTTTTCAACTATTTTGTAGACTAACTTCAAACCCTTCGCTGTATTTTCTTTTGAAACTTCAACTTGGATAAAATAAGTCATTGCAAATATATTTAAGATATCTTGTTTTACGTTTTGTGGATCAAAACTAGCGCCGACTTTAGAAACAAGTTTTGCTAAAACCGCATCTTTTTCGATTTTTTTAAGACCTTGGATATCGATTTCGCTAACCTCTTGTTTTGAAGAAGTCTTTGATTGCGCTGACGCTACTTGAACCTTTAATAAGCCCGAGCTGACCATCACGATGAAGAATAAAAAGTTCAGTTGTTTTAATAAGTTATTTAACACCTAAAAAGGCTAGCTAGACTTTAGTTTGATGTCAAATAGCCATCTTTCATTCTATAGATTTTCGAAAACGCCTGCGCAAATTGCAGGTCATGAGTTACGACGATCAAAGTCAATCCGAGCTTTTTTTGCAACTCAAAGAACAGCCCCTGAATCTTTGCCGAATTTTCTGAATCTAAATTACCTGTCGGCTCATCTGCTAACAAAATGCGCGGATTGCGAATCAGTGCCCTAGCAATAGCTACTCTTTGCAGCTCTCCACCACTTAATTGGTTCGGATAATGGCTGGCTCGATCAGCTAAGCCCATAAACTCAAGCCACTCTAAGGCTTTTTCTTTGGTCTCTTGTTTAGGTAATTTTGCTAATAACCCTGGCAACATGACGTTTTCTAAAGCACTTAGTTCATGAATCAAATGATGAAATTGAAAGACAAAACCCATTGTCTCGTTGCGAAATAAAGCGAGCTGATCGTCGCTTTTTTCAAACAGCGACGCCCCTTCAAAAAGCACTTCACCTTCAGTGGGGCGATCTAAGGTTCCTAAAATTTGTAACAATGTCGATTTACCGGCACCCGATGAACCTAATAAACACACAGCTTCACCCGCTTGAATATTTAGATCCACGCCGCGAAGAACCGAAACCTGTGAGCTGCCTGTGATATAGTTTTTCACTAAACCTTGAACTTGAATCATTAGTCCTCCCGTAAGCCTTCAACCACTGTTAATTGGCTGCCTTTGCGTGCTGGTGGATAAGTCGCCAGTAAACACGCAAACGTTGTCGCGATAAAAATTAAAAAGAAATCAATCCAGCTAAGTTGAATATCAATACGATCGATTTTGTAAACTGAACCAGAAATTAAAGGGTATTGCGATTGTAAAAACATAAACCCTTGCGACATCAAATACCCGGTTATAAATCCGCACAAACAGCCCAGGCAGGCTACAAAAAGCCCCTGCATTACGAAAATAATTTGAATGTTTTTTTGCGTAGAGCCTAACGCTTTTAATATCGCAATATCTTGGTAACGTTGGCGAATTAACACATAGAGCGTGCTTGAAATATTAAAGGCCGCAACGATCACAATTAAAAACACGACAAAAAAGATCACGATACTTTCGTATTTAACCGCTTTGAATAAATTTTTGTTCACTTCATACCAGTTTAATACGGCATAACGCGAACCTAATTCGTTTTCTATTTTATGTGACAACTCTGGTGCTTTTTCTGAATCAGCAATTTTTACGAATGCTCCGGTGTAACGATCACCGATTTGTGTGAGCTGTTGAAAGTCTGGCAAATGCGATAGAATTAAACGCTCGTTCCAGTCGTTTTTACCAAAATCTAAAACCGCCGAAATTTTAAAAGCCTTTGCCTGACGTTTGAAATTATCGTCTTCAAATGGGGTGGCTAACGACACAGCTAAATAAACTTCATCTTCAAGTTTTAAACCATAACGTTTTGCTAAACCTTGGCCAATGGCAATGGTTCCTGGCGGAGACTGTAAACTGCCTTGGCGAACTCGTGATTTTAAATTTAAAATTTCTGCAACTTGATCAAAATCAAAACCTTGAATTAATACTCCAGAGACTTTTCCTTTTGAGGCGATCACCGCTTCAGTGTAAGCAAATCTGGCAATTTTTTGAATGCTGGGGTCAATTTTTTGAATGTCTGCGGCAAACTCATCCCAGCTTTCAATCAACTTACCTTTTTTGATAATTTGAATATCGCTGGTCACGTCAATCATCGCTTGTTTTAATGAATTTTCAAACCCACGCATCACTGACATACTTGATACAAGAGCGGCAACACCCAAAACTAAACCTAAAAATGACAACGGCGCAGAACCGCCGAATAAAATCTGTTTATTAAAAAGTAGCCTTCTTGAAAGCCAAAATTTAAATTTTAAGTCGTTAAACATCGTCTGCCTCGGTAACTTGCCCTAAGGTTCCGTGAATTTGCGCTTTTAAATACGCCATAATAAAATCTGAGAATTCACCATTCATCACGTTGTTCACCTGATTAGTGCTATATCCAGTACGGTGATCTTTGACCAATTGATACGGATGCATCACGTAAGATCTGATTTGCGAACCCCACTCGTTGGCTTTTTTTGTGGAATTCATCGCATCTTTTTCTTTATTTCTTTTTTCGACTTCTTTTTCATACAGAGCAGCTTTAAGCATCTTCATGGCTTTTTCACGATTTTGCACTTGTGATCGTTGTTGCTGAGAGGCAACTACGATGCCTGATGGTCTATGGCGAAGACGCACGGCCGAATCTGTTTTATTGACGTGCTGCCCGCCGGCACCACTTGAACGATACGTTTCTACATCGATATCGTCAGCTTTAACTTCGATTTGAATATCATCATCAACTTCGGCCCAAACAAACACTGAAGCAAATGAAGTGTGGCGTCTGGCATTTGAATCAAACGGCGAGATACGAACCAAGCGGTGAACGCCTGATTCAGCTTTTAAATATCCATAAGCATATTCACCAGAAATTAAGAGCGTGCAAGATTTAATGCCCGCACCTTCGCCGTCAGTCATATCTAAAATTTCACAGCGGTAACCCTGTTTTTCAGCATAACGTGTGTACATGCGCAGTAACATCTCGGCCCAGTCACAGCTTTCAGTGCCGCCCGCGCCAGAGTTAATTGATAAATACGTGTTATTGGCATCAAGCTCGCCGCCTAATACTTTTTGTAATTCTAGTTGTTCGCCGATTTTTTTAACGGCATTAAGTTCTGCCTTAACTTCTTTGAATGAACTTTCATCTTGCGCATCAACGGCCATTTCTAAAAGCACTTTAGCATCAGCCAAACGATTAAAAAATTGATTCCATTCGGCGAAGGCGCGCTCTAGAAGAGTTTTTTCTTTATTGTGTTTTTGCATTTCGGCAGGTTTGTTCCAAAGTTCTGGATTTTCTGCCGCCATCGCTAGTTCTTCGAGGCGTTTTTTCTTGCGATCAAGGTCAAAGATACCCCCGAAGCTCTACAGAAAACTGATCCAGTTCTGTGATTTCTTTTTTAACTTCGGATAATTCGGTAACGATCGACATATCACTAGAGTCTAGATTGATTTTTTAAGCTGTCAATAGCTCGAATAAATCATCTTGAATGCGAAACATCAGTTTTTCTTCTTTTTTTGACAACTCGTGATCGTACCCTAACAAATGTAAAACGCCGTGAATCAACATGTACTGAAATTCATTCTCTAACGAATGTCCTTGCTCTTTCGCTTGTTTTTTTAGCACATCGAGACAAAACAGAAGTTCTCCTAAAGAGCCTTCTTCTATCGAGGCAAAACTTAAAACATCTGTGGGCAGGTTTTTACCGCGAAACTGTTTATTGATCTGTTTCATTTCTTTAGAATCTAAAAAAACTAAGGTGATTGTTTTGGCTTTTAAAAGCTTTTGATTGCGCACTTTAGTTTGGCCAAGACCACGCACTACAGCATCCAGCAAGGCTTGAATTTTTTTTTGATGCGTTCTACTTTTTGACTGATTGACAACCTGAGCTTCCATATTTCAAATACAGCATGCCAACTCCTCCAAAAAATCTCAATGAATTTTCAAGTTTACTTCAACTTATGCGCGATTTACGCGGACCCGACGGCTGCCCGTGGGATAAAGAGCAGACTCATCTATCACTTGCGCCCTACGCCATTGAAGAAACTTTTGAGATGGTCGAAGCCCTAGAAAAACAAGATGATGCTGAATTTTGCGAAGAATTAGGCGATGTGCTTTTTCAGGTGGTACTGCACGCGCAATTAGCGACTGAGCGCAAAGCTTTTGGTATTGAAGATATCATTAAGTCTATTTCAGAAAAGCTAGTACGTAGGCACCCGCATGTTTTTTCTGAAGTTAAAGTCAGCGGATCTGAAGAGGTCATCAAAAACTGGAATGACATCAAAGCTAAAGAAAAAGCTGGCAAAGTAAAGCCAGTATTTAGCTTACCTAAGGGTTTACCGGCGCTACCCACCGCAGAAAAAATTGGAAGTAAAACTGAACAATTAAAATTTGACTGGCAGAATGCACAGCAAGTGTTAGCGCAACTTAAATCTGAAATCACTGAACTTGAAGCAGAAATGAATCGTGCAGAGCTTGATAACGGCGCCTTAGACCACGAAATGGGCGACGTGCTATTCTCTGCGGCCCAGCTTGCAAGACACCTAAAACTGGATGCTGAAAGCTCGCTTCGTAGAGCTAATTTACGCTTTCAAAAACGTTTTAACCAAATGCTTTCGTATTGCGAAAACGATGTCGATAAATTCACAGCATTAAGCTCTGAATACAAAGAACAGCTCTGGATTAGAGCTAAAAAAGAATTATCGTAGTTAGAAATTATTAAAATTGTATTTCAATTTTTCTGTCAAAAATTTTTGCGAAAAAACTGACTCTTAACTTAATCAAATTCACTGCTGTGTGCTTTCCTACCCATACTGTCAAAGTACTAGACGCAGCAAAAATTATTTTCACCTACAAAAAATAATTTTTTCAAGCTTTTCGGGCATTTAGCGTGTCTCAAAACAGCTCGGCAGTTTTTATTCACTAGACATAATCAACACTTACGGGCTCGTTCGCTACTGGTTTAGGCCCCATCTATTCTAATTTCACGGATTTAATAATTTTTTATCACTGGACGATAATCTAGTAACAAGGAGAACAAAATGTTCTTACGCCAAACGAAAATGAAGATTGCAGAGAAAATGATGTTAGCAGCTTTAGCAATGACTGCTGTTGCATGTGATAAGGGCGCAGGCTCTTTCTCGATTCTATCTGATAACTCTCAATTCCAACAATCCGTTACATTTACTCCGCGTAAATTAGACGTTCTATTTGTAGTAGATAATTCAGGTTCAATGACGACTTCACAAAATAACTTAGCTAATAACTTTCCGGCGTTTATCGATAAATTTATTGATAAAGGATATGACTTCCGTATTGCAGTAACAACGACTGATGCTTTTTATGGCGACCAGTTTATCGCCACAGGTTGTTCTATATGTAATGCACAGCAAACTCGTTTTCGCACAGGTGTTAGTCCGACAGTCTATGTAATTGACCGTGCAGATTATGATTTAAGCCAAGCAAGCGAAGAAGCTCGTTTAAAAAGTGATTTTACTTTAAATATTAAAGTGGGAACAAACGGTTCAGGTGATGAACGCGCATTTTCAAGCTTCAAAGCCGCTTTATCATCTAGTTTAAATATTAACTTTCATAGACCTGATGCTTTCTTAGCGATCGTTATCGTATCTGATGAAGAAGATTTCTCACAATCTGCATATGCAATGAATGAAAGCTATGCCAATGCAAATCTTCATTCAGTAGTTTCATACAAGTCTTACTTAGACAGTTTTACTGGTGGTAATGCTTCTGAAGATTACTCAGTATCAGCGATTTCAATTTCTGACCAAGCTTGTCGTGACACTTTAGCTGGCGGTTCTGGCGGAGCCCAAAAAATTGCAGCCCGTTACAATGAATTAGTGGATCTAACTGGTGGTACAAAAAATTCAATTTGTAACCCGTTTGATCAAACACTTGATAATATCAGTTCGCAAATCATGACTGAATCAAAACCAGTATACACGCTTGATAAGAAGCCAATCATCGCCTCTATTCGTGTAGTTGTTGGTGGCGTTCAAGTTCCGCAAAGTAGCACTGATGGTTGGTCTTACGATGCTGCAAATAACACGATCACGATTAATGGTGTAACTTATAAACCAAGTGCAGGCGCACCGATCTCGATCAACTTTGACCCAGATTTAAACTAATAAGAATTAATTAATAGAAATTGAACGATTTAAAAGGAAAATGAAAAATGGCGACAACTGAAAATAACTGGTATGTGTTAATGGGCGATCAAAAATACGGACCGTATGAATATAAGTCTCTAATTAACATGATTCAAACCAACCAGCTCATGGATTATAATTATGTTTGGGCTGCTCATTTAGAATCCTGGACTCAGATCCACCAATTAGAAGAGTTCAGCAAAGACCGCTTTGAAGTACTATTAAAAAAAGAATCAGAATTAATTTCTGCATTCATTAAGCGCGAACATAATCGTCAAGATGTTGATGTTCCGTTATTAGGACACAACCACCAAAGATTTTTTGATGGACAAGTTGTATCAATTTCTACCGTTGGTGCACTTGTAATGATTAACTCGCCATTGATCCAGGTGGGCGATAAATTAAAACTTCATTTAAAGTCTAATGATGAGACAAAAGCATTTAATGTTGAGTGTGAAGTAATCAGAAAAAACTTTTCAAAACAGCGACTTAACTCAAAATCTGGCCTCTATTATGCGGTACGTTTTCACGATATACAACCAGTAGGGGTGCAAATTATCCAAACTTGGCTAACAGCGCCTAAGGCCGCATAACATTTTTTTTAACAAGTAATAACAAAAAAATCTCGGAGGATTTATGACAGAAATTTTAGGCTTTATTAAAGAATCAGGCGTAGTTGGCTGGATTATTTTGGCAACTGGTGTTGCCGTTGGTGCTCTAGTGGTAGAACGCGCTCGCGCCTTATACTTTCACTATGGTATGAATGTGGATGCCTTCACTGGCAAAATCCACACGCTAGTTTTATCAAAAAAAGTTGATGAAGCTATCGTGACTTGCGCACAACTAGAAGATAAGCCATTAGCACGCGCATTCAAAGTGATCTTAGAAAAATCTGATCGCGATGACGAAACGATTTTTCAAGCTCAAGACATCGCGATGTCTGAAGCCGTACCAATGTACACCAAACGTTTACATTATCTTTCAATGTTAGCTAACGTGGCAACACTACTTGGTTTATTAGGTACGATTCACGGTCTTATCTTATCGTTCCAAGCAGTTGCTCAAGCCGATCCTGCAACAAAACAAGCCATGCTTGCTAACGGTATCGCAGTATCTATGTATACAACGGCACTGGGTCTTGCAGTGGCGATTCCAGCGATGGTTCTATATTCATTCTTAGTATCACGTCAAAATGAATTACTAGAGCAGTTACAAGAAAAATGTTCGAAATTAACTGAGACTTTAACGAGTAGCTTGATTCCAGGACTTAGTAAAAATCACGTTTATCCAGACGTGTCTAACTCACCAACTACTAACACACAAGTTCCGCCATCGCATTCAACTAAAGCTTCTTAATTAGAAGCCTTTTTAGGAGACTTTATGGGTCGCAGATTTAAATTACACATTGACCGCAACGCTGAGTTCGAATTAGACTTAGCGCCCCTACTTGCGGTGATGGTAAAACTTGTGCCAGTTCTTTTGATGTCATCGGCCTTCGTGCAAATGATGATTATCGAAACTGAACTTCCACAAATTGTTCAAGAAGCTATTAAAAAACAAGAGGCTGATCCAAATTCAGCAAAAATTTCTGTCACCGTGACTAAAACAGAAGGTGTGAAAATCACATTAACTGAAAAAGGCAAGGCGCACGTTGAAGTTGTTGGATTAAACCAAGAAAAAAATATCGACTACCCGGCTTTACACGCCAAGTTTGTCGCTCTTAAAAAGAGTCATCCAGCTGTTTTCAAAATCGACATCCAACCGGATGCTGATGTAGCTTACAAAGACGTTGTCAAAGTTATGGATGAAGCCCGTAAAGCACGCGAAAAAAATCTTAAATTTCCGGTCAAAGACGAAAAAACAGGTAATGAAAGCACGACTGATTACATGTTTCCTGAAATCGTTTTTGGCAATACGATGGATGGATAATTATGACAAGAGCAAGATTTAAAGTACCTATTAAAAAAAATCAATCATTTGGACTAAACATCACGTCGATGACAGATATGTTTACGATCTTACTGGTTTTCTTATTACAAAACTTTGCTGCTGGCGAAGTGCAAATTGATCCGGCCGAAGGCGTACGTCTTCCACAATCAATGACAGAGAAAAATCCTGTTGATGGTGCAAGAGTGTCTGTTTCAGCTAAAGAGATCAAGTTCGACCAAAAAGTTGTGGCCTTAATCAAAGATAACAAAGTAGATACGGCTTCTCTGGATTCTCATGATAACCAATTTATCAAACCACTTTTTGACGAACTTAAAAAGTTAAATACAGCTAACGAAAAATTAGCTAAAACCGGTAAAGTGCTATTGCAAGCTGATGAAAATCTTCCTTTCGAAACTTTGCGTAAAATTATGTATACGGCATCAATGGCAGGATTTCCAAATCTTAAGCTAGTAACAACAGTGGGTAACTAAACATGACGACAACTATGACTCTTAATTCAAATATAAAGGATGAAGTAAATATGAACTCAGATGAGTAAACATTTATTAATTACCGTTCTCCTTTGCACAACGCAATTCGCGGCGCAGCTGACCATGGCAGCCCAAGAAGAGGCCAAAGGCCTATTACCCGAGGTAACACTTAATTCTGATAACGAAGAAGTTAATACCGAAAAAGCTTTCAAATCTGAAGTGCTAATCACTAAAGCTGAAGGCAAAGCCATTGAATCTTTAAAAAAGATCATCTTAAAGAAAAAAGGCTCTGCCGAAGAAGCAGATCTACAATACCGTTTAGCCGAGCTTTACATGCGTCGTACAAAATCAGGCCGTTTTTTCGATTTAAATGAAGGTTCTAATAACAAGCTTGATAAATTAGGTGTACAAAACCAAAAATCAATCGAGTCTTTAAAATTAGCAATCGACATCTATAATAAAATTGAAAAACAATTTCCTAATTACAAACAATTAGATGAAGTGCTATTTAATAATGCTTTAGCTCACTCACAAACTAAACAGCTAGAGCGCGCTAAGGATTTATATAATAAATTAACTCACCAATTTCCAAAATCAGCTTTAATCCCTGATACTCTTTTAGAGGTTGGCGAATTATACTATAATCAACAAAACTTTACGGTGGCTTTAGAAAAATTTAAAGCTATCGAAAAATACCCAAAATCAAAAGCCTACCCATATGGTTTATATAAATCTGCTTGGGCTTTTTATAACCTAAAAAGAACTGACGACGGTGTTCAACAATTGGTTCAGGTTGTTAAAATCAACCCGGCTGATGCGCAAGATGAAAAAAAGTACAACTTACGTAAAGAAGCTTTACGTGATTTAACTTTATTCGTTGGCGAAACGACTCCTCCGGATCAGCTTTATGGGTTTTTCAAAAAACTTTGCACTGAATCAGAGTTAGGCGATGTTGTTTACAACCTGTCTAACCTTTATGAATCACATGCACGTTTTAAAGAAATTTCTATTTTTGCTAACGAGTACATTAATGAGTTTCCGTCAAGCGAACAGTCTTCAAGAATTTACACTAAACTTATTGATGCTGAAGAAACTTTAAAAAATCGTCCGCAAGTGATTTCACACTTAAAAAAATTCGGCAATCATTGCCAAGTTTTAGCTGGCGAAGGGCAAAAACCTTGCAAAGATGAATTTCGTAAAGTTAGCCTAGAGATTTCTAAAAAATGGTGGGATATCTGGCTCAAAAACAAAAAGCATGTTGAGTTTTCTAAATTAACAGAGCAGTCTTTTGAAATCCTGTTATCACAAGAAGACGTAGCCCAACCTGATTCATCATCACGTTATGCCTATGCTGAGCTATTATTTCAATTAGAAAAATTCGAATTAGCCCAAAGCAATTATTTTGCTGTTTCGAATCACAAAGGCTTAGATAAAACTAGATCACACGATGCGCTTTACGGTGCATTATTCAGTGTCGAAAAGCAGTTAGATAAAACTACAGACGAAGCACAAGTTACGACTTTAACTGCACAACAAAAAGAATTAGCCCAACGCTATGTTAAAGACTACCCGAACGGTGAACACTTCGAGAGTTTACAGTTTAAATTAGGCTTTATTGCGTACCAACAAAAAGAGTACGACAAATCATTAGAAATTTTAATGCCTTTTACGTCAAAATCTAAAAACGCTCAGTTAAAGGTAAAAGCTGAAGATATCGTTTTAGATATTTATAACGTTAAAAAAGACTTTAAAAAAATCATGACTTTTTCAGGTCAAGTCGAAAAAGCAGCGACTGATGATAAACGTAAAAAGTACTTAGGCCAAATCAATGAAGAAGCTAACTTTGCTCAGGTGCAAGTTGATTCAGAAAATTTAAAAGTTGATAAAAAAATTCAGCTTTTAAAAGATTTTGCTCTTTCTCATAAAAATTCTAAATTAGGTCAAGACTCATTATGGCAGTGTATTTCGTTAGCATTTTCTAATGGAATGGACGTCATGGGTGCTGATTTATCATTAGAGTATGCTAACGCCTACCCTTCTGACAAAAAGAACTTAGATGCAGTTAAAGATGCCGCTAAATCATATGTTGATGCCGGCCAACTTAAAAAAGCCATTTCTACATTTCGCAATTTAGCGCATTTAGAACCAGGTAAGTCATTTGCACATTTAGAGACGTCTTGTGATCTGTTGCGCGTAAATTCGCAATTACCAGAAGCACGTGGGTGTTATAAAGCTTTATTTGATAAAGCTGACAAAACTAAAAAAATCGATCTTTTAACTAAAATGATGAAAGCTTTTGGCGACAAGAAAAATCACGCTGAACTTGAATCTATCGAAAATCAAATCTTAAATGACAATATCGAACCTTATGCCACGCAAGTGTTGATTGCTAAAGCTAAAGTTCATTTAGAAAACAAAAAATACACTGAAGCTTTTAACTTGAGCATGAAAATTAATTCTCGCCCAGTAGATGCTGATGCTCGCGCTGAGGCGCGCTTAATTCAAGCGGCTGTTTTAGAGCATGAATTTATCACACAAAGCGTAAAAGCTCGTGAAAGTAAGTTTTCAATGGTTTTGGCGATGAAGACTGAAAAATTTGATAAAGCATTTACGGCTTACTCGTCGACTATTAAAATGTCGAAGTCAGATAAAATTCAAGCTGAAGCCTTACAAGGTATTGACCGTTTATACGCTAACTTTGTTGAAGCTCTAACGACTATGCCAGTACCACAAAGTTTAACTCCTGATGAGCGTGATGGCTTAAAAGCGGAGCTTGTAAAAATGTCGACGCCGTTTCAAGAAAAACGTAAAGAAAATTTAGCTAAATTACGTCAAGTTTCAAAACTATCGGCTACTAATAGCGAATTAATCAACTGGGCAGATTACAGTATTGAAAAAACTGTTGAGCCACGTTTGTTCTTTCCGTCTTACCAGAAATTAACGCACTACTTACCGTCTAGCTTAAGTGATTACAAAGACTATTCACGCTTACCAGCTTCGGATAAAAAATGTGATTTACAAAAACCAGTAGCCTCGAGTATCGGTGGCTGTATTCAGACTAAACGTTATGCAGATGCAGAAAAGCTTGCGCTTAAATTAACTGAAACCAAAGAGCAACGTGCTATCGGTTTATATTATTTAAGTGTTGTGGCTGATGCTAATGACGAATCCGATAAAGCTTTATGGATGATCGAGAAAGCGCAAAGCTTAGAACCGCAAGTGGCGTTCTTTCACTTCCAAAAAGGTAAAGTTCTATATTCTGTCGAAGGAATCAACAGTGCTTTGCCGAATTTTGAAAAAGCTTTTGACATCAAAAAATCATCTAAAGAAATCACTGTTATGAACGCTTTAAAGTCGTTCTCAGATAGAGATTTTATCACGGCATCGACTGAATTTTCGCAATTGAGCACTGAAGACCTGTACAATTTTAATGTGGCTGTATTATACGTAGAATCGATTTTACAAAAAGGCGAAACGGCAGAGGCCGTAAGCCTAGCTCAAAGGCTAGTCAATGCTCAGCCTAAAAATGTCGATATGCTTTTAGAGCAAGCTCGTATTTTTGAAGAATTTTCTTTGAAAAAAGAAGAGGCCATCCAGTCTTACCAAAAAGCAATTGGTGTGGCACAAGGCGCAGATCAGAAAGACTGGCTTAAAAAGAAAATTGAATTTTTGAAAACGAATAAAAACGGTCAGATCTCGGCTGTAGGCGTAGGTGGGTAACATGAAAGTAAAATTTTTAGCATCACTAGTACTGGCATTCATTTTAACATTTGTGCCGTTTATGGCTTCAGCAAAAGGTGCGGCGAAAAAAACTAAAACTCGCGACGTGCAAGAAGTTAACTTCGGAGAAATGAATTTAAAAGGCACGATCAGAAATCCTGATGGCGCTTACCTAGTGCAAAAAAAAGGTATTAAATTTATGCCCTTGCACGATATCCAGAAAGACATGGATAGAAAAATTCGCGAAACATCACTTTATATTGAATAGTTTAATTTAAATACGGAGATACTGAATATGAGTATTTTAAAGATCACGCAAACGACACAAGACGGTCGCAGAAAAATCTGGAAGGTCGACAGCAAAAAGTCATTACTGACTTTTGGAGCTTCGCGCAAGACAGACTTTGGATCAATCGATCGTCTAAGTACTCCATTTGATGCTGTTGTTGAAAACAGACCAGATGGCTGGCACTTTATCAGCTTCGATATGAAGAACACGTCGCCAGATTTAAAAATCGTCGACAACACTTCATTTGAATTTGCCGAGTCAAAATTATTGTTTAACATTGTTGAAAAAGAAGAATTCGTTCTTAGTGGCTTAGAAAACGTGAACCCCCAAATTACCACTAAAGCCCTACAGAAAAAAATTCTTATCGTTTCAAAAAACAATAAGATCTTAAACACAGAAGTTAAAGATGTAAATCACACTTTAACTTATGCCATCGGTGGCATCGCTCACACCCTGCCCTTTAAAGGTAAAGATTCGTGGGAACACCATGAAATTGAAGGTTTTAACTTCAAATCCAAATTAGTTAATTTAAATGAAGTCTCTGATTTAGAAAAAAATCCGAACGAAGGCCTGATTGATAAAGAAGGCAAAAAAATGTTGATCTTAACTTTAGGATCAATGTTTTTATTCGTCGCCATTGGTATCTTTACTCCTAAAACTGAATTAGTTGAAGAACTTACGGTGCCAAAATCAAGCTCAAGCATGGTTGTAAGATTAGAGATGAAAAAACCTAAAGAAAGAGCTGCGGGTCAACCTTCGCCGATTAAAAATACCAAAGCCGCACCGACTCAGGCGCAGAATAACCCTGCTGCTGGCGGCGGTAAAGTGAGTGCACTTTTAAAAGGAGCGATTGGGGTTCGCATTTCTCAATTGATGGGTAAAGTTTCTGCGACAGAAGCTCGTACCGCACAAGTCTTAGTAACTACACAAGGTGTAAAAGCCGGCGAAGCCGATTCAGGTCGTGCACTGGCAGCCGTTGGTAAATCAGATTCATCAGGCCGTAACTGGAACGGTGAAGCCACTGCTAAAGGCGGCGGTAAAGGCGTATCAACAGGCGGCGTGGGCGCAGGCAAAGGCACTGGCGCAATGGGTACTGGCTTAGCGGCTGGTAAAACCGGTTCTGGCGGTGTTGGCTTAATCGAAGAAGAATCTGAAGTGGTGGGCGGTTTAGATCGCGAAGTGATCGCACAATATATCAAATCACAACTTGGACAAATTCTTTACTGTTACGAGCGCCAATTATCAGCAAACCCTGATCTTTACGGTAAAGTGGCCGTGAAATTCACGATCGCGGGCACAGGCAAAGTTGAAACACAAGCCATCAACCAAACAACATTAAAAAGTGTTCCCGTTGAAGGCTGTATCTTAAATAAAATCGCTAAATGGAAGTTTCCAGAACCAAAAGGCGGAACGAAAGTGGTTGTGACCTACCCGTTCTTATTTAAGAGTACGAATTAAGTTTAATAAAGATACTGATTTTTCAAGAAAAATAACTTTAGGATAAGGCCTAAGTAAAATAAAACGAGGAAATGAAAACGAACCAATTACTTCTTGCTGCTGCTACTTTGATGTTATTCGCTGCTCAAAACTCTTTCGCTCAATCAGCTTCTGGTACTATTAGAAGTTCAGATAAAGTCGATTTAAAAAAATTAGAAGATAAATACTGGTCTGCAAAAGATGAAGACTACGGTGTTATCCAAAATAGAACCTACTCTAAAGCCCAAAAATTTTACGGATCTCTTGTCGCTGGTACATTGATTAATGACCCGTTTGCAGAAGCTAAACCAATGGGGGCGATGCTAGGTTATTACTTCACTGAAGATTTCGGAGTAGAATTAAGTTACATCAACCACAGTGCTGATAAAAATGAAACTGTACAAAAGTTAAATTCAGTTAGCGTGGCTGTTTCTCCTAATTACAACTTAGTTAAAAACGCGATCACGGCTTCTGTGACCTATACCCCATTTTATGCAAAAATGGCGTTTATGAATAAATCGATCATGTATTTTGATATGGGATTTACCGCAGGGCTTGGTATGACAACTTATGACCAAGTTTCAACGCCGACTCAAGGCGCTGCTGAGCAATTAAATTCAAAATCATCTCCGCATGTAGAGCTTGGATTTATGCAGCAATTATTTGTCAGCAAAAATGTCGCGTTTCGTTTAGATTTAAAAAACACTTTCTACTCGCAAAAAGTAGTTCCGTATCAGTCAAATTTCAATACAACGACTGGTGAAGAAACTAAATCAGCGAATGACACGACTTTAACTTTCGGGATTACACTTTTTACGAACTAATAGGATTTCTTATGACGACTTTATTTTCAATTAAAAAGGATGAAGTAAATATGATGTTTCATGTCTACAAATAAAATTATTCTGGCCTTTGCTTCTTTGACGTTAGCAGTTTCTGCAGCAGGCGCGCAAAAAACTGCGGCTAAACCAGTTGCTGCCAAACCTAAGATCTCAAACCTTTCTCGCGTCAGTGTACCGAGCGAAAAAGCGTTTCAACCAAAAGATATTAGCCTTGCAATGCCTGCAACAAAATCTTTTGTTGAGGTCAATTTTAAGACCGCAAAATCACCTGATGTTGTTGTTATACCAACAACCATCAAGCTGATTCCAGTTTTACCGACTGCAAAAGTTGTCGTAAAACCTGAAGACATTGCGCAAATTCCTATGGTAAAACCCATTGATCTGGGATTAGATCCTGTGATTGGCGAGCCACAAGCTGATTTGAAAAATCTGGTCGAAATTAAACCTGAAGAATACAAAATGATTCAGGCTTTAATATTTATGGAATACAACAAACGTTTTGACTTAGCGATGCCGCTATTTGTTGAATTAATGGATACTCCAGCATACCAACAGCAAGCCACGTTTCACTATGCTGAAACAGCGCTAGGTTTAAAGTTATATTCTGAATTTCGTGAAAAAATGCTCCAAATTTCTAAAGAAGCCAAAGATTTAACCATCAAAAAAATGGCCATCGAATCTTTAGTAAAAAACATGCAGCACTTACCCATTTCAGATATCGAGATGATCGATCCAGTCGCAAAGCAATTTGATGTAGACACGGTCAACTACCCTGCTTACTTATTAAAAAAAGCAAAACACTTTTCTGAAAAAGGTGATTTAAAAGAATTTGAAAATGCATTACTTTTGATCCCAACAAATTCTTCGGAATACAAAGAAGGAACTCTTTTAAAATCAATTTTAAATTACCGTCGTGGTAAATTAGATGAGGCGATCACAGAACTAGAGGTTTTATGGCCTTTAGTTGAAGAAAAGAAAAAAGACCAAATTAGAAATCTAGCGGCCTTAACATTAGCTCGTCTGTACTTTCAAAAAAGTGAATACAAATCAGCTTATAAATACTATCTGTTAGTTGATAAAACTTCAGGCCAATGGCTACAAAGTATGGTTGAACAAGCATGGACTCAAATCTTAGCTAACGACAACATTGGGGCTGCTGGTAACATGTTTACCTTACACACTGAATTTTTTAGCAAAGCCTATGCACCAGAAACTTATGTTGTGCGCACTGTGGGTTACTTAAATTTATGTCAGTACGGTGATGGTGCACATATTTTAGAAGATTTAAATAAACGTTATAAAGCTATTCATGATGGTTTAGATGGCTATCAAAAAGCCAACACTCAAGGCATGAATTATTATGACTTAGTTAAATCATTCTTAAAAAACACAAAGCAAGAAAACTTTGACGGTGTTCCACGTTCGTTCGTCGTTGAACTTGCGCGCCACCCGTCTTACATGAATATCCAATCACAAATCAACTCGTACGAAGATGAAAATTCTCGCTTTAATAAAGTGACAATAGACTTAATTCGTAAAGAGCGCGATGCGCGTTTAGAAATGTTAAAAGCTAAAAATGAATTTACGGCAGCACAACGTGAAGGCCGTAAAGGCGATGGTCTTCGTAATTTAGAGAAAAAATACTTAGCTAAGGGCGTTGAGCACTTAATTTATAGTCGTGCTCGCACCGGTATTAAAAAAATGCGCGAAGCAGCTTTGACGCGCTTAACTAAAGAAGAAAATATCTTACGCGCAAAAGCTGGCCAAAATTTACAAGTGCGCTTTGGCGAGTTAGCAGCAACTCTTGATCGTTTAATCGATCAGCAAGAAGTTTTAAGTTATGAAATCTATTCTGGTGCCGGCGAACACATCCGTTACCAAATGGCTGGTGGCGAAGCTAAAAATACAGACGCAAGTAAACAACCAGCGTCTTTAACTCCAGACGATAAAGATAACTATGCCTGGAAATTTAAAGGCGAAGTTTGGGATGATGAAATCGGTCACTACCGTTCATCATTAAAAAATGTATGCCCACAATCAGAAGAGCGCACGCCAAGTTCTGAGAATGCAGCTACAGACGCGGTTTCAGAAAAAGAAAGCCATAACTAATTTAATTTTATTAAAAGGAATAATTTATGAAAAAGACACAAAAAACAATTCTAACTTTAAGTGCATTCACAGTTCTAACTTTTTCTGCGGTGTTGGCCTTTGCTGATCCTTATACTGCAGAAACTGGTTTAGATAAAATCAAAATCAACGTAGAAACAGCTAAAGCCAACAAAGGCGACTATGAAAAAAACTTAGGCGTCATCAACGGCAATATGTCTGAACTAGGCAAAGCCAAAGGCCAAGCGCAAAAACAAAAAGATTCAGTTAACACTGAAATCGTAAATAATAATGAAGCTTTAAAGAAAGTAGTTCTGCAAGAAAAAGAACTACAAGCTTTAATTACGGCTGAAGAAACTAAGCGTGCTGAAGAAGAAAAACAACTTAAAGAATTAGAAAAATTATCTACACAAATTGCAGAAAATCAAAAAAAGCGCGAACAAATCATCGCTGACTACAAAAAGCAGATGGAAATCGTAGCTGAAGAGAAAAAATCATGGAAAGGCCGCGAAGGCGAACTTCGCGCCCAAGAAACAAAAACCATTGATGCGCTACGTGGTTTAGCTTCACAAGAAACAACTTGGAACACAAAAAAGAAAACTTACGAAGGCGAAGTTAAAAAATGGACTTCTGAACTTGATAAGCAAGAAAAAATCTCTGAGACTTACCAAGGTTTAAAAGAGAATAAATAAAGGTAGGCCGTCCCTTTTTCGGGAGAAATAAAGGTAGGCCGTCCCTTTTTCGGGAGCACCGCGAAACCGCAGCTAATAACTGCGGTTTTTTATTTCGTCATTACGCGATAACACTAAATAAATTTTAATCTACATCCGATCAGTAGTTAGAATTTGACAATTGTTTGGCGGGGATATGGATACATTTCTAATATGGTTATTTAGCTTTTTCACATTACACTTTTGCCTTATTAAGTTTGCTAATGCCAAATTCATCAACCAATTAAGTAAATCAAAAAATAGTATAATAATTTTAGATACGCCGAAAAACTTAATTGAATATTTTATCTATGGAATCGAGTATGTAATTTTTTGTCGATACTCTTTTTGTGGTTATAAAAACTATGTGCGTAGTAATTTAAGAATATTTTCTGCAATTTCACTTACTGCATTTTTAGGCATTTTTATTAATGCAATTTGTATAGTGTTCGGACAATCCGTCTCCTTTTTCAAAGTAGTTGCCGGAATTCAAACTTTAGATTTTCCACTTTTAGCCTCAGCCATTGCTTTTTGCATTTCAACATTCATTCTTGAGCGCAGCCATCTTCACAAAAAGTGGGAATTTCTAGCAAATCTGCAAAACAAAATCCTTGAGACAGACCTAGGCTTAAAAAGAGAAATTTTGGAAACTACATTAACTTTACATTTGATTGAAATGGAAATGTGGTCACACAAGTCATTTGTAGACAAATTCAATGTAGTTATGACATCGGCAGTCTTTACTTATAAGCAAGCTGACCCGATTAATAATCAATCGATATTTTTCAAAAAAAATACTGGCCCTAGACATTTTGATAAAGCAACTGCATATGATGTTGTAATAAAATATAAAAATATTTTATTAGAAAGACAAAAACACAATAGCAGAATCGACGATCTAATTAACAAAATGGCATAGCCATCTTACTTCTGGCTCGAAGTCTGCGACATCTTTACCGTCGATTTTTACATCCGCTAAAATACGAAAAGACTTATCGCGCTCGATATTTACCAAATCAATTCTTTTAGAATTCTTAAGCATATTTTCATTAGCCAAACTGTTTTGCGTTAATAAAAAGAAAATACTATCTTGGGCAAATTCTGGATGCGTCTTCTGCTGAAATTTTTAAATCATCAAACAGTTGAAATTTTTGAATACGTAAGATTTTGCCGTTTGGTACGTTAGCAAACCAATAAGCTTGAGCTTGTTGTGGTGTCATTCCGCAAAATTGGATTAAAGCATAAGATGCCATTTCACCTGATGCATGCCAACCGTTCCAGCAGTGAACATACATTGGTCCTTTTTTATTTTCGATAATGTCTTTAACTTTTGTTAAGAATTTTTTAACATGTGGACGGCTTCTAGTATCAGGACCAAAATTTGTGTACTCAACACCATGAGTTGCGGTAGGTCTTTTTTCCCAACTATAAGGATACATGTATACAGCAGCTGAAAAGCCTTTATCTGCCAGAGATTTTAGACCGGTTTCATTTAACGGAAGCTGACCACCACTTAAATTACCACCACGGTATAAAACTCCAGGAATAACCACACGGTAATTTCTTAAACCAGCAACCTTTTCGTGAGTCGCTTCAGTGTTTTTCATAAGGTCGCTCAACGACACTTGCTGAGCGTTTGCAGTAAAAGCGATTAAAAGGGTTAAAATTGAAATTAATGTTTTCATAGTTACTCCTGTAATAAGGATTAACTATGCAAAGTTGCGCTCTGTCTCAAATTGAGAATCGAGCCTTTAAAACTTATTAAAATGAAGTCTGGATTACTGGTTACTGTACAACCCTACTGAGTTAACAGAATTTGGTAGACACCATCCGGCGAAAGCCCGGGCTGACCGTTTAAAGCCTGATAAGACTCTGGCCAATGCTCAGAGAACACCATTGGCTTTGGAGCTAAACCCAAGAGCTTAGCGACTAATTCAGAGCAATAGATCTTCTCATCATCCCAGATATAATCATGATCAAAAGGTTTACCAAGCATTGCATTTA
Source organism: Bdellovibrionota bacterium (assembly GCA_040386015.1). Taxonomy (GTDB): domain Bacteria; phylum Bdellovibrionota; class Bdellovibrionia; order Bdellovibrionales; family Bdellovibrionaceae; genus Pseudobdellovibrio. The sequence continues at coordinate 169,538 of JAZKGG010000001.1, read as the reverse complement.
CTTTCGCCTCATCAAGTTCTTCAAGATCACGAGCTTCGATGATTTCTTGGATCTCTCCCATTTTACGAACATTCTCGATAGTCGTTAATTGCACGCCCCAGTAAGGGTGAGCTTGCAGCCATTGGCCTTTATAAGAAATGGCTGAGTGAGCAAAACGTCCACCCGGTTCAAGCTGAATCACATTGCCGTAATAATCTTTCATCTGAATCAAAGCGACATACACTTTGGCTTGCGCAGAAAGAGTGATAAAAATAATTGCAACAAAGACAAATTTCATAAAGTTACCTTACAAAAACTTTTTCACTTTGAGTAACTAACATCGCAGCCATTGTATTTTTTAGCCTATCGGTGCGATAAAATTTTATAGATATCGTCCGGCGACAAGCCCAGCTTACCACTTAATGCCTGATACTCTGGCGGCCATAGAGCGCTATCAAACGTCATTGGCGTTGGACGCAAACCTAAAAGCTTAGCCACAAGCTCTGAACAATAAATGGCATCATCATTCCATGAATAAGCCCCATCAAATGGCTTACCCATAAACTTCGCCACTTTGTTTTCATCAAGCTCTTCTATATCTGAAAGCTCAATCTGTTCTTGGATGACTCCGATTTGACTCAGCTTCTCAGTTGAAACCAGCTCGACACCTTTGACAGGACGCGCATGTAACCACATCCCTTTGTATGAAATCGCCATGTGAGCAAATTGACCGCCCGGTTCAAGTTGCACAATTTTTCCATGATAATTTCGCACTTGTAAAAAGGCGACGGTGACTTTCGCTTCTAAATTGAGTGTTTGTATAAATGTACCGGCGAATAAAATAACGGCTACTAAAGATTTCATGATTGGCCTCCAAAAAAGTTATCAGTTTTAGTTACTAGCATTGCTGCTAAAATATTTTTTAAAAGATCCCCCAATAAAAATGGATATAACCCTGCTACTAATAATCCTTCAAGTGGAATAAAAAGTGACAACACTAAAAGCCCGCAGCTAAACACACAGAAACTTCCAGCATAAGTGGCTAACAAGGTTTTACGAAACGATTTTGTCCAGCCACGATCACTCAGCGTCCCCATCAGCCACGCACCAAGTAACATACCAATGAGATATCCTGTTGTTGCGCCGCCAATGCCGGATTTTCCCGAAGCAAAAACAGGTAAGCCCGCAGCGCCGATACATAGATAAGCCAACACAGCGGCAACGCCGCGCTTACGACCTAACATTAAAGCGATGAATGACACCGCAAAGGTTTGCCCAGTAATCGGCACTGGAGTAAATGGGATTGGAATAGAGACCTGCGCCAATAAACTTAAAACAACGACAGCACAGGAAACGATAGCTACATTTGATTGCGATACTAAAGCGATAGTTTTTTTCATAGACACAATAATACTGAGCAATAACGTGTCATTCCAGTTAAAAAATGTAATTTTAGTTTTCAATTATTGAACTATTCAACTAATATTTAGCTATGAAGATCACCAAGTACCTGAATGCTAGCCCCGTTTTTGCGATTAATGCTGCCTATGAAGCCATTGTATCTGATATCAACCGCTTTTTAAAAAATGAAGACACAAATTTACTGCAAGGCTTAGTTCTTACAGCCCTACTGTTTGAAGATAAAGACAACATTACACCTTCGCAGTTAGCCACAGTGTTTCACACAAGCCGAGGCAACATCAGCCATATCGTTTCGCACCTTGAATATAAAGGCTGGGTTAAACGCGTGGTTAGTCCAAAAGATGCTCGCCAATTTCAAATTGAGTTAAAACCTGAAGGCAGAAAAAAAGCCCTTAAATTAATTAAGTATTACGATAAAATTCAAGATCTGTTTGAAGACCAATTAGGCGTAAGCGCTTGTAAAACCACCGCCGAAAATATCACAGCCCTTAAAGAAACCTATTTAAAATCAGTGGCGAAATAATTATTTACGGGCGAATCGGCCCATGACTTTTTGACTGATGCGGCCGAATTCGTTCGGGAACAAACGCACACCAATGACAAAAAATCCAACTAACACAAAAGCAATTGTGATAGCTAAAGCTAAAAAGCTTACGATATACCCGTTCAATACAAAATAGAGTTGCGAAATTAGAAAAACGATTACGCCAACGGTTGCATATTTAACAAGACTTAGTAAAAATTTAAGATACGGAAAATCAAAAATTAATACCTTATAAAAAATCAACAACATCGTAAGATCCACTGCCGCCGATGCAGTCGTTGAAATCATTAAACCTTGCACCCCCCATTTTGCCATTAAGACCGGAGCTAAAAGAATATGAATCACTAAACAGCCACCCGCTAACATCGCCGGAAACCAAGTGTTTTTAATCGCATAATAAGCCGGCGTCAGAACACGCACCCCGCTTGAGAAAACCATAATCCAGCAATACGTTTTTAAAATTAAGCTCGCGGTATGCACATCATCCGCAGTGAAGCGACCACGGCCAAATAATAAATCCATAATCGGCTCTGCTAACACAAATAATCCGCAAGCTGCTGCAATTGAAACGAATAAATTTAATTCTAAGTAATGTCTGGTTTGCTCAGCCATTTCAGATTTTTTATCTTGCACCCAATATTTTGATAACACTGGTAATAACGCTGTTCCAAGACTGACTGAAATTAAAGATAACGGTAATTCAATTAAACGATCGACGTAATTAATGTATGAAATCGTTCCTTCTTTTAATGACGACGCAAAACGCAGATTCACAATCGTTGTGAACTGCAATAAGCCAAGACCGATAAGACCTGGCCCCATATTACGAAAAACTTTTAACGTGTCTTTATTACGCAAATCAAAAGATAATTTTGGAAAATAACCACATCTTCGAAGTGCGGGAATCAAAACAGCAGCTTGCAAAAATCCACCGATCAAAACACCCCAGGCCAATTGTGTTCCATTATTTTGCGCAGTCTCTGACAACCAAGATTTCGGCCATAACGTCGAAATCACCATGGCCAAATTCCAAAATGTGGGAGCCAGGGCTGGCCAGAAGAATTCTCCGAGGGCGTTTAATATCCCCATAAAAAAAGCGAAGCTTGAGATAAAAAACACAAAGCCAAACATGATTTGCGCCATTTGTTTGGTGATCAGGTATTTTTGAGTATTATTGATATATTCAGGGTCTAAAACTAAATGCAATAAAGCATCAGATCTTAAAATGCCCAAAACTGTGATCACCGAAAGAATCATCAGTAAAAGCGTGTATAAAGAATTGATCAGATTTTGGGCTCTTTCGCGATTGTCGTGATTGGCTTCGACAAAAATGGGGATAAAACTAACAGAAAGTGAGCCTTCGCCAAGAAGTCGGCGAAACATATTAGGAATACGAAAAGCCGCAGCCCAGGCATCGGTAATTTGTTTATCAAATAGCGCGGCTAATAGACTTTCGCGAACAAGCCCAAGGGCCCTGCTCGTCATTGTTCCAAACGCCATCTTTAGAGCATTTTTAAGAATCCCTGCTTGCTTAGGTTTATTTGGTGTGTTAGCTATTTGTGTTCGTTCTGAAATGTCAGACATACTTTACTGGAGGTTATACCTTGGCACAACATAAGTCAGCAGCTAAAAGAGCTCGTCAAGCCGTTAAGAAAAACGCTATTAATACAGCTCGTAGATCTACTGTTCGTACAGCTGAAAAAAGCTTAACATCAGCTATCAAAACTAAAGACGTTAAAGCCGCTCAAACGTTATTGTCTAACTATGTTAGCAAAATCATGAAAGCTGCTCAAAAAGGCGTTATGTCGAAACAAACTGCTGCTCGTAAAGTAGCTCGTTTATCGTCACAAGTTTTCAAAACTACTTCTGCTAAGTAGTCATCGTTAGTTTAGAACTAAATTGATAATTTGTTCGATCTTAGATCGATAACTTAAATTTCTCTTGTTCATGACTAGTCCGAGCTACATAGGCTCGGATTTGTCGTTTTAGCGACAAACTCACATCTGTGAAACTTAATCCGTACACAGTGTGACCAGGCTTTGTGGTGAAACCATCGACGGTGTTTTTCACAACCGCACGCAGGCAAAAGAATCCCCCATTAGGGATATAAAAATTCACGACAATTGGACTATTCATATCTAAGGCCATTTCGGTTTGAAATGAAATGCCGCCTTCACCTATTTCTACTCCACCAGTCACCTCTGAATACCCTCTGCAGGTAAAAGCCACGGGCTTTCTAAAGTGGGTTCGGGGATATTTTCTTTTAGGCGTATCGTGAGTATGTGTATCCATGCTGTGCTTATCGGTAGTCTGGATGCAAATCCTGATCATCCATCGCAAACTAGACCTTCGACTAGTATCATATGCGGATGCGAATTCCCTTTTAAGCTAGTTTCGATATGATCATAGCCATGAAAAAACACTCTCTCATTTTAGCAGCTTTGATCTCTACTTTCGTTTTTGTAAGTTGCGCCGGCAGCTCCATTTTACCGAACGGTAATAACAACAGCGCCAAAGCCAAAAGTCGCCCGATGGTGGACTCCTCAAAAGAAGCGCAATTAAATATTCCGTATAGAAGTTTAGACACCAATAAAGACTTAACCTTGATTGGCCTAGGATCATGTTCAGATCAAAATTTACCTGAGCCTATTTGGAAAACAATCAAAGAAGCTAATCCGCAGTTATTTATTATGATGGGCGATAACGTTTATGCTTCTCGTAAAGATGATAAACCGATCATTGATCAATACATTAAAATGAATCAGATTTCTGAATATAAAGATTTACGTGAATCGATTCCGTTTTTAGCCACTTGGGATGATCATGATTATGGTCAAAACGATGGTGGTTTTGATAATCCAGAAAAAGATGAAGCGCGCCGAGTTTTTCTTAATTACTGGAGTTATTTAAAATTCACAATGCCGAAAGATCAACAAGGCATTTACCATAGTCGCATCATTGGAACCAAAAATCGCAAAGTGCAAGTGATCTTACTTGATACACGCTGGGATCGCAGTCCCTTAGTGAAAAATCCTGAATACAATGCCGAAACCAACACCGAACAGCCACCAAAAATCTTTTTACCAACTGAAGACAAAAGTGCGCGCATGTTATCTGAAGCCCAGTGGAAATGGTTAGACCAAGAATTAGCAAAACCTGCCAACTTACGTTTGATTGTTTCATCTGTACAAGTCATCGCTAATGATCACTACTTTGAAAAATGGGGAAACTTTCCGAAAGAGCGTGAAAGATTTTTTGCTTTATTAAAAAAACATAAAGCTAAAAATGCAGTCATCTTATCAGGCGATCGTCATTTATCAGCTATCGCCAAAGAAGACGTCAAAGGTTTAGGAACAGTTTATGATGTGACAGCGAGTTCGTTAAATAAACCTTCACGAAATTTAGCGCCTGAAGTTGATAAATCGTACACAGCACCCAGCTTTTTAAAATCAAACTTTGGTTTGATCGCGATTGATTGGTCAAAAAAATCTTTAACCGTACAAATCATGGATGAAGATAAAAAATCTCAATTAGAGCAAGTTATTAAATTTTAATTTATTTGCGTAGATTTACATCTGAATCGATCGGTGAAAGCCAGCCTTTCACCACAATGTAAATAAACAGGGCGCTTGAAATAAATAACATCAGCGCAATAGATGCCCAAAATCCCCACTCGTGTTGCAAGCCCGGAATATGAGTGAAGTTCATTCCAAATACACCAGCAATGAAATTAAGTGGCAAAAAGAAAATCGTTAACACTGTTAATACGCGCATGATTTCGTTGGTGCGAAGTGAAGCTTCATTCGTGCGCTGTGAGGCGATTGATAAATGTAACCCCAATAAACCTTGCGTGTTTTCAAAAATGTCTTCGGCATAAAACTGGTAACGTTCTAATTTATCGCGGCTGTCTTGCCATAATTCTTTTTGCGCTAATCTAGACATCAGTTCTAAAGTGTATTTTAACACTTTACGATATGCCGAAGCTTTACGTTTAATGTAATAGCCTTCTTGCAAAAGCGCTTTTGAGCGTTTGTGATTGAAAATGTTTTCTTCAAATTTTTCCATGTTGGCTTCAAGTTGGTTGATCGGGCTTTCAAAGGCTAGGGCCACTTGTTCAAACAAAAGCCCCAAAAGCGTAAGTGCACTCACCTCTTTAACATGTTCTTCTGTTAAAGCTTGTAAGGTGTTTGTAACTTCAGAAATTACGGGAAGTTCAGTAATTCGGTGAACGCTAATCACGTGGTCTTCGCTAATAAAGACCGCTATTTTTGTAGTCAATTCTTGCACACTATCGGCCTTAGGCTCTGACACAGGCTCTGGGATACGCAAAATAACAAAGCGAGTCGATCCATAAGTTTCAACATGCGGCAGGTAATCTGGGTTCAAACAGTTTTGAATAATGCTCTCGGGCAGGCCTAAAAGGCTTGATAGCTCATTAAATTGAGTTTGGGTCGGCGCAGCCACATCAACCCATTGAATTTCTCTATTTGAAAATATTTTTTTACCTATAGCCATAGTTTTGCATTATTGTAGAAGCCCTATGAAACAAGATCAACTATCTAATACACCTGCCCGCATTTATTTAACTAACTACAGGGCTCCGGATTTTAATATTAAAGACGTCCACCTTTACTTTAACTTGCACGAGACACAAACCGTTGTGACCGCAAAAATGAACTTCACCCGCGTGACGTCGGCTAAGGATTTAGTGCTGGCCGGTGCAGATGGCGTTAAACTTTTATCGCTGGCGATTAACGGCGAAAAGCTTGCTGCAAACCGCTTTCAAGTTGAAGGTGAAGCTTTAACAATTAAAGATGTTCCCGCTGAATTTTTACTACAAAGTGAAGTTGAAATTAATCCAGAGGCTAATAAATCTTGCGAAGGCTTATATTTATCTGGCGGAATCTTCTGCACCCAATGTGAGGCTGAAAGTTTTAGAAAGATCACTTATTTTCTAGATCGCCCGGATGTGATGACCACTTACACGGTTGAAATGGAAGCGGATGAGAAAAAATACCCGCACCTATTATCAAACGGCGATAATATTTCAAAAAAATCTTTAGGCAATGGCCGCCATCATGCCATGTGGAAAGATCCTTTTAAAAAACCAAGTTATTTATTTGCACTTGTCGCTGGCGACATGGGCGTCATCACTGATACCTTCACTACAAAATCTGGCAAGACCGTAAAACTTGAAGTCTATGCACCACACGGAAAACAAGAGCGCTGCAAACACGCCATGGTGTCATTACAAAAATCGATGCAATGGGACGAAGAGCGTTTTGGTTTAGAGTACGACTTAGGCCAATACATGATCGTGTCGATCGATGATTTTAATATGGGCGCTATGGAGAACAAAGGCTTAAACGTATTTAACTCACGTTTAGTTTTAGCTGATGAAAAATCGGCGACCGACACTGATTTTGAAATGATCGAATCTGTTGTTGGACACGAATACTTTCACAACTGGACAGGAAACCGCGTCACCTGCAGAAACTGGTTTGAACTTTCATTAAAAGAAGGTTTAACCGTATTTCGTGACCAAGAATTTTCTGCAGATATGAATTCACGTTCGGTGCAAAGGATTAAAGATGTCGATTCATTACGGACCCGTCAATTTAGCGAAGATGCCGGGCCCAATGCTCACCCCGTTCGCCCTGAATCATGTTTAGCGGTAGATAATTTTTATACCGCGACCATTTACGAAAAAGGCGCTGAAGTCATTCGCATGATGCAAACAATTGTTGGCCGTGATGGTTTTAGAAAAGGTATGGATGAATACTTTAAACGTCATGATGGCCAAGCGGTGACTATTATTGATTTCGCTGAAGCCATTGCCGCTCCGAACAAAGCTGATTTTTCACAGTTTAAACGCTGGTACTCACAAGCGGGCACACCGGTTGTGACCGTGACCGAAAATTACGATCAGGCTGCGGGAACTTTGACTTTAATTTTAGCGCAAGCTTGTGAACTAACGCTAACTGAAAAACAAGAAAACAAAGAAAAATTGCCATTTCATATTCCGCTAAAGTTTGGCCTGATTGATCAAGCTGGTAAAGAATTACCGGCACACAACCAAGTTTTACATTTAAAAGAATCCACTCAAAGCTGGGCCTTTATTGGGCTTACTACTCGCCCAGTGGTTTCACTTAATCGTGAATTTTCGGCTCCGGTTAAATTAAAGTGGAATCGCTCAAATGCAGACATGTTGCATTTAATTAAATTCGATACGGATGCCTTTAACCGTCGCGAATCGTGTAGCAAAATGTTATTGGATGAAACACAAAAACTAGTCACAGCTTATCAAAACAAGACTGATCTAACACCTAACCCTGAAATTATTCAGGCATTAGGTGCCGTCTTAAATGATGCTGCGATCGATGCGCAATTTAAAGCGCTTATTTTATCAATGCCTTCTGATAGCCAATTAGCCCAAGAACAAACAATTCTTGATCCGATCGCTTTCTACGAGGCAAAACTTGCTATCAAAAAAGCATTCGCTGCTACATTTAATACTGATTTAATCTCTACCTACAACAAACATCACAGCTTAAATAGCATTGGTGATCGTGCACTTAAAAATAAAATTTTAGATTTTGGTGTTTCAACTGAAAACGCAGAATGGACTCAAGCAGCAGATAAACAGTATTGGTCGGCTCAAAACATGACTGATAAAATTTCGGCTTTGAGTTGTTTGTGTGAAACTCATTCTGAATTAACTGATAAAGCTTTAAATGATTTTCATGCAACTTGGCACACTGACAGCGTGGTCTTTAATAAATGGTTATCGGTGCAAGCGATCAGTAGCTCTAAAAAAACTTTCGCACGTGTACAAGCGGCGACAGTCGCTAAAGGTTACGATGCAACAAATCCAAATAATATCTATAGCCTTTACGGCGCGTTTTCAGGAAATTATTTACGCTTTCACACCGATAGTGCCGAAACTTATAAATGGTTTGCTGATGAATTATTACGTATTGATAAAGTGAATGCACAAGTGGGCGCACGACTTGCGCAAGCTTTTGCTTTTACTAAAAAATTGCCGGCGCCTTTAAAAATTTTAGCGCAAACACAAATTCAACGTTTGTTAGCCAGTGAAACATTATCTAAGAATGCACGCGAGCTTTTAGAAAAGACGATGTAATAAAAAAACCCACATCACGAATTATGATGTGGGTTAAAAACAAAACTTATCGTTAAGGATTTTAACCTTTAGAGTACATTTCGTTCATTTTTTGTTTCATTAAATCCATAGGTATATCTTCAACATGAGTTCCGATCGTCCAGATATGTCCGAACGGATCTTTGAAGGTTCCGGTACGATCACCGTAAAATTGATTTTCAACTGGTTTTAAAGTTTCCATTCCTGCTGCAATCGCCTTTTTAGCCGCGCTATCAACGTCTTCGACATACACCATAAATGAAACGGCTGTTCCATTAAGTGTTTGAGGGCTTTGGCTTTTCATATCAGCCATTTCAGATGTCATCATTACGATTGAATTACCGATTTTGATTTCAGCATGCATGATCTGACCCTTGGGGTCGTCTAGGCGATATAATTCGGTGGCGTCAAAGGCGCGCTTATAAAATTCGATGGCGGTAGCTGCATCTTTAACAACGATATAGGGTGTTACTGTTGTGTAACCTTTAGGTATTTTTTCGGCGTCTGCCATAATAGTCTCCTTGATTTAGTGTACGAAAATATCTAAGCACACTAAACCAAAGACGCAGATCGACTTATGCTCGCTGTTATTAAATTAAATTTGATTACGGCACTGCTTCAAGAATTCAGAGCGCGTATCACCGCTAACTTTGAACTCACCACGAAGATCAGCCGTTGTCGTCGAACTATGAGAATCTTGAATACCGCGCGCAATCACACAATAATGTCTTGCATTGATGTGTACGGCGATGTCTTCAGTTTCTAAGATATAAGATAAGCAATCAGCAATCTGTTTTGTTAAACGCTCTTGCACCTGTGGACGACGTGAGAAAAATTCTACAACACGATTAATTTTTGATAAACCAATCACTTTTTTATTTGGAATGTAAGCCACTGTCGCAAAACCGTCGATCGGTTGAAAATGGTGTTCACACATCGACATCACTTCAATATTTTGCACGCACACCATTTGGTCGTACTTCATTTTATTTTCAATAACTGTCATCGCCGGAAAATTTTCAGGATGTAAGCCGCCGAACACTTCGTTGACGTACATTTTCGCAATTCGCTTTGGTGTATCACGAAGACTATCATCATTTAGATCAAGACCTAAAACATTCATGATCTGCGAAAAATGAAATTTGATTTCTTCGATTTTTTCATCAGCCGATAAATCATTTTCAATTGTCGGTGAAGCTAAGACGTTCGCTAGCACACGATGGGCGTGCGATTGTTTTTTGGTTTTTGGAGTGGCTTTAACAGATGATTTTTTAGTCTTTTTAGGTGCAGTCATACAAAAAAGTTATAATCTATCTGAGCTATATATCCAATTTAAAAAATTGCACTTCTTGATCGACCAGCTGTAATAAGCTTTCAATAGAGGATTTAGCTGCCAAAGTCGTTGGCAAACCCATCACCGGCACAAACGACTCTGTTAAAATTCGCAATTTACCCGTAGGAAACGCAATCGAGCGCGTATCGATTTCTTGCTGCGAGCGCGAATCTAAGGCTTCTAAACCCCAGTCTTTGCAATTTTCAGAGTTCAAGACAAATTGAGGGTGAGTGAACTTATGCATCACGCCCTCTAGATGCTGAATCGGTCGAAGCGGATGATCTATCGGCATGCGAAAGGTAAAAATCACCTGATCTTGCCTTTGTCGCACGACAAACTGTGTGGTTTGCGCTGAGGTCATTTTGTAAAAGGCCTGAGCCATGAGTTCAGCATTAATACGAAGGCCGCGTTTAAAATTCGTATTGATTTGATTGGTTGGCGAGACGATGCGAATATTTGTCCAATTGCGGGCCTGCGCTAATTGATCTAACACAGGTTTTACATCTTTAACTTCATCTAAATGGCGAATTTTTAAAATTACATCTTGGGGCAAAGCTAAAATAACTTTTCTGGCAAAGAACATTCTTTCACGCTGCCCCGTTTGAAACGTTAATTGATAACGTGAGCCTAATTTTCTAAGGCTCACCAACCGATGTTGTAAACGAATCTGTTTTTCAGGGATTAGGCCTTGGACGATTTCAGAAAGTTCATCGACTAGCGCTGAGGTTCCTCTTTTAAAGGTCCATGTTTTATTATCTAAATCTGCTTTTTCTAAATTAAGTTCTTTAGCCAGTTTATTTAGATTCGTGTCATTCTTAGAAAATTCGAAAGCACCCCATTCAGTTTTATCAATGGTTTGAATTTTTCCGCCCAAGCGAGACGACGCTTCAAAGATTTTAAATGGAATTCTATTTTTTTTCAGTTCGTACGCCGCATAAAGCCCTGCAATACCACCACCGATAATGACTACTTCGTTATCAAAATCAAACTGATCTTCGATGAGATATTCATCTAATGTTGAACAAGAAGGCAAAAGTGGTAGTAGCGATAGACCCGCCGTTCCCCACAATGCTGTGGTGAGAAACTGACGACGGTTCATTGTAAAACGACCCGCGAAACGACCACTAAAATTATTAGGTTTAGACATAAAATTATGCTAGCGTGAAAAAATGCTCCGCACAATTGATCTTGAACAATTAATGCAAAAAGTTGATAGCTGGGGTTGGGGGATGGCTTCATTAGACCCACACCTGGCTAACCTTTTGCTTGAACGATTTCACGAAGTACAGACTCACGGTCTTTTGCAGTCAGCGACGATTACCACCTACAGCGAACAAGCTAAAGCCATTCGTAATGATTTAACCTACTGGCTGGAAAAAGAGCATCACCCAACTGAGCAAAAGGCCCTAGAAGGCCTAGATCAAGTTTTACAATCGTTAAAAAAATATTTTCGCATTTCATTAACACATTTAGAATGTCATTTCGCCTTCTACCCACCCGGACATTTTTATAAAAAACATATCGATCAGACCAAAGATAACAATAAGCGCTTTTTTTCGTTCGTGATTTATTTAAATCCAGATTGGAAAATCACTGATGGCGGAAAACTTGTTGGCTATTCTGAAGAAAGAAAACTATTTGAAGTTATGCCTCTCTTTGGCGAGATGATTATTTTTCGTAGTGATATTCCTCACGAAGTCGAAACAAGCTTTAGCGAGCGCCGATCAATTGCAGGCTGGTTTCGCGTATGAAAAATTTAACTTCGCAAAAAGATGTTGTTAATTTTATTTTATTTGACCGCTTAGCTGTGCGCATTGGTATTATGTTACTGGCTTTTTTCGCCACCTTAGCTGGTCTTGCTGTGCCGTATTTTCAACGTGATTTTATGTTAAACCTGACAGTTGCACCACTTTTAATTTGTACGCTATTGGCCTTTCTTTCATTTATCTTTACGCAGACGACTAACTTTTTAGGCCAGCGCGAAGCCTTAATCACACAAAAAGCTTTGGCTGAAAAATTGTATCATCACATTTTGCGTTTAAAACCCCTAACTACTAGCCACAGAACTGTCGGCGAAATGGTGTCACTGTACACCACTGATATTCCAAGTTGCACGATGTGGCTTGAACAAACAATCCCTTACGCACTGACAACAGCTTTTCCGCTCATCTTAGCTCCAATTTTTTTAAATGTGGTTTATCATATTCCGTATTCATTAACGATTTCGTTGATTCTTGCGGTTGTCGCTATCAACTTGATGTTGGCGCGCAAACAATCTGGTTTTTTCTATTACTTTAAAATTTTAGCGGGCCAGCGCATGGGTTTAGTGAACGAATGGATTCAAAATATTCGCGGGCTAAAATCATTAAATTGGATTCAAGGTTTTGAAAATAAGATCATAAAAAAACGCATCGAAGAAACGAACAATCGCATTTCAATGGTGACCAATGGTCAAATTATGAATTCGATCTCTTCAAGCGTCACCTTTTGGTTAAATTTAGCGGTTTTGTATTTTGTAGCCTACATCCACACAGAACTGATCGGGCAAATTGATCTGATCGCTGTGATGTGGGTCATGGGCGTTTTCTTAGCCAAACCCTTGCGCCAATTGCCGTGGTTTTTTACTTTGATGTTTGATGCTTGGACATCGGTTCGCCGTAGTGGTGAATTTTTCAGTCTTAAAAATGATCCTTATCATATCGAAAACGAAAATACGCCTTTAAAAAAGGATGAGTCTTTAGTGGTTGAAGATTTAAATTTAGTGATTCAAAACAAAGTCGTTCTTAAAAAGATTAATTTGAACATTAAAAAAAATGAAGTTGTAGCACTTATTGGTCCCATCGGCTCTGGCAAATCAATTCTGCTAAAATCTATTATGCGCGAAACTCCGTTTAAAGCTAAACGTTTAAACCAACTTGCGCACAGTTATTTACCACAAGAGCCATTTATTTTAAGTGCGACGTTAACAGAAAATATTATTTTAGATTACCATAATTACCCCCACGAGGCTGCACAACACGCACTTAAAGCGTCTCTAGCGCTAAAACATGCGCAGTTTGATATTGAACATGATCGCATCTCTGATGGCTTACAAACAATTATTGGCGAACGCGGTTTAAATATTTCTGGTGGGCAAAAACAAAGACTTAACTTAGCGCGGTTATTTTATAATCCATTACCCTTATTTTTGCTCGACGACCCATTTAGTGCTGTCGATGTGGGAACTGAGAAAAAACTGATTGAGGCTTTGTTTGCCTTGAAACAACAGGGCCATAGTTTTTTAGTGATCACCCAACGTTATGAATTTTTAAAACACTGTGATCGCGTCGTATATATTGAACAGGGCGAGATCAAATTTGATGGCATCTATTCTGAATTTATGAGCCATGCGAAATATCGGAAATTTGTCGCTGGTGATATCGCATGAGTAAGTCAAAAAAAGCTTTTTCTAAATCAATCTTTGATACCCTGATTCAGGCCTACCGCCCGTTTATCGTTCGCATTATCGTCGTTGTGATCTTAGGATTTGCGGCGCGTATTTTGTTTTTATCAAGCGCACAGATGATCGCCCGTTTTTATGATGCCCATCAAACTATACAACGTGATGATTTAATGTCATTAGCCCACACTTTATTTGTGGTTTTATTAGTTTCATTTCTAACGACTTTAGTTTACCGCACGATATTTTCGCGGCTTTCATGTTTAGCCGTTTCGCGTATTTATGATGAGGCGACGTTTCGAGTATCACGCTACCCACTTTCTTATTTTGATAATACACCCGTCGGAAAAATCACGACACGCTTTTCAAGTGATTACGGTAACGTGTTTCGGTTATTTGGCGGCCCACTTGCTGAGTTTATGTCGATCATTTTTGATCTGATTGGGATTTCGCTATTAATTATGCTGACGCATCCCTATTTTGTAGTGAACTTAGCCTTAGCGGGCATTGCTTTCTACGTTATTTTAAAACGTAACCAAATCCGTTTACGCGAACATCGTCGAGAAGTTTCAGTATTACGAGGCCCGTCGGTAGCGCATTTTTCTGAAACCGTACAAGGCAGTCTTTCGATCAGACAAAATTCAAAAGTTAAGACTTTTATTAATCGTTTTTTAAAACTTGATGATCTTTATATCACCAGTAAGTTTCACATCATTAAAAGTATTATGCGTTTTTCGACCGAACTTAATATTATTTCTACGATGTTATTTTTATTGAATGGTTTTTTAGGAATTTACTTAGTTAAAGAAGGCCGCCTGGGCGCCGGACAAGTGGCCGTGATTTTAGGTTTTACAATTCTTGCGACAAACACCTTACAAATGTTTTTTGAGTGGTATTCACAGTTTGAAGAAGCCTTAGTCGGCGTTGAGCGCATGGATGAATTTATTCGCAATCCGATTGAAGACGGTGCTTTTTTACCAGCCCAAGCTGATTTCAAAACTCATCACCCGAAAAAATCGAAAAACAAATCCCTGCAAGAAAAAGTAACGGTTTTGCCAGTTGATTTTAAGTTAACCGTTGAAAATTTATCGTTAACCTACCCTAATCAAAATCATCCGACGCTTACAAATGTGTCGTTTAAATTAAAACCTTCAGAAAAACTAGGCATTATCGGCAGAACGGGAGCTGGCAAATCGACGTTAATTGCAGCACTTTTACGATTATACCCTTTTAACCAAGGGGTGATTTTAATTGATAATGCTTTTAAGCATGATATCGAAGACCACCGTAAACAGTTTTCTTTGATTTCACAGGATCAGTTCTTCATCAAAGGCTCGATTAAAGATAATTTAGATCTGTTTAACCAATTTTCGAACGATAAATTGAATGAGACCCTAAAGCTTGTTGGTCTTCAGCTACAGCTTCACTTTATGCTGGATGAAAAAGGACAAAACCTTTCTCAAGGTGAAAAACAGCTCTTAAGTCTGGCTCGAGGACTCTTACAAAATGCAGAAATTTTCATCTTTGATGAGGCCACCGCAAACATTGATCCGCAATCTGAAAAATTAATCGAATTAGCTCTGAAAAAGACTTTAGCCGATAAGACACAAATCCGAATAGCTCATAGACTGCAGACAGTTTTAGATTGTGATAAGATTTTATGGCTTGAACACGGACAAGTAAAAATGTTAGGTTCAACCGCAGAAGTTTTAAAAGCATTTGAATCATCTCGCTAAATGTTAAGTTTAAAGTGTTAGGCGAAAACCATGTCGGACGAGAAAAAATCACAAAATCCAATTGATGAAAAAGCGGCACTGGATTTTATCGAAAACGAAGCAGACAACGCTGTTGATGAAAACAGCGCAGACTTTCTTCGTACGAACTGGTCGCAGCTTCCGCAATCCCAAAGCCACGATGCCTTCTTTCGACTATCTCGTACAGACGCTGAAGAATTATTTTTATCTTTAACCGCGCAAGATCAATACCCTTTAATTAAAGAATGTACTTCATTAGAAAAAAGATCTTGGATCAGATTGCTGGCACCAGATGATGCGGCCGATTTAATTCAAGAAGAAGACACTGATCAGCGCGAAGATTGGCTAAGCCTGCTTGATCCTCAAACTAAACGCGAAGTGGGCGTGTTATTAGCCTACGCTGAAGACAACGCCGGGGGCATCATGTCTTCGCGTTTTTTACGCTTACGCCCACAAATGAACGTGGATGAGGCGATTAGCTATATCCGCTTACAGGCTAAAACTCAGGTTGAAACTATTTACTATGCTTACGTCCTAACGACAGATCAAAAGCTATTAGGCGTTGTCTCATTTCGAGAATTATTTGCGTCAGCTCCACAGAAGAAAGTAGATGAGATCATGGTTTCTGACATCATCCGCGTACCGGTTGATATGGATCAGGAACAAATCGGTCAGATCTTTAGCCAAAATAATTTAATGGCCCTACCCGTTGTTGATACCGATGAAAAAATGATTGGTATCGTTACATTTGATGACGTTGCCGAAGTTATTCAAGAAGAAGCAACCGAAGATATTCATAAGCTCGCTGGTATGGAGAGCTTAGATGCTCCGTACTTACAAATTGCTTTTAGCGACATGTTGAAAAAACGTGCTGGTTGGTTAGTAGTTCTTTTAGTCGGTGAAATGTTCACCGCAACAGCTCTGGGTTATTACGAAGATGAAATGAAGCGTGCCGTAGTTTTATCAATGTTCTTACCTTTAATTATCAGCTCTGGTGGTAATTCCGGTTCGCAAGCTTCAACCCTAGTTATTCGTGCGATGGCCTTAGGCGAAGTTCGTCTTAAAGACTGGTGGAGAGTTTTAATCCGCGAAGTTTCAACAGGTCTATGCCTTGGCGCTATCTTAGGTCTTATCGCTTTACTGCGAATTTATTTATGGCCTTGGCGCGAACAAATGTATGGTCAACACTACCAATACATTGCTTACACAGTGGCTGCTTCAATTATTGGCGTGGTATTATGGGGTACAATTACTGGATCGATGCTTCCATTTGTCTTGAGAAAATTTAAACTCGATCCCGCATCAGCCTCTGCGCCTGCAGTTGCTACGATCGTGGACGTCACAGGTTTAATCATTTATTTCACGATGGCGACTTTAATTCTGAAGGGCACCCTCCTGTAATTTTAACAAAAAATTAATCTTCAACTGGCATTACTCATGCTGAATAGAAGTCATGTACATCGGGGAATGCACATGACTTTTTAAATCAGCTAAGGAGATTTAAATGCTAACGAAACCACAAAATGCGGCTTCACAAGATAAAAATTACTTGTCAGCCCTCGCACCAATCATCGTGATGACTATTTTTACTTTTCAAACAAAAGCTTATGCGATGGCTATGGGGCCATACATCGACTTGTCTGAGAAAAGACTTATTACAAATACTTGGAGCCAAGCTTCAAAAACAAAATCTGCCGAAGATAAAAATATCGATGCCGGTGATGATCAAGCCAATCAAGATAATGTGCGAGAAGTGATTCCGTTATGGGAGACAAAATCACTCAATCACCGTTCATGGAGTGAACATATTTATAATGAATTACCAACTCTTGGGCCTGAACTATTAACTGTAAATCCAGTGGATGCAAAAATATTTTGTCCAAATTTTTCTAATTTGTCAAAAAGTGAAAGAAAACAATTCTGGGCTTTTTTTATTTCGAGTATGTCCAAATTTGAGAGTGGTTTTGATCCGAACGAATCTTACACTGAAAATTTTAAAGATAGCCGCCATAAATATATTGTCAGCCGTGGCCTTTTGCAAATTTCAATTGAAAGCAGCAAAGGGTATCGCTGTGGATTTACCACTGAACGCGAATTACATAACCCGGCAAAAAATTTAAGTTGTGGAATTAAAATTCTAAATCACTGGATGAAAAAAGATAACCGCATTGCCAGCCGCTTAGGTTTAGGCTGGAGAGGTGGCGCAAGATACTGGGCCGTGCTTCGCCAAAGTCGAAAACAGTCTTATCAATCTATCGTTAAATGGAGTAATGCTTTACCATTTTGTAAATTGTGAATTGTGCCAGCTAGCAAGAAGAACTTATGTAGGCATTAGGCCTTGCGTAAGTCCTTGCACTTGAGCTTTAAGATTTTCAGTCACGTTTAAAAATTTCACACCGAATGAATTAAGCTCGGTTGACCAAACAATTTCGCCTTCGATTTCTTCATGAACGTCTGAAATTTTTAATTTAATTTTTTGACCCTTAGCAAACTGTTGCTCTGATTTAAATGACAATCCACCCACAGCTAATGTTTGTGATGCGGCATTGATCACTTGATCACCGATTTGAATCATCACATCTTTTGCTACACTAAAACGCTCGTACTGACGAAGTGATTTAGGTTGTACTTGTTTTTGACGTAATCGATAGGCCATAGCTAGTGGCAACCAAATTAATAAACCAAACATAAGCGCTTGACCCATGTTACCACCACTTGGTGGGCCTTGATTTAATCCTTCACCAAGAGCTTTAACTAAACCGCAACCTCCAGCACCGCCGCCAGAACTATCGCCGCCGCTGCCAGAACTTGAACCAAAATCAGATTTATAAACCGGAGTATAATTTGGCGACCAAGCCACGGCAGAAACTTGCGCCTGCGCGATTTGCATCACTTTAAGTGCGTTAACGCGGCCTGAAGTTTGTGAATAACCATTTAAATAACTCGACCCATCGATGGCCGACATAATCACACCACGAATTTGGTAAGCTGATAAGTGTGAAGCTTCACGAATGGCTAACGCTGCAAGGCCTGCAATCAGTGGCGAGGCCATGGAAGTACCACTTAATGAAGTTAAACAATAATAAAATAAATTATCGGGGTCGGCACAATGACTGCCCGGAATCGTACTCATGATCGAAGTGCCTGGTGCAAAGATATGAACTAATGAAGAACTGTAATTAGAAAAACTCGCTCTTCGGTCTGAAGAGTTCGAAGCCCCTACTGTAATGTTACTTGGTGTATCAAAACCTGCCGGATACATTGGCGTTGAATTTAAATTTACATTTGAATTACCTGCAGCCGTCACCAACACGACGTCGTGATCATACGCGTATTTATAAGCATCATGTAACGAACGAGAATACGATGGGCCACCCCAAGAATTATTAATAACTTTAGCGCCATTATCGACCGCGTAATAAATCGCATTGATCGCATTAGCCGTCGTGCCTGAACCATTACCATCTAAAAATTTTAACGGCATAATGCGAACTCTTGATTCGCGCACTGGCACTTGCATAATATCTTGTCCAGCACCAACAACGATTCCAGCCACATGGGTTCCGTGATCGGCATCATCATACATCGCGCCAGAATTATCGACGAAATTCCAACCGTTTTTATCATCGACAAAACCATTACCATCATCATCAACACCAGTAATGCCGTTGACTTCGGCTGCATTTTTGTAAATGGCATTCGAATCAACAAACACCGCGTGATCGATATCAAGTCCAGTATCAATAACCGCAACAATAGTTTTTGTAGCCGATGCTGGCAATTGTTCAATGGCCCAGGATTCAGTCACTTGCACGGCTGCAAAAGATTGCGAATAAGCATCAGTCGATGATGCCGCAACCCCCATTTGCGTGACAGGCTGAGAATTTTGTTTATATTCAGGCTCTAAACTTAAAATATAGTTTGGTTCAATGAATTCAACTTCAGGATTTGCTCTTAAGGCTTCAAGATTTGTTGCAGACACATCACTGATATGTGCCATTCCTGCCGCTTCAAACTTACGTTGCACATTAAGCCCTTTAAAGGCCGATAAAATGCGAGCGCCTTTTTGCGAGGCTAGTTTGTTGGCGACGGCCATTCCCGCAACCCCACTTTTACCAGCTAATCGAACTGAACTGGTTTGGGGTTTAAATTTAATAATATACTCACCAGAAATGGCCACGTTCTGCGCGTGCAGGACCTGCGATAAGAAAAAGAATCCTAAAGCTAAATAAAGCCAACGTACCTTAATGAATGACGACATACTTAGATTATCGTCTGGTTAGACCTTAATCTAAAGTCGAACTCGCACGAGTCTCACTATAAGACAACAAAGTCGTTGTCGATCTAGGGGGAATGTTTATAAAATAGAATTAATATGTCTCGATTGCAGAAAATTTTCATTAGTGGTTTGGTTGCGTTTTTACCTATAGCTTTATCGGTCTACGTGCTGACCATCGGTGTTTCACTCATCGAAAATATGTTTGGACAGTTTTTACGCCAAGTTTTACCTGCAGGAACCTACATTCCAGGCTTTGGTTTTTTAGCCACTTTAGCTTTTATTTTAATGTTAGGTTTTTTAGTTGATAACTATCTAACGGCTACTTTTTTTAGCCGCGTGCAAGAAAAGCTGCGCGAAGTGCCGTTGATTAAAATTGTTTATAATCCGCTGCGTGACTTGATGAATCTTTTTGCCAAGGGCCAGCAACAACAAACGATGCAAAAAGTGGTGTTGGTGCATTTTACAAAATCACATTCTGTCTTAGGATTAGTGACCCGTGAATCGTTTCAAGATTTAGATTTCAAGATGTCGATATCGGCTGATAAAATTGCTGTTTATATTCCGATGAGTTACGGCCTTGGCGGTTATACAGTTTTAGTGAATAAATCCGAAGTTGAATCGGTTGATATGCCCATTGAAAAAGCGATGAGTTTAGCCTTAACCGGTTGGATTAAAACAGATCCTGATACTCAAAAATAAGCAAAAAAACAGGAAGTTAAAGTGAGCACACAAAGAACACAATCCATTTCTGAAAAAGCTTTAGATATTAATTTAGATCCACAACGTTATGGATCATTTGCTGAAATTGGGGCTGGCCAAGAAGTCGCCCGCCAGTTCTTTCAAGCCGGTAAAGCTTCGCAAACAATTGCCTTAACAATTTCAGCTTACGACATGACCTTTAGTGATATTATTTACGGCAAAGAAAAATCTGGCCGCTACGTCTGTGAATCACGTGTGCACAAAATGCTAGACCGTGAATATGAAAAATTAGTTGAACGTTTAGGATCTACACGTGGAAAAAACACTGCATTTTTTTCGTTTGCTGACACCGTGGCTACGGGCTCAGAAGGTAAAAAGAATTCTCATGGTTGGATGGGTGTAAAGTTTCAACATAAACCTGGCTCACAACCTTCTGAAGTCGTGTTACATATGCGGCTTCTCGACCGTCATCGTTTACAGCAGCAAGAAACTTTAAGCATGTTAGGGGTAAACCTACTGCATTCTGCATTTTATAAAACGACAAATCCGCAAGATTTTATTGAAAGCCTATTTGATAAAATCAAAAAAGGATCGATTGCAGTTGATGCCGTTCATTTTGCCGGCGAAGCCTTTAAAAAATTTGATGAAATGGCGCTTAATTTAACGATGGTTGAATTAGGTTGGTCTGAAGCGATCTTTATCAATGCCGAAGGCAAAGTGCAAAATGCAAGCGATGCCTTATTTGGCAAAGATATCTTAGTTCAGCGGGCTTTTTACAACCCCGTCACGAACACCCATTTAGATGTGATGGATAAAGGCACAAAGCACTTCAGTAAAGAGTATGGAACTAAAACCGCTGATGTGGTCAATATTTTTGAATTCACGATTAATAATCGTTTAAAAAACACTAAGATTTCAGTCGAAGAAGCTATGAAAAAAGTAAAAATGATTTCTTCACTTAAAAAGCCCGTCATGGTGAGTAGCTTTTCTTTATTTTATAAATTAAAAGAACATTTACGTGGTATGTCTGATAAACCACTTGGCATCGTGATCGGTGCCACGCATTTAGAAAAACTTTTTGATGAGAAGTTTTATTTTGATTTACCCGGCGGCATCTTAGAGGGCATGGGTAAGTTAGTTGATGATAAAACTCATTTATATATTTACCCGCACAAAACAGACCTTATGTGCTTACAAGTCAGAAGCTTTCGCCCAAAACTTGCGATCAAACACATTTACTCTCACCTCTTAGAAAACAAATACATTCAAGACATCGCCGGCTGTGATGAAATTCAAGAATTCGTGCACTCAGACGACATCTTAAATCTGGTAAAGAAAAAAGATAACCGCTGGAAAAAACTTGTTCCTGACTCGGTCCAATCTATTTGGCTCGAGCAGGTAAAAACCGAAGCCCGCAAATAAACGCAGGGTCTGGTCCAGTTCAATATAACAACCACTTCGCTACTTACTTAACTGACTCAAGCCACTCGATCACTGATTGTACAGGTTGTCCTGTGGCAGATCCGCCGCTTAATGCGCCAGTTGATTTATCTGTCCAGCAGTACACATCTAAGTGCGCCCATTTTTTACCGTTGGTAAATTTTTGTAAAAATAAAGCGGCTGTAATAGCTCCGCCAAATCCACCACCTGAATTTTTAAAATCAGCAAATTGTGAACTTAAATCACTCCAGTATTTTTGAATTAAGGGCATTCTCCAGCTAGGTTCGCCCGAACGTTGCCCTGCAGCGACGATTTGATTGGCCAATTTATCATCGTTAGAAAATAAACCTGCAGTATCTCCGCCTAAGGCCACTTTGATCGCTCCGGTAAGGGTTGCGATATCCACTAAATATTCTGGCTCATCTGTACCCGTTTTTTTAGCCGCCACATCCATCACATCAGCAAGAACAAGTCTGCCTTCTGCATCGGTGTTATCGATTTCAACTAAAAATCCTGCACGTGATTTATATACGTCACCTGGGCGCATTGAAAATCCATCGACTGAATTTTCGGCTAAGGCTAAATAAAAATCGCAAGGTCTATCATAACCAGAGCTATCAGCCCAAAAAGCTAAGGCAAATACACTAGCTGCTCCGCCCATATCTTTTTTCATTAAACGCATCGCTGCTGAGGGTTTAATATCTAAACCACCGGTATCAAAAGTAATCCCTTTACCAACAAAGGCGATTGGTTTTTTATTTTTAGCTTTTGCACCGGCTTTCGGACGATACTTAAAATGCAGCATGCGAGGAGCTGTGGGTGAACCAGCACCCGTAGCTAAAAGTAAACCCATGCCTTCGGCTTCGCATTTTTTTTCATCCCAGGCGATGATTTCAGTATTTTTTGAAAATGGTAAATCATAAGCAAGTTGTTCGACAGTTGCAGGGTTTACAATGTTTGGTGGTAGATTTGTTAAATGACGAGCAATTTGCACGGCGGATACTTTTTTAAGAGCTGCGGTTAAATTTTCAGGCTTAATGTTTAACTGAACCTTTAACGGCGCAGCTTTTTCTGCATCTAATTTTAAGTGATTAATGAAAATGTAGCTTGCGAGTTCCATTCCCACAACCGCACCTTCAGTCACTTCAACTGATGCTCCTTGAAAATAGATAGAAACACTTTTTAATTTTAAGGCGCGAACTTGATTTAAAACAGTTCCGAATTGATCACGAGCGAACGCATAATCTGATTCATTCAAAATGCCACCATGATCAGTGGTTGCAGAACTTGATTCAAAAACAATCCACACCGGACCATTACGACCGATAAAGTGAATATTTTTTTTGTCAGATATTTTTAATTCATCAATCTGAAAATCTAAAGCATGTGTTTCAACTAAAGCTTCTAGATTTTTCTGCCTATTTTTTGCTTCTTTAGCGCCAAAAAAATAAACGATGGCATCGCACTCTGATAATTTGTTGAAATTAGCTACTGGACTATAGTTGATCAGCGGAGCTAACAAGGCGCTAAACGAGTTTTTGGTTTTTGAGGTAGTTTTTTTCAGATCTTTTTTCATAGTTTTCTCCAATACAACTACACTTTACTCGCTCGTCTGTTAAAATCAATACGAGATGCTTAATTCTATCAACCTGAAATTCTGCCTGTTCAACGCTGAAAACTTGTTTTTGCTTTTTGATCAGCCTGTACCAAAGAACTTCGAAAAGATGGAAGAAGCCCAATGGCAAAAGCTATCGACTTCAATTTACGAAAATAAACCCCTCTTTAAACTCCACCACCTAGCGCGCACGATTCGCGACGCCAATGCCGACATCGTTATGCTCTGTGAAGTGGGTGGCATTGAATCATTGAAGAATTTTAACACGCTGTTTTTGAATAACGAGTATTCGCCTATTTTAATCGAAGGCAATTCTGATCGAAATATCGATGTTGGTTATTTAATTCGCAAAAATCAGAGTTTTTATTTTGATCTTTTAACACACAAAAATCGCGATCTTAACTTTTTATACCCTCACGAGATTCAGTCAAAAGACAAAAATTATCCCGTAAAAGTGATCAGCCACAAGCTCTCACGCGATTGTGCTGAACTACGTCTATTCACTCGCGAAATTGAAAAGCCATTTTTGATCGTTTTACTGACACATTTAAAGTCGCCGCTAGACCCTGAACGTATTGATCCAAACGGAACAGAGCGACGCAGCGCTGAGCTAAAAACTTGTTTAGAAATCTATACAGAGCTGGCGCAACAGTTTAGCGATTGCCCGATTATTTTTGCCGGAGATTTCAACGGCCAAGCAAGCTCAGCAAACACAGATCGTGAATTTGTGCCTCTACACCAAGCAACGACGCTTAAAGATATTTTCGAGCTGGCGAATGTAAATAGCGACAATCGCTACACTTTTTATCAAGTTCGCTCTGGATTACGCTCTGATGGCCGACAGATCGACTACTGCTTTATTGATGAGAAATTTAAACACTTATTGAACCTAACAAGTGTTGCAGTTTGTGATTTCAAAGACGAGTTCGGAAGCCCAATAAAAAAGCCCGAAACTTTGGAACAAAAAATGGCGCTCCCATCCGATCATTACCCCATCGTATTTACTCTTGATAACGTAAAAATTTAGTGTCAGCATATTTTTATGAGTCTGAAGAAGATACCGTTACATGCAAATTTTCAAGTGAGCACTTTAAGTGTTTACGTAGCTAATGAATCGCAGCCAGATAAACGTTTACATCTTTTTGCCTACAAAGTCACAATCAAGAACACAGGCTCATCACCAGCTCAATTAGTTTCTCGTCAATGGATGATCACCGATGGATTAGGTCACACCGAAGAAGTTCGCGGCCCAGGCGTCGTTGGTTTACAACCGCGTATTATGCCAAACCAGGTTTTCGAATACGAAAGTGCCTGCCCCCTGACAACAAGTTCAGGCAGCATGAAAGGCACCTATCAGTTTATGTCTGATGAAGGCGAACCTTTTAACGTCGAAATTCCTGAATTCTATTTAATCGCCCCGCAAGCTGTACACTAATTAACCAGAATCACAATTAAGATTATTGATCATTTTTTATCGCTCTGTATTTCGGTTTACACTTTTATCCAAATACAGAATTTTAAGTTCGCCTAGACTATAAACCCAAATACAGAGCACTCACTAAAGGGCCTAAGACAATAATGTTTTTTAACTGCGCGACTCTGTTAGGTTCTGGATTTTGCGAATTGTACAATTTGCGAAGCAGTTTCATACATTAATTCAAAATCCATTTTAGGATGAGAAGGCAAACCCTGTTCTGGCAGAAACGGAACGTGAACAAAAATGGATTGAATTAAAGGGTTGTTCTTTAACACTTTGAAATACAGGTTATTACAAACAAAGGCCCCGGCGGAAAACGAGATTTCGGTTTTTAATCGGCGATCAGCTAAAAACACAGATAAATCATCCACCGCAAAAGTTGACATCAGCGCAAGCTCGCCGTCCCCGATGCGGCCGGTTTGGGGAATATGCTTTGATTCATCGGCTGACTTTGTTTGATTCCAATTAAGCGCGATTTTTTCTAAGCAGACATTCGGGCGACCGCCCGCTTGGCCAAACATAATTACAAATTTTGGCCTCACTGCTTCGATGGTTTTTTGTAATTCTAAATAAGCACGGTCGAATTCTACCGGCAAAACCACTGCCTTTAGGTCTTTATAATTTACTTTAAGTTTCTCGACCAAGAGCTCGCTTGGATTAATTTTTTCATTTAAGAAAGGTTTAAATCCTGACACTAAGATCATGGAAACCTAAGTGAGGTCTTCCATTGATAATCAGCCACTGCAGTCACGTTATCTAAAGAATTTGTTGCCGTGTAAATGTAGCGCTCATGCAGTCTGCCATTACGGCCAAACCAGAATTCGATCTCAGTTGGAAGAATGCGGTAGCCCCCCCAATACGGGGGACGAGGAACTTTTTGGCCATCATATTTTTTTTCAAATTCAGCCATACGTTGATGAAACTGATCAAAGTTTTGCAAGTTCTGAGACTGTAATGACGCCCAAGCTCCCAGCTGGCTTAAACGGGCTCGAG
Organism: Bdellovibrionota bacterium; assembly: GCA_040386015.1. Classification (GTDB taxonomy): domain Bacteria; phylum Bdellovibrionota; class Bdellovibrionia; order Bdellovibrionales; family Bdellovibrionaceae; genus Pseudobdellovibrio. The sequence goes on along the minus strand of JAZKGG010000001.1, from coordinate 143,402 downwards.
TTGCAAAATACTGATCAGACTCACTGTCTGTTAACTTTTCGGCGCGGCCAGAGATACGCACTTGTTCGTCTGAATTTGGCCAGAAAAAATTAGCACAAATATTTGGGTTTTTATCAAGATCATGACCTTTGCGGCCATCGTAATTAGTATAAAAAGAAAACCCTCCGCGAATCAGTCCTTTAAAGTAGACAACTCGAACAGAGGGTTCATTTTTTTCGTTCACCGTTGCGATAGACATCGCTTGGTGTTCAGGTATGCCCTTGATCTGGGCGGCTTTTAGTGAGCTTTGAAAATTTAAAAAAGGATCTTTTTCAAAATTAAAGCTCATTAAAATTACTTTTTACCTTTTTTTGCTGCTGGAGCTGCAGGAGCTGCACCGGCTTTAACGATATCTAATAATTCAACTTCGAATACTAAAGCAGAATTTGGTGGGATACCTGGACGACCAGATGCACCGTAGGCTAATTCAGCAGGGATGAAAAGTTTGTACTTAGAACCAACTTTCATCATTTGTAATGCCTCAGTCCAACCTGGGATAACGCCACCAACTGGAAATTCAGCTGGTTGACCGCGATCGTATGAAGAATCGAACTGTTCGCCAGTTGTTAATGTCCCTTTGTAGTGACATTTAACAGTGTCAGTTTTTGTTGGCATTGGGCCAGTGCCTTCAGATACAACGATGTATTGTAATCCAGAAGCAGTCACTTTAACACCTTCAGCAGTTTTATTTTTTTCTAAAAACTCAGCTGATTTGCCTTTGTTTTTATCGGCTTCTTCAGTTTGTTTTTTCATAGCCATTTCTTGTAACTTCATCATGGCTTTTTGAATTTCATCTTCTTTTAATTCAGATTTTCCAGCCATAGCGTCTGTTAAAGATGCTGCTAATGTTTTTGCATCGATTTCGATGTTTTGAGCTTTTAAGTTACGGCCAATTTGTTGACCGATAGCGTAGCTCGCCTGACCTTTGTCAGATTTAAGATCTGGCTTATTACAGCCAACAAGTCCAATAACCGCAACTGCAGCTACTAACATGATTTTGTTCATAGTTGTTGTCTCCTGTTTCGTTGTTTCGTTTTTTTAGTATTTCTTATTGAATCTGTGTTAGCAGAATTCTTGTTAAAAAATAAAATTCGTTTACACTAAAAAGCATGATCGAAATCCTAAACATTTTCAATCACATAACATGCTGCACATAAGTCTTTATTTTTTAGCCTTGGTTTCTCTGTCGACGTCACCAAATTGGGCAAAACTTAATCAGATGTCATCAGAGACCTTGGGTTTTTACCGTCTGGCGGGAGCCTCGCTCCTAGTTTTGGCCTATTTATGGCTGACTAAAAAACTAAAAAAAATCAATTTTGACAAAAACTTTGTCTGGGCCCTGACGTCTGGCTTTTTCTTCTTTTTGCATCTCTGGACATACAAATACGCAGCTAAAAACACCCTAGTTTCAAACACGATGATTTTATTTGCGACTAACCCCGTCTGGGCCACCCTTGGCGGACAATTGTTCTTCAAAGAAAACATCAAACCGCGAGTGATATTTTCTTATATGTTAGCTTTAATCGGCGTTTTTATTTTGGTCTCTGAAAACTTACAACTTAACCCTGAAAACCACTTAGGCAATATTTCAGCCTTGGTGTCGGCTTTTTTCTATGCGCTTTACATGATCACTAGCAAAAAAGCTCGCCAACACATGGCCAATGGCGATTTTTCTCTGATTTTGTATTCAACGTGCGCCGCCATGTTTGCCATCGCCGTTCTTTCAACAAATGCACCTATGACAGGCTTTGATGCGATATCGTGGTGGTCGGTCTTAGGCTTAATTCTGCTACCGACCTTTTTAGGCCATATGAGTTTTACGTATCTAGTTAAACATATGAATCTAAGCCTGATGGCTTGCGGAAAGCTCATTGAACCCATCATTGCCACTGTTTTTGCCTATTTTTTATTTAGCGAACACCTAGGCAGTAACGCTATTTACGCATTTACTTTGACAGGTGTTTCCGTATTAATTTTATTCTGGCCAACTATAAATAAACGCGCAAACATCTCTTCGTGAGAATTCTAGTCATCGAAGATCAAGCTAAAACAGCCCAGTTTTTAAAACGTGGCCTTAATGAGGTCGGCTATTCAGTAGACATTGCTGAAAGTGGATCTGCTGGCGAAAGTTATATCGCAAGCAGCGAGTACGACTTAATTATTTTAGACGTGATGTTGCCCGATCAAAACGGCATGGATACAGCCCGCCATATTCGTAGAGATGGCTTTCAAGGCCCGATCTTAATGTTAACTGCACTGGCGACAACAAAAGATAAAGTGCACGGCCTTGATGCCGGAGCCGATGATTATTTAACTAAACCTTTTGCCTTTGATGAGCTGCTAGCTCGCGTGCGTGCTTTACTTCGCAGAAATTCTTCAGGCACGAGTGTAAATTCAGTTTTAAAATACTCTGATTTAGAAGTTGATCTGATTCACCGCCGCGTCAGTCGTGAAGGTAAAGAGATTCAATTAACGGCGAAAGAATTTTCATTATTAGAATATTTTATTCGTAATCCCGAACGCCCGTTAGGCCGTGTTTCAATTGCTGAACATGTTTGGGATATTCATTTTGATTCTGAAAGTAACGTAATTGATGTGTATATCAATTTGTTACGTAAAAAAGTCGATGCGCCTTTTGCAAAAAAATTAATCCAAACCGTGGTGGGTGTGGGTTATGTTTTAAAAGATAGCCATGAAAAAGCTTAGTCTACGCGTTCGCTTAACGGCCCTTTTTGTTGTGATCTACGGATCAACCACGATTTTATTCTCACTTTTTGCCTACTACAAATTAAGTGAATCTCTATTGCAGGATTTTGATAATGCTTTATACAACTACTCGATTGATATTTCGCAAACCATTGAGTACGGCCCACAGATCGATTTAAGTTTACCACCCCTGGTGATGGAAGAAGGCAAGATCTTTCCTTTTCCATCTGGCACAGCCCTTATTCTGGTGCGCCATATCTCGGGCGAGATCTTAAGTCGGAGCGGAAACTTTGGTTTATTTTTACCTCCCTTTCAAAGTGAAGTTAAAAAAATCCTGGGTGGCGCTGATTCAGCTTATGCCATGATTGATGACACCGATAATATTCCTGATGCTGAGGCAAATTCTTACCGAGTTATTACTTTTCCACTAGATAGCGAAACGAATCCCACGTTGTTTTTACAAATCGCAGCTCCTGGCGTGACATTAGAAACGCAAACTCGTGAATTAAAAAATATTTTACGTTTTGGTTTACCTGCGATTTTATTCGTGGCTATCTTGGCAGGATTATTTTTTGCTTCACGCGCACTTCGCCCGGTGCAAGAGATGATTCAATTCACCAACCGCCTAGGCGCAGGAGATCTGCATAAGCGTGTGCCGTTGCCAAATGCGCAAGATGAAATTAGAAAACTTGGCGAAACCATCAACGAGATGCTTGAGCGCATTGAAAAAGCCTTTACCTCACAAGAGCGCTTCGTGGCCGATGCGTCTCATCAGTTATTAACGCCGCTCACGATCTTAAAAGGCGAAATTGAAACCAACGCGCGCGCAACAGCTGATCTAGACCAACAAAAAGTTTATAAAAGTTTACTTCAAGAGGTCGACAACTTATCTAAAATCGTCAAAGACATGCTGTTATTAGCAAGAATCGATGCGGGCGAAAATGCACTGCAATTTTCTGTACTTTATTTAGATGAGGTTCTAATTGATGTGATTTCACGCTTACAAAAAATTGCTAAAACTAAAAACATTCAAATCGCGCTCGATTTTTTAAACCAAGATCAACGCCAACCTATTTCTGGCGACGCCGATCTATTAACAAATCTGGTGATGAATCTAATCGAAAATTCGATTAAATATTCAAAAGAAAATCAAAATATCATCGTGAAACTTGAATGGTTAAATGGCACTAATAAATTATCCATCGAAGATTTTGGCCAAGGCATTCCCGAAAATTTACTGCCACAAATCTTTAATCGCTTCAGCCGCGCCGACACCTCAAGCCAAACCAAAGGTTTCGGCCTAGGCTTAGCCATCGCGCAAAAAATCGCAAACCTGCACAAATCAGAAATCAAGTTCATTCCCAAACCCACCCAAGGCACTCTCATCGAAATTACCTTTAGGTAGAATTTGGTAGGCCGTTACTTTTTGAGATGCGGCGCTCCCAAAAAAGTAACGGCCCCTACCTAAAAAATCATGAAAAAGATGATGGCCACTGATGTGGGAATAAGTGCTGCGATAAATAGCTTTAAGGCGTTTAAGCTATTTTGCGGAAACTTTTCAGACAAAATGGCAAAGCCTGCAGGGTTTGGCGCATTGGCTAAAATTGTTAAGCCGCCGCCGGTAAGAGCACCCGAAACTAGAGCCCATTTTGATGATTCAGTTAAGCCGTCAACTTGCGACCCTAAATACGTAAGTGCCGCATTATCTGTGATCGCGGTAAGCGCAGTGGCTACAAAGAATAACGTGTTATCTTGAAGCGCAGTTAGAATGGGTGTTAACCACCATTTTTGTAATGAGCCGAACACGATTAATCCTGCCAAGAAAAATCCAACTAAAAAGGCTTCTTTAAATTTTAAGCCATCTTGGTATTTTTTTGTAACGCTTGTAAGCCCCATAAACACTAAAAATAAGCCCATGAACACATTGTCATAGTGAGCTGTTGCAACGATGCCGACTAAAAACAACAAATGACTTATGATCACCCAGGCAGGCATCGGGTAATTTTCTGGTTCTAATTTTTTAATTTGAGTTTTAATTTTATTTTTAAAAATAAAACAAAATAAAGCGGCATTCACCAGCGCGGTACAAATCACAGGTTCGCCGATTTGCACGAATACATCTTTTAAACCCCAGCCAAATTTTTGCGCCACAATTAAAATCGGCGGTGCTGCAAAATGAGTTAAGCCCCCACCGACTGAAACATTCACAAATAATAACGCCAAGGTGCCGTATAATAATTTTTCATCTACACTATCAAGCATGCGATATAACAATAAAGCTAGAATAGTGATCGCCGCAGGCTCTGTGATGATAGAACCTAATAAAGGGCCAACACCCAACAGCACAAACATCTGAATAATTTTTTCATCAACAGGCAACACACGATTTAAAATTTTAACTAAACCTAATAACACTGATCGCGCAACGGTTACTACGGGCCTAGTTGAAGCTAAAATCATAATACAAAATACAAATAACGGTTCGGTCATTTGCAAAGACTGTTGGTAAGCTAACATCGGCGCTACACCGTAAAAAATCGCCCACACCGATAAAAAGATAAAAGCCCAAAAACCAAAAACAACTTCGACTTCGGCTAACAAATGAAAAAAAGCTTCACCACTTGAGCCGGCTGAAAATTTTTTCGAAATTTTAGCAAAGATCGGCGTGATAAAGCTGTGAACTAAGGCCACAGCCAGAAACACCGTCGATAGAACTTCTATTGGCATAGGTTTTTGTTAGCTTCCATGTACTGATGCTGTTCTTTAATTTCAGTGGCTGAAACCGTAAGATCATCGACGCTACAGTGATTTGCTTTAATTTCACTTTCAATCGCCGTCACTTCACGTGGAGTCATTTTTAAATTCCAGATGTATTTAATTTGTAACCAATTACGTAAATATTCACATAAATAAGCTTTAGTGGGCGGAATATATTCTAAAGGGCTTTTATCGCTTTTTTTCATGTTCTCAGTGCCGTTGACCGCTAATAGATGAAATTTGTTTCCTAAGTAATTTGAGTACAGACAGCGTTTGGCTTTATTCCAAGTGTGCGCACCGGTCATGTAAGCATTTTTTAACGCCACAACGTGATCAATTTGAATATCATCGGCATCGTTGTAAGTTTGGTTTGTGTAAGGGTCAAACCAGTTACCTGCGGTTACGGTGCATTTTTCGTTAACGCTAATATCTACAATCGAATCACGTTTTAAAACCACACCACGGGTATTTAAACATATTGTCTTATCGGGTCTTATCCAATCACCGAATTGGTTATCGCGATCGTAATCAACAGCCGGTTGTGGAAACTTTGAAGCCACGCGTTTAAATGCCGCTAAATGAATACGCTCAGAGGTCGCTTTAGCGAAAACAAAATAGTAAGAATATTGAAACGTTTCTTTTTGAGCTTGAGTCAGCTCATTATAAGCCCACGTATTTGAAATTGACGAATCATAGGCCTGCGTACTCACCGCAAAAAATAACAGCCCTGTTATCAAGAAATTTTTTACCATCATCCCTCAACCCCTTCCTTGAAGTTTGAAATCAACTTGGCTACATTTCATTAAATAAACACATAGAGTTCAAGACAATAATGAAAGACACTTTTAAACCCTTATTTTGTGCCTCATCTTTTTACACAGAATATCAAGATTCGTTTAGGATTATTGATGCAGCTGTTTATGATTTGCATTGGGATAAAATATCTGAAGTCATGCTATGGACGACGCTGTTAGCAATGCTTCGCAGACGATCAGACTGGTTTCAAGGCGTAGATTCAACTTCGGGTTCCACATTGCCTCAACACGCATCAGACACTATTCCCCACTATGAAATTTATAATCTTGCGCAAAAAATAAATATCAATTGGCCCAATAAATTAGCTAAAGATATTTCATTTGCTGAGTTCTTAAGAACCGTGAAGATCAAGCCTTTGCCGGCGGTTGCCCAAAGAGCGATGTATTTTATTTTTACCAAAAAATATCCCATCACAGTTTTAGATTACGAACCAAGCCCGAAAGAACTTTTAATGATTCAGTGTGAAGGCCGAAGAATTATTACCTTCAAAAATGACTTCGCCAATTGGCCGACGCAAAAATTCGGGCACCGTGACCCACTAAGCTTCTGGTTACATGACTGTATTCATGCCGAGCATTTTTTTTCGCAGCCCGAAAACTTCCAAGCCCAGCTCGGATTTTACAAATTTGTTTCTGATGCGTATGAAGCCCGTTGTTGGCCTGAACTTACTGATAATCAAGGGTTTGAGGTTGATTTTTCGTATCTCATTTCTGATATGAATTCACACCCGTTACACCTTTTTAAGACTCTAAAGGCGATCACCGATATTCATTTTAAAGCTGATTCTGTAGGCATTTGGGATCGGGTCATTGCGACCTCTCAAGGGTCAACAAAAGAGTTAAATGCCCTGCGTAAACTCAATACCACTTATTTTGTCGATAACGACTGCGACGCCCTGTTGCAATTAACAAAACGTCTGGGTGCACAGAGCTAACAAACTTAGCCCTTCGAAAGTCTGTGATCCTTTTGATATACTGTCAGCCGTAACTAAAAGACTCTAAGAAAGGAGGCAAAATGGAAAACAACACTACAAAAAATTCGAACGCAAAAACTGAATCGCAAAATTCAGCAAACACGACTTCTGCGAATCATTCTGCGCCTCAACAGGCAAAACCGATTGCTCTAAAAAGACGTAAACGCAAAGCCCCTGCCGGCTGGTAGACCTATGCTGCGGTTCTTCGTCGTTACGAATCACTGCGCCCGCCGGCTCAGTAAAGTGCTGAGTATGATGCCAACCAAAAAGCAAAATGAATCTGAGTTTTCAATATTTCGAATCTGTGGTTTCTCCCACGGCTCCGAATTTGAAAAAATGGTACGACCAAGTTCGCGTTTTACCGCTGTTTATGCAAACTGAGCCTAAAAAATAGGTTTTTCTAGATAAATTATCCCCGCTATTTGACAACTTCAGGGTTCGCCATTAAAACAAATGTTCACTTTGAATATATATGTCGGTGGTGGGGTAGCTCAGCTGGTTAGAGCAACGGAATCATAATCCGTAGGTCGGCGGTTCAAGTCCGCCTCTCACTACCAATTTTTATACATAGCACTTCGGCTGCGGCTGAGGTGAGTCTCTCTGGAAATGAGCCTCTGGGAGAGATATTAAACCTGCAGAAATGTGGGTTTTTTAGTTTTAATCTTTTCAGATTCGTCCTTATTAAGTGTCACACGATCAACTTGAAGTTTAACTTTTTGATCTTGTGTTTTTGATTCGCTGGCACCGGCTTCTGAATCATTTATCAACGGCTCCATTACTTGTCCCTTTCTATGCGGTACAAGTAATGACCTTCTTCCCATTCGGTGCCGCCATTTTTTATTCATACATAACCTCGCTTGTTTATTAATTGTTATACGTAGGGGTAGTCAGTCAGATATTGGTCCCCATTTTAAATATCGCTGTTAGTATTCCTAATTGGCCAGCCGTTCTTTGGACAAACTCAAACCTGCCCCAAACATTGTAAGGTTTTTTATAAACTATTCGCTCATTTTATAATGCCTTGAAAGCTTTGGCCTTTTGTAAATAAATTATTATTTTGTCTGCTTTTGAGAAATTAAAAAAATAATTTATCTTCAACTTTCTATCTAAATGACCGAAACAAAGACCACCTGACAAGGAGGGGAAATGTTTGCAAAGTTAATTTGTATGTTCATGCTTTTTTTATCCATTACAGCTCAAGCCAAATTGGAATCACCGCTTATACCCAGCCGATATCTATCTATTAATGGGTTAAGTATAGCGGCCTATGAAAGCTCTGGTAAAAAAGAACCTACGGTTTTTTTGATTCACGGTAACACCTCATCGGCAAACTCTTTTGCGCGGATTATGCGTTCAGCTTTTGCCAACAAGTATCGGGTAGTCGCCATAGATATGGCTGGTTATGGGCGTTCATCCAATGCCCCATCTTATGATGTGACGACTTTCACGTCGGTCGTCAGCCAAGCCGCCCAACAACTGCAAGTGCATAAAGGAGTTATTGTCGGTTGGAGCTTAGGCGGAGATATTGCTTTGCAAACCGCGCACTTACTGCCGCAAGCAAAAGGTTACTTCCTTTTCGGAACAGCCCCGGTCGGAGGTGGGCCAGCAACGCCTTCGCCATTTTTAACACCGGTCGAAAGTTACGCAGGTGCTGCTACACAGTATGGTTTTGTTCCCGTACTGTTACCGATGCAAGTTAATGATTATGTCACCGCATTTTTCCGCCCGCAGTGGCCCTTGATTCCAAATTTTTTCTATCAAGACGGTTATCGCACTGACGGTGGAACCCGTTTAGCTCTAGTGGTTGCTGCCAGCGGCTCGGACCCTAATTTCAAAGCGGAAGTGCCAGTGGCGCAAAATTTACAGGTTCCCATTGCCTTAGTCCATGCTGAGCAAGATGCTTTTGTTCGTCTTGAGTATTTGCAGGCTATTGCACCAACTATTCCCCAATTATGGCGAGGAAATATCCAAGTTGTACCGAATGTGGGGCATGCTCTTCAGTGGGAAAAACCACAGGTTTTTATTTCGTTATTAAAAAAATTTATTTCTGATTTGCCTTAGCGGCTCACGCCGCTAAGGCATAATTACGTCCTTCAATCAAAATTGGCTTATTGAGCAACCTATTTGCGTTCTGCAAGAGCTGCTTCGGCCTCTTGCAGATATCCCTTCAATAACTCTTCGGGTGATTGTTCAGCCCGGTGTCTGGTTTCACGTTTTGAAGCTTGCTGGCCAGATATTTCTACGATCTCTGGTACAAAAGCCTTTGGCCCATAAAGCAGACCCTGCTAAATTTCGTAAGGTGTAAATTCAATTTGTTTGAAAGGAACCATAGGAATAGGCAGCATACCCACACCATAGCTAATTGCTATATTTGCGATGTTTAGAAAATAAGTGTTGTGAAAACGCTTTAAAATTAATTTTACTTTTAGAAAGGTATTCATAGGTTTTTAAAGACGCTTTGTCGGCTTTAGATTATAAACCAAAGTGATTAAAAATTCGTAGAGCTACAACAAATTCTTCGTCACGCGCACGAAAAGTTCGCTTAAGCCTAATCCGCGTTTCACGGCCTTACGGTTTAAAGTTTTTTGCCCTGGAAGGCTAAGACATATAAAGCTGTAGCATGCCAGTGAATTATAAGTACCGTATCGCCCCTCAATTTCTTAAAATTGATGTTAACGAACTCTTGGTACCACGCGTGGGTTCATGATTTCAAACCGATCGTAGGCCTGTAGACCTAAATCATCATAAGAAAAAATTAAAAACTTTCCATATTTGACGAAAGCTTCACAAAAATCAGGTTTCACTCGATAAAACCAAATCTTATGAACTCCGCCAACATATTCTTTACGAACAGCGAATGAACTTTTGTAAGTACAGCCACCACTATAAACTTGGATAACCACACCACTTTCGTTAAAAAAGCTGCCGTAGAGTGCCTCATTGGGGCCTGCTTGCGAAGTAACAGTTAAAAATAAAAAGCCGATTGTTAATAAAATTTTTGTTTTCATATATTTACCGAAGTACTCTTGGAGTTACACGCGGGTTCATAATTTTAAAACGGTCACTACGATTTAAACCTAAATCTTCGTAAGAAAAATTTACAAATTTACCGTATTTAAAGTAAGCTTTACATAAATCTGGCTTAAATCTATAAAAATAAATCTGTTCAACACCCCGAAAATATTCTTTCTGAATCGCAAAAGAATTTTTATTCGTACATCCCCCGCTAAATACCTGGATATAGACACCTGTCTCATTGAAAAAGTCTCCATATAAAGACTCTAAGGTTGGTGCTGTCTGACCTTTTATTGCAATAAGCATTATTGCGACTGTCATGATTATTTTGATATTCATTTGTTACCTTCAACTTTCTTTAAAACGTAAATAATTTCTTCATCGCCCAATGGCACGTGCAGGAGCATTTCGCTATCTCTTAATTCTAAGTTCGTCTGAGTTTGACGCCCCATCTGCATATCTGGATCTTTCTGACAATCTGAGGCGTTGTCAGGATTGATCGCAAAAACTTTTTCACTCAATATTTCAAAACCGTATTTAAATCTTGAAAACCGTTCACAAAAGGCAGTATCACCCCTGTCCCAATACAACCTTTCAGTTCCATTAAGATAAAATGTCCAAGTTAAAGTTAAATTTGGATCTGGTCTTGGGATGCGATTTCCGCGATAAATTAGTTCTTCATATTTCCACTCACCTAAAAGAATTTCAGAGAAAGCAGATTGATGAGACAGAAAAATTAGTATAGCCATTAAGTACTTCATTCTAACCACCCTCTGCTTTTTAAAATCACTAATACTTTATTCTGTAAATTCAAGTCTTCTTCTTTTAAGCTATCCAATAGTTCTTCTTTGAAAGTCTCAAAATTTGAACCTGGATTTAATCGCAATAAAGTATTCCAGGCTAATCGTTCTGAATTTTCGGATCCGATCTCTTGAGATAACTGCCAAAACAGACCTGAAACAATTCCAGAATCATGATAAAGACCGTTGTTAACATCTGATTTTTTTAATCTATTATCTATTGTCCGTTTAAAACTAGCTTTCTTGTATGAAGCTTCTCCGAGCTTAGGATTTTGTAAAATACTTGCGGTAAAAAAATCAGCAAATGCTTCATTAAGCGACCCGCCTTGACCGTCATAAGGAAGAGACGATGTTGACTGGATAACAGCGTGCAGAGATTCATGAATAACTATAGTTGGGTCTAAAGCCATTGCTGAAAACACGATGCCATCACCTTCACCGAGGCGGATTTTATGATTATAATAAAATGCCGTATTTGTTTGCTTTGGAAAACCTACAGATGTTTCAACTTCTAACAAAAATGGTAATTGAAATTTGAATCTATCAGAAAACCAATCCGCCATTTGATTCAAGTAAAAATAGACTTGGACTTGCTCAAATCGTTTATCAGATTGTGGGTAAAAAAATTGGTTTTTTTCTGCACGAGCGAATACTCCTGATTGCGGAGTTATTTTAAACCAATTTGAAAATAACAACCCATCTTCAGAAACTCTTTTCAAAACGACCTGAACAACTTTACTTTGCAGTGGTCCTAATGGATAGAGCAAAGCTGTTGTATTGGTAAAATCTGAACCTAATTTTTGTTCTTCGACAACATTTAGAAATTTATCTAAATAGGTTGCTAGTGCGTTTCCATCTTTATCTAAAGTAACAATCTTCCAATTGACCTGTAGATCTTTTTCACGAACAACCAGTTTAGGGTCTTCCAATAACTGAGCTGACTTTAAAAATTTTCTAGTAACAAAACTTTTTTGATTCTTCATCAACGAAATTTCTGTCTGTAAAGCGAGTGGAACATCTTCTAACCAGCTGTAGGATATAAACTTATCTTCTTTGCGGTCAAAAATCCTTTTATAATAGCTGCCTTCAAGCTCAGCCCCATTGATATCTTGAATTTGAAAATCAAGCTGCTGATATCCTACGTTGATAGATTTACTTATCGCAGTAGGATCTGGTAGAGTCACAACGGAATCACCGTTTTTACTCCAACGTGCAGTTGTTAATCTATCAGGAGCGCACGATAGTAGCACACCCCCTGAAAAACAAACTAACGAAAATATCGTTTGAATTCTATTCATAACCCCACCAGTTTCTTTTCTATTCAATTTTCAATGTTTTTTGTAGGTAAGTACCATCACCGTTTAAGAAATTTAAAGTATGTTCACCAGAGGCAAGCTTACCCAGATGAACATCATGATTAAACGGAACTAAGACCATAATACATAAGCCCTGACTTACGGAAGCAACGGCTTTAATGTCATGATTAAAGTTATCTTTATCTACGACTTCCGAACGCAGCCAACGATAGCATCCATTTGGGTATACTCCATTAACAACGACGTATGAGTCCGCGTCAGAGTCAAATCCACCTGGAATAAAAGCATCGCTGATCGAAATATCGACTTCTTTTGTTGATTGTGGATTCGATTTCGCATTTGCTGCATGCGCAATGCTTAATGCTAAAATTGCCATTGTGACTGGTTTTAAAATTGATTTCATTTTTGATGTATTCATAACTTCCTCTGTTGTTGTGTTTTCAGCTAAATGCTGTTTGAACTAGACTTTAGCAAAGGATAATCCAAAGCGAGTGTTGGCTAATTTTGATTTGATAGATTTTTTGTGACAACTCGTCTTATTTTAAATAATTAAAGATGCCAAGATGGCAAAAAATGAAGAACGTAAACTCGGTTTATAGAAAAATTATTTCTGACCAGTGCCCGAGAATCGAAAATAAACCTGCGATGATTAAAATACAGGCTGAAATTTTTTGATAAGATAGCGGCGAAGACTTGATCAGTTTTTGCATGAACCCGTTTAATAATGCAAATGCCGGTAAGGCAGTCAGCCAAAAAATTAAAATCACCAATAGCGATGCAGACAAGGATTTCATTTGCGTCGACAGCAACAGAAATGAATAAAGCCACCCACAAGGAAAAAATCCTGTGAACAAGCCTAAGAGTATAGGAAATTTTTGTATTTGTTTTCTATATTTTCTCATGAGAGCCAATTGTAACTTTGCCCAAACTTTTGCTAGCTTATCATTTTTTAGAATGTTGATTTGAGCTAGGCCAAATGTAATGAATAAAACACCAAAAAAAACACTCGCTACTAATTTGAGTGGTCGACTATCCACGGTTAAAAAATAATGTGTACCGAAGAATAAAACAGTGCCAACCACCAAATACGAAGCTAATCTCCCCAGTTGGTAAAAATAAAAATCTTTTTTTGTCTTGAAATTGCAACACAGTGGCCCACACATCACGCCGCAATGCCAACTTCCTAAAAATCCCATTACTAATGCCGAAAGCCAAATTGAACCTTCCATCACTCTACCCTAATAAACTTAATCGTCTGTTTAATTAATTTGCCGTCTAAATTAATTTGCAATTCTACGGCAGCATTACTTTCTACATATTGTGCTTCGTTAATTTCTATAAAGGCTGGTATTTTTAAATCCTGAGCGGGGCTTAGAGTAATAGATTTGACGGATGTTAAAAACTCAAAACCTGAGCTTGAACTTTGTTTCGACAACGACAATTCAAAATACAAATCTGAGGCCGTCTGATTTTTTAAATGCAATTGCACCTGGTTTTGATAAATTTTCTGGCCATTTTCGCTTCGCACATGAAAAGCGTTTTTTGTTGCACGTGTCAGCATAAAATCAAGTGGACTTCTTTGCCAAAGGGTATACACCAAGCCACCAGTAAACAATAAAGACAACGTCAAATAAAGCCCAATACGAAAAGTAAAAAATGAAATTGGTTTTTGACTGCCTGGCACGTATTGAATTAAGTGTCTGGGTTTTTTAATTTTTGCCATCACCGTATCACAGGCATCAACGCAACGACCGCATGAGATACAGTCAAATTGAAAGCCTTCACGAATGTCAATTTTTACAGGACAGACGTTAACACATCGATTGCAGTTCACACAATCGGTACGTAACTTGTTAAAAGCTACGACTAAAGTATTTTCATCGATTAATGAATTTTGAAAGCGCCCATAGGGACAAATTTGTGCACAAAACTTTTCACGCAAAAAAGTAAAATTATAAAAAAGTATTAACGTCGCCACTATTACAGTGAAAAATAGAGCTTGGTGCTTTGCTGGTCCTTCGCTGATATATTTAATGACGTAATCGCTTCCGATAAAGTAAGCCAGCACCGAATGAACCAAAACCCAACAAACCACCATAAACGTGATGTAAAGCAACAGCAGTTTTGCCTTTTTTTCAAAGCTATCTTCAGCTTTAAAAAAAAGGACCCTTTGTGCATAGGATCCTATTATTTTTTTTTCAATGTAGTTAAATACGGCGTATATGAATACGGTTTGTGGACACGCCCATCCACACCACAATCGACCAAACAATGCAGTTACGATAAAAATAGCCAAGATGAGTAACATCACTATGTAAAATAGCATTGGCATTTCATGTGAAAAAAATGTCAGTCCAAAGAAGATAAAATGGTTAATTCTAAAATCGAATAAGAATAAGGGGTGTCCCCCTATTTTAACCCAGGGCAAAAACAAAAAAACACAAATTAGAATCTGATGCAGATACTGCCGCCATTTTTGGAATTTTCCTTTAACTTCAGCGGGACCAGAAAATGAATACATTTACTGCCCCACATTTTTTACTTGGTTACCTTCCGGAGCCTTTGCATTTTGAGGGTTAGATCCAATTTTTGAATAAATAAAAGCAGCTACATTCTTAATGTCGTTAGGCTTAAGCATAGATTCCCATGGCGGCATTCCTTTTTCAGCTGACCCCTTGTTGATCGTATGAACAATCGCCATTCGGCTGCCGTTGCCCGTTGTCCAGTATTGGTCAGTCAAGTTAGGTCCAATTTTTCCTTCCAGATGTTCGCCATGGCACATAGCACACTTGCTTGAATACATTTCAGCGCCGCCACGTACTGCACTCTCGATTTTCATATATTCAATTAAACTTTCTTCTGAATCGGGCGTTGTTACAGCGTCACCATTTTTAATCTCTTCGGTAAAACGTGCTATGGCCTTTGCATATTCTTCACTTTGTGATTGGCCTCCACCGAATTGGTAATGCAGCCAATAAATTGAAGAGAATATTACGCACAAAATAAATAACCATATCCACCAATCGGGCATAGGATTATTTTGCTCTTCAATGCCGTCGTAGTTGTGAATTTCTGACTGATCATTTTCGCTCATGGTGATCCTCTTTTTTTAATGGAATCAAACTTAACTCTTCATAGAATTCTTTTTTTTGAACAAATAAAGTCCATATTAAGGAACCTAAAAAAGTGCCAATAAACAAAATAAATCCAAAAGTGATTAAGTGACCGTCTGTAAAATTATGAAATACTTCTTTAAACATTATCGAGATCCTTTCTGCCCTAGTGCTTGTAAATACGCGATCATTGCTAAAATTTCTTTTCCTTTAATTTCTTCTTTAACACCTTGCTGTAGAAGCCCGTCTTCAATGATTTTAGCTTGTGCTTCAGCATCTATATCGGCGTCTTGAACCTGCTTGTCTGTGTAAGGAACGCCTAGATTTTTTAAAACATTTAATTTCTTTTTAATCTGACTATAATCAATATTTTTTTTAGCTAACCAATCGTATGACGGCATTATTGATTTAGGCTGAATTTGTCGTGGATCTAACATATGTTGGTAGTGCCACATATCAGGATATTTCTTTCCAACCCGCGATAGATCTGGGCCAGTTCTTTTAGACCCCCACTGATACGGATGATCATAAATAGATTCTTCAATTGTTGAAGGATCACCGTAACGAAGTTTTTCTTCAACTAAAGGTCTGATTTGTTGTGAGTGACATAAATAGCAGCCTTCGCGCACATAAAGATCTCTTCCTTCTTGCTCTAAAGCAGAAAAGGGAGTTGTTGTGATCTCGGGATTAACGTACTTGTGCACATTTAATGTGGGGTAAATCTCAATAACAGTTCCAACTAAAACGGCTACTAAAGCTAAAATTGAAAAAACTGTGGCGTAGCCTTCAAGTAAACGTGGTTTGTTATCATTCACGTTATCATTTTTTAAATTATCAATTACTGAATCTGACAAACTATTCGCACTCGATTTTATAGTCTTTGTAATATTGTAAACCATAATTACAAAGCCTGCGATGTAGAGAGTACCGCCTAAAGCACGAATCCAGTACAGCGGAATAATTCGTACAACAGTCTCAATAAATTCTGGGTAAACTAATTGTCCTGCTGAATCAGTCGCCCTCCACATTAAACCTTGAGTAATTCCTGCGACCACCATCGAAACGTAGTATAGAACTACTCCGACCAGGCCTAACCAAAAATGCTGTTCAACTAATTTATTTGAGTACAACTTCGTAGACCACAATTTCGGAATCAAATAGTAGAGCATACCAAAAATTAAAAAACCATTCCAGCCTAAGGCGCCGCCATGCACATGCCCGATGATCCAATCTGTATAATGCCCGATCGAGCTAATTGATTTAATGGATAAGAGCGGCCCTTCAAAAGTAGCCATTCCGTAAAATGTTAAGGCGGCAATAAAAAACTTCCAAATCGGTTCACTGCGCACTAAATGCCAACGTCCTTTGAAAGTCAGTAAACCGTTGATCATGCCCCCCCAACTCGGGGCCCAAAGCATAATCGAAAAAACTACCCCTAAAGTTTGTAACCAATCAGGAAGTGACGTGTATAAAAGATGATGAGGCCCTGCCCAGATGTAAATAAAAACTAGGGCCCAGAAGTGAATAATCGAAAGTCGATATGAATAAATCGGTGCATTAACGACTTTGGGTACATAGTAGTACATCAATCCTAAAAATGGCGTTGTTAGAAAAAAAGCTACCGCATTATGCCCGTACCACCATTGCACCAAGGCATCTTGCATTCCAGCCCAAACTGTATAGCTTTTCAAAAAGCTAAATGGAATCGCCACTGAATTTACAATATGTAATAAGGCTACCGTAAGGATTGTGGCTATATAAAACCAAATGGCGACGTACATATGCTTTTCGCGGCGACGATAAAGTGTACCGAAAAAATTAACGGCAAAAACAACCCACACTAAAGTAATTAAAATATCGATGGGCCATTCAAGTTCGGCATATTCTTTTCCTTGAGTAAATCCCAAGGGCAAAGTAACCGCAGCACATAGAATAATTACTTGCCAACCCCAAAAGTGCAATCGACTTAAACTATCTGAAAATAAGCGTGTTCGTAAAAGTCTCTGCGTAGAGTGATAAATTCCTGCAAAAATGGCGTTTCCCGCAAATGCAAAAATTGCTGCATTTGTATGTAAGGGTCTTAATCGTCCAAAAGTAAGCCAAGCTGTATTCATATTTGCCGGCCAATACGCAAGCTGTAGTGCCACTAATAACCCTACGGCAAAAGCCACGCCGGCCCAGATCAATGTTGCGAAAATAAACTTTCTCACAATATCGTCATCGTAAAAATTCTGTCTTAGATTTTTATCCATAATTATTCCCTTTTACCTTTTTTGTTATCATCTTTTAAAATGCGATAGGCTGGAGTATCTAAATCTTCAAACTGCTCTGATGAAACAGCCCATAGATAAAACCCTACAAATGTGGCTGACAAAAATAAGGTGACCAATGCCATAAATAAAATCAAATTCATCGCAGTCTCCATACAGTATGGCCGATCATCAAAACTGAACTTATTGGCATTAGAACGGCTGCAACTAAAGGATTTACAAGCCCAAAGAGCGCAAGCCCCCCGCCCAGAATATTGTAAATAACCGAAAACATTAAATTACCGTTGACTGTTTTTTTGACCTGTTTCGAAAGAGCCAATATTTCAAGAATTGCATTCAAATTTTTTCCAGGCGCATAAATATCACTGACTTGCAATGTTGACTCAAAACTTCCTTTAATAGCAAAACTAGCGTAAGCTTCTTTAAGCGCTAATAAATCGTTGAGCCCATCACCGACATACAGGCATGGATTGTTCTCACGAATGAACTTTCTTTTTTCTTCGGCAGTGAGCTCAAAAAATGTTTCTTCTACCGGAATTCCTACTTTTGCAGCCACAGAAATTGCCCGACTTTTTCGATCGCCGGATAACATCATCACGCTCTGCTTTTCAGCGAGGCAGCTTTCAATAACACCGCGAGCCTCTGGCTGAACTGTCTCTGAAAAAAACAATTTAGCAACGAGCCCGTCGTTGACTGTAAAAACCACTTGCAACAACCCGTCGTCTGTCTCTGTGCTGTCTTTGCTGAGTTTATAATTTTCTTGCTCGATAAAAGTCTCTACGCCTTGGCCGACGACCTCTTTAACAAAAGGCATGCACCTAATCGGCGTTACAGCCCAAATATCTTTTAGGCTTAATGCAACAGGATGAAACGAGTTTTTTTCTAAACCCAAAATGAGCGACTTAACTTCGTCATCGAGCACAGCAGGTTCAGACTTTACTAAGGTCAGTTTTGAAGAAGTTAAAGTTCCCGTTTTATCAAATGCAATTTTAGTAATACGGTTCAGTCTTTCGAAAACCGAACTAGAGCGTATATAAAATCCATTTCTTGCTGCTTTTCTAAGGGCTAAGCTAAAAGCTAAAGGAGTACCGAAAGCTATCGCACAAGGACAGGCAATCGTGATTAAAGCCAAACAACGGCTAAACGCCTCGACATTTCCTAACTTTTGATACGTTAGAATGAAAAAAAGAGCGGCCAATGAAAACACTATCATCGTCAAATACTGCGACCAAAGATCGCTTTGATTCTTGATTGTATTCTGGTTTTCTTCATTCAAAGATATTTTTCTCAATGCAGTTGCTAAATGACTTTCAGCTGCTGAAGCCTCGGCTTTTAAGATAGCATCAGCGCTCAATACGCGACTACCCGCCAAAACTTTGTCACCAAGATGTTTGATTTGCGGATAGCTTTCACCTGTTAAAAAAGAAAGATCAAAGGCACAAACTTCGGATTCTAGAAAGCCATCGCAAGGTAAGACTTGTTGGCGCAACAGTCTTAAGTGGTCGTCTTTTTTAACTTTATCCAATAAGACGAAATGCGCTCGATGTTTTTCTACAACTTCAAATACTTCACCTTTAAAAATATCAGAAAAAATATCTGTTTGTAAAAGACGATTTTGTTGGGTTCTTAAAAAATAACGGGCAAGTAAGATAAGAAATATAAAACTTGCTGTCGAATCAAAATATATTTCTCCATAATCATTCATCAAGCTTAAACTTGAAAAAACAAATCCAGCCCATAAAGCGACGACAATCATCAAATCAACACTGAGTCGGCGTTGTTTTATCTCGACCCAAGATTTTCTGTAAAAAGGCTGAGCTACGTATATTAACAACGGCAAAAAAATCAGAAAAGACAGCCATTGAAAATTCAATTTTAATGTTCCGGCTAAGCCTGCATAATCAGGAACTGAAAAAAGCATCAAATTTCCAGCTATGGCACCCGCTACTCCAATTCGTTTAAGATCTTGAAGTTTTTCTTCATTTCTTAAGATCTCAAGATCGCTTTCTTTCTTTAAAGGTGTAGGCTGATACCCCAGCTGTTCGATCATTTCACACGCCGTACCCAACAAAAAAGTTGGTTTAACCCTCAAAGTTAGTATCCCTTTGGCAAAGTTCAATCGTGCTTCTATAATTTCTTTTTCAAAACCTGGAAGCTCTTCAACTAGGTGTATACAAGAAGAACATTGCAGTCCTTCTAGGTAGAATCTAAATTTTTTTTCGGCCTTATCTGATGACAGACAATATTGATTCTCAATTTCTGGTTGGCTAAATTGTTTCCATTTTGGATTTACCTTTTTTTGCGTATCAAATGGAGATTTGTTGAGCGTCGACCACTGAGCAAGCATATCGCAACTCGCGCAACAAAACTGAGAATCTTCTGTAACTGGAGCCTGGCAATACACGCACAACATCATGCAAGGCTATTTTCAAAATATTTGCCAACGCCAAACCTGGTAGAATAACTTTAATCAATAATTAATGACAACTTGGCAAAATCTAAACAAGGCTACGCCAGCTTGTCACTGAACCAAAGACTTCGCAAAAACACTGTTTGTCGTTTGAAACTCATAAACACTTTCTAATGTTGAGCTGGCAATATTATTCAAAGCTTCATTCGTTAAAAAAGCCTGGTGAGAAGTGATTAACACATTCGGAAATGTTAACAATCTGGCTAAGATATCATCTTTTAAAATTTTATCTGACAGATCATGAAAAAAGACTTCTTCTTCCTCTTCATAGACATCCAAAGCAGCACCACCGATCTTTCCCCTCTTCAAGCCCTCAAGCAGCGCTTTTGCATCAATCAAAGCACCACGACCTGTATTGACGATATACACGCCATCTTTCATTTGATCGATCTGGTTTTGATCTATCAAATGATGTGTCGTCTGAGTTAAAGGAACATGCAGTGAAATTATATCTGATTTTTTACAAAGTGTTTCTAAATCTGTGTAGGTGACCAAAGAATTTTTTTCGAGCTCTAAATCTTTTTTCAAATCGACGATAATAACGTTACAGCCAAAACCTGTCATAATATTGGCCATGATACGGCCAATTCTTCCGGCGCCAACTAACCCCACAGTTTTTCCATGAAGATCAAAACCGACAAGCCCATCCAAAGAAAAATTAAGTTCTCTTACTCGCGCATGTGCACGGTGAATCTTTCTGTTTAACGTTAAAAGTAAACCCACTGCGAATTCTGCGACTGCATAAGGGGAATAACCCGGAACTCTAGACACAATTATCTTTTTTTCTGCAGCTGCGGCTAAATCAACGTGATTAAAACCCGCAGAGCGAAGTGCAATTAATTTAATACCAACTTCGCTTAAAACATTAATACATTCTCTGTTAATCTTGTCATTAACGAACGAACAGACGACTTCCGATCCGGCAGACAAAGATGCTGTCTTTGCCGTTAGACGCGTATCTAAAAATTCAATTTTAAAATTATGCTTCTCGTTTGCTTTTTTGAATACTTCTTTTTCAAAACCGTGTGTGTCGTAAAAAGTGATTTTCATCTTAAACCACGACTCACTTTTTCCCTGCAGCATGCTGGCAAAAACGGATTAATTGCCTTGATCGCCTCGTATATTTTTTCAGAAAAGTATTCGGTGCTTTGTATCTCAATATAACTTGAATGGCCTTTCCAGACGTCGTGGATTCTTCGGTCAATTAAAGCAGCTTTTTCGGCTGGCTCAATTCGCTCTGGATTTTGATGATTATAATCTTTAGCCGCCGGAGCTCTCAGATGTATAACAGCTTGATACTTAGAATACTCTTTAGCCATAGTTGTGTTCAGGCTTTCGAAAAATTCTGCTTCGGATCCGGGCCAATAAGCAAGCCCATCAAGTGTGCCTCTGTCACACAAACCGAGAGACCATTTTTTTTCTTCAAAAAATATGTTTTGCAATTCGGTTTGCACACTAAAAATCGCCTTTTGAGCTGATCTTTCACCTACAACAGAAGCAATCCTCCAAAAACCACCGCTGAAAAGTATACTTGCAGCCTCGGGTAAGATTGCGACATGCTCACAAAGCACTTTTTTCAAAAATTCTAAGATTGCTGTTTTTCCGACTCCTGGTCCACCTGTTAGCACAACCAGTCTTGCCGGATGCTCGAGCGGATAGGAACAAGTTCGATCACAATTGAACACTTGCTTTCCCATAAATTACTCCAGCACAACTTTCTCAGCATATTCGGGCACGTAACATTCCCATCCAAACGTTTCATTGAGACGTCGTCTCAAATCATCGGCAGCCGATGATTCGCCGTGCGTAATAAAAACTCTTTGCGGGTGAATTTTTGATAACGAAAGCCAAGTTATAATTTCTTGATAATCGGCATGAGCAGATACATTATCCAGTATTTTTACATCCGCCAAAATTGGAACATACTCTCCGTGAATTTTAACTTCTTTCGCGCCGCTTTCCAGAGCTTCGCCTCGTGTTCCAGCCGCCTGAAAACCAGTTAAGAGAATTGTGTTTTTTGGGTCGGGACCGAAGGCTTTAACATGGTGAAGTACTCGCCCCCCACCCAACATGCCACTGGCAGAGATTATTAACATAGGTCCATGACGCTCATTTATTTTTATAGATTCTTCTGACGTACGTACATACTTTACTAAATTACAAATCTCGAAACATTCAGCGCTAGAAAGCTTGTGCAAATCTTTATATTTCAAAAGTAGATCATTTACATTCGTAGCCATTGGACTATTTAAATACATTGGCATATGTGGAATTCTATTTTGCTGCCGTAAAAGCCATAAATAGTACATTAACGACTGAGCACGGCCGACTGCAAATGCAGGAATAACCATTACTCCATTTTTTTTATACGTTTGATTTACAGCCTCAGCTAAGTCGTCTAAGACGTCAGTTTCTCTATGCTTGCGATTTCCGTAGGTAGATTCTGTGACCAGATAATTTACATTTTCCATTTTTTCTGGCGCATACAAGATTCTATCGTTTTGTCGTCCTAGATCCCCCGAGAAGCCAATAGTTCGTCCCGAAACATTGACGATAACAGAGGCTGCACCAAGAATATGGCCAGCATATTTGAATTTAAAGCTAAGGGTATTATCAATTTTTTGAACTTCTTCAAAATCGGCACCTACGAAATATTCTAAAGAATTTACCGCATCTTTGTAAGTGAACAAAGGCAGAGCGGGCTTGTGCTTGGTTTTTTTATTCTTATTTAAATACTCGGCCTCTTCTTCTTGTAGATAGCCAGCATCGGGTAATAAAATTTTACAAAGATCTTTGGTTGCATGCGTACAGTAGACTTTTCCACGAAATCCTTTATTAATAAGACGAGGGATATACCCCGAATGATCTATATGGGCGTGTGTCAAAATAACCGCGTCGATTTCAGAAGCTTTCACTGGCAGATCATCCCAATTTTTTAAACGCAGTGATTTCACACCTTGAAAAAGTCCACAATCAACGAGCAATTTTTTGCCTTTGAAAGTGATCAAGTATTTTGAACCAGTCACGGTACCGGCTCCACCTAGAAATTGAAGCTCAAACGACATAAAAACCTCCTATGCCCGAGATGAGTGAAACAAACCCCATGGCCATCACAAAAAACAATACTAATTTACGAAATCTTTCCTCTGGAATTCTTGTTAATATTAATTTTCCTAACCAATTTGCGATCACCACGACCAACATTAACAAGGGAATGTAAAAATAGTGCTCACTTCCTAAGTAATCTTTTTTCAAATACACAACCAGTCGAACAATATCGCCGCCGAAATCAATTAAGGTTGATGTAGCAACAAACGCTAAAGGATTTAAATTAAACACAGTCAGAGCCAAAGATCTAACGGCACCACCAGACCCAAGTAGTCCCGTAAGTAAACCAGAAAGAGCGCCGCCCATATAAGGCAGCCATTTACTGCCAACAAATAAATTTTTTGTTTCAAAGAATAAAAAGTAAGTCGACAAACTTATAAGAAACAACCCTAAAAATAACGAGTAGAATCGTTCAGGAAGATAATCAGAATACTGCGCTCCCAAACCAGAAAATACGATCGCGGGCAAACCAAATTTTATCGTGAGTCCCCAATCAATATTTTTTCGGTACATGACTGCACGTATAGAATTACCTAATACATGGAGCACTGCGGTCAGAACGAGTGTCACTTGCATTGTTTCAAACAATCTTGCCAAAGGAACAAATAAAGCTGAAGAGCTGACACCGCTTATCGAACCTATAAACTCGGCCACAAAGGCGACAATAATAAAATAAAATTCATGATGTTGACTCACAAAAACGTCCGTTTAGGATTACTCATTCGAGAAAACGGCGGTATCACTTCTTTTTGTTCCAAAGTTTGCCGTACAAATTGAATTGTGAACTCGCGCACAGCACTCCAGTCCGTGTACTCATAGTCTTTTGAAGTATCCGTAGCACCACCAGCTTTGCCAGCGATTTTTTTCATCATCCATTTTGTAAACCAACCATATTTTGAGTATTTTAGGGCTCCTGCAAATATAGTTGTTTTTCCTGGATACCAAGAAACTTCATCGAAAAAATCAATAACTATGCGGCGCTCATCATCCTGTGCTACGAGTCCTTTTTCTAAAATCCCGAGGCATACTGAGAAAAATGCCGATGGCGTATTTGAAAGAACAGTCGCATTATTTATCACCCACTTCGTGAGCTCTTTAGACAAATTACCTTTGTGTACTGAACCACCAATGATAATCCCCGCATAATTATTATGAATAATTAAGTCATAATTATCATTGCAATTGTATATATCAACGTCATAGCCGATTAAACTGATTTCTTTTTTCATAAATTCAGAGATTTTTTTGGTTTGCCCTTCTTCTGTGGCATAAACAATTAAAAATTTTACCATAAAATCCCCTGCTTTTCAGACTCAAAAACTATTAAGTTTAATTTTATTTTTATTGTTTACTAGTTTCTTTAAATTCTTTAAATCATCTACGACATCAGCTGGCAGATGAGTGCCCCCTGATCCAGAGTAGCTAAATATCATTTCTTTTTCATATTCACGGTAACAGTCTTTTGCTATTGGCTGGGTAGAATAAGCGATAATGCATTCACGCAGATACAAGTCTGCCAAAGAGTAAAAGAAATTATGATTGATTAGTCGATCACTGACAGCTAGCCAATAAAGTAGTTCAGGTGTTGATTGAACTTTTGCATGTGAGTATAGATACTCGTACAGCACTCCTGAGGCATACAAATATGTCACCAAATCGGGTCCGTATGATTCATTTGACGCTTTCGGAGCATTTGGGTCTAGATTCTGTTTTGCAAATTTAATGATCTCTTTTTCAGTTGCACTTCTTGGGTCAAGAATCTTTTGTTTTTCCCAGTTTTTGAATTGCTGTATCCAGCTTGCGATGGCTCTTAACGAACGTTCTGTCAGGTTTTGTATTTTCAAATAGCTCTCAAATTTTTTGATCGCTTCGGTGGGATTTCGCTTAATTCGACTATAGTACGCTACTTGACGCTCCAGTGATCTTTCAACTTCGAGCTTATCATCGAATTTTAAGTTTCGATTAATTATTTTTTCATAAATCTCTGAAGCCTTTTCAAAATCCCTTGTAGCAAATAGAAATTCAGCTTGTTCAAATTCTGAAAAATAGCTTTCAGGTTTTTCAAACTCAAAAAATGATCTTTTTTGCGTGGGCATTTGCGAATGACAACTCATACATACTGACATCGTTGAATTTAACATCCAACGAGCGAATGTCTTATTTCCAGATCGAAAAACCTTTTCAGTTTCTGAAATATGGTTATCCAGAACTTGAAGCGAAAATCTAAAATTTTCATGCTTAAGCATTGGGTCATGAGCTGCCGCCTTAGCAGTTTGAGTAAAGCCCTGTAATTGGTTTGAAATTTCTAAAGTATTCTTTGGATCACTAAACTTCTGATCCGACACAGAATACTTTTTCAATGTTTTGAGATGCTCAAGAAACTGCCGCATCAACACAGAGGTATTGACCTCTTGAATTTTTGGCTCTTCAGCAAAAGTTTGATTCGAAAAATCTGAAAAAGTGACAAATCCAAAGGAGCAGATTAATAATGTATTAAGCAGTACTTGAGTCATAATGCCTTACCTTTCTAATTACGGACAGACTAAGATCGGTTTTTCGCCATTGCGAACAAGCTGTGCATTAACACTGCCAAAAAATGGAAAGCTGTTTTTTTTATGGCTCGGTGAAATTGCAATAACATCGAATTTTTTTGAATGCTCTTGAATGTTGTGCACGACATCACCAGCAGTTTTGCTTGTCTTAACCTTTGGGTGCTTTTTCTTAAATACTTTTAACTTCTTTTCTTCGTCTTTTTTCAATTGTTCGTAAACAAGTGCCCACGTCGAGTAGTCTAGCAAAGGGATAGGTTCCTCCCACACGTGGTAAAGTTCGTATTTGCCTTTGAACGATTTGGCTAAAATCTCAACATCACTAACTGTTTGATCTGACCTATCACTCAAGTCCGATGGAATCAGGATTTTTTTCGGCAAAACAGTTTTATAGCCGCGATGAATCCAGACAGGAAAGGGTGATGCTTGTGCAATTTTCTCAGCAGTGCTTCCTAGAAACATTCGTAAAATTGCGCTATATCCTTTGTGGCCAATCATAATCATGGGCTCAGTAAGTTTTTTAGCCGCCGCGATAATTTCTTCATCGGCTTTACCGAACTTCACTATTATAGTCGCGTCAGCTTTTAGGTCATACATTTGGCTTATTTTTAAATTTAAGCTCTCGACAAGTTGTTTTTGATATTCTGGCGCTGCCCAATCAATTGGGCAGGCAAAAAGTACTGTAAGAGGAATTTTCATTTTTGCCGATAATTCTTCTGCCTCGCGCGCGACTACTCTTGAATAGCTTGAAAGGTCTAATCCTACGATAAGATTTTTGATATTTTTATTTTTCATTTTAGACTTCCTTGTTTGCTGATACTCAGTTTTGTAGTCGAGTTAACAAAAGTTCTGAAAATGCCTTATAAGCATCAACCTCTGTAAAAATCCCGACTAACTTTTCATTATCTACAACCAGAGCACAGCCGTACTTCTTCTCTGCCATTTCGGCTAATACCTCATTTAATGGCGTATCTGGCGCTGTACAGTAAGGATCAGGTGTATAGGCGTCTTCGACTGTCATGGTTTTAGGATCAACATCTTTAAAGCCTAGAATAAATTTAATATCGCGATCTGATAATACGCCAACAATCTTCCCGCTCTTAAGAACAGGCAGGTGTCTGATATGTAACTTTCTTAATATCTCTGAGGCATTGGCGATAGTTTGATCGTGGCCAATGGATTTAGGAACGTAGGACATATATTTTTGAACTTTTGGTATAGCTTTCATTATGAAAACCCTTTCTTGTGCAATGTTACGTACTTATTAGAACAAGTTTCTTGCCAATCTCAGCTGCAACTGAATTGACAAGAGTGAATTCGGCGTGACAAATTGGCATGACGAACTAATTGAATGTGAAAACTTGTCACAATAACCAGCTCGTAAACTCCATATTGATTTTGAAGACGGCACCGGGTTTGTAAATAGTTAGTAAAAGGAATTTTGAATGAAACTTAAAGTAGCCGTTGTTGATGATGATCTAGAAATGGGACGCGTAGTCCGCGACCTTTTAATCGAAGACGGGTATAGCGTTACTCAATATTCATCGGCTGCCGAAGCTTTAGTAAAATTCAAAACAGATACCCCCCAAGTTTTAATTACAGATCATAAAATGAAAGATATTGATGGACTTATGTTTTTACGTAAAGTCCAAACTGACTATCCTGAGATTATTTCTATAATGATGACGGCTTTTGGATCAATTGAAACAGCGATCCAGGCGATGAAAGCCGGGGCCTATCACTACATAGTAAAACCATTTAAAAACGACGAGCTGACTTTATTAGTTCAAAGAGCCTCTGAGCGAGCTAGCCTAAAAAAAGAAAATAGAACTTTAAGAAGTCAGCTCAATAAAACCTTTCGTCTAGAGTCTATTATTGGAAAAAGTCCTGCAATGACTTCGGTATTTGAAATGATTAAACTCGTTTCTACTGCTGCCGCAAGTGTACTAGTCACCGGAGAAAGCGGATCAGGTAAGGAAGTTATCGCTAGGGCTTTACATAACTCAGGCCCGCGTAAGGCAAAACCTTTCGTTCCTCTCAATTGCACGGCTATTCCAGAACAGCTTTTAGAAAGTGAACTCTTTGGGCACGTCAAAGGCTCTTTCACCGGCGCAATCAGTGATAAAAAAGGTCTTTTTGAAGAAGCCCATGGCGGAACTCTATTTTTAGATGAAATCGGCGATTTAAGTTTACCATTACAAGCAAAACTTTTACGTGTTCTACAAGATCAACAGATTCGTCCGGTTGGCAGCAATCAGTCAAAACAAGTTGATGTTCGCATAATTGCAGCCACCCATCGTGATCTAAAGGTTTTAGTTAAAGATGGAAAGTTTCGTGAAGATTTATTTTATCGTTTAAATGTGATTCAAATACGAGTGCCTTCGTTGCGTGACCGCAAAGAAGATATTCCATTACTTGTTGAAAACTTTATTCAAAAGTTTGGTGCCAGAAATGGGTCTTCGGTTAAATTGATTTCTCCAGAAGCGATGGCCCTACTTATGGCGCATCCTTGGCCTGGAAATGTTCGTGAACTTGAAAATGTGGTCGAACGCGCAATGGTACTTACTCGCGGCGAACAAATTGAAAAAAATGTTGTATTAGACAGCGCCCTCAATGAAGCCAAAGAAAGTATTGATCAACTTCAAGCCGACCGCCCTACTCTGGAAAAGTTAGAAGAACGCTATATAAAACTTGTTATGAGCGAAACTAACTATAAAAAAGATGATGCTGCAAAAGTGCTTGGCTTAAGCCGAAGAACACTTTACCGAAAAGAAAGACTCTATGGAATGATTTCTGAAGATATTTCTGAAGAAGTTTCAGAAGAAACGGAAGACAATGATACATCATTCAAATGAAGGCCTTTCGTCTAAAGGATTTGCCCATCTTAAATCTGCAATTGATGAAGCGGCTATTGTTGCAATTACTGATAAACATGGAATTATAACTTACGTTAATAAGAAATTTTGCGATATTTCGCAATATTCGATTCAGGAATTAATCGGAAAAACACATCAAATCATTAATTCGCACTATCACCCCAAAGAATTCTTTATTGAGATGTGGAAAACAATATCAAAAGGCATTGTATGGGAAGGTGAAATTCGTAATCGCGCCAAAGATGGTAGCGTTTATTGGGTTAATACGACGATTGTGCCATTTCTTGATACCAATGGTAAACCTGAACAGTACGTATCAGTTCGTTATGAAATAACCGAAAGCAAGCAGTTTGAAGATCAATTAAAGATCTATGCAAAAAAACTTGAAGTCAGTAATAAAGAACTCCAGGATTTCGCTTCTGTTGCAGCACATGACTTACAAGAACCGCTCAGAAAAATTCAAACTTTTTCTGACCGGTTAAAAATAAAAGCCAAAGAACAGCTGACTGAAGAAACGTTTGATTATGTAAATAGAATTCAGGACTCAGCCCAACGTATGCAAATTCTGATTGACGATCTACTTACTTACTCGCGCGTAACAACAAAAAATGCGCCATTCTCTGTCATTAGTTTAAATGAAATCATCGCGCAGGTTGTTTCCGATCTTGAAGTACGACTCGAGCAAAGCTACGGTAAAATTGTTTGCGAGACGCTTCCTTCTTTAGAAGCAGACCCTACGCAGATGCGCCAACTTTTTCAAAACCTCCTAAGTAATGCATTAAAGTTTAGAAAGCCAGATACTAACCCAGTTGTAACAGTAGAAGCTAAAATTTTTGAAAATTCACCCCTAGGTCGACCAGGGCCGGCTTGCCAGATTATTATCAAGGACAACGGTATCGGATTTGATGAAAAATATCTTGATCGAATTTTTACAATTTTTCAAAGGCTACATGGACGCCACGAATACGAAGGCACAGGCATTGGCCTTGCGGTTTGCCGCAAAATTGTGGACCGACATGGTGGATTCATTACCGCAAGCTCCTTACCCGATCAAGGGGCGACATTTATTATAACACTACCAATGAAACAAAATGCAGGAGACTCTTTATGAAATCAAAACCTAAAAGCCAAGTTCCAATATTGGTTGCCGATGACGACTTAGATGATTGCCAAATGATTAAAGAAGCTCTTCAAGAAAGTCGGCTACTTAATGAAGTTCACTTTGTTCACGATGGTGAAGAACTTATGAATTATTTAAATAATAAAGGAAAATATTCTGACCAAGCAAAGTACCCTCAGCCAGGCCTGATTTTATTGGATTTAAATATGCCTAAAAAAGATGGCCGAGAGGCTTTAAAAGAAATTAAAACAAATTCTGTTTTCAGGCAAATTCCTACGGTTGTTCTTACAACTTCTAAAGCTGAAGAAGATATCTACCGCACCTATGGCTTAGGCGTTAATTCATTCATCACGAAACCTGTTGCCTTTAATTCATTGGTCATGATTATGACTGAACTTGGTCGGTATTGGTTTGAAATTGTTGAGTTGCCAGAAAAACCTGTTAAGGAATTTTAATGGATCAAAGTTTCAGAGTTCTATTTATTGATGATGATGAAGATGAATTTGTAAATATTCGAGACATCTTTCAAGAAATTAAGACAAGTAAATACCAGATCACCTGGAAATCATCGTATCAAGAAGGACTAAAAGCACTTCAAGCAAATACTTTTGACGTATGTCTTTTAGATTACCGACTGGGAGCGCATACAGGCCTTGATTTACTTAAAGAAGCCCAAGCCTTTGATATCTCTTGTCCCGTTATTTTACTTACAGGCCTTGTTGATCGAGAACTCGATTTACAAGCAATGCAGATTGGCGCTTCTGAGTATTTAATAAAAAACCAGCTAACAGCTCCGCTCCTTGAGAGAACGTTACGGTATGCAATGAAGAACGCCATGGATATGGAAGAGCTTCATGAGCAAAAAGAAAACTTCAAGACACTTTTAAATTCAACATTTGAGGGCATTTTTGTTCTGAATAAAGGAATTGTCCAAGAAGTTAATTATGGTGCTGCAGAAATTTTTGGTTATAATTCTGAGGAAATGTTACATCGCCCATTTCTAGATTTTATCCGTAAGTCAGACAGATCTGAGGTTGAAGAAAAACTATCTTCAACCGAAAAATTTAGAATGGAAAGTATTGGAATAAAAAAAGATTCAGAAGAAATATTCGTCGAACTTTCTCATCGTCTTGTCACCTTAAAGAGTCATTCCTACACGCTTATTGCGGTCAAAGACTTAACTGAAATGAAAACAATGGAAAGTCAAATCTTACAGCAAGACCGAATGGCTTCTCTAGGTTTGTTAGCTTCAAGTTTAGCACATGAAATTGGTACACCACTGGGGATTATCCGAAGTCGAGCTGAATTAGCTGTTAAGAAAGCCTCTGATAATTTGTCACTCAAACAAGACATGGAAACTGTTGTTACACAGATCGACCGAATTACAAAGCTTGTTAATTCACTCTTACATATCGCTCGAACAAACAATTCGGATCACGCATCTACAGTTGTGCTATCAAAAGTCATTGATGATATTATTAATCTTATTAAGCATGAACTTGACCGCAAAAACATCACTCTAAGAACATTAATACCTGATGATATTCTAGTGAAGGCCGAATCAGGCCCTCTAGGACAAGTTCTTTTAAATTTACTCATTAACTCTGTGCACGCCATCGAAGAAGCCCAGCACAATGAAAAAGAACAAGCTCATGAAATTTTATTAGAAGCCCGGTCAGATGATAAAAACGTAACGATTTTAGTCAAAGATACAGGCTGCGGAATTTCTGAAAAAAATATGAAATATTTATTTAAACCATTTTTCACCACCAAAGATGTGGGTCAGGGCACTGGCCTTGGACTTGCCACTTCATACAAGCTGATCCACTCTTGGGGCGGAAAAATTTCTGCACGAAGCAAAGTTTCTGAAGGTACTACTTTTGAAATCACGCTTCACAAAAAGAACTAAATAATTGCACTTTAGATTGCTGTAAATCGGATATCTAATTCTAATTCTAGCATTTTCTTATACAGCCGAAGTTTTTCAAATAACGGATACCAATCAAACAACACCAGCTCAATGGGCTTCCAAATTGAAACCCAACCAAAAATGACAATCCCCTCGCGCAGAATTCCAATAGCTCCTGGTGAGTTTGGAACCGCTAAGCTCTGAGCTATACTAATACAGCTAGCTAAAATCAGTAACCCGATGAATAAAAACAACTGAGCCTGCTTAATAAATCTTTTAAGCTCACCTCTCTGAAGGTCTATACGATAACCAAAATAGCTTCGTATCGCCTCACGTATCGAGTCTTTTGGTAATGAACCTGTTTCAGGCTCCTCTACGTAGATGACGATTTTAAGCGGACTAGAAATAGAAAATTCTCTGACTGCAGATAAAATGTACTCAATAAAATCATCATCCAAATCACGTTCACGAAATGGGGCAGGATCCCTTGCGTCAAATAACTGCTGAGCTGTTTTCACGCGGACTTCAATCAAACGCTTTCCTTCAGAATGTTTGTATCGATGTTTTTTCTTTATCTCATTCATATAGGTTTTACTTGCATATAGAATGCCGATTCAAATCCAAATGAAAGCAAACTCTTCGTTAAAATTGTGACAATCTGTCAATGCCAGCGTCACCTTGTCTTTAAGCTAAGAATAAGAAGCAACATAGCGCAAATGGCCTAGGAAAAGAAATTGCAAAGGTAAATTGAATGAAAACAACTTTAATTACACTATTTTTCGTACTGTCACTGGTCTGCAATGCCGAAGAATTCTCTCCTGAAAAATCAGGTCAAACCTACTTACAAAAACAAATGCAAGAAGGACGTTTGATAAATGTGACTTTAACACTGGGAAATCCATTAAAAATTTTCGTAACTGGAAAAGAAGAGGCCCAGTTAAATCTAACAAACTTAAAACTTAGAGTTCGAAGATTAGATCCCTATGCAGGAGAAGAGTTAATCTTTAATAAAGAAGGACAATTTTATACGGTTAAAATGCCTGTAACGCAAAAGCTTGATGGTATCGAGGTCATTACGACATTAAACAATCAAACAGAAGCATTCCATTTTAAAATTAACTATGTGAAGCCCTAAATCCCAATCCACGCTAAAATGTCTGAAATTTTACCGATCGGCAAATTATATATCAGCGACATCGCTCTAGAGCCGGAGCGATTGTGGCTCATTAAGCAAAGAACTCAAGACTCGCAGAAGATCTTCGTGGGTAACAATACCAACTATTTCTTGCTCCTGCGTTACTCTGAAGAGAGTTTCTCTGGAAGTGAGCCTCTACGAGAAATATTAAACCTGCAGATCTTAGAACGAAATACCTGCAACAAAACCCAATGCTAAATGCGCTTTAGTCATATCATCTAAGGCTTGCGCATCGGTTGCTGTTTGTGGGCCACTTTTATATTTGAAGGTCGCTTTTTTAGACGGCATCCAATAGCCCGCTTGTAACTCATAGAAAAAAGTTGAACCTAGTTGGCTTTGAAATCCAAAAGTACCAGTAAATGCATTACTGCTTGAAACGTCATAAGTAGCCCCGTCTTCTGCTCCGGATGAAAGACAGAAACCATTTTCGCACTCGGTTTCACCGCTTGTTGATAGATCACGATCTGCACCACCGTAATTTAAATAACTTATGGCAAATCGGAAACGTTGCGTACAGCTTAAAAACCACAGACATTTTTCATTTTTGAAATCAGTTAAGTAGGCAGCGCCTAAACCACTACCAATACCTAAAAAATCTAATAGACCACTCGCGTGAACAGCAAAATTCTGCGATAGCTGACGGCGATACTGAACCCCTAAAACTCCAGTTTCAACACCGAACCCAACACCACCTAAAAGTGAGTTATTGTTATAAATTGGAGCCTGAGATTGCGGAGTAATAATTTCCTGAGCGAATACTGTTGAAGTCAAAAAGATTAAAACTAAAAAAAATATGCTTTTCATATATGTCGATTATACACATACCTTAATGGCCATCAAGTTTTCTTGGTGGCCTTTTTTTATTAAATGTGCCTACTACATCTGTACTGGTGGAGGCTGAATCACTTCGAAATATTTTTCTAAAAGAGCTTTGAACTGACCAACAGTTAAAGGTTTATAGGGGCCGTATACAGTTAACTCAGTAAACTTATTATTTGTTTTGAGAGTAATGATGAAAGTTAGACCACCAATATCGTCTATAGTTTTAATACTTTGGATTTCAAATATCTCGCCTGCTTTTAATTCACGATCGAAGTTTTGATTAGGAATGGCTAAGCCTAATCTACCCGTATAACGTCCAGTTGAATCAGGTTTTAGCCAATAAGCTGAGCTATGCGGTTTAATGTTAAGAGTAACTTTTAACTTAAGCTTAACTCCTGCTCCGATATTTTCTAGGTTGTCAGAATCTTCAACGTGAAATGCAAGCTTACGGCTTGGTGTGCCCTCTTGTGTAGTAGCAACTGTTGGCTTTTGTGCGCAACTCATTACGAATAACGACAAGGCCAGACATATTTTGAACTTTTTCATATTATTAACTCCTTTGTTAAGTTAACTCTTCTATTAAGTGAAGTAGATTCCCTTTAGTCTCGACACCTTTGGTGAACAAATAAAGTCTAGTTAATGTTAAAATCGCATTTCGTTTGAAAATAAGCGAAGTTCGGTTATTTATTTAACTAAAACTTTGTGAACTCAGTTGTGCCTATATGGTATTCAGCATTTTGAGATTTGATGATAGAACCCTCGCGCTTAATGTATCCAAGTCGCTCTAGTCCCGGTTAGGACTAAACTGCTGAAAAGACTTAAGTCCTACAGCACTACCAATTTTTTAGTTTGTCGCAAGACAAGCACATAGCTCGACGGGTGCGCCTGAAGAGAGTTTCTCTGGAAATGAGCCTCTAGGAGAAATATTAAACCTATAAAACTCTAATTTTTCTTTATTTTTTTGTACTCTTCAACGAACTGCTCAAATTTAGCAGACTCACCCTCTTTTGCAGCCCATCGTTTAATTTTATCCAAGCTTACGGGATGTTTTTCGCAGACCCATATTGCATGGATTAGACTTCGGCGATCATTCCAGTGAAACCAAGCTGCTAAACGATCCATCACACACTGAGTGGGAGAATACATCATTATCGTGGTGTTCTTAACTTTTAATTTACCCTCGGGCTTTGTAGGCGTTTGATTTCCAATAGCAACAGGCCCCGTCGGAAATTCAACATAGAGTTTAGAATTAGGATGAATAAAGTAGCGCCCTACTTTTTCAAATCCAATTTCGGCTAAGGTTTTTCCGATAGCTTCATGAGAGTACGGAGAAATAAAATCTAAATCGTGAGAAGCATGTCTTTCATCTGTGTAAATGGATACACAAGCCCCGCCCACTAAAACACAAGAGATGTTATACTTTTCTAATTGTTGCACCACCGCCGCAGCGAACTCTTTGCGCTTCATAGATTTAGTGATTTTCATAACGCTTTATTTTTCTTTCGTGGGCGCATGCGCTTCATAAAGATTTTTTCTTGTTGATCAAGAGGCATGTTAGATAGGGCCTTTTGTAATAGTGCATTCAATTCTTTATACAAAAACCAAGATTTATTGAAGCTGTAAACTCGGGTTCTTCCTTTTTCTTGGCCGATTAAGATATCTGCTTGTTCAAGTTTATTCAGAGTTCTTGTGACCTGCGTTTTACTGATTTTAAAAGTATTAGCGAGCTGCAAGGCATAGGTCTCCCCCATGGCTGCAATATAAAGAAGGCCTTTTTCTGTTGTCTTACTGCCAAATAGCTCTTCGAGCATATATTCTCCTAATATAGGACAATATCGCCCTATTTTAGGGAAATATCAAGTCTAGTAAGTGGATTAGTCCTAAATTAGGACTTTATTGCCCCTATATAGGGCTATATAAACACCTACGGCTTTTTCACCATCACCGCAAGATCATGGTGAATGTATTTATCATTAATAAATTTCATCATGAACATCGTAATCGTCACAGTTCCAACCAACACATAACCAAGAACATCGAAGTGCTCAAGCACCCCGTCAGGTCTTTTCACGACGATATACCCTGCAATCACCGCAGCTACACCACCCGATATTTGTTGCATGGATGCATTAATAGCCATGAATGATCCACGGTGTGCAGGATCTGGTAATGCCGACATCAAAGCTTGCGAAGGAATCATACGCGAAAAAATTCCGATGAACATGACCGTATTAACGATGACTACAGCGATTAACGAGCTTGGCCCCATGTTGGTGTAATAGACAACCATCACCGCAGACAGAATCCCACCAAAAATAAAAGTTCGAAGCTTACCGAAAGAGTCACTTAGTTTACCGACAAGTGGACCGATAAAAAGAGTGGCAACACCGGTAATTAAATAAATTATCGGCAAATCCTGCATGGTCAATTTAAGATTATTCACTGTGAAATCAGTTCCAAACGGCATCAGCATAAATCCACCGATCGACATCAACGCCGTGGCCGCAAACCCGTAGAGGTATTTTTCATTCGTCACTGTGGTTTTCATGTGATTAAAAGCATTGTAATCAACACGTGCAATTTTTAAATGCTCGTTAATTGGTTTCAGATAAATGAAAATTACGCCGCCTGCAAAAATGCTTACCCCAACAATCATGAAAAATGGCGCATGCCATCCCCAAATGTTTGAAATATAAAGCCCTGCGGGAATTCCCAGAACTTGGCTGGCAGCGAACGCCGTTTGAATGAACCCCATCACGCGACCTCTTTGCGACAGTGCAAAAACATCAGCTGTAATGGCTAAAACTACAGAGCCGATAACTCCACCAAAAAGACCGGTTACGATTCTTGCGACCAGCATATAATGATAACTTGGAGCTATGGCACAAAACAAAGTTCCTATGACAAATCCAACATAGAAAAAAAGTAGCATTTTCTTTCGATCATAGCGATCTGCAAACCCCGAAGCCAAAAGCCCAGCGATCCCCGCGCTGAAGGCGTAAGCTGAATGGACGATGCCGAATTGTGACGGGCCCATTTTGAGTGCCGGCATCATCATTACACCCAAAGGCGCCATGATCATAAAATCAAGAATTATAGTAAATTGAAGAAAAGCCAATAGCCCGACAACGAACTTTTGGTAGCCAGTAAATGCGACATCATTTTTGGGATTCATTACTCTATACTAGCTTTTGCTTAAACCCAGTCACTAAATATTATTTAGTTGAGCTCCACTTGTTACTTACAATACACTTCAATGGTTCGCAGTTGCGCTGCGAAAAATAAGAGCGTTGTCGCACCGACGGCCGAGATATTGGTGGTTACATATCCACTTTTACAAACTTCTTTTGCCTTTTCAAAGCAGGCGTTGGTTTCTTGTTCGCACTCGATGACATAGGATTCTTTTCCAACCGGACCGCCTTCATTTCTGTATGCGGTCGCGCAAGATGTAAGCAGTAATGTGGCCAGTGCTAAGTAGATCAATTTTTTCATAACTTTCCTTTGTTCTCAACAGCGACCCCAACGATGATTTTTTTCTTGTTTATCAAATTGTTGTAAAAGCAATAAATCATTTGTGGCAAGTCTGCGGAGACTAGGATTAGCTTGCCATTTTCAGATAAAGAATTTTTAACCTGTGAAAAATTTAAATTTCCCATGACATCCATTATAAAGTTATATTTTTGATCAAGTTTCGTAAAGTCCGACTCCTTGTAAAAAATCACTTCATCAGCACCCAAGGATTTTACGAATTTAAAATTTTCTTTGCTGCAAACGGCAGTGACAAAAGCCTTTTGTTTTTTTGCAATTTGTATGGCCGCAGATCCAGGCGAGCCTGAAGCACCATTAATTAGAATTGTGTCCTTGTCTTTTATTTTTACTTTATCAATTAGAAATGACCACGCAGTATTGGCCCCAAAAGCAATCACCGTCGCCTCTTCAAAGGAAAGGCTTTTGGGCTTTTGGCAAAATAACTTTATCTTGGGACAAACAGCAATAATACTGCGAGATTCATGGGAATCACACTGAGTCCGTCAGGAAACTTTACTGAAGAACTTCTTACCTACGTCGCCGATGTTCATGTCGACAATTCAATTAGAAAACCATCCGATTTCTTGAGCCAGTTTGACTCGTACTATGTCGTACCAGTTATCGCCAAGTCTTGAAGAGTACAAAGAATAAATCATTATTATCATTAATGATAAATCCTACTATAATTCATTATACCAACCATAAGCGGTGAGTTATGTGTGTTGTCGGAGGTCTTATGAAACTCAAATTAACACAAACGCTTTTAATAACCGCACTTCTGGTGATTTCAACTATAAGTCAGGCTGCCAACCGCGCCCCGAAACTTCAACAAATGAACTGTCGAAGCCTAGACCAACCGAAAGAATTTTCGGTCACTTTAGATCGCGCAACATTTACTCAAGGAAGTAAATCTATCGTTCCTCGTAATGCTATGGTTACCGATAACTTTTTTCATTCAAGCCGCATGACTTGCATCGGATCAACAGCCGGCGATATTACCTGCATTGGGTTTGTTAACGGAATCTCAGATATAATCGAAGTTAAAACGACATCGGATTTGAACGGAAAAGTGTTTGCTAGTTATGAAATGATCCGTGGGGATGGCCCGTCAGCACGCGATATTGAATGCGTTATTAAATAATAAAGATCTGCTGCTCAAAAGCCTACGCACAAATAAGAACTATTTGTGCGTATCTTTGACGGCACTATGTTTCAAAAAAGTATTCGATCATACAAACGACCTAAGACCCCAATTAGTGCCAACTTTAAGTTCAGTCGTTGCGTAATGCATCTGCAAGACTTAAGAACCAATTTTCATTTAGACATCCATCACGAAGTTTTTCCGTTAACCGATGTTGGGACAAAACTTGTAAAATATTTTTTACTTCATCGTTTTCCAGTCCAAGTATTTTTTGTATAAAATCAATTGTTCGAGGAATGTCAGAAAAGCTTAAAAGGTGTAGCTCGCTGAGGCATCGAAACCCACATCTCTTTAAAAGATGTGGGTAATAAGCTTTTGAAGCCTATGTTTTTATTTAGAATTACAATTTGTGTTTGCCAAAAGCACACATACTTTGAAGTAATTCAGGTTCAACCTGATTATTACTACGCTTCTTAAATGCAATGACCCAAAAATTTCTCGCTGTTAACGATACACCAAGCACTTGCCTCCTAAGCTGCGCATATTTTCCCTCAGATGCATCTAGTATTAGATATAATGCTTGGGATTCAATTTTGTTCGTAAGAGGAACAACTTGGTCTAGTAATTCGTAGTAATTTACGTTTGTTCTATTGCAGCTTATACTTTGTATTTCACTTACACTTGAGTTCAATTCTTGGATGGAGAAAGCAATATGGGAAGACCCAACATCAGACCCACCTTTATTGGCTTGTGCAAAACTAGAAGCGACAACAAGTAACATGGCTGTAAAAAAGATTTTCATAACGGTTCCTTTCTCAAAAAATTGAGAGTTTATATTGTTAATGTCTTTTTTAGTGGATGTTCAAAATACTCACTTGCTAGACAAGTTTAGTAAAAGCAATCGGTATGCCTGGCTTGTTTGTGGTTTGTATTGGTTTTGCAGTCCAGTGCCATGTTTATTTAATTTACAACAAAAGCAAATTGTCAGTCCTTTTATGGTTTCGGTTACTGGATGAGCACGCTATTGCTCTTTACATTGATTATTGGCTATGTTGAAATTTTATCATCGATGGAGGTTGTGCATGGACGCTACAAATCACCCGGATGTTAAATCGTATCTGGATGCTAATCAGTTTTTACGAGATGTTTATAGTTTTAGAAAATCAAATGCTGTTAACGGAGAAAATTTTTCTTACGAAATTTGGGCTCGGCAAATAGGTTTAACCAGTAAGTCTTATCTTAGGTTTGCTGTGCTGGGAAAGCGTGGGATTTCTGCAGTTCTTGCTCAGAAAATTTCAGATTCTTTAAAACTTGAAGGATGTGATAAAGAATATTTTTCTCTGTTGGTTCTTTATACTCAGTGCAAAGATAAGGAACAAAAAAATATTCTTGGTCGTAAGCTAACCGAACTATTAAGAAGCCCAGTTCAGATGAGCGAGATAGACCCCTTCGAAACAGTCTTATCTAACCCCTTGATGATTGCTGTTAGAAATCTATTAAGCTTTTCTGATATTCCTCGAACAATTGATTTTATACAAAAAATACTTGAACTGGAAAACGATGAAGTAAAAAATATTTTACAAGTTTTATCCCAACAAGGTCTGATTGTAGAAAAACAAGGTGAATGGCTTTCTACTAACCAAGATATTAAAGTTTCTGATAAGAGCAAAGGCGAAACGCTCCTGTATCACAAAAGATGCCTTTTGCGAGCCATTCAGGCGCAGGAGCAACCACAGCAAGAAAGACATTTTCGTAGCTTAGGCATTGCTTTGACGAAAGAGCAATATGCGGATTACCTAAATAATTTAGATCGATTTATTCAAAATATTTTCTTTGATTATAATAACGACCACTTTTCTGAAAAGCGCCTCTATCAGGTAAATTTTAATTTATACCCATGGACAGTTGAGCTAGAAAAATTACAAAAATAAAGCAAAAACAACGACTTACAGGTATGTACTTTTTACCTATCAAAGATATATATGATAACTTAATTTACATTTTTATACAGAAGTGCTAGTTGTGCGAATGTTAGTTTAGTATAATTTTTAACCAAGGAGAAATTATGAAATTTCAAAAAGTATTT
The DNA here is from genome assembly GCA_040386015.1 of Bdellovibrionota bacterium. Lineage (GTDB taxonomy): Bacteria > Bdellovibrionota > Bdellovibrionia > Bdellovibrionales > Bdellovibrionaceae > Pseudobdellovibrio. The sequence continues at coordinate 102,793 of JAZKGG010000001.1, read as the reverse complement.
TTAGCCTGTGTAGCTATGCTTTCAATTTACAGCTTACCAAGTTGGTCTGCGCAAGAACAACTTTTAGATTTGGATACATTGAACTTACGTTTAGATGCAACAAGCACTTCAACTGTGGACATTAACTATCCTGGTTATAAACTTGGAGGAGGAGCTCCTGCAAAAATAAAAATCAGAGATTGCTTAGTCTTAGATATTAAAGATTCAGATAATGTCTTAACTGTCGAACAAAAGTTAAAACTTGCTGACGCTTTTAATGTTGTCGAGTTTGGTAAAGTGATCTTAAAGCCTGAAGCAATTAACAATGCAGTTGTTTACTTTTTACGTGGTAATGGAATGTACATGACATACATTAAGGCTGAATCTAAAAGCCAACTTTCTTTAACGGATAGCTTAAATGCCATGTTACCAAATAGTAAATCTGCACCGGTTGGCCTTGTGTACATGCGCGGTTGTCGCTTTATTTTATAAAAAACAAATCAATATTAAGACAAGCTAAGCGCTCGTCTTTTGTTTTTTGTGCCGTACTCATCAGCTTTTGAATAAGGGCAATGACTTCTTCTCTTATAACTTCAAAGTCTTTATTAGAAATGGTGAATGGAGCCGTGTACATCAATTCTTCAGGTAAAAGATTATTGTGTTTTTCAAAAGCCTTTATTCTCCAATTTTTGTGATGTTGAAAAACATACGGAGACTTTGAGTCTATGTGAGTATTTGTTGTGCCAATCTTGATTTTTCCACTTTGCTCCTTACACAAACCTGTTTCTAATAGAAACTCCAAAATACGATTGAACTCCTCTTTTTTTACGTTGAAAGCCTTTGATAGATCTGCTGCTGAGTTGTAACTATCAAGGCATGAAAGTTGTCTTATACCAGCATAGAGCCATGAAGAATAGAACTGAGCTTTTTCCTGCTCTGAGAGTTCTACGCTTGATTTAATCCGCTTCGATACCTCATTGGCCTCTGATTTAATTTTACTGAGATCTCTTTGATATTTTTGTTTGAGTTTAAAGTTTCCAGCTCTTTCTATCTGTACTAATAATAACAAATAGTCTGATTCTATTGTTGGTAGATTCATAAACTCAGCGAGCAATATGGCTTGCTCAGAAGTTAAATTCTTATCTCCCCTCAGAGTATGACTCAGTAAAGTAGTGTGAATTCCTAACTCTTTGGCGATCTGGCTTAATAGCCCTCTGCCTTTATTGGGCTGGCTACTAACCCATTGATTCACATAGTTTTTATAGTTTTCAGACTCAAAAATTGATTTCATAATCAACCAAACATTATGAATAAAAATCACAATATACAATGATTTTTTATAAAAATGATCTGTTTCTTATTGAAAGCGCATGACATAAGTGTACAAAGTTGCAGAGATGAACTCTGACACTAAGGAGGAATAAATGAACACAAAGGCTTTATTAGCAGGGATACTATTAAGCACCAGCGTATCATTCGCCGGAGTCGATAGTGGCGGAGGAGCTGGAATTTTTTGTCCAGCAAGTATAACAAATCAACCAAGTGTGCAATTGCTCGATTTGTACGAGGGAAGAATTAACTATGAATTAGAGATTCCCGAAACAAATGTTCCCTACGAAGAGCAAATTGAGCAGGCCTTAAATAAGCTGTCATTTGATTTTAGTCTTAAAGCAGATATGAGAAAAACATTGGTAGCCTTAAAGGCTAATCATAAGTTTTTACCGGTAGGAGTAGGCATTTATGTTCCCCCAGATTTAGGAGAAGGTGAAGCCGTGGTCATGCCAACAGGCTGTACTTTAGGTGCCATCGGATATTATGAAACAAATGGAACATTAAAAATCTCAAACGATGCGTTCAGCGCATTGAGCGAAACTCAGAAGGCCGCCTTTTGGATGCACGAGGCTTTTTATAGCTTAGATCGTTATTACTATATTAAGAGCGAAAAGTTTATGTCTGTACCTAATTCAAAAGCGACAAGACAATTTATCTCTCAACTGTTTTCACAAAGCGCAACTCAAGAAAAACTTTTCAAAATGAGTGAGTCAGGCACTTGGAGAAAAATGACTGAAACAATCATGTCACATGGAGTAGAATCTATTTCCCCAGTTCCAGGAAAAGAATCTTGGTTTTCTTATAGTGGAGGCATTACTCCAATAAATCTTTTGGGAACAGGAGGACGGATTGAAGTGCAATTAAGCGCAGATCGATATTTAGGTGCTCCTAATTATGCAAAAATTGTTTGCGCAGAATTGGACCAAAACCATATAGACTCTCATCTAGCGATTAAAACTAAATTCAATCTAGCGAAACCTGTTTTTTTAGACGAAAATTATCTCCTAGGTTATTCAGGTGAAGTGACTCAAAATTGTAAAATTTTACGGGTTTATGTAGAATGGGGCAATTTTATCAGCGGAGAAAAGCTTGGTTTTAAAATACTTTATAACGGCGCAGAGATCATGTCTGGTAAAACAGACGGACGTTACCATTTACTTTTTTACATGCCCATCTACTATCAACAGTAGTAAAATAAAAAATAGCCAAACTTCATTTAAGGAATTTGGCTATTTGATTTTAATCTAAGATCTTTAAGATACAAAATCCTACTGAGTAGTAAATTCGCCCTCAATGCTTTTTGCTTTTCCTAAATCTTCTGACACGCTGTAAGCCTGAACTTTATAAGTCGTACCGATCTGTAAATTATCAATCTGCAAACTATGCTTTGTTCGTAAAACATTATCAGTTGTCGTTACCGTGATTCCGCCCGTTGTTTGATTAGTTAAAATCAATTGCGATGTGGCCGCAATGTCGGTTTCCCAAGTAAAGCTTACGCTTTGTAAAACCACTTCGCCGATCACAAATTTTGAAATCACAGGATCTGTGCCTTGCGCACAAGGATTGTAATCTGGGTTTGGCACTTGGGTTGTCGTTGAACTGATAATAAAATTATCTGGTTTTACAATTTTCCAGCCGCGCGCCAATAAGTCTTTAAACCCTTGTTGCGGTTTAGATTGATCATCCGGGTTAAAGTATAAATGATTTCCTAATTTACCACAGGATAAATCAAGACCTGCCAGAGAAGCTTTTCTCCAGATTAAAACATTTGAGATGTGGTAACGTGGCCCTTGGTAATAAGTCATTTCAATAGGCAACAGATCACCTTTTTTCAAAGTAGTAATTTTAGTGGCGCAACCCATTCTTGTGGGATGATCACCATCATTATTAATAAGCATTTCACCGCTGACTTTTAATGTTGAACCATCATCAGATAACATGGCTAGTTCGTAATCGCCTTCTTCGTCATCCACAGTTAGGCTTAAATGACTTGTCGCTTTCAGCGCAAAATATTCAATGAGTCTTTCTTCTGAATCGCTTTGCAAAACGTTTCCGGATGGGGTGACAAAACCTTCGGTAAACATTCGGGTTGGCACATTCAGGTCTGATAAAAAGATGGTTTGATTTGAAGCTTTTGTTTTTTCAATGTAATCCGTTGTTTTGTAATACCTTGGCATGCCTGTGTCGCGGTAAAAAAGCTGGGCTTTTAAACCCTTCTCATAGCTTGTAGATGTAGTGCTACTAGCTGACAACGGGTCGCACACCGTCTTATTTAAGGGATAGCGATTTAAGTCGACTTTTAGCATCGCACTTTGAGTTGATTCACCGAGTTGGGTTTGTGTTAAATTTTCTTCGGCATCTGGATCTCTTTTAATTGAGCACGAAGCCATTGCAACTGGTAAAACTAAAGTCAAAACCATCTTCAATATGAGTAAAATCCTTTTATTCATGAAATCACCTCTTGTACTTTCATTATTGAATACAAAGTTTATTTTACAAAACTATATAGATAAAATTTCATAATAACATAATCATATTTGGAAACGCTGAAATACTGCTCAAAGATTTGACGAATTCTTAGACTTCAAAAACTAACAAGTTCATAGCAAAAGTTTACCGAAATAAATAGATGAATAAATTGTCGTGCTGTCTGCATCGGTAACGACGTAAAAACAAATTCTTTGCTGTTCAAGCTCTACCCAGAGCCCTTCAGGTTTAGTGGCACAGTCAATTTCATACCTAGCTATTTCTTTACCAGAAGAATCTAAACAGCCAATGACAGCTCCGCAGTATTTGCCGTCGTCATAGGTTGACTGACTTTGCTCAGAAACAGCAAGAAACCAGATTGAATCATTCACGGCACAGGCATCTGTAAAATCAAGTTTATAGCCATTAAAGTGACCTAAGTCATAATCATGAATTGCTAAAAGATTTTTTTCTGCGATCGGGACACCACGGCTTAAATCGCTGCAGAATCCCTTCAAGTCTAAATCGATGACGGCATTTTTTCCAGCAGCACCATTACCCCGTTGAAATAATTTAAGCTTATCATTTAAGATGCAAGCTCCTTCAATATTTAACTCAGGCAATTTAACTTTGAGTGCAGAATACAAAGCCGAGAAATCAACAGTAAAAGGCGCACTGTTATTTGTATAAACAAATGCACCCGTCATTCTGTTTTCAGTCGAGCCCGAGGGCACGGCTAAAAGAATATTTTTATCATCTGCAAGTTTTAATTGAATTAAAGATTCCCAATCAGGTTTTTGCTTTTTTCTAGCCACCGGATCAACTGGCAGTGTCGCACCAAGCAGCCGAATATATCGAGCGGTTGTATGACCTTCAAAATTAAATTCAGCCAATGAAACTTCGTCATCGGCAATAACGTAAAAAGTATTACCGACTTTAACCAACCCGCTGGCGGCTTTTACACCTAAATCAGAATCGCTTTTTAAAGTACGCATAGATCGCAAAGATAATTTCTTAGTTAACATAAACTCACTTTCGCCGTAACGGCCTAATCAACTCTAATAAAGCTCAGAACCTTTGGCTTAAATAATCACACTAGCAAGCAAAACAAAAGCCTTTAGTGTATCAAAATAAGATAAAAGTCTTAAAGCTGGACTAATCTGTTACCGACACGTAACTATGCTTTTTGCTATGCGTTTTGCTTTATTATTCAATGTTAAACAAAATGGTTGCCATGGCGTAAGCTTGCGCCTGGTTTCATAAAATGCTAACCATTTTTCTACAGGGTTTTCTTCTTCAGGCCAGCCTTATCTTAGCCTTAGGCGCGCAGAATATTTTTGTTCTCAACTCGGGTCTTCGTAAACAAAGACATCTCTTAGTAGCTGCGATTTGTTCAATCTGTGACACCTTATTAGTTTTTGTGGGCGTACTTGGTGTCGCCACTTTTTTTATTCAATACCCGCTTTTAAAAACCGGCCTTGGTGTCATTGGTGTTGTCTTTCTTTTTTATTATGGCGCACTAAAACTTCGCGAAGCCAAGCTTGGAAGTCATCTAAATCTTTCTTCTGAACAAACGACATCCTTGAAAAAAACAGTGCTTACTACGATAGGTTTTAGTTTACTGAATCCGCATGTGTATCTGGATACAATTGTTTTAATCGGAGGGTATTCTTCAAAGTTTACTCAGATTACAGAAAGATTTTACTTTGGTGCAGGCGCTTCGGTGTTTTCGACGATTTGGTTTTTTGGTCTTGCGATACTTGCCTCACGAGGAAGTCGTTTGTTGAAAAATCCAAAGGCCATGCGAATCATCGCCCTAATTTCTGGATTAGTTCTTGTATTTCTCGCTCTGAAACTTGGTGCCGATGTTTATTCTTGGATCTAATTTAAAAATGTGAACCATTCTCAAAGTAATTTGTTTTTGGCAGATCAAAAAATACAACTGCAATGTATTCTGACTTAGAAAAGTTACGCACGACTTCAGTAATTTTCTTTGCCACTGCAGCTTTTACTTCTGCACCGCGATCAAACCAGTGGATTTCAACCATTGGATCACCCTTGCCGTCAGGTAAAATTTCGCCGGCACGATAAAAAACGCTCGCGATTTTTTCAACGGTGAAATTATCTTCTGGCGTGTGCATCACTAGCGAAAGTTCGCCCGGCAAAACCAGGCTTAGCTTTTTAACATCTGAATCGTGCATTGCGCGAATACGAATATGTGGCATAGTCGTCTATTTTAGTTCGACTAAAATTTCTTCTTCAGAGCCTTTGTATTTATACTTGGCTTGAATGGCTTCAACTTGTGAGGCAGCGCTATTTGCTTTTGCATCCCAGTGGTGGCCATCAGAGCGAATTGTCCATTTTGTTGGAATAGTTTGTTTATCTTTAGTCACAACATTAATAACAACATCTGTTACATCTTTAGCTTTTACTTTGTTGATAATATCGAAAGTAAATTCAAAGGGCTGTTTTGCATCTGGTTTTTTGTCGTAACCGATGTGGGCGCACATATCTTTTGTTTTTACGCTGCAAAAATCTTTGGTTTTAAATTCGTGAGCGAAAGCTGGCAATGACATAACTAGAATAGTAAAAAATATTTTCATTTAAACTCCTTCACCAACAATGCCTCTCTCTACAAATTTTTTCAAGCTGTTCGATAATATTTTTTTGAGTTATTAATTTTTAATATCTGGCATTTCGGTATCGACTTTGCCGTTTTTTAAATCTTCACGCGCCCTGACGGCCATGTTTTCGTAATTATCACGGATACGACAAATTTCTGATTCTTCTAATTCTTCTAAGTCTAACAGAGCATTGTGCGCGCCCTGCGTTGCGCGAATTAGTTCATCTAACTTTATCTGAATGGCTGCAGTGTCTCGGTTTTGCGTGTTCTGAATTAAAAAAACCATCAAGAAAGTGATGACGGTTGTGCTGGTGTTAATGACGAGCTGCCACGTATCACTGTAGTGAAATAGGGGGCCCGTAACAACCCAGGCTAGAATGATAAAAATGGCTAAACCGAAAGTGAGTGGTTTTCCTGAAAAATTCGCGGCGGCTTTTGAAAACCTAGTGAATAGCGTTTTATTATTCATTGTAAAAGCTTAGTTAGAAACACCCCATCTGTAAACGGCATAGTTTCTGCTTTAGCATTAACAAAAAATAACCGGAGGTCCCGTAATGCCATCAAAGTATAGTTTCATCGTACTGTTTGCGTCTATTTTGTCTTTAACCGCGCTGGGCGCAGAAACTTCGCCCCACTGCTACCAGTTTTCATCTGAAAGCGTAGAAGCCGTTGAGCACGCATCAGAAGCCAGCGTGTCTGCTTCTGAAATTTGGTGTTATCACCGTGTTGAATCACCGCAACCAGGTTTATTGATCTATAATATTGATCAGGGCCGCGCCAAACCTGAGTTAACAATCTTAAAAGGCGACGATGGATACCTAATGCATGCCTCTCTTATGGCCGGTAGAATTTCAACTCATAGAGTTAAAGCCACTGATTTTAATCCGTTTTCAATTCCGCTAACAGAACCAAATATTGAACAACGTCTATCACTTAAGTTATCTCCAGCCGTTATTGAATCTGCAAACACGGCCTTTAAATTTCTTTTAAGTACTCCCTTAAGTTCGTCGCAGGCTGAAGATACACCAATGACCATTGAAGAAGGCACTTTCAAAGCGCAAGCGTCGCACTTACCATGGCGCGGTTACTGGTGGCCACAACGCGGTCAAACAATATCTAGGCCTTTAAAAAAATATGATCTCTTTGTAAAAGCCAAAACTGGCAAAAGCCCAGACTCGGCTCGCTACGAACGCAACCATCACGGCTGGACCGGCGAAGTTTGGGAAGGCCATTGTAACGGCTGGGCTGCCGCTGCAATCTTAAATGAAGAGCCTGTCATACCAAGAACAGATGCGCTTTCTGGCGTAACTTTTTCTGTGCTTGATCAAAAAGGATTACTTTCTGAAAGAGACTTCTGTGTTACGCACACCTTTTATGGTTCGAGATACAGAGATGCCTCAGACAACGCTAGTGATATTCGTCCAGCGATATTTCACAAAGCGATCACTTATTATATCGGCAAATTAGGAAAGCCCGTAGCTACTGATTACAACCGCCTAGAAACTGTCGACAACGCTGTTTTTTCAGCTTACGAAATGAAAATTAAAAAAACGGGATCAAGAACTTACCGAGTCAATGCTGTATTAACCATTCATCATTACGATAAGAAAAAAAATGAAGCCACGGGTGTAGCTCCGCCAAAACCCAAAAAATATAGTTACACAATTAAAGTAAATGATGTCGGCGAAATTATCGGCGGCAACTGGCTCTCAGGAAATCCTGACTTTTTGTGGGTGCCGCTAAGTCATACACCTTGCAGTAAGAATAACCAAAAATTAGACCCAGCTTATTTAGAAGAAATTCTGCATTTGTAAAATAAATTTACTTTAACCCGGATAAGCTGCCTTAAGAGATTTTAATTTTTCTTCGGCAGCTCTTTTTTTAAGCATATTTACCTTAATACTCATACGCGGCACATTCTCATTGAATAACCGGTTTTGCTTTCGTAAAAATAACATAACAAACGAGGTAGGCTTTATGAGAAATTCACTTTCTGTGTGCAATTATTTATTAGCGGTCCTAATCATCCCTCTGCATGGTTTTTCGCAAGCCACTAATGATACTAAAAACTTATCTACCTTAATGGGTGCGATTGATAAAATCGTTGAAAAAAACACGCAGATTTCTGGCTTTAACGAAGAGCCGTCTAAGTTAACTCCGTCGGCTGAACAAGCTGCTGATGATATCGCCAATGAACTTGAAGACTGCCAAACAACAAAATCAGAAGAGCCGCAATTAGTTGTGGTTGAAAAAGATGGCGTAACCACTGAGCTTAAAACTTTTGATTTAAAAATTTCTGGCGAGCGTTGTCCGTTAGAAATGTCGATGTCAGTGATCAGCGACGAACAAACACCTGAAAAATTTGTCGGCGAATTTAACATGTCGATCGTCTTTAAGACTGAAGGTTTTATTGAAAAATATCGTATGCGCCATATCAAAGCGACTGGTGTCATTAAAGCCCATGCCGAGAAAAAAGGTACAACAGTTACGCTACCCGTAAGTGTTGAGATTACGAGTACTGGTGATAGCTTAGACATGGGTTTGTTTTCACAAAAGATATCGATCAAAGTTTCAACCAGTGTGAATTTGGCTAATTTTAGTTTTACAGCACTGACTGAACAAAACGCTTCTTTAAAGTACGGGCAAATTGATCAAAAAGGTATCGCACGCTTAAAGATCAATGGCTTTTCAGCTCCTGAGCAGTCGTTCATGATTGATGATAAAAAAGTTTCTGAAACAGAGTTTCAAGTTTTTTTACAAAGCTTTGTGGTTGCGGGATTAGTGTCTGAAGAAGACCCACAAACTCCAGATGGCCGTAGACCAACACGTTGCAAGGTTGTAGCTTACGATAAACAAGCCATTTCAGAAACCGATTTAAAAATCGCTTTATCAAAACCAGCGGCTCTTCCAGAAAAAGGTCAGTTAGCTAAAGCTGAATCTTGCCTTAAGAATAAAGACGTTTCTTTTAAAAATGGCAGCGATAATTTAAATGGTTTATTAGATTTTCAAACAGATTGGATTTCATTCAACGTGCAAAACACGGCGACTAAAAAATCTTTAGGTGATGTGTTTGTGCTTTACGGTGACAACGCTCCGCAAACATCAATAACAGACAGCATGGTGTTGGGTCTTAAATGCGAAGGCGTTCCAACATGCAATTAATTCGTTTTGTCTTGCTATTATTTTTTTCGGTTGTTGTGCAAGCACAATCGGTAGAAATAACGGATCCCCGTGATCAGCTGAAATGGATTCGCGGCGCTGCTGATCGCCCGGCATTTAACACGGCTTTTCGCTGTGGTGAGCCGCTCCCGTTCTTTGTGCGCACTGGGCAATGTGCTATTCACTGTCAATTCGCGATTTGTGAACAGATGTGTGACTGGCCGCAAATCGAAAATGCTGATTTTCAAGTCGAAGAATGTACGAATGAGTCAGCATTTCTTTATTCGACCAAAGGTCATTCTATTCAGCTGACAGCGGCTGATTATAAAGCTTCAGGCAATACGGTCGCACTTTCATTAATTAAGGCGATACCGATTTTCTATCAGCCCGTGCAAAAAATAGAGATCTATGATATCGGCTCGCCGATCGCAAAAAAGTTTATCGAAGACGGTAAAATGAAGACCGTCTTTATAACACCGATTACCGTGTTAGTTTTTCCGAATCGCACAAAGCCTGAGAGCATAATGTTAGAATTAGCCCTTGATTTATCACGTTCAGGCTTAGATCAATTGATGTGCTTTAGTGAAGCTTTACATAGTCAAAAATTATCTTCGTATTTTATAAAAAGAAAAGGACTCATAAGTGCCAATTAATTTTAAAAGTTTTTGCAGCGTTTTTTTAGGTTTTATATTTATCGCAGATTTTGCTTTAGCAAATGGGGGCTGGGTTAGCTCTGGTGGCGAAGTTTTTAAAAATGGAAAGAACCCATGGTTTGTGAACAACACGAAAGTCATCAATTACTGTGTGCGCTTTTCGCCGAGTGAATTTTCTGCCGACGAATCTACAGCTTTACGCTTAGTGCGCGAAAGCCTAGCTTACTGGAAAGAACAGCTTGATGGCCAAGCTTCTATTATTTTAGATGCTCCAATTCTAAGTTCGAAAAATCAAATTATCATCGCCCAACAAGAATTTAAGTTTTCTGCGATCTGCACAGGCACTGAAGATCTAACGATCAAATTTGGTTACGATACGCTTGATGCCGCTGAAAAAACTTATATGGTTACACCTGAAAAATACTTAGGCTTAACGATTCGTAAAAATTATGACGATGCGCAATTGCGCGGTAACGGCATCATTTACATTTCTGGTGATGTCGGCGCGCATGCTTACAAGAAAACTTCACCTGATGTGATTGATGCGGCTTGGAAGTACCCAAAACTTTTAAATTACGTTTTGATTCATGAATTAGGTCATGTGTTTGGTTTATCGCATTCAGGATCTGGTTTAATGTCAGAAGTCTTTTTAGATCAAATGCTGATTCGCAAATTTGCAGCCCTCTATGTGCGTGAGCCGATTTCTCCGTTTATCAAACCTCCGGTTGAAGCCGAAGTTTGTGATAGCAGTGTTTTTCCGAAAGGCAGCCAAAGCTTTTTAGCCCCGTACTTTTCTTTAACGTATAAAGAAGACTGCTTAAAACTTGAAATGAATCAGAATAAAAAACAATTTGCGATTCTGACTAAGAAAATGAAAGGTACTGATTGGAAACAAATCGGCACCTTATTCATCGATCAAAACGAAATCATTGATTATTCGTTACGCCCTGCGCTTACATTACAGGTTACAGACGAGCAAAAAATATTTAAAATGGATGGAACGTCTTTTATTTTAGGACCCATTTATCAGAACTATAAGGTTGATGGCCATATTAACTTTGGCACTTCGTTAAAACCTTTTCCGGTACAGATTGATTTAAGCCCGGATAACATTGTGGTTTATGGTTTACATGAAAATCGTCTACGCCAAGTTTTTAGCTTCGGAAATCCGCTTCTGTACAGTCTTAGTAGCCCCTTTTAGCTGTTCCTTTTTAAATAAAAAAAGGAGGAAACTTTCGTTTCCTCCTTTAAGCGACCATACAGTAAAGAGGTTTACTTCACCGTTGATTTCTTTGTTAAACATTCGTAACTAATCTGCCATTCTTTAACAGTTGTCGTAGAAACTTTTGCAGATGTATTTTCTGAAGGATCTTTTCCACCAGACATCAACGGCATGCCGAAAAAATTTCCGACCTGTGTTGATGATTCTCCGGCGTTTTTAGACGTGTTTGAATTCGTCGTTGATTCTTGACCGATCACAACTTCACCTTCTTCAATCACTTTAGCTTGTGTGGGGGCACAGTTTGAAGCCATCATCGTGGTAGCCTTTTGGCGATCTTCGTCGCGGTAACCAACTTTTAAGGCGATAACTCCATTTTGGTTAGGCTTCTTTTTTACATCGCGAGCGTATGGTTGATAGGGCATACTTTGGCATGAAGTTAAAAGTCCCGCTGTCATTGATAAGGCAAAAAATAATTTTAAGTATTTCATGGTGTTTTTCTCCAATTATCTTTAAGACTTAGAATGGAATTGCGTAACCAGCTTGAAGTTCAAGACCTGCTAATTTACCACTCGCGTTTTTAAATACTTTTGTTAAACCGTAATTGTATGTTACATCAACGTTTAAGCGTGAAGCAGAAGCGATTTCCCAGTTAGCACCTAAACCAGCTTGCGCAAATGCACCTACTGAATTTAGTTCACTTTTAATATCTTGAGATTCACCCAAGATAGTTACTTTAGCACCAACTACATAAGTCGCAGCAACACCTGCTTTACCGTAATAATGGGCGCCAGTTGATGTTGGATTAAAAACATATTGTGCGCGCACTGGGATTGTAATCAATTTGATATCAACAATTGCTGTATCTAAACTGAAAAACCCGAAATCTAAACTTTGCTTAGCTCCGGCTTCAAGATATTGTAGACCGCTTTCTGCCGATAAATTGGGGCTAAATCCTTTTTGCACTAACACAGAGGCCGAGCTGCCGCTTTTTGATTTATAATCTACATCAGAGCCAGTGATGTTAAAAAATGAATATCCTAATGTTGGGACAAATTTCAAACCTTCATTTTGTGAAACAGTTTCGCGGCTTTCTACATCAGCTGCTTGTGCGAAATTGTGGACTGCGCATAGACATGTTACTAAAAGTAATTTAGCCGGCACCGTTTTCATAGTTGTTAATAATGCTTTCATTGTGTTCTCCTTTTATTTGCGTGATCGCTTTGTTTGGTTCAATATTGAACCGTTGAATTAATCGTGCTCGAGGCATTCTGACTTGGTTATTATTTTTATTTGAAAATCATCTGAAAAAGTTATACTAAAGGTATAACTTCAAAAAGAGGGCATTTATGGCATTTTTGATCTTTGAACACAGTAATTATAAAAAAATCATTCGTGAGCGGCTTAAAGAATTAAAAAAATCAAAGCCAAAATTCACCCTCCAATACTTAGCTGAAGTCTTACAAATTCAGTACACTTTTCTATCTAAGGTTTTAAATTCTGATTCGCACCACTTAAACGAAGATCAAATTTTTTCTGTGGGCTACGCCCTTGAATTTTTAGACGACGAAGTCGAATATCTTTTATTACTCCGCGCACACGCAGCCTCTGCGAACAAAGCGCGTAAAGATTTTTTATTTCAAAAGATCTCGACGCAGCAAAAAAAACGCAACTTAAGTTTAAATACCGTTGAAAAGCCATCCGCACAATTTGCCGATGATATTAGTTATTTGATGAACTACCAGGCTGTGCTTGTGCACGTCGCACTCTGGATTAAAAGTTTACAGAAAAACCCGAATCAACTGGCTTCGCTATTAGGTTTAGATGTTGCGCGTATTAAAGAAATTTTATTTTTATTAGATCGCTTAAACCGCATCGAATACGACGCTAAAGAAAACCAAGTTAAAAAAGTGACTAGCCCGCGCATTCACTTTGGCAGTGATCACCCCTTAATGCGTACTCACCAACTAGTTATGAAGACAGCGATGAATCAAATGAGCTTTGCTAGAGGCGAAGAAAAAAAAGATAATATCTTTGTCTCGTTCACCACTGATGCCGAAGGTTTTGATAAGATTAAGGGTCTTATTAAAAACTTTATGACCGAAGTGCAAAAAGTTGCGGTCGATGGTAAACACACAGGGCTATACCAGCTTAATGTGGATTTACTCGAGATTTTTAATTTACGCTAACTAATGGGCTACGTTGCCTTTCATATGCTTTTCAAATCGAGTATACATAATCGGCAAAACAACTAGTGTTAGAATTGTTATTGTTTTAGCTGCAAGGCTATTTATTTTTAAACAGGTGGTAATTTTTTATTTAGCGCGATGTCTCGTTATGAGATCAAAACACTCGACGTTAGTTAGAATTATTTGAGGGTGAAATCGCCCTTATCCCTTCTAAGATAAAACTAGATCTGTGGTTAGTTAAAATTCGCACGTATCCTTATATATTAGAGGGATGACATTAAAACATACTTTATCAATGCTTATTCTTTTAGTAAGTCCAATCACGATTTTCGCGCACACTTCAGCCTCTGCTGAAGAAACAAGTCGCGAGGTTGTTTTACCAAAAGCTGTACAAGATCAATTAGACTTTCGAAAAAATATACCCCATACACTTAATGACACGATCACCGACGAAGACAAAGCCCAATCAAGTGCAAACTATGACTACGTTGACCCTACACGTGTTATTCCGGCCAAATTACGCGAAGCAGCCCTTGCTTATTTTGACCTAAATAAGCAAAATTTTGCGAATCAAAAATATTTAACGATCGTTGATTTTTCGGCGCACTCATCTAAATCGCGCTTTTTCTTAGTTGATATGACGACTGGCAAAGTCACGCCGTTTCGCACATCACATGGTAAAGGCTCTGATTCAAACAATGATGGCTATGCCGAGCGTTTCAGTAACGTGTCTGGCAGCGAAGCCTCATCGTTAGGTTACTACCGCGTAGCCGAAACTTATAACGGTAAACATGGTCTTTCTATTCGCTTAGATGGTTTATCATCTACAAACTCAAAGGCGCGGGCTCGTGCTGTCGTGGTTCATAGTGCCAGTTATGTCAGCGAAGAAAAGAAAAAAGCTGGCCGCAGCTGGGGCTGTTTTGTTTTAGACCCGAAATATCATTCTTCTGTAGTTTCTAAAATTAAAAATGGAAGCCTGCTTTACGCACACCTTTCAAAATAGAATAACTAAATGTGCAACTTGCTTCGGCGTGTGCCGGCTAAAAAAGAATTAATTTTACTTTTTTACAATTAACGCGCCTATCTTTTCTCCAAAAAGAGTTTTTACTCTGTAGAAAAAGCATTCATGAGTACTAATCTGCCACAAGTTTTGAGCGTAATTTCGTCACGCGATTCTGAAAAAATTAATAGATTGAATCAAAATCTTTTTTAATCAAGCATAGCAACTCGTTTAAAAAAGGAACTCCATCTTGAATCTCCCTGAACTTGATTTATCTAATTCTCCCGTTATCAGCTATCTGATGAATTCTGTTAAAATTGCAGAAGTCACAGAATCAACTGATTTCACAAAAGTCGTATTAAGTGTTGAAAGTCTTATCGTAAAAGAAATGACCGAAAGACATTTAATCAGCCAAATTCAAGACAAGTACGCAAAACTTTACAATAAGCCTGCGTTGATCGAATTTATCGTTGAAAGCCGCCAGCAGTCTTTATTAGATTATTCGGCCGATGTAGAATCAACGCCGAGCGAGCAAGAAAAGTCTTACAGCTTGCCGATTGCGGCACCTTGTTTTCAATTTAAAAATAAGTATGAACTCTCAAGACAGTACAGTTTTGATAATTTGATTCCGACCTTAGAAAATAGTTTTTCGATTGAATCCCTACAAACGATCGTTACCGACAAATCGATCACCATGCCCTTTGCTCTTATTAAGGGGCCATCAGGCGCAGGCAAAAGCCATATGCTCCATGCGGTAGGCTGGTTAGCACTTTCGCAATACCCTAACCTTCGCGTTAAGGTGATCAGCGGTGATGAATTTATCAATGATTTTCAAACCGCCTTATTTACTAAAACGACTGGCGCATTTCGTGATAAGTACCGCTTAAAAACTGACTTTTTATTAATTGATGATATTCAAGCTATCGCACGTGCCAAAGCCACACAATTAGAGTTATTTAATTTGATGAATGATTATAGTCTTGTGGGTAAGAAAATATTTTTTACTGCCGACAGTGATTTAATGGCGATCGACACGATTGAAGACCGCTTAAAATCGCGTTTTCTATCAGGTTTGCAACTGCAAATCGAATCTCCTTGTTACGATTCTAAAATGAAATACTTTCGCGCCCAGCTTGAAGATAACCAATTAAGTCTGAATGGTGATTTGATTTTAAATATCAGCCAACACTTTGGCAGCTGTTACCGTAGCGTTGAAGGCATTATTAATAGACTTATCATGTTAAAAAAGATCAGTGGCTATCTGGATATCCAGGCCATTGAAAAAATGTTTCCTCAGCAGTCAAAAGAGAAAATTAAAAGCCTATCTGTAGATTCTATCATTGAAGATACAGCCCTTAAACACAAATTAAGGGTTTCAGATCTTAAAAGTAAATGCAGAACTAAAATTGTTTTTGCCGCCCGCAAAGAGTCGATGCTGCGGCTTAGATCAGAGTTAAACCTTACGGTTAACGAAATCGCTCGAATTTTTCAAAGAGACCATACCTCTATACTAAATGCGTTAAAAAATTAATGTTTCTAAACTTCATGCATTTTTGTTAAGCTTTGCCTAGATGGCTACCACTGTTGATTTCCAAGTCTTATTTGAAAATGCGCCAGGTCTATACCTGATCCTTGATCCACAATTAATCATTGTGGCCGTAAGCAATAAATACACCTCAGCCACATTAACCACGCGAGCTTACCTTATCGGTAAACATCTCTTTGAAGCTTTTCCAGATAACCCCGCTGATAAAACAGCTTCAGGCACAGCCAACTTAAAGGCATCACTACAACGAGCTATGCAGCTTAAAAAAGCCGATGCTATGGCTGTGCAAAAATATGACATTCGTAAACCCGATGGGCAATTCGAAACGCGCTACTGGAGTCCGATCAATACACCGATTTTAAATGCCAAAGACGAGGTATGTTATCTGATTCACCAAGTTGAAGATGTGACCGAATTTATGAAACTTAAAACTGATCGCAGTGAATTATTGTCGCGAGCGGATCAAATGGAAGCCGAAATTATTCGTCGCGCCCAAGAAATTCAAGAATCAAATAAACAACTTCGTAAAGCCAATGACGAATTATCAATCGCAAAAGAACAGGCTTTAAGTGCCTCGCGCCTAAAATCAGATTTTTTAGCAAATATGTCTCACGAAATCAGAACTCCAATGAATGGCGTTCTAGGCATGTCTGGACTTTTATTAGATACTCCACTTAATCCAGAACAATTGGACTACACTCTATCGGTGCGTAAATCTGCTGAAAGTTTGCTTTCAATTATCAATGACATCTTGGATTTTTCAAAAATTGAAGCTGGCAAGCTGACTTTTGAAAATGTGGATTTTGTCTTTGCTCATTGCCTACAAGAAATTAAAGATTCTTTTTCAGTCGCATTAGCTGAAAAATTACTAACACTCACGAACAATATCGACCCTCAATTGCCTTTAGTTTTGAATGGTGATTCAGGCCGCTTTCAACAAATCTTACGTAACTTAGTTTCTAATGCAATTAAATTTACGCCTAGTGGTTCAATCACAGTCACAACAAAACAACAAAGCGCAACTCACACATCTGTTGAACTTTACGTCGAAGTTCAAGATTCAGGTATTGGTATTGATACGCAGTTACACTCAACTTTATTTGAAAAATTCTCACAAACTGATTCATCAAACACCCGAAAATATGGTGGCACAGGCCTTGGTTTATCAATTTGTAAAAACTTGGTGCACATGATGGGTGGAACAATCGGCATCAGCAGCGAACCTGGCAAGGGTTCAACGTTTTGGTTTACTGTAAAATTACAGCCAGCAAAATCTCAAAGTCTGGCCGTGCAGACGCAAACGATTCCTCAATTCACTCACAAAAAAATTGCTGGCCGCATCTTGATCGTCGAAGATAATCCCATCAATCAAAAAATTGCGATCAAGCTTGTAGAAAAAATGGGTTGCCGTGCCGACGCTGTGGGTAACGGCCGCGAAGCGCTCGATGCTTTAGCTAGGATTCCGTATGATTTAGTTTTAATGGATTGCCAGATGCCGGAAATGGATGGCTTTGAGGCCACCCAAAAAATTCGTAAAAGCGAAAAAGCTTCAAGCAAAAAAAGAATTCCAATTGTAGCCCTTACGGCTTCGGCTATGGGCGCTGATCAACAACAATGCCTTGATGTGGGTATGGATGACTACTTAACGAAACCTGTCGATTTTCAAAAAGTATGGTTTGTTTTAGAAAAATGGCTTAAGGCTCCAAAATCCTAGTAACACCGCCAATGCGGTTTTGAGCAGTAATACACATGGTTGCTGTTTAACTTCAATCGCTTTGCCTATGGTTATTTTTCATTAATTCTCTAAAACTATATCTAAGCCATAAAGTAACAACGTCGCTTCTGGCAGCGAAAACTTTGCGTTTTTAATTTTGTTACTGTCTGGCCGAATTGAATAATTTTTAGCCTGGCGAAAATCAGCTTTAATAAGAATGGTCGATGCAAAACGCGCTAACGCAAAATCAGTTCCGCATAAATTGGCTTCGCTAAAGTTCGTTTGAATAAAATCAGCTTCGATGGCCGAACATTGAAAGACCACACATTTACGCAAATCTAAGCCAGAAAAATTTCCGTAATTTAAAATGCATTCATACCAACCTAAATGCATCACTTCTGAAGCGGCGGTCCAATTAATACCCACTAGTTTTGAATTTTGAAATTTAACCGAACGTAACGTTGAACTTGTTAATTGCACGTTACTCATATCGCAGTGTTCAAATGTGCAATCGACGAAACGGCAGTTTTTAAGTGCAGCGCCATTAAAATTGCCTTGCTTGAATGTACAGGCATCAAAACTACAGCCTTCAATCACTTGTAGGCGTAAATCCAAGTTTTGCAATATTTGATCAGTGAATTCTTTTTCTTTAGTGAAATCTACTTGTTTTTCCATGCTTACCTTTTAACTGCGATATTTAAAGAGCGCGGCGAGTTTTTTTTAAAAACTTGAGTGATTCTTTAACTTAATGCCTAAATAATCATAAATCATCGTCCACATAACTACCTGTACACGCCAGCCAATCATGTCTTGATTTATTGGCGATTCAGCACCATGGCCTGCATTGTTTACTGACGTTAAATAAACAAATTTTTCATTTTTATTTGAGGTGTTCGCTTCACTAAGGGCAGCTTTTAATTTAAATGAATGGGCTGGATTGACTCGCGTATCGTTTCTGCCGTTTATAATTAAAAAGTTCACGCTTAAGCTTTTTTTAGCAACCTCTACTGGTGAATACATTTTAGTGATGTTTAGAATTTCTGGATCGTTCACATCACCGTATTCAAAATTCCAGCCACTAAATGCCGGATCTAGTTCTGCCCGTTTTAACATATCGTAAACACCGTTAATCGGAATGGCTAATCCAAATAGCTCAGGATACATAAGGGCTGTGGCAGCAGTTACCAGTCCACCGTTTGATGTTCCAGTAAGAATAATTTTACTTGGCTTTGTGTATCCAGAGCTAATTAAATATTTAGCTACAGATGCAATATCACTAAAGGTATTTGTTTTTTGTGCTAATGATCCCGCTTGATGCCAAGCTTGGCCAAATTCGCCTCCGCCGCGAGGAGCCGCTTGCACGATAATACCGCCGTGTTCTAAAAATAAATCTAGAACTTCGCTGTGTTGAAGATTAAAATCAGATATGCCAAACCCACCATAGACATGAAAAAATACAGGGTTATTGCCGTTTAGCTCTAAAGACTTAAGATGTGTTATACGTGCAGGAATGTCCACATTAGCGTCAGATGTTTTGACCATAATTACTTTTGAAATGACATCTTTTTTCTCTGATCCTAGTTTTAATAAATCTTGCAAATTTTCAGAAGAAAATTGTTTGGTTTTAAGATCGTATGCCACAACAACTGATTCTTGAACTTGGCTAGTTAAGGTCACAGCAACTTGATTTTTTTCATTATGGTATTTGACCATTAGAGGCTGAGCGTACTCAGGGAGTTTGATATCTGCTAATGTAGTTTTTGAATCTTCATCAATAACCCATAACTTTTGCATGGCACCCCAACCTAGACCAAAAATTAAGGCGCCGTTACTTATAAGTGGAGATCCCAGTAATGTAGAATGATCTAATTCAACAAACAACTCATTATTAGGTTCGCCAGACATAGCTACGCGGTAAAAATAAGGGCTTTGAGTCATCATCGGAATATTTGTAGGTCGATAGTAAAGATACTTTTCACTGGCGTAGACTTCGATAGGATAGCCTTCGACGTAGGTCTGCGCGCCATCGCTGTCACGAGTTAGAAAGTAGCGATTATTTGTTTGATCAAAACCAAGTGTCCAACCATACGCTGATGGCGGCCTTGGGCCGTAACACTGTTCTGCCGGATTTTCGCCAAAAAAAGACGGTGTGGCATTCCAATAAAAACAACCTTCCTTTAACAAAATAGCTAAATTGGTGTTGTCACCCCAGAAAAATTGGGGAAAGCTTGCGTTGATTTCTTCACTGACTAATTTTTTTTGTTCAACATTAAAAATGCGAACAATTGAATCATCTGTAGAACCTTTTTTAGAAAAAGTTAAGGTTAAAAATCGCCCATCTGGTGAAGCCCAAAAGGTATCTAATTGATAAACGCCATTTTTTTTAATTTCTAAATTTGAAAACAACAACTCTTTCGGCCCGTCAGCTTGGGATACATAAAGCGATGTCCCTTTACCTAAGCCTTCATAAACTAGTGAAAATGTTTTATCAGCAGCTTGTTGCATCCCTTTTACAGAAGGGATAGCGAAAATTTTAAAAAAAGTATCTTTAACAATTTTATAATTGGAACTGACTGACAGTGCATTATTAACTTCTAAGTTAGAAGAACCAATGAAGTTTTTTCGTTGCACGCTGTCTTGTTCAAGCCAAGAGAATTTTTCTGAATTAGTAGATTCAGCGGCATAAACAGTGGTCGATAAAAAAAGACACAATATTGTTGCGGCTGATAATTTCATAGGTACTCCAATTAAGGATATCGTTCCCAAGTTTGTGAGATTAATTTCCCTTTATTCAAACTTCGAGGCTTTAGATAGCGAAAGCCATACCCGGCTATAAATTGATTTAAAGGGAACTGGTTGAGAATAGAGTGTCGAAGCATCTCGTTTTAAGACGCTAAAAGTCACTGACTAGAAGTTCGACTGCGATTTTTTGATTTTATTCCGCCGCCAGTTTGTAATTTAAAAGGCTTGTTTATTTACCTGCATCGAGAAATGGGTCAAGATCAGGATCTAGGCTGCTTTAGAAAACGAACTTAAATATTGCGAGCGGCGTAAGTTTTCTTTTTCTTCAAAGTTTCTTAATTCTTCTAAGTAGTAAAAATCTTGGGTGTTCGATTTAAAGAAAGCTTGTTTTAATATGGTGTACCATTTTTTCATAACAATCTCCTTACATCTAAGTATCGACAAAGCCAGACCATAAATAAAGCTCGAGTTTCAAGGTATTATTTTTTAGTACTTTAAGTACTGTTTTTTAATACTTTGTATTGCTCAACGTCTCGGAATAATGCAGAGTCTATTTAGATGAATACCGGATCAAACACAGCTTTAATTATAGAGAGTTTAAAATCACACCTCAAATTGCGGGGCTTAAGCTACACTGATCTGGCTAAAACTTGGAAGTTATCTGTTTCAAGCACCAAAAGAATTATGGCTTCTGAAGACATCAGTCTTTCAAAAATTGAAACCGCGTGCGAATTAATGAATATACCGGTGGGTGAATTTTTACAGCGCATTCCGTTTGAAAAAAGCTCTGAGATTTTTTACCTTATGCCCGATCAAGAAAATCGCTTAGTTAAAGATCCCGAAGCGCTTCATTATTTTTTACTTATTCTTGAAGGCTTTAACCCGACCGAAATTTTACGTGATTACACGGTCTCTGCAGAAAAAAATATTCGTATCCTTAACCAATTAGAAAAATGGGGCTTACTAGAAATTCAAGCCAAAAACCGCATCAAACGTAAGTTCGACGGGCAATTGCGCTTTCGCAAAGAAGGCCCACTCGGCAGGCATTTAGAAGGCTTGATGAAGACAAAATTTTTTGAAACTGAATTTAATCAGAATGACAATTTTTTTACTTTTTTAAATTTTAATTTTGTTCCGGGCGGGCTACAGAAATTAAAACAAAAGCTCTTACAAATCAGTAAAGAATTAATGGCAGAATCTGATAGCCATCGTAATCACCCGAATTTGCAAGATTTTGGTTTAGTGATTGGGCTTCGCCCTTGGGAGTCTCCGTTTACGAAAGCTTTTTCTAAACGCAAAAAACAAAGTTAATGACAAGAAAATGGTGTGACGCCAACTTGGTGTTTTTTGCCGTTAATTTAAACTACTTACACGATGAGTCTAGCTGTCAAATGCGTTAAATTCGCAATGAGCATCTCAAAGCGAGAAGGCTCAACATAATTTCCTAACTGTTTCAAAATGAATAAACACAAATCATTAAAATGACTTATGACAAAATGTTGTTTTACTAATTTCATTTATCATCTTTAGAGGGCTATGTTTTCTTTAGAAAACAATTAAGTTTTTTGATTTTATAAAGGGATTTTATGACAAAATATATTTATACTTTGGTGTTAAGTTTGTTAATCACAACAACGGCTCAAGCGAGTTCTTTGATTTGTGCCCAGTCTGGCGTAACGACGACGACGATCGAGATTACCGATGAAAACTTCACTCTAACAGAAGTTTATAATGGCTCTTTTCCGACTCACAATGTTCAAACTGGTCCAGTGACAATCATCGACGGCGAGTTTCACTTTGTGGCGTATAATGTTGCGAGTAAACTTATCGTGACTGACTCAGTTGGAGAATTAACCATCGGTGACCATGCTGCCGTGACACTGAACTGTGAATCTGTGCGTGAATTGCAGTAATCCTTTATTGGGGGCAATGCCCCCAAATGCGGAGCTGGAAAAAATAATTTCTTAATAATCATTCCCCATTCGAGACTCAACGAATTTAGTATTCAATTTTTGCATGTGTTCTTCCGATATCTATACCTATGAACACACTAAAAAAATTATTAGTCTTATCGTTATTCTTTAACTTTTCTTGCACTAAAGAAGAGCTTGAAGAAATTGCTGCAGGCACAACTCCAACTGACGGAAGCCAAACAGCCGCGCAACTAGCTGGCGGTGCAAGCCTTGGTGGTTTACGTTGCGATGTTGAAACCACAGTTGGTGGAACATACGCTGCTGTTAAACAATTAACTTTAAATGCAAATGGCACCTATACATATAGTGTATTTTTCTCAAACTCGGCGACGTGTGCGACAGCTTTTGCAAGTGGTGGTAATAATATTGCGACTCTTTATACTGCGGGCGTTTGGGCTGTAGGTGGAACGAACACAACACCTAGCACGTCGACGAAGATTGTTTTCGTCGTAGGCTCTGCAAATATGATTATTCGCTCTTCAACTTATACGGCCACAGCACAGCCTTTAGCGACGTGGTTCAATACTTGCTCACCAAATCCTGGATTTAACACGGCTGCTGATGACACACAAGATGTTGCAGGCGTCGCCTGCGGAACTAGCGGTCAGTATGCTGCTGTAACGATTCCAGCAGCTAACGCCACTTTAAATAATATTGGTTACAACCCAGGTGGTGGATCATTCAGTCTGGGCAACAGCACTGGTCAAACCGTTTGGTACCCAGGTGGATCTTCATTTCCGAATTCTTATGGTTTTACTTTAGGCTTTTGGTAAGTAAATTTAACTACTAATTTAATATTCGAAGAAAACCAGCCATGTGCTGGTTTATCTTTTCGATCAAGACCGCGACTTTAAAATCTTTGTCTGCCGTAAAATCACAAAAAATTGAATAGTCTTTATTTTCTAAAACTGCATAACGCACTTTTTGTTCATTTGGAAACTTAATTTTTTCGATTTTCAAATTCGCTTTTTTAGTGGTTTTAATTTTTAAATTTTGTAATTTAATATTCTCGAGAGCGCAGTAAGATTCATTAGCTTCTAATGCGTTAATATCGGCGGCACTTCTTCTGCCGTTATGAAAGCTGATAAATTTTTGCGCTTTACCCACTTGTAGCGCCTGAATACGTGCTTTGGCTGTTTTTAAATCCATCGGATTAAAAATCGGCAATGCAAACACCACATCGTTTCCGCTGATATTTTGGCGGGCTAAACTTAATGATAATTTTTTGGCTTTTTTAATGTTGCCAGCTCTTGGATAACATTCAAAATATTCTTTTTGCGCTACACACAGAATTTCTTGTTTAGCTTGTGCTGGCCCTTCAGTTGAACCGGTCACGTACGAATACCTGACTGTAGATTTTTTAGTTTCACTATCAAGCAAATACACGTCAAACGAGCCATCTTTATTTATTAAGACTTCAACTAAAAATGGACCAGCTGATTTAATATGCCCTTGATGTGGGCCTAATTCATCATCGGCAAAAGCATAAGATGAAAGTAAACTGATGATGAGAACACTAAGGCGTAAAATCTTTGTCATACTGTTATTTTCGAAGAAAAAGGTGACCAGAGTCAATATTTGTGGGGCACAAAGACAATATCTTTCATGTTATAGCCCTTTTCAGTCATAGATTTAATAATTTCATCGACTTTGCTCTTAGAAATAGTGTAATCACGCGCCATAATCCACACGTAAGCTTGATCAGGAACCCCGATCACCGTCCAACTGTAATCACTGGCCAAATCTACGATTAAATAATCAAACTTTAATGGCCAAAGGGGTGAGACCTTCCAATGCGAGTTTGTTGAGGTATTATAAATCCAACCTTTTTGCGGTAAAGACTTCTCGTCGCCTGAAAAACTTTTTTTATTATACGTAAACGAAATATCGATTCGCTTTTCTTGCGGGTTTAAAGTGTAGGTTTCAATCCCATTAAAGACATCTTTTTCAAACATGGTAAAGCGGCCAGCCATCACATACCATTTACCCATGAATTTATCGATTTCGACATGAGCCACAGTTTTTTCATAACGAGGCGCTGAAGCACAGGCTGTAAAAAATAAAACACTGATGAGGTTAAATGATTTCATGACTGGTATAGTAGCGACTAACTTAATTCGTCGACAATGGTTTCCATCGTTGATTCGATTTTTTTTACTGACGCAGGGGCTACAAAGATCGTGTCATCACCAGCGATAGTACCTAAAATGCCATCAGGCTTAGTTAAATCTAAATGATGCGCCACAAGGCTTGCTGAACCTGGAGGAGTTTTAATAACGATCATCGAGCCATTGTGTTCGATACTTAAGAGTAAACCTTTGATGCCCGAAGTTAAAATCGGCGGAGCTGATGGCAATAATAATTCATCGGGTAAACGATAAACCACTTCACCTACGTTAGAAATGGTCTTAACAGCTCCGATACGGCGCAAGTCACGCGAGATTGTACTTTGCGTGACCGAAAAATTTTTCTTCTCTAAAGCTTCGCACAGCTCTTCTTGAGTACTCACCGTTCCTTCTTCTAGAAGTTTACGAAGGGTTTGCAATCTTGCGCGGGCGTCTGCTTGGGATGTTGCTGCCATGGTCTCATTTCCTCAAATGAATAAAGTCCAGTCAACAAAGCTTTTTGCGCATGCAAGCGATTTTCGCTTTGTTGAAATAAAACCGAGCACGAATGCTCAATCATTTCGCGTGTTATCTCTTGGTCTTCGTGAATCGGCATGCAATGCATGATGATTGCCTTCGAATCAGCCAAACTGTGAAGTTCACGGTTTACCTGATAGCCCGCAAAAGCATTCAGTCTTTCTGTTTGCTCTTCTTCTTGCCCCATCGAGGTCCATACATCCGTGTATATTGAATGAGCGCCGGCAACCGCTTCTTGCGGTGTTTTAAATTCTTTAATCTCAGCCCCCCCAGCCTGCGCACGCACTTTGGCGCGCGCTAAGATTTTAGAGTCCGGTTGATAACCTTCTGGACAAGCAAAATGAACATCAACACCTACAAATGGAGCCAGCAATAATAAACTGTGAAGCACATTGTTGCCATCACCGACATAACAAAGTTTCATACCCTGAAGTTTGCCAAAACGTTCTAACAAAGTTTGTAAATCTGCCAAAGCCTGGCAAGGGTGATGCAAATCAGAAAGTCCGTTGATAATCGGAATTTCAGAGTGCTTCGCCATTTCTTCTAAAATTTCGTGTTCGAACGTTCTAATCATTAACCCGTCTACATAACCCTGCATCACACGAATCGTATCAGCGGGAGTTTCTTTTTTACGTTGCGTAGAAATGATTTCAATCACGCTTCCTGAAAGTTGTTCAATACCCACAGTAAAACTCATGCGCGTGCGTAAAGACGATTTTTCGAAAAGCAAAGCCAGTGTTTTGTCTTGTAAAACTTTTTGTCTTTTGTGGGCTTTAAGATAAATCGCACAGTGAAGCAGATTCATCAATTCTTCATGGCTTAATTCTTCACCGGTTAAAAAATGAGGAGTGGTTAATTTAAACATAGTTTACCTCCGAATTTTTGCACATAGTTCCTACGTAATCGCTCCATAAGCCGTTGTAGGCCTCGGTGCCACGTAAAATTCTCACTTGTGGAACACCGTGAACAAGTGCATCGACCACAGTTAAAACTTTAGTGTACATGCCACCACTGACAGTGCCATCAGTGATTAATTGCTGCAATTCACGATCGCTGGTGTGCTCGATTAATTTCTGGTTCTGATCTAAAATTCCGTTTTGATCAGTCAGAAAAATTAATTTCTTTGCTTTTAACGCCGAAGCGATTTTAGCCGCAGCCCAGTCAGCATTAATATTGAATAGCTCTGCATTTTGGCCAATACCAATTGGTGCAATCACTGGCACAACATTTTTTTCTGGTGTAAGTAGTGCTTGAATCATTTCTGTATTCACTGATTCAACTGTACCAACCCGACCTAAATCCTTTTGCGCCTGACTACAGAATAATAAATTATTTTTTGCGCCCGACAAACCAATCGCTGGAACTTCAGCTCCATTTAAAGCTGAAACTAATTCAGCATTAATTTGGCCAAATAAAACATTTTCGATCACATTAACCATTTCATTACTAGTCACGCGCTGACCATTAACGAAACTCCAAGAAATATTTCTTTTAGTTAATTCTGCATTAATAGCAGGTCCTCCGCCGTGCACAAGAACCACGTCATAATCATAACGACGGTAATCGCGCACAGTTTTTACGACTTGATCACGAGTTGCTGGATCAAGTAATGAAGCCCCACCTAACTTGATGACTACTAAATCTGCTCTCATAGTTTAGCTCCTTACGAATATTCTGTGTTGATTTCTACGTATTTTTTCGACAAATCACAGCCCCATGCTGTGGCCGAGTAAGGTCCTGATTTTAAATCAATCTCAATTTTTACATGTGATTGTTTTAAAAGGGTTTTCACTTCATCTTTATTAAACGCAATGGGTTCACCCTTGGTAAATATTTTTACACCCTGTAAAGTTAAATCCATTTTAGCTAAACTAGCCGCCGGAACTTTTTCAGCTCCAAGACGCGCTAAGATTCTTCCCCAATTTGGATCTTCACCATGCATCGCTGTTTTAATTAACGGCGAAAGCGTAACTCCACGAGCTGCAGTTTTTGCTAAAGTCTCTTCAGGTGAACCGATAAGTGCGACTTCAATTAATTTAGTCGCACCTTCACCGTCGGCAGCGATTGATTTAGCTAGGTATATTGAAACTTCAATCACTGCTTTTTGAAAAGCGTGATAATCAGCATCGTTTTTTAACTCAACACCACTTTCGCCGTTGGCCATAATAAAAGCGCAGTCATTCGTTGAAGAATCACCATCAACGCTAATCATGTTAAAACTAACATCAGTTGCCGCTTTTAATACGGTGTACGCTACGTCTTTAGTGATTTTTGCGTCCGTTAAAATGTAACCAAGCATTGTCGCCATGTTCGGGTGAATCATTCCTGAACCTTTGCAGATTCCTGTAATACGGATTTCACCTGTTGATAGCTTAACAACAGTAGTTACAGTCTTTGGTACAAGATCAGTCGTAAGAATTGCCAACGCAAAACTTTCAGCGTTTTCTTGCGCACGTTCTACTAATTCAGGTAACGCTGGAATGATTTTATCTATCGCCATTTGCACACCGATCACACCAGTTGATGCAATCAACACTTGTGACGGAGTTACATTTAAAGCTTCAGCCATACCTGCAATAACTTCTTGATTACGTTTGTGGCCTTCAGCACCAGTTGCTGCATTAGCTTGTCCTGAATTTGTAAAAATAGCGCGCACGTTATCGGCTGGTAAAATTTGAGCGCAGTGTAATACAGGAGCCGCTTTACATTCATTTAATGTAAAAACGCCTGCTGCAACGGCATCAACTTCTGAAATAATAACGCCAATGTCCGGACGGTAACGGCGTACGCCGCAGTTTGTTCCGCTGGCTAAAAAACCTTTAGGTAATGGTGTTCTGTGTAATCCTGGCCCTGGTGTCATATCATAGCCTCCATGTCTGCAAGCCCTGCATCCTGAGAGAAGTCATTCATGCGGTTGAAATTTTCAATCGCTTGGCTGGCTGCCCCCTTCATTAGGTTGTCTATCGTCGAGAAAACAAAAAGTTTCTCGTCCACAAGCTCGTAACTAATATGTGTGTGCGCAGTGCCTACAACTTTTTTCAAAGATAAAAGTTGAGGTTGTTTCACACTCTCACCAAAAAACACTAAAGGGTTTTGCTGATAACTTTCAGCATAAGCTTTTTGAATCTGTTCTTTGGTAACGCCTTGTTTTACCTTCATATATATTGAAGATAAAATTCCGCGTCGGGTTGGCAATAAATGTGTCGTGAAAAATGGATTAATCTCAACACCCGTAAAAAGTGCCGTCGCTTCGATAATTTCGGGCAAATGCTGATGACGACCTATTTTGTAAGGTAAACATTCGCCATCGACTTCAGTAAATAATAAATTCTCAGAAGTTTTTTTGCCCGCTCCTGTTGTTCCCGATTTGGCATCGATCACAATAGTGTCCACTTCAACTAAGTTATTTTTAATTAATGGAATTAAAGCCATTAATACGCTGGATGCATAACAACCGGGGTTTGCAATTAGTTTAGCTGGGCCACCGGCAGAGTCAGTAGGTTTTGCAAAAGGCACCAATCCATAAGTTGCCGATTGCAAAAGCTCATTTTGCTCATGTGTAAAGCCATACCACTTACCGTAGTCGCTTTTTTTCAAACGAAAGGCACCAGATAAATCAATCACTGACTTACCTTGTTTTAAAATCTCGGGCGCTAATTTTAATGAAGCTTCTGCAGGTGTTGCTAAGAACACCACGTCAGTTAAATTCTGCATTAAATCTTTTTCAGCTAAACAAATAACGTCAGCCACTTTTTTACTTTGTAAATAATCAGTTAATGCAAATTCACTTGTTGCAAAACAATGCGTAAGCTTTGCAAACGGATGACGTAATAGTTGTTTCGCCGTCTCTAAACCTGTGTAACCACGGGCTCCGACGACTGAAACTGATATAAATTGTGCCGGCATTTGCGCTGCCGCGCGTGAATAATTATGCATCATTCATGCATAATTATGTATTTATGTTGCATATGTCAACTATAAAATTATATATTCTCGCTGGATGCATAATTATTCTTGCATTACTTAGTTATGCGCATAAGCATAATATAAATGTTTTAAAGGAGGTCACATGAACGATAAAAAGGTTTTACTGGTTTATTCAGGAGGCTTAGACACATCAATTTGTATTCCATTGATGAAGCAAGAGTATAGTTACGAAGAAGTAATCACTGTCACCGTAGATGTTGGCCAAGATCCGGCCGATATTATTCAAGCCCAAGAAAAAGCTAAAATTTTAGGAACCACACATTACACCGTTGATGCTAAAGAAGAGTTTATTAAAGACTATTGCTTCAAAGCACTGCAAGCTAATGGCGACTATCAAGGCTACCCCATGTCGACATCGATCGCCCGCCCGTTAATCGCAGCCAAAGCTGCTGAAGTGGCAAAAAAATTAAATGTGAATCACTTTGCCCACGGCTGCACGGGTAAAGGTAACGATCAATTTCGTATTGAATTTGGTTTACGTTCTTTAATTCAAGATGCTGTGATCCACGCCCCTATTCGCGAACGTAATATGACCCGTTCATGGGAGATCGAATACGCCAAACAAAATAATGTGCCGATTCAACAATCTTTAGAAAAAATCTGGAGCATCGATGAAAATCTTTGGGGCAGATCTATCGAAGGTGGCCGTTTAGAAGAGCCAGATTTTGCTCCGCCTGAAGAAATTTTTATGTGGACAAAATCTTTAGAAAATGCAAATGCCGAAGCTGAAGAAATCGTTTTAACTTTTGAAAACGGAGTGCCAACGCATATTAATAATACAGCGTTTTCTCCGGCTCAATTAGTGATTAACTTAAATAAATTAGCCGGTGATCACGGGATTGGCCGTATTGATATTATGGAAGATCGAATGATGGGTTTAAAAGTTCGTGAAAACTACGAATGCCCGGCATCAACTGTATTACTAAAAGCGCATAAAGCTTTAGAGAATTTAGTTTTAACCAGAGATGAAATTCGTTTCAAATCGACGATTGATCTTGAGTGGAGCAAATTAGCTTACGAAGGTCTTTGGTGGGATCCGTTCAAAACTGATCTTGAAGCCTTTATCGGCGCCACGCAAACTCGCGTGACCGGCACCGTAAAATTAAAACTTTACAAAGGCAATGTGGTTGTTACTGGAAGAGCTTCACCATGGGCTCTTTATTCAGAAGATCTTGCAAGCTTTGACACGACAACGTTTATTCAAAGTGAAAGCACTGGCGCGGTTAAAAACTTCGGTTTACAACCACGTATGTACTTTAGTTTAAAGGAAAAATTGACATGAAACTTTGGGGTGGATTATATCAAGAGCCAACACATCAAGAAGTTGAAACTTTTTCTTCTTCATTAGAAGTTGATGCTAGGCTTTGGGAAGTCGACATTTTTGGATCAATTGCGCACGCAAAAATGCTGGGTGATATGGATGTTATCACTCAAAAAGAAGCTGGGACGATTATTTTAGCTTTGCAGCAATTGCATGAAGACTTTAAAATGCAAAAAATCGTCATTGATCCAACTGCAGAGGATATTCACTCTGATATTGAAAAAAAATTATACGCTAAAGTCGGAACTGTAGCTGGAAAGCTACACACCGCAAGAAGCCGTAACGACCAAGTGGCGACCGATACACGCATGTATTTAGCTGCAGAAATCTCGCATTTAGCGGCTAGCCTTAAAGCGCTGCAAAACTACTTAGTTAAAACGGCTGAAAAGCATTTTGAAACTATTTTGCCAGGGCTTACGCATATGCAACATGCACAACCCGTAAGCCTTGCGCATCATTTAATGGCGTACTTTTGGATGTTTCAGCGCGATTGTGATCGCTTACTTGAAACCCAAAAAAGAGTTTTAAATTTACCTCTGGGGTCGGCGGCTTTGGCTGGAACTGGTTTTGCGTTAAACCGTGATCAAGTGGCTAAAGATTTAAAATTTATTTCTATAAGCGAAAATTCATTAGATGCCGTTTCTGATCGTGATTATGCGATCGAATTTTTATCAGATGCTGCGACAATCATGATGCATCTTTCACGTTTAAGTGAAGAATTAGTTTTATGGTCGATGCCAGAGTTTAAATTTGTCCAGCTCTCAGACCGTGTGACAACGGGTTCTAGCATCATGCCGCAGAAAAAAAATCCAGATGTAGCCGAACTTATTCGTGGAAAAGTTGGCCGAGTTAATGGCGCGCTGATCGGTTTATTAACTACACTTAAGGCTTTACCGCTGGCTTATAACCGTGACCTGCAAGAAGATAAATTTCATTTATTCACAGGCCTTGATACTGTTAAAGGCTGCACACGTTTGATGTTAGTGATGCTTGAAGAAGCCACTTGGAAAACTGAAAACATGAAAAAATCTTTAACCGCAGATTTTTCAAATGCCACTGATTTAGCTGACGACTTAGTTAAAAAAGGTTTACCATTTCGTGAAGCCCATGAAGTGATCGGGCATGTGGTGCAGTACTGTATTAAAAACCAATTAGCGCTCGAAAATATTTCACTTGCAGAACTAAAAACTCTACATCCGCTATTTGATGAAGCGAGCCTTAAAACACTTCCGCATTTGGCAGTTATGCAGGCCCGCACTTCAGCTGGCGGCACATCGCCAAAAGCAGTCGCGGCTCAAATTCAACACGCCAAAACTTTAATTTAATAAAACTCTGCTAGAGTTTTATTGCCTATTTTCCGACGCTCAGGGTTTTAGTCCACATTGTGGGCTAAAACCCCGAGCGATTTTCTTGCGTCATGATTTCGCGACTCATAAATTGGGACTATATTGTCCCTCCCAATTTGGTTGAATTTGACTATCTTTTTTACAGGACCACTCCAGTTTCTCTTACCGCCTAGACCAGCACTGAAAAAAGTTAAGAGAAAATCGCGCTTTTCGCTCTGACTTCAATCTACAAATGACGATAAGTAATCAGTCATGACGAAGTTTTTTGCAGCCTTTTTGAAACGCCATTTTTACCTCTTAGGATTAGCTAATTTCGCATTTTTTATGATGCTAGCTTTTACTTATCAAACAGGCTTAAGTCATAATCTGAATTCTCTTTTTTTAAGCCAAGAACGACTGACAAAAGAAGAACAAGAGCTGTTCGAAAAAGTAAGCCTCTGGCAAGAAAACGTCGTGTCGCTTAAAAGCTACATTGAAAGTTCAGAATATACGACCGATCAAAAGATCGCCAGATCATCTAAGTACAACGATTTTTCAACTCGCAATAACTCGCTGATGACGCAAGCCCTGACTTCGCCGCAAGCTAAGAAGGCCACAATTCATAATGCCCTGGCTACCCGATCACTGAATTACTCTGACTACTTTGAATCGGTAAAAAACTATATCGCCACTGGCGCACCAGTTCAGGCCAAGTTAGTCGTCGAACCAATGGACTTATTTAAAAAAAATGTGGGTGAATTAAAATATAACAGCGAATCAACTTTTTTAGCGATCAGCTTAGTTTCATTATCTTTGGCCGTTATGCATTTGTTATTTTTATTTAGAACGACCAGAAAAGAAAACATCGTTTTGAATTCACAAGTTGATACTTTTAAAAAAGTCATCAGCAATATGTCAGAAGGCGTAATCGTAACTGATAAATATGGTTTTTTCACTTTTACCAATGAGTCGGCTAAAAATATTATTGGTCCTGTCGTAAGTGATATTTTTTATTCAAGCTCGATTGAAGTGATGGGTTTTCAATCTCACGACGGTCGAAAGCTTACTAAAGAAGAGCTTCCTATGTACACAGCGCTTAAAAAAGGCATGGTCAACGAACAAGAATTTGTTATTAAAAATCCATTACACCCTGAAGGCATTTTTGTTTCGTGTTCGAACGGTTATTACGTCGATGATAAAGGCTTAACTTCGGGTTCAGTGGTGGTGTTAAAAAATATCACCGCCAAAAAACAGCTTGAGCAGTTCTGGCAATCTGAAAAAGAACGCGCTCTTGAACATTCAAAATTAAAATCAGACTTTTTAGCTTCGATGTCACACGAGATTAGAACTCCGATGAATGCGGTCTTAGGGTTAACAACTTTACTGAAAGAAACAAAGCTAAACACCGACCAAAAAGATTACGTGGTCACCATCCAGCGTTCTGCTAAATCGTTATTAACATTAATTAACGACATTCTGGATCATTCAAAAATCGAAGCCGGTAAATTAAATATTACCGATGCGCCGTTTAGTTTAAAATCATTAGCTCATGAAATTGCTGATAGTTTTAAACCCATGGTCATGGAAAAAAACATTGAGCTTAAACTTAATTTTTCAGAACTCATTCAAGAAACCTTTAATTCTGACGCAAATCGTATACGTCAAATTATGATTAACCTCGTTGGTAATGCGATTAAATTTACTAAAGTGGGCTCGGTTGAATTGCAGTTTATCTCTGAAGGTAAAAACACGAAAATTATCGTCAAAGACACTGGCAGTGGCATGACTCCAGTTGAAGTCAGCCACCTCTTTCAAAAATACTTTCAAACTAAAAATGGCCAAACTGTCGGCGGCACAGGGCTTGGTTTAAATATTTGTAAGCAATTAGTCGATCTTTTAAAAGGTGAAATCGGTGTTACCAGCGAATTAGGTAAAGGCACGCAGTTTTGGTTTAGCCTGCCACTCGAAGTTTGTAATATCGCTATTTCTGATACTGCTGAAATGGATGCTGAATCTCTTTTATTCACTAACCAATTTCAAGGTTTGATCTTAATTGCCGAAGATAGCACGGTAAATCAAAAAGTGATCACTAATTATTTATCAAAGCTCGGGCTTCAATCAATCATCGCCAACAACGGCGAAGAGGCGATTAAAATGTATCAAAGCCATCACCCCGATTTGATTTTAATGGATTCAAATATGCCTGTGATGAATGGTTTAGAAGCCGCGGAAAATATTATAGCTTTACAGCAAAATAATCCTGAATTCAAAAAAACGCCGATCGTAGGTTTATCAGCCGATGTCAGACAAACAAATTTTGACGACAACATCAAAGCTGGCATGACCGCATTTTTAACTAAGCCTATTGAATTAAATAAATTAGTGGCCCTGCTTAAACTGCACTTTACAGCAACAATCGCTACAGCCAGCCAAATGGAAAAAATCAAACATTTAATGGTGGGCGATCAACTTCTAATTGAAGTGCTATTACAAGATTTTACATCGCAAGCTCCAAATCAAATCGCTCAGTTAACTGAATTGCTCAACGCCTGTAATTTTGCCGAGCTTTACCAGACGGCTCATAGTTTAAAATCAGCTGCTGCTGAACTAGATGCCCACGAACTTCATCAAATTTTAACAACTGTTGAACAGTTAGCCGAAGAAAATAAACCTGAGCACGCTGACACCTTAGCTAAAGAAATTGCTAAAGCCGAGCTTTGTTATGCTTTAGCTATTGCCACTATCGTGGAGCGCATTGATGATATCAAAATAAGTCAAAGGAAGGCCTCATGAAAACTGTTCTTATTGTTGATGATCAGAATAGTGTCTTATTAACCTTAGATGCTATCTTAAAAAAAGAAGGCTTTATCGTCGTAGCTTGCACGAACTCACTAGATGCCTATGAAAATATTCAGCGTGAGAAATTTGACGTCGTTATCACTGATGCTGTGATGCCGATGGGAACCAGCGGCTTTAGTTTAATCTCAACGATTCGTTCACAACCTAACATCAACACTAAAGTTCCAATTCTTATGTTAACTGGCAAACGTGACCCGGCTGACGTTGAAAAAGCGATTGCCGTGGGCGCTAACGATTACATGATTAAACCAATCGATCCCGATGTCTTAATGCAAAAACTTAAAAAGTTATTGGTGCAATCAAATGAACAAGATGACTTCGTGTCGGCGACGGTAAATAAACCGGCTTCGTTACCCATGGAAATCACGATCACTACGACCTCTGAGATCAGCGTAAAGTTTTCTTCTGATGTGGGGTTTATTCCGGGGCAAATTTATAAAATCAGTTCTGATTTTTTCAATATTTTTGAAAAAACCACGGTTTCAATTCGCGTAAACACATCTGAGTTAAAAAAAGATCACTATATTGTGTCGGCAAATTATGTGGGTTTATCAGAAATCGAACTTTCACACATCAGAACCTGGATTAGAAACAAATTAATTCAAGAAAAGAAGTAATAAACTTGAAAATCTTGTTTTAATTGCTAAATTACCCGCTGCAACAAGCGTTTTTAGAGTGATTCTTTAAAGATCATTTCGATATGATTTTGCTATGAAAAAATGCTTGTTCATATTAGCAACTGCCTTTTTATTATCAACGACCACGCACGCACAAAACCCTTGGGATGAAGGCGTTCAAGTACCTGCTGGTGGTCGTGCAAATATTAATAATTATTCAGTTCAAGAATATTCAAATTACCGTGATAGCGGAAAACTTCATGCGCAGTTTTATCCAGTGACTGTGACTGGCGCGCTTCCACCCTATCAACCTGTTATTAATGTGATTGAAGATGATTCAGGAAATCCTCTGAAAGAAATTTTAAATAATATCGTACAAGGTGTTTCTGGCATAACTAGTTTTGATCAGATGATGGCAGATCTTGGATTACATCAATACCCTCAGATTTCTGATGTGGGTGTGTATCAAGTGCCTTACCCGCGCGGCGTTCGCCCTGAACATCGGATGGGTTTTGGATTAATCGAGCGTAATGGGGCTACTGGTTTTACTTTTTCATGTGCCGCCTGCCATTCGAGTCAACTTTTTGGTAAAACTGTTTTGGGCATGACCAATCGTTTTCCGACAGCGAATGATTTTTTTATACAAGCCAAAAAAATGGCTCCAGCTGTTGATCTGTGGTTGTTTAAAACGGCATCGGGCGCAAGTGATGCTGAAACACAATTAATGAAAGAGCTTAAAACAAACATTCAACGGGTTAGCGTAAAAGCGCCGGTGCAATTAGGATTAGACACTTCGCTTGCGCAAGTGGCCTTATCACTAAATCGTCGCAATAAAGATTCGCACGCAACACCTTCTGAGTGGTTTGAGTTATTTCCCCGTTCTGATGCCATATTAGATCATAACCCCGCTGATTCAAAACCGATGGTGTGGTGGAATGTAAAATACAAAAACCGCTGGTTAGCTGATGGCAGTGTCTTAAGTGGCAATCCGGTTTTTACAAATATCATCTGGAATGAAATCGGACGCGGTGTTGATTTAAAAGTTTTAGAACAATGGCTTAAACACAATCAAAAAATCATTGATGAATTAACCACGGCGGTGTTTTCTTCTGAAGCCCCAAGATTTACTGATTTTTATGCAGCTGAATTAATCGATATTGATACCGCCAAACAAGGCGAAAAGATTTTTAATCAAACTTGTTCTAAATGCCATGGCACTTATGAAAAAGCATGGAACTTACCCAACGCTGCTCAACTTTCTCATGTTGAAAAATTAGCTACAACATTGGTGATTCCAAAGGCAAAAACACCAGTTATTGATGTCGGCACTGATCCGTACCGCAGACAAGGCATGAAATCGTTAGAACAACTAAATGATTTATCTATTTCAAAAACGAATAAAATTGTGATCAAGGAACAAAAAGGTTACGTGCCACCACCACTTGTGGGTATTTGGGCGCGTTGGCCTTATTTTCACAATAACTCTGTGCCATCGCTTTGTGCGGTGTTAACATCTGCGCAAGACAGACCACAGACTTACTACGCTGGCAACGCGGTAAATACGGCCACTGATTTTGATCCAGACTGCAATGGTTACCCAACAGCTGAACACACACCAGCTGCGTGGAAACAACCGCAATTCTATTACGACACCAATCGTAAAGGCATGAGCAACAGCGGTCATGATGTAGATATCTTTATTAAAGACGGCCAAGAAATTCTGACGGCTGCAGATAAAAAATCTTTGATTAAATTTTTACAAACACTTTAGTAGCAATCATCTCAAAATGAGACACTCGGGCAAATCCCGCCCGCACCGTGCGATAGACGCTCGATGCGGTGATTGAAGTCATACTTAACTTTATCTAAGACCTCAAAAAAGCTGACCGCTCTTTTATCGATGATCGCTTCAAACTGCACCCCACGAATAAAAGTTACGGCCACGAATTCACCCAGATGTTTTTCAATCGAAAGGCTTACTCGGCATTCAGGAGTGATATGTTGTTTGATATAATGAACGAGTCGCTGCGCCGATTCGTCCATTTCCATACTTACTGAAAACTTACTATAAGCAATATCTTCGAACATGATAACTCCTTTTATCATTTCTACAATCTAATGACTTTTGTAGATTAGAAATTTTTTAAATGACAACATGGCCTTGATGGTTTCGACAGCCACAGCTTTTTTAATTGGTTTTTTCATAAAAAACGGCACGTAGTCGTTTTCATATTTTTTAATTACTGTCGCGAATTCTTTAATCCCCATTGAACTCGTAAATAAAAATAATGAATCGCTAAAACGGTATTTCTCCCAAAGATCGATTCCCGTTTTGAATCCTGATAAATAAATATCAGCGATCACTAAATCAAAATCTTGATCTTGCGTGATTTTTTGATTCATCAAAATTTCAGCGCCCTCTTCTGATTTTGACCATTTTATCGAAACGTTCGCAGAAACATCACGCAAGATGCTTTCCCAAATTGGTTGCATCGCGAAATCATCTTCAACGATTAACACGCTGAGTTTTTGTTTATGAGGCGAAACGCTCATAAAGTTTTCATCGATGTTCTTTTTAAAAGGCACTTCCGCCTCTAATAACGACTCATTATCAATGTAGTGTAGATAATCCAGTTCACCCATACAGCCCTCCTTGTATTTCTGAAACTTTCTGAAATTGACAGAAATTATTAGGCCATAGGGTTTTTGTAATGATTGGGAGTTTGTTTTAAGAAATCCCAACATGTTATTTTTTTTCATTTCACTAAATATATTCTGATTAAATCTAAAGCACATGTAAGATTCTGTGCTGGATTTCAGTTTTTTAAGGTCTAGTTTTAACTTTAATTTGTTGAACGGATTATTTGCATGCCTGCTATGAGGTTTACTGATAAACTTTTTTGATTGTGGCAACATTAATTTCAGCATTCCAAATATCAAAATCATTCGCCTCTAAAACCCTATTCACATCAATTTCTTTCGCGATTGATACCGAACAAAAAATCGGCTTGGTAGGTCCTAACGGCGCAGGTAAAACTACACTCTTAAAAATTTTAAGTGGAGCAATGAAGCCTGACTCGGGGCAACTGTCTACTTCGAATAGTTTGCGTTTAGGTTACTTAGAACAAAAGCCAGTTTTAGAAGCTGGTAAATCTATTTACGAAACTTTAGTTGAGGCGACTGATGATCCATATGATGGATTAAATATCGGTTTAGCTTTTGAATTAATTAAAAAACTTTCTTTAGATGAAACTGCTGAAGCTGAAAACACAGATGTCGGTAAACTTTCTGGTGGTTGGCAAAAACGTGTGGCTTTAGCCCGCGAATTAATGAAGCGCCCGACTTTACTCTTATTAGATGAACCGACGAATCATTTAGATATTCAAAGTATTTTATGGCTTGAAGATTTTATCGCGAATCAACATCAAATTTCGTTTTGCATCGTAACCCATGATCGGGCGTTTTTACAAAACACGTGTACGGCGATTTTCGATTTAGATCCGCG
This sequence comes from Bdellovibrionota bacterium, assembly GCA_040386015.1. Lineage (GTDB taxonomy): Bacteria > Bdellovibrionota > Bdellovibrionia > Bdellovibrionales > Bdellovibrionaceae > Pseudobdellovibrio. The sequence goes on along the minus strand of JAZKGG010000001.1, from coordinate 63,942 downwards.
CAACCCCGATGGCATTATCAAATCAATGGGCACCTATGGTCAGTATTTAGAAACTAAACAAATGATTCTAGATAGCCAACGCCGTCTAGAAGATAAAACGCGCAATACCATGTTGATCGAAAAAGCCTGGCTTGCCCGTGGGCCACAGGCTAGATTAAAAAAACAACAGGCCAGACAAAATCGCGCACATGAACTCATCGATGCTGTAGATAAACTTGAGAATAAAAATACTTTACGTAAATCTGATTTTGACTTTTCAACGACTGGCAATTCACCAAAGCGTTTAATTGAACTCACCAAGGCCAGCAAAAGTTTTGGCGCCAGAAATTTATTTACAGATTTATCTGGACTGATTCGTCCGAAAGCACGTATTGGTTTATTAGGTTCTAATGGTTGTGGTAAATCGACATTAATCAAACTGATGTTAGGTTTAGAACAACCTACAAGTGGAGAAGTTTTCGCTAACCCTGATATTCAAATTAATTATTTTGAACAAGGTAAAGAGACTTTAAATCAAAATATTCCCGTTATTAAAGTGGTCGCTCCTGAAGGTGATTACGTTCACCTTCAAGGTAACCCCGTCTATGCACGCAGTTACTTAAGCCGCTTTCACTTTAATAATTTTCAAATGGATATGCCGGTTTCAAAACTTTCGGGCGGCGAACAAAGTAGACTTCTATTAGCTAAGCTCATGCTGACTTCAGCGCATGTCTTAATTCTGGATGAGCCGACGAATGACTTAGACGTTGAAACACTGGATGTCTTAACTGAGTGTTTGGCGGATTTTCCGGGCGCTATTATTCTAGTATCGCATGATCGTTTTTTCTTAGATCAAAATACCAATGAGTTATGGGCTTTCACTGAAAATGCAAAAGGCGAAATCATTAAGTTTGCTGATTATTATCAATGGGAATCTTGGTTTCGTAATGAAGGCATTGAAGCTAAAAAAGAAGGAATCGCTGCGGCTGAGGCTGCGGCAAAAGCACCTGCAAAACCTGGGTCTTCTTCGAACAAAAAACTCTCGTATAAAGAGACGCTAGAGTTCGAGACGATGGAGAAAAATATCGGTGCAAAAGAAGCTGAGTTAACTAAGGTTCAAGCTGATTTAGATAAATCAGAAAACCAAGCTAATCACATTAAACTTCAAGAATTAAGCTCGCTTTCAGCAACGCTCGAAGGTGAGATCGCTAAGATGTATTCGCGTTGGCAGGAATTAGAAGCCAAAGTTAAAAGTTAGCAATTTCGATCTAATAACTCATATACTCGGTTAACGCATTCTGGGGTGTCAATTTTAGGTACACTTCAGAATGTTTTACTCTGAATGCATTTTACCTCTGTGAGAAGCCTAAAAGTTTGATATTTTGTGCTTTCATATGCGGGGGCATAATATATGTGGACACTAAAAAGAAGATCAAATTTTACAGTCGTAGTTTACCTAGCGGTACATATCTTGGCGGCTACTTTAGTGTTCGGCTGCGAAAACCGTAAATCATTTTATGATAATAATAGAAACGATATCAATTTAGTTCCTATTCAAATGGAAAATCCAGAAGATCCTATTGCTGATGAAGAAATAGATGCCGTCTCTGATGAAGAGGCTATCGTTGTCGATCTCGACAACCCTACACCACGTCGTAAATCACGCGTTGGCGAAGAGCCGCAACCACCTGCGCCAGTGGCGCAGAAGCCTGTTGTTGTTAAACCAACACCAGCTAAACCCACCACACCTAAAGCTGAAACTACGCCATCGGCACCCACGACGAACGCCACTGAAGCCTCACGTTTTATTAAAGCGGCATTTTGGGTCGTGCAAAATGAAGCTCGTAAAATCGGAACTCCGTGCAACTTCTACGTTTCGCGCGTTTTAGATTTAACGGGTTATAGTAAAGATGGCTTTTTAGCGAATGACTTTGATATTTATGCTCGTAAGCATTTTTCAAGTTACAAAAACGAACTTTTCAATACCAGCAATCTAGAATCTGAGCGTGCTCGTTTAAAACGTCATATTTGGTCTTATCCGGCTCGTACGCCTTTTATTATCCAATGGGAGCGCTCAGCCCCTCAACCAGGCCATATCGCGATTGTAGAGCGTATTGGCGATCAATTAGTTGTTTACCAAGCAAGTTTGAATCGACATATCGCTCGCCGTGAGCAGACAAGTATCGATCGTCTGTTAAACCACGCTCGCAAAGCACGTATGACCGTGTACTCAGAATTCGTTGCAAGATAATTTTAATAAAATTCCAAATTTGCCTCGTACAGCTTACGTGTTTTGCTGCGCGAGATGGCGCATTCTCTTGACCAAAGCCTTGGCATTGGCTGCAATACGCTTGTCGCTGAACAAACCAAGAAAGGTTTTTTATGAAACACGGCTTATTTGTTACCGCTTTGCTTTTTACTCTTGTTGGATTTTCTTTTGTCGGTTGCGCTGATAACCAAAATAATTCACATGCACTTTATAGTGCTGCAAATTTTAAAATCTCACGTCGCTTTAATTTAGTTACGCCGGCATCTACACCAACGCTTCAAGTTTTTAACCAAGCCAATCAACCCGTGGCTAATGCACAGGTTTTAATTGGTACTGCCATTGGCAATCCATTTAAAGACAATTTAAAAATCACCGACAAAAATGGTTTTGTCTCTTTAGCCGATTGGGCACAAGCCACCCATATCACAGTGAATGCACAAGGCTACATTCGCCAAACTTTATTAAACCAAAAACCAGGTGCTTTTCAAATTAAGTTAAATATTGCTTACATGACGACTCGCCCGGTGATTAAAGGCCAAGTGACTGGCTTGCCAGTTAAAGACGGCGATAAAATGATGGATTTCTCTTTAGTGATTCCAACAATATCTAAGGGTGACTTGATGAGTTTTGATTTAGACTCAATCGTTAGCCCCTTTGACGACACCATCGATATCATTTTTGGTAAAACAGCCGATCTTCCTAGTAATGTTTCTTTACCAACACAAAAAGAAAAATATAATTTTTTAATTTCTTTAACTTTATCTAAACCTGAACACCGTGTTTATACGAACAATTACGGGCAAAAAACTTTTTATGCTTTTTCTGGAAAATTTCCATTTAAAGAAGTTATGGAGCAGTTAAACGCAGATAAACAATTTTATGAAGTTATGAATTCATTTCACTTCACGAATGGTAGCATTCGCGAAGTGACGGTGGCAGGCCCTTCGACAGCCTTAAATATCCCGAGTGGAGAAATTAAGTTTGACGGCACGCAAGCTGGCGTTAAAGGGGCCACAATTCTTGCGGATGAAGTCGTGATGTTATTATCATTAAATGATTTATCTGGTGGTCGTTTTGTACCCTCAGATGTTAAACGTTTAGAATCAAAGCAAACGGCGGCTTTAAAAACGATCGCTGGTAAACCGACTTACATCGTAAGTTTATTAAAAAAAGCGATTGATTTCGATTCTGCAACTCAGGATGTGGCTAACCGCTCGAGTGCTTCGATGATTGCATATAAGGCTGGAATGCAATCAAGCTTACTTCCATTATTACCTGCAGGTCCAAGAGTGGCTCATGTCGGAGGCGCTTACCAAATCACTATGCCGCAATCATCAAATATGACTTCAGATGCACAAGCCGTTAACGAATTAGCGGTATCAGTGGCTATTTCAAATATTAATATGGTTCAGAACGGACAACTCCAAGTTGAAATACTTGATCGCAAATGGGAAGTGTTAGGCACTGGCTGGCCAAAAGAAATCACTTTACCCGTTTGGCCATTAGAAGATTCTGAAGACGCAACGGCTGTGAAACGTAAGTTTGAAGTTAATTTAATCGGAAGCGAGTCGGCAAAACAAACAGACTTAGGTGATGATTTAATCAAAGCGGCTACGCACGTAACTAAAGGTGCTGCCGAACTGTAAAATATAAGTTTTTACTTAATAAAATATAAGTTTATACTTATTGTTATGAAGTTATTAAGTTTTATTATTATAGCACTCCTTCAGTTACAGTTGCTTTCAGGTTGTGGATCGCGAGTTCTACAATCTGAATCCCCTGAAGCGATTATTGAACGCTCGTCTCAGCAAAAAATCTATTTCGCTCCTTACGATGAAGTTTGGAAAGCGGCACACTCAGTTATTAAATACACTATTGCTGCTGAAAACCAAGATTTCGGGGTTATCGAAACTGATTTTATCAAAGCTGTTGATGGCTGGTTACCACCTTTTCGCAGCAAGCCCCAGTACCCGAGTTCACGTTATAAATTAATCTTAAACTTTGCTCGTGGTAAAAAAGGCGAAGCGCAAGAAACTGTGCGCCTAACTATTGAAAAGAAAATCGAAGTTTTTAAAGATTTTATCTCAGAAGTAAAAACCGTCGGGAGCGATGGTTTCGAAGAGAAAACTATTTTTTATCGTATCGAGCGAGAACTAATCATAGCAAAGGCCTTAAAAAAGGCCTCTGAGAATCCAAACTAAAAGTCTTTTTTTATTTTTGAACATATCTGAAGTTTATATTAGAACCACTTTTGGTCTTTAACGAATTTTTTCCATGAAGCCAGTGCATTTTCGCCTTGAAAGTGTACTTGTGAAATTTTCTCTAAGGCTTGCATGCTCATTAAAGAAATTTCAGGATCATTATCAAATAATAATTTAGAAAAATACTCTCTTTCAGATTGATAAGGCTTTTTCGCTAAATTTTTCATGATCTGAGCGCGAATCCATAAACTTTTTTTACCGACAAAGTTATAACTGCGATTTAATTCTTTGGCTAAAAGGTCACGCACTTCTTGGCTTTCTAAACGAGTTAAAATATCAACCGCGGCCGAACGCACCACTAAGGCTTTATCAGAAACTAAAGCTTTAGCTTTATCATAAACTAAATCAGTTCCCATTTTATCTAACGCCACTAAAAGCGCGTTACGCATGTACCAGTCTTTGCTTTTAGCAAATTCTAGAACTTGTTGGATTTGTTGACCGTCAGCGGCTTCTGCTGCTTTGATCAAGGCGTCCCAACGTTGAGCCATAGGTAATGACTGATTTTTTGCACGCGCAATCTGAGATGAGAAATTGGGTTCATTTTCGTTTTGCACATAAGACCAAACATTCACAGAAAAAAGAAACACTAAAACACTTAATGCTTTCATACTAATCGTCATCCTTTGCAAAATGCTTTTCAAATTCATCTAATAACATCTTTTCTTCTTTTTTAACATCTCTAGAAACTTCACGGGCCTCGTCGTTATCCAGGTCTCGCGATGCCGTAGTTTCTGGCATAACTTCTTCTTCTGGTTCAGAGTCTGCAATGCTGCTTTCGTTCATCACATCATTTGCCGCAGCAAAAATGTCATTCGGCACATGAGGTTCTTCTTTGGGATTTTCTTCAACAACTTGTTCTGCTGAAGCTTCGACGACTTCTTCAGTTTTTGCTTCAGGCAAATCATCTAAATCAGAGGCTCCTTCAACAGCTGGAGCGACTGCTACCGGAGCTGGTGCTGCCGCTGGAGTAGGAGCTTTAGCCAATTGATTTTTAAGATCTTGATTTTCTTTTTTGTACTGTTGAAGATCGGCGATATCTTCAGCGATAATTTCATAATCTGATAAACGGTTTTTAAGCGCATCAATTTCATTTTCGTAGTCAGTGATTTTTCCGCTTAAATCATTAAGTTTAGCGTCTTGTTCGGCAGTGTTAATGCTTTTTTGCGCTTGGTCTTTCGCATCGATGATTTCATTTTCTTTACGTTTTACAGAATCTTTTAACGTTGTAATTTCTGCGCGCAATCGACTTAATTCGGCCGCTTGTTCACCACTTGCCGCTCCGGCAGATGGTGCGGCTCCGCCGGCTGCTTCGGGAGCTGGATCACCAGATAGGGCTGCTAAGGCATCATCCCCTAAAACTTCGCCCGCAGGCCCAGCATCAGTGGCATTTGATATCGACGCTTTCATTTGCGATTGCTGTTCTAGAAGTTTATTTAGTTTTTCTTCTAATTGGGAATAAGTTACGTTTTTAGCAGTAACGCCATCAGCCGCGGTTTCTGCGGCAAATAAAAGACGAAAAATAAGAAAAACGATAAGCAGCGCAACAACAGCCGCGAGCGACTGAATCACCAGTGTATTATGCGATGCAAACCAGTCTAAGAAAATGGCCATATTTATATCATCAAGTAAGGCGTATCTGTTTGCAATCAAGCCTATCATCACTTGAATTAAATATGACTCTGGTCTAGCTAGACCCACAGCCAGAGATGGTGTTATAACAATGTTATGACTACATATGATCTTATTATTTTAAATGCAGAAATTGTTACCTTTTCTGAAATCCAAAACCAAATGATTCAAGAGCGTACTGACATCGCCGTCTTAAATGGAAAAATTGCAGCCCTTGGTTCGATGACCAACCAAGCCGCAAAGAAAACAATTAATGCTACTTATCTTACGGTGCTTCCTGGAGTGATTGATTCGCAGGTGCATTTTCGTGAACCCGGATTAACTCATAAAGAAGATATTGAATCAGGCTCACGTGCTGCGATCTTAGGTGGTGTAACGACGTTCTTTGAAATGCCGAACACGAATCCTCCGACGACAACTAAAGAATTGTTTGAAGATAAACTAAAAATTGCTGACGAAAAATCTTCAGCAAATTATGCGTTTTTTATTGGGGGCACTTCAGAAAACGCAAATCAACTGGCCACTTTAGAAAATCTTCCGCACTGTTCAGGTATTAAAATATTCTTAGGCAGTTCTTTTGGAAATCTTTTAATCGATCAAGATGAATTATTCGAAAAAATCATCAAAAATGGCAAACGCCGTTTAGTTATTCATGCCGAAGATGAAGCGCGTTTAAAAGAACGAAAACAAATTGCGATCGATGCAGGTAATGCGAATGTGCATCACCTCTGGCGTGATGAAGAAAGCGCCCTGATAGCCACTAAAAAATCTGTGCACTTTGCAGAAAAACATAATCGCCTGATTCATATCTTGCATATTTCATCAAGCGAAGAGATGGCTTTTTTACGCGAACATAAACGATGTGCCACAGTCGAAATTCTTCCGCAGTATTTAACCTTGTCAGCCCCTGAATGTTACGAACGTTTAGGATCTTTGTGGCAACAAAATCCACCGATTCGCGACAAGCGCCATATGGAATTTTTATGGAAAGCTTTATTAGATGGGACCGTCGATGTGATCGGATCAGATCATGCACCGCACACGTTAGAAGAAAAAGCAAAACCCTACCCAAATTCTCCGTCGGGAGTTCCGGGCGTGCAAACTTTGGTGCCGTTGATGTTAGATCAAGTTCATCAGAAAAAACTTTCGCTCAAAAAGTTTGTTGAATTAGTCACCGAAAATCCGCGCAAAGTTTTTAATTTAAAAAACAAGGGTCGCATTCAACTTGGCTACGACGCTGATTTTACGATTGTTGATTTGAAGCGAACTCAAGCTGTAGAAAAAAAATGGCTTGCTTCAAAAACGGGTTGGTCTCCGTTTGAGGAAATGTCATTTACCGGTTGGCCAGTGATGACGTTGTTAAAAGGTGAAGTCGTTGTTGAAGAAAAAACTTTATTAAAACCACGCGCCGGCAGTGCTTGTGACTTCAACGTCTAAACCAACTCCGCAGCTATCAGAACGCCCTTCTGCGAAGGGACAAGCACTCTCGCTATTATTTGGTGGGTTATTGCCCGTCATTGCCTACACTGTCATCGAAGAAAAGTACGGGCCCAAATACGGCTTAATCGCCGGTCTAATTTTTGGTGGTGGCGAAATAATTTATGAACTTGTGCGCTATAAAAAAGTAAGTCTGACCACCTGGATCGGCAATGGATTACTTTTAGGCTTAGGGGCTATCTCGCTGTTTTTTAATGACGGCATCTGGTTCAAACTGCAACCAGCGATGATGGAATTTGGAATGTTCGTATTCTTATTGGGATCATGGGCTCTAAAAAAACCGTTTTTACAAATTATGGCCGAAAAACAAAATCCTCAAATGCCACCGCTGTTAAAAAATAATTTAGGCGGCATGACCTTTCGTTTATCGTTTTTCTTTTTAGCGCATGCGATTATCGCAACGTACGCGGCCTACTATTGGTCGACTGAAGCGTGGGCCTGGCTTAAAGGTATTGGTCTAATTGTTTCAATGATTCTTTATATGATCGCTGAAATGTTTTTTATCCGATTACGCCTAAACAAAAAGTAAAAAAAAAGGCCAGTCCGAAGACTGACCTTTTCATTATGAAGTTTTAACTTCTATTTGCCAGAGGCAAATTAGTTACAACGACGTAATTGGAAGTGGTATAAAATACCAGCGCTGATGTCGATAGAATCAACGATCATCATAGTTTGTTGCATTTGCGCATTTGACATAGATGTCGCTGATGCATTGATCGAGAAGATAACTTCTTTAGAACATGCAGACCAGATTAAGTTAGTAGCGATTAAGTTGTTAGTGATTTGGAAAGAGTCAGCTTGTGGACCAACAAAACGTTTGTTGAACACAGGACCACGTGAACCAGCGTAGAAGTATTCAGCGCGAAATTCATTGTAAGCACCGTTACCTGGAACCGCATTAAAACCACGATAATCAACACCGATTAATGCTACCGAGTAACCGTTTGGAACACGTACTGGAACGCGTAAGTTACAAGATTTACGATCTACACGGCGACCTGTAGTGTTACCCGCTTCAGCTGCGAACTGGTCGAATAATACTGACATTGTTGTACCGTCACCAGTAACTGTGATTGAAGCTGATCCAGCTGGACAACCGTTACCACCATAAGCTGGTTCACCTAGGCTGATTCTTGAAGCTTCTGCAGATGCAGATGCCATAAGGATTGCTGATAATACTAGCAAAGATTTAACTGCGTTCATGTAATTCCCCTTTTGTAATCGCCTCAGCGATTGTTAGTGTTTTTGGACGACAAATGTCATCGACGAAGAACACTAAAGCAATTGGTCTGCCAATTTTGCCGAGGTCAAAAGGGCACTGAATTTATTGCATGGAGAATGCCGCAACAATTATGTTACAGCGTTATTACTCTGACAATTTATTCTGATAAAAAGTGAAATTTAATTTTTAGTTTATCACATGAGAATTATTTAAGGATGATACAAGTAATACCAGTTACAGGCCCTGCAGTATTATTTTCATCCAAAACTACACGAATAGCATCTGTTGTTGGCATTACTGAATAAACCCAGTTGCTTGTCGTACTCAGAGTTCCTGTTTGTGTTAACGAGCAGCTCACACCATCACCTGCACGCACACCCGTTGCAGCAAGAGTTTGAACGACATCATTAGTCAGATTTAATCCTGCCACAGTCACTCGGCGTGGAGGAATATTTGCCACCCAATTCGTTCCATCAAATGTAGCGTCTACATAACCAATTTGTAAATCGCCTGATCCAAGAGCTGCGCCAGTAAAAGCTGAAAAAATATTTGCGGCTGGAGCACCTGCAACTTTTAATGTCGCTGCACCCGTATTAATCGCATTCACTTTAAAGCGTACTGTATCGCCCGTGCTGTTCGTTGTGATTTTAGCATCGGCTGCAGTTCCGTAAGAAACTGTGTAGGCTGTAGTTGTGCCTGCAGTTGTTGGAGAATTTTGAATGGCTGCATTTTTTGCGATACCATTCATAACACCAGTCACAGTCGCATCACCCGCTACTGTAAGATTGCCTGCCACACTTGCTGAAGCTGACATAGATACATTACCAACAAGTAACGAAGTTCCACTCACGGCGAAATTTCCATAAATGTTAGCGCTGCTTGAAAAAATGAGGCTATTCACAAATGAGGTAATATCATCGTTGGCGCCGCGACGAGCGGCTCCAATATTTGATAAAGCTGTTGCACTTGTTGCAGCGCCAGTACCACCAAGAGTGATCGGCAACTGACCAGTTGTGATTTTAGCAACATCAAGTGAAGGAATATCGCTGGCAATTAAAGTTGCTCCGCTTGTGACAATACCTTTAGCGTTCACGATCATTTTTGTGTATGTACCAGCATTAACACCACTTGGATTTAATACCATTGTATTATAAGTTCCAGAAACATCTCCGACAAATGTCGTTGTTGTTTGTAAGGCATTGGCGATGCGTGAATCATTACCCGCAGCTACCGTGCCTGCAGAAGTGCCTACATTTAAAGTTAAGGCTGGAGTCGTTGAACTGGTTGCAACAGTAATGTAAGCATTTGTTGAGCTAACATTAGTTAAGATACCTGCTGAACCTAAATCAGTCGCACACGCCCAAGCAGTTCCGTTAAAAGTTAAATACTGATTCGCAGAACATGTTGGAATTGCGCGGTTCACTAAATTTGTACCGTTGTATTGTAACAGGTGATTATTCGCAATCGCTGTAATACTTACGCCAACGCCTTGTACTTTTGTTACCGTTGCGTTTGAAACGATTCCTGAAATATCACCAGACACCGCAATGTTTTGGCAGTCAAATAATGAACTTACGCTATTCCAATACATCGTTTGACCTGTAGTACAAGTTGCTCCGGCTACATATGTATTAAAACTTGTTTGTGATAACGCTCCTGTAATGCGCGCATCATCACCAGCGGCTAACGTGCCTGCTAATGTTCCGACCGTCATTATTGCGGCTGCTGATAAACCTAAGTTTGTACGAGCTACGGTTGCTGAAACTAAATCACCTAAATTATTACTTTTTAAAACCACTAAAGCACCATCAGCAGGCGTATAACCTAAAGCTGATATGATCGTTGCACTGGTCGCACTGAGGGCACCAGGAATCCAAGATAAATTACCATTGCCATCTGTTTGCAAAACTTCGCCGTTACTACCGTCTGTAGTTGGTAACACTAAAATATAATCTGCAAAAGAATTTGGAGCTTTAAGGCGAACACTGTTCGTGTTTGTTCCTTCAAATATATAAACATTTTGTGTTGAATTGTTAGTTGATAATAAATTAGCTGCGATTAAGCTACCACTCGTATCACGTTTTGCGATCGTGCTTGCTGTTGGCATTGTCGTCGCTGAATTCACATCAGTCACAGCTGTTGCAACTGCTGCTGCAGATTTTCCGCCAACGCTAGATACAACTGTTGCAGAAACACTTCCTGTCACATCACCTAATATCGCTGTTGCACTAGTTATTCCGCCACCCGAGCCGCTTGACATGGTAGTTGGTACGTATTGAGAACCATTGTAAACTAAAACTTGTCCATTTCTCGGAGCTGTTGCTGAAACTGTTACGCCCTGAATTTTGCCAACAACAGTAGCTGACATCGTACCAGTTACATCACCAACTAAAACTCCGATGAAGTTAGTAGCATTTGTAGCCGTCGTTGCTGTTACTGCATTATCAGCAATACCATTATCAGCGATGTTTTTTAATTTGTTAAATTTTGTCGCATTACCAAAGATATCTTCTAAATTAGATTGATTTAAAGATGTTGCACCGTTTTGCACTAAGATATCATCGGCAACTTTGCCACCAACTGATTCAGCGTGAATTGCATAAGGCGTAGCACGTTGAATGAAATCAACAATAATTGAAGCACCAAGCCCCGCAGTGCTTACACGGATAACACGTTTGTCTGTAGCTGCCGGATTATAAGTTTGGTTCAAAAGTCCTGGGTTATTATTAATATCAACACAGTCTAAACCATTTTTAGCTGTCGAGTTATCATACACCTGCGTGAGTGTAAGATTTGGGTCATCACCCGAGCGCGAACCAGTTCCTAAAGCTAAGGAAACTGTACCACTAACTACTGTTTGATTTGAAAAAGTCTCTTCACGTAAAACACATCCATTATTTGGAGTTAAAATTCGAACAGTAAAATTAACATTAGATGCATCGGGATAAACACCAGCTGGATCTTTTAATTTTAACTGAATTGGTACACCCATCTCAACAGCGTGAGAAACGGTCGCGAATAAAATAATAAAAATTATGCTCGTGAATTTATTCATACTTAACTTCTACAGTCCATCCATTAGATAAGGTTTTTTGTTCGACCGAATCAGTACTATCGTTTGATACTTGCCAATTATTAGAAGTAGTTACGGTTTCACCATATTTAATACTGCTTGTCGCCGTTGTCGTTGGCGACGAAGCAATAGGAGCGGTAAAAACACCTGGCGCAAAACCAGAATCTTCACCCGGACCGCTACACGCGACTAAAAATAAAATTTGTAAAATAAGTAGAAACTTAATCATAACCACCATCGTCCTATATATAAATTCTAGCTAATTCATCGCCATATTTAAATCAATTTCACTGACATCAATTCAAAACTTCCACTATGGTCATGGATTTTCAACCTGAGGTACTCGACTAAAATACCGTCTAGGCAAAAAGCTCTATCTGATTCTGTGAAATGGAAATGAAGACTTTTCTGTTCCAAAAACAAAAAAGCCAGTCTTGCGACTGGCTTTGAGCTATTTCATAGTTAGTAATTTTTTAAAATTATTGAGTACACCATGGAAGTTCAGGCATGATACCGCACATGATTTGGCAAAGCATTGGATTGCCAAGTGGACATTCACCTTCACCCGGGCCATCAGGATTATCAGAACCTACTTTACCTACATTGATATCTAAAGAAGTGACTGAATTACCAGAAGCATCAGTACCTTTAATAGTTACTGTACCTTGAGCTTTCGCAGTTAATAAACCCTCTGCAGAGACAGTAGCAATGTTTGCATCCGAAGATTCAAACGTTACTGCACCTTGAGCGTTTTTCATTTTGAACTGTTGAGTCGCATCAACTGCAACAGTTGTAGCTGCTGGAACAATCCAAGATTTTTTCTCTAGTAAGGCATCAACAGAAGCTAAAGCATCGATACGGCAATTACATGCAGTTTCGATTTGTACTTTCGCGCCGGTTGCTTGCATCAATGAACGAATCTCAGCACCAGTTAATGTAGGGTCTTGAGCTTTTAAGAAAGCTACTAAACCAGCTACTAGTGGAGTCGCCATTGAAGTACCAGAAAGGTTTCCGTACTTGTTAGCAGGTAATGTAGACATAATCGCATCACCAGGAGCAGCAATAGAAACCATCGCTTTACCGTAGTTTGACCAATATGGTTTTGTATCGCCAGAGTTCGAAGCTGCAACCGCGATCATGTTCGCCGTATTTGCATTCGTTGGGTACATATCAACGTTATCGTTGTTTTTACCATCATTTGCAGCAGCTGCTACGAAGATAATTCCTGCAGCATCAGCACGCTGAACCGCTTCGATAAGTGGTTGAGCTTGAGATTTAGGAACCGCAGCACCCCATGAAGCAGAAATAACTTGAACACCTTTTTCAATCGCGTAGTCGATAGATTTGATACCGTTATCAAGATCACCAGAACCATCAGCTCCTAAAAAGCGGATTGGCATGATTTGCACTTCAGAAGAAATACCTTGAATGCCACCATCGATTAAACCAGTTGCACCAATGATACCAGCACAGTGAGTGCCGTGACCTGGGTTTTGTGCACCTGTTATATCCATAGGATCAGAATCGTTATCAAAGTAGTCGATACCTTTAACCATATTCGGAGCTAAAGCACTGTGATTGTAATCAACACCAGTATCGATAACTGCAACTGTTACAGTTTTTTTACCTTTGTTGCCAGCTTTTGCCCAAGCTTGTGGAGCATTAACTTTTGCTAAAGCGTATTGCTCTTTTAGGCCCATGATGTCTACCGGAGTAGAGAAAGCTTTGATTTTGAAGTTAGGTACAACGTACTCAACGTTTTTATCTCTTAAGATAGCCGCTAAAGTTTTAACTTTAGAAAATTCGTTGATGCTAACTTTTAAAAGTTTTCCCGGTTTGTGCATTGATCTGACTTGAAGACCTGTAGATTCGTTTTGCATGAACACGATATTGTTCACAGCTTTTTCATTTTTGTACTTAACTAGGTACTCGCCAGCATTTGCTGATAAAGTTACTCCTAATGAAGCTGCTAACAACAATAATGCTGATAGTTTTGTTCTCATTTCCCTCTCCTTGGTGAAATATTTTTGAGCAAATACTCTAAGGTTCCAACTTGGAACCGTTTTTTCTTTCAAGAATCGTATCCCGATAGACCCTTAAAACAACAAAAAATTAAAATAATAATAAACTAACGCAGCTGGACTTTGGTTGAGGTCGCCTCTTTAGCGCGAAACACTCTACATATATGTCTTATCTACACGTTGTCATACTAGCTCTGGTTGAAGGGCTTACAGAATTTTTACCGATTAGCTCGACAGGTCATTTAATTTTAACTTCGCATTTCTTAGGATTAGCCTCAGATGAATTTTTAAAAGCGTTTCAAATTATCATCCAATTTGGCGCTATCATGGCCGTTGTCACGATGTACTTTAAACGTTTTATTAAAGTTGATTTTAATTTTTATAAAAAAATCGCCTTTGGTTCGCTCCCCGTTTTGCTTGCAGGCTTTTTATTAAAAGATGTGATCGATCAATGGCTTGATAGCACAGTGATCGTAGCGTGGTCGCTAGTGATTGGTGGAGTGATCTTTGTGATCGCTGATCTGTTTATCAAACCCATCGCTGGCAAAGGTGATATTTCGATTCCTGATTCTATAAAAATCGGGCTCATTCAATGTATCGCACTGATTCCGGGGATCTCTAGATCAGGGGCTACGATTTTAGGAGCGCAAGCTTTGCGCTATGAAAAAACACAAGCGGCTGAGTTTTCATTTTTCTTAGCCGTACCTACACTCACTGCTGCTACTTTATATAAAACCTGGAAGATTCGCCATATCATCGATGCCAATAACGCCCCGCAATTAGCCTTAGGAATTTTCTTATCTTTTCTTTTTGCTTGGATTGCGATCAAAGGGTTTATCGCTTTTGTTTCGCGACATGGGTTTAAGTGGTTTGGTTTTTATCGTATCATACTTGGAGTAATGGTGCTTATTTATGGAAAATAATATATTTCAATCCTCAGCTAGTTTTATCTCTGCAGAAATGGAGCAACTACTAACCAGCCAGATTTTTTTCATGGCTAATTGGAAATGGATTGGCCTAGCCGTTGCAATCTTTTTAGTTTTATTCATAAATAAGTTTGCACGTATTCTTTTAAGTAAAACAAAAAAAAGAATTCATGTTCACTTACCAGAAGAGCGCACATTTTTTTCATACTTTATCCAACAAAATATTGAACGTGGCTTAAGTTGGATCTTTGCAGCCCTCATCGGCATGGCTTTAATTGAAAATTTAGATCTACCAGCCAATTTAGAAAAATATTTATTACTCATCTTAAAAGTAACACTCGGAATTCATATTTTACGTCTGGCGTATTTTGCAGCAGACGCTTCAGGATTATTGATTGATCACTGGACGCATAAAAAACAATCGCAACTTGGTGATCAGTTAGCACCGCTGGCGACAAAAACATTAAAAGCCTTAGTGATCATTATCGGCTCGCTTGTCATCTTGCAAAATTTTGGGGTGAACGTAACTGCTATCTTAGCGGGTCTCGGTTTAGGCGGCGTGGCTTTAGCTTTCGCGGCTCAAGACACTGTTGCAAATTTCTTTGGTACCATCACAATTTTATTAGATTCACCCTTTCGCGTAGGTGATCATGTTAAAATTATTGATGTCGAAGGCACAATCGAAGAAGTTGGCTTTCGCTCTACCCGCATCAGATCTTTAACAAATTCAGTTGTGACTTTACCAAACTCGGTAGTGGCTAAAGAAAAAGTCGACAATATCACCGAACGCCGTGGAATTTGCCGCTTTAGACATATACTAGGGTTCACTTATGCCGCGACTCCACAGCAAGTTGAACACTTCTGCGAACAACTTCACTATTATCTCAAACAAGATTCTCGCGTTAATCAAGACCGCATCGTGATTCAATTTCATGAATTAGCTGAAAGTTCACAAAATATTTTAGTTAATTTTCATTTCTTAGTACAACCTCATGAGTTAGAGGCGCAAATTCTACAGAAGTATTTATTAGATATGGTGAAATTAGCGCAAACTTCAAAACTTGATTTCGCGTTTCCAACCAGAACTTTAATTATGGAAAATAAGTTAAACGCGCAGTCGATCTAACCATTCACGAAAGCGCATAAATTGCGGGTCAGACTCTTCAGACATGACCTGCACACGCTTTTTTTCTTTTTGATCTTCAACTAACGAGCACATCACCGAATAAACGGTGCTATCACTCGCATCAGTGATGCGTACAATAAAATAACCAGAAACCCAGGCCGGGATGATATCATTAAAATGAATTCCACCCTCTGATAAATCAATAGTCGTAGTATTGAAGTTTTGATTCTGCCCCAAGACAGTTACATTAAATTGTTTTTCAATGCGATCATGCAAACGCGGGTGCAATACTTTTTTAGTTTTTACGACGAAATAATCAGTATCAGTGCTTTCACTGGAAGCTTCTATGCTGAGTACCGGATAGCCTTCTTCAAATTTACCTACAGGAGCATAAAGTTCAGGAAACTGTTCACGCGAAACTTTATGCCACTCTTTTTCGTGCTGTTTGCAGACTTTCACAAGCTTTATTTCGTTAGACGATAAGGTGTTAATCAACAACTGAACCTCACGCTCAGATATTGAATATAGTGTCCACCCTTTTAAAGAATTATGTAAAGCCCACATAGGTGCTACTCCCTGGTATTTATTTTTTCTTTTTCTTAGGTGGCGCTGTCGGAACTTTCGAAGAATCATAGCCTGCGGTGTCTGCTTTGATTTTCTCAGCTTCTAATTTCATTTTTTCTGTTTCAGCGTTTGCTTTAGCTGTTTCAACTTTAATTTTTTCTTCTTCAGAAGCTGATTTAAACTTTTCAACGGCTGCGGCTAATTCTTCGCGCTCTTGTTTGTTTTTCTCAGTGTCTTTTCTCATTTGTTCGATATCAGCTTGATTCTTTTTAATTTCAGCTTCTAACAAACTTTGTGATTTTTTTAACTGATTGCTCTCTAAAGCAAATTGCGAAGATTCTTTTTGGTATGTAGTTTTTGTTTTTTCTAACTCAGACCGAGACTTTAAAGACTGCTCTTTTAATTTTTCTTCTTCTTTGCGAACTGTGGTGAATTTTTCTTTTTCTTCGTTTAATTTAATTTGCACTTCTTTTTGTTCAGTTTCAGCTTTGTTAACTTCTTCTTTTAAACGCTCAACACTTGTTGTGGCCGTGTCGATTAAAGATTTGTGTTTAGCGATTTCTGCTTCATTTTTCTTTTTCTCGGCTTCTGAGCGCGCTTTTTCTTGAGTGAGTTTAGCTTCATTCATTTTTAATTCAGCTTGAGCTTTTTGTGACTGCGCCTGCGCTTTAACTAAATTTTGCTGTAACGCACGTTGCACATTTTGCTGCTCTGCTGTTTCTTTAATTGTTTTCGCTAATTCATCTTGTGATTTAGCTGTTTCGCGTTCAGTGTCTTTCCACTGTTTTTCTGCATCACGAGCCGCAGTTTGTGCTGCTTTGGTTTTTTCTTTTGATTCGGCGCTTTGTTTTTTTAAAGCGTCGATTTTTTCGCTGAATGATTTTATTCTAGCTTCAGATTCAACTTTTTGTTTTTCTGATTGTGACTGCTGTTTTTCAGCTTCAGCCATCTCAAGTCTTAATTGCGCCATATCTTTTTCATATTGCGCTGACATTTTTTTAGATTCAGCTTCAGCATTACGAGCTTTATCTAACGCCTTTTTGGCTTCACCTAATACTTGGTCGTGTTTTTTCTTTTCTTCTTCAAGGCGTTTTTTTGCATCAGCTGCATTAATTTTTGCTTCTGCTGCATCACCGATAGCTTCTTCAGCCTGAATCTGTGTATCAGTCGCATCCGCTGCTTGGACATTTTGGAATAAAAAAACAATTGAAATCAACAGAACAACTTTTTGCATCGAGAACATATAACAACCCCTTAAAACTCTATGAATTTATCTATTTATTTATAGTAGCTTTGCTTCATCGGATTGAATACTTCTTGATTTGAATTATTCACTTAAGTCTAGACCAATTAATAAACATTATGTTTCTATTTAGTCGGCAGCGGTTAAATCTTTTTTCAGAATAACATCACGAGTAAACTCGTAACTAAAAAGTAAGGTCAAAGCAGTGTAATAAACCCACACTAACAACACAATCAACGACCCCGCCGCACCATAGGCGGACTCAAGTCCTGCATGGCCTAAATACAAGCCAATAATACGTTTACCAATTAAATAAAAAATCGTACTGATCACTCCAGAAATTATACAACTTTTCAAGTTGGCCTTATCGGTCGGAACAAAACGATAAATTGCGGTAAACACCAAAGCAAACGCACTAAAATTAACTGTAAAAGACACCAGCCCCCACAAAAACCCCATACCACCAGGATAAAAAATCGCAATCACCATCGTAAAAACCAACGAAGCCACTGATAAAAATGCAAAACCAAACACTAAGCCCATTGAAAACAATTTTCCTTTTAAAAAAATCCAAAAGCCACTTTTGTCTTTAGCAAAGGCGTGTTCGTTAATTTTATCTAAAGCGATTTTTAAATTCGAAAAAATGGCCGAAGCTGAAATGGCCAACACGGCGATCCCGATGAATCCAGATATCCCAGAAAGATTTGGATTTTTATCCGCACTTTCAATCATGGCCAAGATCGTACCCGCGATTGTTTCGCCAACGGCGGTAGTTAATCCTTCATAAATATTTTGCTGTAAGTCTGGCGACAGGAGTGATGCAAACGATAAGGTAATTAACATAAATGGCGCCATCGCCAATGCGGTGGTGTAAGCCAATGAACTAGCCATCACAAAAATATCATGCTTGCTAGCGTTAGAAACGGCCGAGACTAAACGTTTTTTTAATTCATCAAAATTTATTGCTTGCACCATACAAACCGTAAAATGCAATTTAAGGCCCCACGTCAAAACGCGAATGACATGCAGCTCACTGACCTTTTTTGCCAAGTGACAACTGTCTCAACAAACAGACTGCCTCAATTCAACGATAGTCGGTTTGTTGTCGGCAAAAATTTTGCTCTTATCAAGCTATATGAAAAGCCTAAGCCTAATCTTTATTTTAAGCCTTTTACTTTCTTGCAGCGCTTTCGCTAGCGCCTTCACTTACGGGGCCGAGTTTGAGCTGGTGCATGATTCCATCACAAAGGGCTGGGAACGCGGCGGAAAAGAACAAGCCGCCGATGCAAAAATTACGTTTGTTAAAAACATTCAAGCCCTATGTAAATCTATGGGTTGTAAAGTTGAAGAAGTCCAAGGCAAATGGCGTATGGATGTACCCGCAAGAAGTCACGACTACAAAGTAACTTTAAGTGATGGCTGGTGGTTTAAAGTCAGTCACGATCCCGGCTGCATAGAAATCACCACAAAACCTTCTACACAGGCCGAACTGCGGGCCCGCGAACAAACCTTAAACAAAATGATTTTCGAATCTGGAAAACCTTTAGGTTTTAAAGTTCCCGAAAATGAGAGTGCGCATTTTAATATTGGTTTTCATTCGGCCTTTGAAGGCAAAGGCGATCCCTTTTTAAGATTTTTTGTCGACTATCATAACCGCCCCGAATTAGCTCTAGGGGCTTTGGGCATGGATATCCATAACGGCCCACCCCTATCAATCATGACACCTAAAATGCGCGAAGCTTTGGCTGAATTAGTGAATGACCACAACAATGAAAAAATCGATGCATCGATGATCGCTCATCGTATTCAACAAAAAGTTTATTTGCGACCTTACACTTTATCCTGGAATGGCGCACATCATTACCAAATGATCGGACTTAAACACATCACCCAAGCAAGTGAAAGTTTAGAAGTCTTGGATCAACCCTTTGAGTTACGAGCTATTTGGAACCAACATGATATGAATCAGTTTCTATTGCTGGCTGAATTGTTTGAAGCTCGTATTAATTATTTAAAAACTAAAAGCGAAGCTATCATTTATACTGAAGCGCGCGGCGACATATTTTCTAACATCGAAAAAGCTGCGGGCTTTTACAATTACGTGACTGAATCTGGTCTTGATTACGAACGTTATAAACAACTGCTGCCGGCGAAAGTGCAACAAATTGATATCGAATTGGTGCAAGCTAAAGCCAAACAGATGGCCGTGCGTCTTGAAGAAGACAAAGATAAGATCCGCGGTTTCTACAAACGCTGCGCGATGATGTTCTAGCCAAAAAGTGACAGGCCTTTCGCGTCACTGTCTAGCGGATATACAGCTCAAATCGAATACATTGCTTTAAATCTTGGTCACACTCTTGCTTTATATAAAAGTACCCCCCATGGCGGCTAGGCATCCCCCCCCCCTTCCTGGCCGTCTTTTTTTTCTCTTTTCTATTACCCCCAAAAAGATGCTTAAATTAAGAAATGCGATATGCATCCTTAATTTTAATTTCAATTTTATTTTCACCACTGACGACTTGGGCCGATGTTTCAAAACCTTTTGTAATCGTGATTGATCCGGGTCACGGCGGCGTTGATGTTGGCGCTGTGCGTGGAATCTTTAAAGAATCTGACATCACCCTCAAGGTCGCTCAGAAAATCCAAAATTTGATTCAAAGCGAATTCTCGCAAAATATTGAAGTGATTCTCACTCGTGAAACAAATAAAAGTTTATCACTAGAAAATCGCGTGAAAGTGGCAGAAACTCGCTACGCGGATCTTTTTATCAGCCTTCACGCCAACTCTTCGCAAGCCAGTTACGTGAGCGGTATGGAGTTCTATTTTAAAAAAGGCGCGCACGCGGTAAAAATGCCCGCGATTGAAGCCTCGACGGCAGTTAAAAAAATTATTGGCGATCTAACAAGCTTTGGTCAAACCCGACAGAGTCTTAAGTTTAATCAAATTCTGCAAAACCAAGTAAAAGCCTTAGGCGCAGATTCCAAAACCGTCATTAAACGCGCGCCATTTTTTGTGATCGAGAAAACATCAATGCCTTCAGCGCTGATTGAAATTGGTTATATTTCTAATATAAGCGAAGCGAAATTGCTTCTCACCGAAGAGCGTCAACAAGAGATTGCTGAAACGATCGTCAAAAGTATTTACGAGTATAAATCACACATTTTTACGCAGTAAAATCTTGTAGTTTACCAGTGACTTTCAATCTTGGATTTAGTGTTATACAAGCATGACAAATCCATCACAACACTTCGTTCGCGCCGACAAACGTCTTCACAATCAACTTCGCCAAATTAAGATCACAGCGAATGTATCTGATTACGCCGAAGGTTCAGCTTTAGTTGAATTCGGAAACACGCGCGTCCTTTGCACGGCCACTTACGAATCAAAAGCTCCGCAATGGTTAGTAGGCACAGGTTCTGGCTGGGTGACTGCTGAATACGGAATGCTACCACGGTCTACACACACTCGTATGAAACGCGAAAAAACCGCAAGCGGCGGGCGCACCCAAGAAATTTCAAGATTAGTCGGAAGAAGCCTTCGCGCCTGTGTTGAATTAAAAAATTTAGGCGAAAAACAAATCATCATCGACTGCGATGTGATCAATGCCGACGGTGGAACCCGCACGGCTGCTGTGACTGGTGGTTTTGTGGCGTTAGCTTTAGCGTGCAAAAAATTACAAGCGCTTGGCGAAATTAAAACGAATCCAATCAAGTGTTATGTAGCCGCAATCTCTGTTGGCTTATTTGATGACGACAAAAATAATTTAATTCCAATTTTAGATTTGAATTACGACGAAGATTCAGAAATCGGCACAGACATGAATTTTGTGATGACTGATAAAAACGAATTCGTCGAAGTGCAAGGCACAGCTGAAGAGGGCACGTTCTCACGTCAACAATTGTTCGACATGATGACGATCGCTGAACACGGCTGCAAAGAATTATTTGAATACCAACAAAAAATCATCGGCGAATATTATCCGCTACGTAAGGGCCAATAGATGGAACTTTGGATCGCCACTGGAAATAAAGGTAAACTTGAAGAATACAAAATGGCCTTGCGTACTTTGCCAGAGATTAATCTTTTTCACCAAGGCGAAATCAAAGGCTTCACTCCCCGTCCAGAAGACGGCGCAACGTTTTTAGATAATGCGCGCATCAAAGCAAAAACATTAAAAGCAATCAAGCCTGATGCGTTTGTCTTAGGTGAAGATGCAGGCCTTGAAGTGACTGGTTTAAATAATTTACCAGGCGTTCACTCTGCAAGATACGCCGGCGCTAATGCGGCAGATTCAGAAAACGTCGCAAAACTTTTAAAGATGATGCAAATTAGAAATATTTCTCCGCGCACAGCACAGTTTAAATGTGTGACTGTCGTACTAACTCCCGACAATCAAGAATGGATTTTCGAAGGTGTTATGAAGGGCGTAATCGGTCCAAAAGCCATCGGGCAAATGGGCTTTGGTTACGATCCTGTATTTGTTCCTGAAAATGAAACTAAAACTCTGGCAGAACTGGGTCCCGGTTATAAGATCCAGCACTCGCATAGAGCTCAAGCGTTGAATCAGTTTATCAGTAAGCTAAATTCGGCTTCACCTAAATAAACTGAACGCAAAATAACTGACTGCAAACCGTCATAGGGGGATTAATGACAGATGCAAAAAACAAAAACTTTAAGGTGTTTGCTGGTAATACAAATCTAGCACTTACAAAACAAGTCTGCGATATTTTAGGAATTCCACTCGGTGAAAGCAAAGTTACAAGCTTTTCTGACGGTGAAATCCAAGTCGAGATTCACGAATCGGTGCGCGGAAAAGATATCTTTGTCATTCAAAGTACTTGTCCACCAGTGAATCAAAGCTACATGGAATTATTTATTATTCTTGATGCCCTTAAGAGAGCCTCAGCGGCTTCAATCACTGCGGTGATTCCTTATTACGGCTATGCTCGCCAAGATCGTAAAGTCGCACCTCGTGCACCGATCACAGCTAAATGTATGGCAGACCTTATTACAACAGCCGGTGCAGACCGCGTAGTTTCGGTAGATCTTCATGCTGCCCAAATTCAAGGCTTTTTCAACTGTCCTGTGGATCACTTATTCGCAGTTCCTACTATGGCCCGTGCCTGGAAAGACGCTTACGGCGATGGCGATGCCTTCGTCACAGTAAGTCCTGATGCTGGAGGCGTTGAACGCGCCCGTGCCTTCTCTAAACGAATTGGTTCGACGATGGCCATTATCGACAAGCGCAGAACCGCTCCAAACGAAGCTAAAGCTATGCATTTAATCGGTGATGTTCAGGGTAAAATTGCAGTGATCGTGGATGACATGATCGATACGGCTGGGACTCTCACGCAAGCTGTTGACAGCCTCCTTAAAAATGGTGCAAAACAGGTGTTCGCCGTTGCTACGCATGCGGTATTTTCTGGTCCGGCTATTAGCCGTTTACAAGAAAGTGCTATTGAAAAAGTATTTGTGACTGACACAATTCCTTTATCTGAGCAGGCGAAAAAATGCAGCAAAATCCAAGTCATTTCGGTGGCCGGAGTTTTAGCTGAAGCGATCAGAAGAATTCACGACCACGATTCAGTGAGTTCACTTTTCGACTAGTACTAAAAATTTATTTAAAACAACTCCACCGATGAGTAAAGCAATTTCGCTTGATGAGTAAGTGGTACAAAAGAGAAAGTCGTGTCGAAGACACGCAAGGAAACAAAATGAGCAAACAAAGAATTGAATTAACAGTTACAACTCGCGAAATCGGCCGTTCTAACTCACGTGAATTACGCGTAAACAAAATGGTTCCAGGCGTAATCTACGGAGCTATGGATAACCAAAACGTATCTGTTCACGTAAATGATATCTTAAAATACAACACTCGTGCTTACGAGAATGCTTTATTAACTTTAAAATCTTCTGATTCTAAATTAAACGGCAAAGTGGCTTTAATTAAATCAGTACAAGTTAATCCATTATCTCGTCGTCCAGAACACGTTGATTTCTTCGCTTTAGACTTAAGCAAAGCCGTTCGCGTATCTGTAGAGATCAAAATCGAAGGTAAACCAATCGGTCTTGCTGAAGGTGGCTTATTAAATATCGTTATGCGTTCAGTTGAGGTTGAGTGTTTACCAACAGCAATCCCTGATTTCTTAACTTTAGACGTATCTAACTTAGGCGTGGGCGATTCATTACATGCTTCTGAATTAACAATGCCCGCGGGAGTTAAACTTATCTCTCGTCCAGAAGTTACACTTGCAGCAGTTGTTGAACAAGAAGACGAAGCAGTTGTAGCTCCAGTTGCAGCGGCGGCAGCAGCTCCAGCAGCAGCAGCAGGTGCCAAACCAGCAGCGGGTGCAAAAGCTCCGGCAGCAGCAGCAGGTGCCAAACCAGCAGCAGCTAAACCAGCGGCTAAAAAATAATTTAACCGATCTAAAATTAAATAAAAAAGGCGATGGAAACATCGCCTTTTTTATTTCTAATCACAATTTTAAAATACTGATGTTAAAAATTATTTGCAGATCAATTTAGCGTTATCAGCGTGATCAATCGAGCATTCTACAGTTTTCAATAAGCCTTCGCTTGATTCAAAGTTTGGTGTTTCTGAATCGTGCTGAGTGTCAGCGTATTTCACGTGGCAGCCTTTATTAGCTTTCTTCATAACTATAACCCATTCACTTGGATCAGTTTCATCACTTACGCAAACTAAATAAGTTTCTGAATAAGCACCCGCTGTTAAAAGTTTTGCGCCACATGAACCAGTTGAAGCTCCAAAACGTTTAAAATTTTTCATTGTCGCCGTTTTTACCGCTTGGTCAGCACACTGTAATTCTTGAGCTGCAAAGCTCACTTGCCCCATACCTAATACGAATAGCACCATCGCTAAAGATTTCATAAATTCTCCTATTGAATTTTTATTTGTATGGATGGGTTTATAGCATCAAAAAAATAAATATGTTGTAGAGAGTGATCATTTTGAAAAATTGCCATTTTACTATTCATTTTGGAACCACCAGCGCAGCTACTGTTGCTAGCTATTGCAAATATAACGCCCCTTAAGCTACATTTGTAATATGTACTTAATCGTAGGCCTTGGAAATCCCGGCAGTAAATACGCTATGACCCGCCATAATATTGGCTTCATGGCGGCTGACTATTGGTTAAAATCTTTAGGCGGCACTGACTGGCGCATTGAGCACAAAGCCCAAACCAAAAAATTCAAACTTGAAGGCAAAGAAGTTCTCTTAGCCAAGCCTCAGACGTTTATGAATCTGTCTGGCGAATCAGTTGTGGCTTTAATAAATTTTTATAAAATTGATCGCGCCAATGTTTTAGTTGTACATGACGAAGTTGATTTTCCTTTTGGCACAATCAAGATGCAATTTAACCGCAGCGCTGGTGGCCAGAACGGCGTAAAAAGCATTACCCAGCTATTGGGTACACAAGAGTACGCTCGCCTTCGTTTAGGCGTTGGGCGCCCATCTCACCCTGATTTCGCCTTAGCTGACTATGTTCTTGGAAACTTCTCAAAAGAAGAGCAACCAAACTTAGATAAGGTTTTAGATACCGCGTCTGACGCCATCGAATCATTTATATTAGAAGGCATAAATAAAGCCTCAACAAAATACAACGGACCTGTTAAGCTCGACCCTTAGTAATTTTGCTGAAAGCAAATCAGCAATTCTCAAGGAGAACGTCATGGCTTTACAAGTTGGTATCGTAGGTCTTCCAAACGTAGGTAAATCTACATTATTTAACGCTTTAACTTCTGCGAAAGCTGAAGCTGCGAACTACCCGTTTTGCACGATCGATCCAAATGTGGGTATCGTTATCGTTCCAGATACTCGTCTTGATCAAATTACGGCTTTCGTAAAACCTCAAAGCGTAATTCCTACAACTATGGAATTCGTTGATATCGCCGGTATTGTTAAGGGTGCTTCTCAAGGTGAAGGTTTAGGAAATCAATTCTTAGGTCACATCAAACAAACTGATGCGATCGTTCACGTGGTTCGTTGTTTTGATGATCCAAATGTCATTCATGTATCTGGTTCAGTAGATCCACTTCGCGATGTTGATGTGATCAACACAGAATTAATGTTAGCCGACTTTGATAATGCTGATAAAAAATTAAAAAAAGTTGAAAAGATGGCTAAGACATCGGCTGATCCAAAAGTAAAAATGGATTTAGATGTTACGCAAAGACTTCACCAAGCTTTAGCACAAGGTAAACCCGCTCGTTCAGTCGTACTTAACGATCTTGAAGCGCCTTACGCGCGTGAAATGCACTTATTAACTTCTAAACCCGTACTTTATGCTTGTAACGTATCTGACACAGATTTCGCGGCTGGTGGTAATGACTGGGTACGCGCTGTTGAAAAACGTGCTGCTGAAGAAAACAATAAAACAATTATGATCTGTTCTTCAATGGAAGCCGAAATTTCACAACTTCCGCCAGAAGAGCGCAAAGATTTCTTAGATTCATTAGGCGCAACAGAGCCAGGCTTAAATCGTCTAATCCGCGAAGCCTACGCTTTATTAGGATTAGCTACGTATTTCACAGCGGGCGAAAAAGAAGTGCGTGCCTGGACCATTAAAACGGGTTTCAAAGCTCCACAAGCAGCTGGCGTGATTCATACTGATTTCGAAAAAGGTTTCATCCGCGCTGAAGCTTATCACTGCGAAGATTTATTCAATTTAAAATCTGAAGCAGCCGTAAAAGAAGCCGGTAAATACCGCTCAGAAGGCAAAGAGTACATCGTAAAAGACGGCGATATCCTGTTCTTTAAATTTAACGTTTAAAGGTAGGCCGTCCCTTTTTCGGGAGCAGCGTGACAAAAAGTAAAGAAGGCAGCTTGAAAGTAACTAAGAAGTTTCCTTAAGCGCTATTTTAATATCTGACGAATGGCTTTTTCGTTTTCATTAATGACCGGAAATATATTTCGCTGAACCCCTAAGCCCTCGGCTAAAGTTGCGATAATAGTTTCTGGTTTGATCAACTGACCTTTTTCTTTCGCGTCTTGTTTATTTTTAATCAGAGCTCCGGTTTGCATATCAACCATCTGCGCCACTAAATACGATGCCCCACTTGCTGATTCTGCACTCGTCACTAAACGACTGGCACCAAATACAGTATTACCTTTAAAGCCCGGACCAATGATTAAGGCCGAGTTGTTCAGTGGATTATGATCAGTACCTTTTGCGGCATTCAAAGCAGGCGTTCGCGAAAATTCTGAGGTCACATAAAAAGTTGTGACGTCATACATAGACTGTCCGTTACTCCACTCGATTTGTTTAAAAGAATTCAATAAAGTGGCCAGCTCTTCCCAATTTTGTGCCTGTCTGGTCAAATGATTTCCTTCATGTGCAGCATGGGTATCTAAATAGCCTTCAAAAATCGAATAAAAAGCATTCGCAGCTAAACCATGGCGATAAGCCAGAGCAATGCGGTGACCATCAGTTAAAGTAACTCCGCCCGCAGCAAGAGCGCTGATAGCCTGATTGTAAGACTGAATTTTTACCGCATTTTGTGAAATCACTAACTGCGATTGAACGATGGGAGAATTTGGATCATCAAATTCAGAAATCACAACGTTTTTAGTTTCTAAATTACTCAATAAAGAAATATTACTGCTGCTGACAGCACTTTGACCTTTATATACATCTGAACTGCTTAAAACCCCTAATGGATATTGCTGATCAACTAATTCATGTTCAACCGCTATAGCCCCGAAATGCCCAGATCCAGAACCCGAGTTCATATAGATTTCTGCAGATTCGTGGCCGCTGTCATTACTGCTAATATAAATTCCGTTAATAATATTTAACTGTGAAGCAAAGGGTCGCATCGACTGCATCGCAGGGCCAAAAAATAATTGTCCTTCTTTTAAAATTTGATCAGCCCGGTATTCGATAAACGCATCTTTTTCGCTAGGTCTTTCAGTTGCTAACCAAGGATCTAAAGATAAACTCGTGTGCCAGCCGCCAGTAAAAGAAACCTGCAAAAAGAATTTTCCAGCTTGGTTTTGCGAAGCAAATAAATTTTGCGTTGATAGAAATGGCGCCAGAGCTGCACTACCAGTTAAAAGCATTCCATTTTTTAAAAAATCTCTGCGTTTCATATCTGTATCTTTCTAGTAAGTGAGAAATTCATTACGTAATGCTAACTCTTTAGTTAAACCTGTAATCACATCAAAAATACTTTGATTGGCCTTAATTTTTGTCTTTAAAAAAGCGCGGTAAGCATTCACATCTTTGATAATTCCATACGATAAAATCACTTCATCAATTCCAAGCATCGTTTCAACCGTCTGGGCAATTAATAAATCTTGTTCAGCGGGTGTTAAACTTTGAATAGAGCCTGAATGCCAACTATTCATCGGTGACTGATTCGCTAGCTGCTGTTGCAGAATCGCTTCAGGAATAAACTGACTTAAAAAGTTAATGTAATTTTTCTGATTCGCCGTCAACAGATAAGCCAGAGTGAAAGTAAAACTCTCAGTATAACAGGTTTGAATAGTTTTAACTGTTTCAGAATTTGGAAACTGACTAAAGGGTTTACCATTCGCCGGCGAAGTAAAACCAAATTGCGCAAGCCCTTGACGACATTTTCCGTAAATCATTAGCGTTGGACTTTGCGCATAAACATCAAAAAACATACTATTTAAACGATTTTGAAAATCGTAGGCTGTGATATAACGAGTTGATAACATCCCAAATTCTGCATGAGATACAGAGGCTGATAAAATCAAACCTAGCAAAAGTAAAATAGTCTTAATCACGGGACCACCTCTTTAGCTTGAATTTGCAATTTTCCAGATTCATCTGGCGCACCTAAATCAATCCAACGTTTAACCATTTCAAGATCAGCTTTAGTAGGAATAAAGCCTCCAATCTCCGCAGGAGGCATCGTTCGGTTTTTTCCCATATTGTCTAAATCTAATGATTTTGAAATTTTATTGATCCAGTATTCTGGGTTATCACCTAATGGCCATTTGCTTAAATCAACGCCCTTATAGTTATCTGAATTTTGATGGCAAGACTGACATTGCAGCATTAGATTTTTCGTATTTCTAGCTGTATCTTTTAAAATATTTGGCTCTTCACGTTCTGCAAACTCAGCTCGTGTTACCATTTTTTTAATAAAACTATTCACACGACGCCCTGATGAATTAAAATCACTGATCAGTTGTTGGCGTTTTTGCAAAGTCAGCACTTTATCTTCGCCGATGTACCAATTCCAAAAATGTTGCACCTGACAAGAGACATAGTCAGGTTCTTCAGTAATTTTTTGCGCAAGTTCAGCTATGCCTTGAACAGGTTTATTCACAATTTGTCCTGAAGAGTTTTTAAAAACTAAAGCTCCCGCTGAAGGAAACGAACTTAAAATTAAACCTGAGTTATTAAATACTCGTCCGACCGGATCAAGCTTGTAGTGACAACTTTTACAATCAGGTTTATTACCGTGAATAGAATCATTTTTATTCAACACAGCTTTAATTTCAGACTCGGTCATCTCCATATCTTTACCTAATTGACTCGGAAACAGTATTCCGTAAGTCGCATCATCAATGCCCGCCATCTCAGGAATAGCCGCACTCATGCGATCGCACAGAAAAACTCTAAATATCGCAGCTGCGCGACGACGATTTTTATTCACGCCAGTGGTCACATACCGGGTAAAAAACTTTCCGGTCGTTAAAACTCCGGCAATGCGCAGATCATCTGAAGCAAAAGTAATTCGACGATCTAAAAGTTTATACAACTTATTAACATCTTCAACATCTTCAACATCACCGACATCACCAGCGCCAACATTCGGAAGGTCTGCTAGTTTGCCATAAAAACCGTAATCGCTGATTCCAAACGTTGTTCCGATCGCTGAAATTGAATAGGTCTTACCTGTTAATAAGGTATCCCAAGATAGATTTTCTTGCGTCAGTTCGCGAAATAAATTAATCGCGCCATTATTGGCGGCATATTTTTGTTCGCCATCAGTAAAGGCTTGCGTCGCCACTGAGGTTATTGATTTTGACAGCACCGCTGCCTTAAACTGAAAAAGCTCCATCAGTCTTAAGCTTACTTTTTCGCTGTATTGCGATGACTTCATATATTCATCGATTTTTTGATCAACAAAGTTTTTTTGCTCTGCCAACGCTAAAGCCGAAACAGCTTTTTGATCGGCAACTGAAGCTGGAAGTCCACGCAAAGAAAGACTCACCTTATTGAGTAAGGCCGCACCTGTAAGCGTGGTCGCCCCAGCTGAAAAAGAAATAACTAAAACTAGAAAAGTAAGAATTAATTTTTTCATTATTCAAACTCCGCGTTAGCAAACGGTGACTGTAAAGACTTCCCTTGTAGCAAATCAAAAACTTTGTAAGCTGCTGATTTTGGTTTTGCATGAACCACAAAACGCGGATAAGCGCTAAAGTATTTGTCAAAATCAACACCTGCCACTAAGGCTTGAATCGAGTGTCCAAATGAAAACTGGCAAGTTTCACCGTTAGCTTGAATATACTGAATCGTACTTGCCTGGCCTGCCGGTATGATTGGCGTAAATTTTCCGAAATTTGAGTTACTTTGAATACGCTCTAGGCCTTGCATCACCAGCGCATTTTTTTCAAGTTTCCAAGTGATATTTTCAAACACTGCTGCTGTGGCATTTTCATTGACGCCAGTCTCTGAATTCAAAACCATACTTTCTGTAGACCAAGAAGCAAACTTAGCTGTTACGTTAGCTTCTGATTTATTATTTTCTAACTTTTTATCCAACCAATCATAGCGATCACAAACGATCAGATCAGGCTTAAAGCGCAGGTCATTTTTTCGACCGACAAAACGATCAATAAAACCATAAATGACATCCGTTTTTTTAATAACAAACTGTTCATCACCGTTACCAGAAAATTTCATTTTAACGATTTGTCCGATTTTTTGTTCATCGCTGTGTTTAATCCAACGAAAAACCATCCCATCGTTGCTTAAATCAAAATGAAAATTACACTGGGGTTTAACATATTCGGCCTGACAAAGATTCTCGGTTAGGTCTAATTTTAATTTAAATTCAAAGGCATCGGTGTGCGATTCATACAGTAAAGCTGTGCGTTCAGCATCTGCGATCAGTACTGTATAACCTTCGGCTGTGACCATTAACTGTGGATAAACCGCGCCTGAAACGATTTCTAGATTTTTAGTTTTAGCAATGGCTTCGACTTCCAGTTTTAGACGTTCTGCATCTGGCATAAATTGCAGTGGCTTTTTAAGATCGGCAATTAAAGTGGGGTCTGCTTCAACTGTGCCAACTGTTCCGCTAGTTTCACCAGGATTTGTAGGTAATTGAATCGGCGCCCCGTCTTCGTAGGCACCTTGATCAATCCAATCTAACACAAGCTTTGCCTGAGCACCTGTTAATGGCGCTTTACTCGACGGAGGCATCGTGCGATCAGAAATTTCGTTACGAATCGCTGTGCGATTTTTTAAAATAGCATCATAGGATTCTAAATTAATGTTACCTTTATTGCCGCTAGATTCTGAATGGCATTGCACACAGCGTGGTTGAATCACACGCTCATTAACCATAGCATAAGTTAAAACCTCGGCCTGGGTGACCTGATCACTCTTGGTTTTATCTTCACCACGTTTATAACTATAGTCACACCCAACAAGCAAAAGGCCTAAGGTGATCAAAATCAGCTTTTTGAACATATGGAGTTCGTTATGCAACTTCATGCCAAGCTAAAAACGATTACAAAACACCAACTTGTCAACTTTTTTGACAAATTGGCGGTAAAATGCCGTCACAAAATCTGTGTCATTTTTTAATTCTGCATTGGGCGAAGTTCGTATCTGAAGGGTTCCCATTCTTCTTTTAACGAAATGGGCTCTTTTAACTTCATCGGAATTGGATTTAACAAATACGTGTATTTATCAAGCTCAATTGATTTATTGTAGAGCTTATCATAAATCGCACGATACGTAAGAACGCGCTTAACGTAGGTTCTTGTTTCAACAAATGGAATATGCTCGATGAATCTATCAAACTCTAATTGCCCTAGATTTTTAATCCACGCTTTTACTCTGTGTGGGCCGCCATTGTATGCCGCGGCCACTAACGGTTTTTGATTATCCATTTCTAAAGATAATTTTTTTAAATACGCGGCACCAAACTCGATTGATTTTTCTGGAGCAAACAATTGTTCGGTTTGAATTTTTTGATCAGTGATATCTGCCACCTTTTGGGCCGAATACGGCATAAACTGCATAAGCCCTACTGCACCCACTGGTGAAATCGCGTCTGATTTGTACTGAGTTTCTGCTCGCATAATTGATAAAATTAAATATGGATCAATTTTTCTGAGTTCTGCGTACTGAAATACTTTGGCCTTATAAGCTTCTGGGTAAAGCGAACCCCACATCACAGGATCTGCTTTAATCTGTAAAGCAGTTTTGTCGCTTTGCGAGAAACGATTCATTAACGAAAGCGCTCGGTAATAAAATTCTTGTGATAGATAAAATTGTGCAAGGACTTCAGCTTTTTTACGTGTGTTAATTTTCTTTTCGATTTCGTATAGATGCCAGCGGGCTAAATCTGGTTCATTTTGCAAAATTAAAAATTTTGACCAGCTAATCTGCGCGGTCAATTCTTTTTCAGATGACACTTCAATACCTGCTGAGTCGGTATTTTGAATCACGTCATTTTCAGAATTGGCTAACTGCACTTCGCCCTCATCAGTTTCATAAGATGCTTTATCAAAAAAGCTATATGAAGCCATGATTTGTGTATAACTTTGGGTTTCAGAGGCTACCGGAAAAGGGCCTTTGTTCATTTTAGCCACGAGCGCGATACTTTTTAGCACGCCGTTATCACGAAAATCTTTTTTCATATTTTCATAACGAAGCCACGCCAATAAATTGTAATAAGAAAAAGATTTTTGCGCGAGCACTGGCGAAGATAAAGTTCTAAAACCTGCAATCGCCGAACTTTCATCACCTAGTTTAAGTCTGGTATCGGCAACCCAATAAGCTAAACGAGCTTCATCAA
The DNA here is from genome assembly GCA_040386015.1 of Bdellovibrionota bacterium. GTDB lineage: Bacteria > Bdellovibrionota > Bdellovibrionia > Bdellovibrionales > Bdellovibrionaceae > Pseudobdellovibrio. Next base: position 31,101 of record JAZKGG010000001.1, on the reverse strand, counting down.
TAGCAAATGGCACCGTGTCTTCAAAGGTTTTCAACGCTTTTTGATACTGCCCATCTAAATAGACCGTCCAAGCGCGTAGCCAGGCAATTTGATCAAATTCACGCGAAGGACGGCCACGTTTTTTCTTTTTCATAAAAGGATGAGCTTTATATAACTCATCAAAGATCACGTGCGCTTGGTTATACTTTTTAACTTGGTAAAATAAAAAGGCCTGCTGAAATTTCATTTCTTCAAATTCTTTACGGCTTTTTGTTTTAGTTAAAATTTTTGCGATAATTTGTTCGGCCTTTTCTAGCTCGCCAGCACGCTGAGCAATAAAGAAATAATTATCTTTATAATCAGTCTGCATAAGCTCTTTTTCATACTTAGTTAAACTTTTAAACGCTGTGACTGGGTCACCTTGATTTGAATCATAAACTGCGCGCACATAAGTACGCTCCCAATCTTGAAGTTTGGCGTAAGCTGAAAACAACTCGATTTCACGTAACGCCTGGTATTCTTTGGCAGCAAATAGAAGTCTTCGCATGCGGGTTAAAAAATCATCTAAAGCGACCGGGCAATTTTCTGTGGCCGTTGTTAGCTCGACAAAATCAATTCCAGGTTCAGCGATCCAACGATCACGCTCAGTTTGGCAGATTTCATCGAAGTATTTATTTCGTTGTAACCATTTTAAATACTCTTCTTCGAAAACTTCACCCTCAGATGACCCGCGCAATTGGCGTAAGATCGCGCGCGATTCTGTTTTGATAAATTGCGCCGCATTCGCAAATTTTAATTGTTCGATCGGAGAATTAATTAAAAAAACAATTAACTCTAAACGAATACGAATGAACTTTTTTTCTTTTTTCAGGGCTAGGTAATGTTTGTGTACATCATCGTAGTTGCCTGACCAAGTGGATAAAAAATAGTCTTTATAGTTATTTAAAATAGCTTGCGACGGAGTCCATTTTTTAATTTTTTCAATCGCGTTATTTACGTTTTGGTTTTTTTTCCTGAATTCAGAAAAAGCATCAACTAGCGGTTGATTTTCTTTTAAAAATTCTTGGTAAGACTTATCATCTTTTAAACTATCGATTTGTGAACTGTTAAGTTGCGTTGCCGAGATATCTGTCTTAATCGTCGAAATCGTTTTTGGCGAATCGGTGTTTTTACCCTCAAGAAAGTGCGGATTTGGCTTACTAGAAAAAGCAAAGGCTAACGCAAATAAAAACTTGAAAGAGCTGAATAACACCATAGTAAATATGCTACCCTTTTTTTTCACTCAATGCGAAGTACAAAACACATCTTATTTCTTAGACTAAAGGCTGGTGATAAATTCACTCCTGCATTATCAAACAAAAATTATAGAATTCATCTAAGTTTAGTTTTATTATAGAGCTATTCTAACAACTGTAGAGGTCCATCATGAGCTCAATTACTAAAGAATCTTTCAAAGCCGGCGATTTTATTTTTTTTGAAGGCGATATTGAAGCTCATTTTTATATTATTGAAACTGGCACAGTAAAAATCTTTTCAAAAAATAAAACCGGCGAAAAAGTTGAACTCGCTCAACTTAACCCTGGCGAAACGTTTGGCGAATTTGCTCTAATCGACAAAGGAGCACGCACGGCCAGCGCACAAGCCGTTACCGATTGTAAATTAGTGAAAATTTCTGAAGAAGGTTACAACATCATGTTGAATGATCTTCCACTATGGGCGTCATCAATGCTTGAATCTTTTTCGACAAGATTAAAAACGATGAACACGCAGCTTAAAAATTTAAAAGCTCAGCCGAAATAATATTTAAGCCCTAATTGGGCTCGTGTAAATAAGTTTGACGCTGATCTCGCCTCAAACTCTCTTAAATAGCTATAACTAGGTCTTATTTTCGCAATTAGATTCAGTTCACAAGGAGCTCTAAGCCCATGAAGCGGAATCTGATTTTATCACTAGTTGCAATTTTGGGTATCACCTTCCTGGCGCAAATCAGTTTTGCGCGCCAACCGACAACGGGTACGTTAGACGAAGCCGCTAAACGAGCTTCTGATTTACGTAAGTATCGTGAACTGCAAAAACAAAAAAAATATCAAGAACGCCAACAACAAATCGCAGCACCTCAAGAACTACCTGATGTCGACGATCCGGCTGTCGTAAAATCTCCGTTTAAATTTACCACAGCGGTTAGCTTATCTTACGAACAAAGTGCCGAAGAAAATTCAAGCGGCGGCAGATCTCGCGGTCTTGGCTTAGCGATTGTTCCTAAATTTGTATTTTGGAATTTTTCAATTCGCGCCGATTTATTTTATGGTTATGATTTAAACGCTCCAAGCACGGCTTCAGGTATGGCTGATGGTGTGTTTTCGCTTTTATACGACGGGGTAAAACTCTCAGCTTTAAAATTTTCTCCCTACACGTCGGTTGAGCTTCCCCTATCAAAAGAATCGCGTGAAAATCGTGAAATTGAATTAGTGAATAACGTAGGTGTTTTAGTTTCTTTAGATACGAAAGCTTTAGACGTTGAAAAATTAAGTATGTCTTATTCAGTAGCCTATGGTTATTACACGAACAAATACACAACGCGGGTAAATGGCGAACCTGCGACTGAATACAAAATTGTGCAAACTTTTAAAGCGGGATACGATTTTAACCCGATTTCGATTGCAGCAAAATTTCAGTTCACCAGTGCTTATTCTTACGAAGATGTGGTGCGTTCTGGCTTCTTACTTGTCGAAAGCATCTCGTATGAAGTGAACGACTTGTTAGGATTTTCACTTTATCACTACAACCGAGCAGCGCTTTTAAAAGAAACGACTTACGAAAATAACTTACAAGCCTACGATAAAGAAACCTCAACGGTTGGTTTATCGATGGATTTATCGCTTTAATTTTTATGTCGCGCTGGAAGCGCGCCAAAACTTTTACAAAGAAGGTGTCATATGAAAAACTTAATTATCTTTTCAACATTAATCGTGATGGCTGTGATCAATTTTACGGGCTGCGGTAAAGCACAAGAGCGCACGGCAAAACCAAACAAAAAAATCCAAAGCCAAGTCGTTGCAATTGATGGTTTAGTCGATCTTACAAAAGCTGAGCATCAAAATTCTGAAGCAAACATGTCTTTTAAAAGAATGTTAATCGCAAAATTAGAATCCGCAGAAAAACGCGATCATGCCGACAGTCTTTTATTGCAGAATAAACTTGTTTATATGTTAATGGATAATAAGGTCGTATTACTTGAATTCTTACCTGCGAGCATGAACAAACACGCAAGCGCTTCTGCCAATCTTGAAATCGCATCAGCGACGACTGAAGTGGCTGACTCAGCTTCTAAACCTGCAGAAGTTGTTGAAGCCGTAAAACTTCACACTTATGAATCATTAATAGCTATGAAAAATGGCCAAATGCAAGAGATGGAATCTTTAAAGACATCTACACTTTCACAAAACCACTTTGTGATCTTAGCTGAAATCGAAATTCAAGTTGGAATTTTAGAAAACGAAACGACTGATTATAACGAGAAAAAAAGCACAATGAAGTTAACTGAGACTTCTTTAGAACAAGCAAAAGTTTTACTTTTAAAATCTGAAATTAAATTAGCAGCTACAGCCGATGTTTCCGGTGACGAATCGAAATAGCATTGTACGCTTGCTCGTAAAATTGTAACGAGCGAGCGTCTGATTTTCTCACTAATTCTTGGTAAACCTTTGTAATATCATGCATCGACGCCCCTTGCGGCACGCCCAAGACATCATGGGCTTCCCAATCATGACCGTTATACATAAAAATAACTGATAGCGAACGACTGGCTTCGCGCGGCCCAGTAGGTGCCACACCCAAAGCTACTGCTACAGTTTTTCTGCCTTCAGGCTCTAAAACTTGCGGCTTTTTATCCGTAGAATCTTTGGCGCGCAAGTTCAACTTAGTCGGTGGTTTAGCCTTAGGACGCCCTAAAACAAAATAAAGCACTAAAAGTAGGCCGAATCCTAAATTTAAGAATAAAAGCAGTTGGCTATTGATCACTTTGTTATTATTAATTTACTTCTATTACTTGTAAACGAGAATTCGGCAATGCCGAAACAAGGACAGTCATGAACCCATTCGACCGCCAAGCTGCAATCCCCGGAGTTAAAAAAATAATCGTAGTTGCCTCAGGAAAAGGCGGAGTGGGTAAAAGCACGGTTTCAACAAACCTTGCCCTGGCCTTACGTAAATACGGAACTGTTGGATTATTAGATGCCGACATCTACGGCCCATCTATCCCGCGCATGATGGGAGCCATCAATCAAAAACCCACAGTTTCAAACGGCACCGAAATCAACCCGATCGAACGTTACGGCATCAAATTAATGAGCATCGGCTTTTTAGCTGAAGAAGGCGCTGCGATTGTTTGGCGTGGTCCGATGTTATTCAAAGCCATGGATCAATTCTTTCGCGATGTAAAATGGGGCGAGTTAGATTATTTAATCATCGATCTTCCGCCTGGCACAGGCGATGTTCAGTTATCGGTGGTTCAAAAAATTCCAGTAGCTGGAGCTGTGATCGTATCAACACCGCAGAACGTGGCCCTTATCGATGCGAAAAAAGCGATCGATATGTTTGAACGCACACAAGTTAAGATCGTCGGAATGGTTGAAAACATGTCTTACATGTTAAACCCAGTGAACGGCGAAAAAATTCAGTTATTTCCAAAAGGCGAAATGGATTCTTTCTTAGCTTCTAAAAATATTCCCAAATTAATCGAGATGCCTTTTAATCCAAGCATGTCACTAGGCTCTGAGGCCGGCGTTCCGTTAATGGAGAGCTATTCAGACTCAGTAGAAGCAAAAGCTTTTGCAGAGCTTGCAGCTAAAGTCGTAGAGAGCATTTAATTTACTCTGTATTTCGGTTTACAATATATTTCGAAGTGTAAACCGAAAACACGAGCAAAAAAATAAACGATATAAAAGAGCCCTGCAACCAGTGCTCTTTTTTTTATTTAATTGTGGTGAACGCGTTCTACGTACTCTGGATACGTCATATCGTACGTCGTTAAATGATTCTTATCGATTTCAAATACGCGTGTAGTGATTTCGCGTAAGAAGAAACGATCATGGGATACCATCATGACTGTTCCAGGAAATTCTTTAATCGCTTTTAATAACACTTCACGAGATTTAATATCTAAGTGATTCGTCGGCTCATCGAGCACCAAGAAATTTACTGGCTCTGACAAGATACACGCTAAAATCACACGTGATTTTTCACCGCCTGATAAAACTGAAATCTTTTTTTCACCTTCTTCACCAGAAAACAAAAAGGCGCCTAATAAACTTTTGATTGAGCCAATAGTAGCATTCGGAACACGAGATTCCATTTCTTGCATGATCGTATTGTTCGGATTTAATAAATCTAAAGAGTTCTGCGAAAAGTAACCCACTGAAATACTTGGGCCTACGCTGCAAGTTCCAGAAGTTGCTTCAGTTTGTTTTGTGATGATTTTAAGTAGTGTTGATTTACCCGCTCCATTCACGCCGACTACGGCTACGCGGTCCATACGTTTAACTAACGCTGTGGCGTTGTTAAATACATTACGATCACGGCCATCACTTAAGTGATAAGTTTTACTTAACTTTTCAAACTTCACCACTTCATCGCCACCGCGTGGTGGCTCTGGCCAAGTAAAATCCATCGCGCGATCTTCAGGTGGAATTTCAATGCGATCAATTTTTTCTAATTTTTTGACCCGCGATTGCACTTGCGCTGCATGTGATGCACGAGCTGCAAAGCGCGCGATAAATTCTTCTTCTTTAGCTAACATGTCGTCTTGGCGGCGAGCTTGAGCGATTAATTGCTCTTTACGAATTTGACGTTCTTTATCATAAAAGTCGTAATTGCCACCGTACACAGTGATGGCTTTGTTCGCGATCTCGATCGTTTTACTCACAAGGCGATTTAAAAAATCACGATCATGCGAAGTCATTAAAACTGAACCCTTAAAATCTTTAAGCCAAGCTTCAAGCCACACGATCGATTCCACATCTAAGTGATTCGTCGGCTCATCCATTAATAAAACATCTGGTTGTAATAATAAAATCTTCGCTAAGCTTGCGCGCATTTTCCATCCGCCAGAAAACTGCCCGATATCCATTTGCATATCTTCTTTAGAAAAACCAAGACCACCAAGGATGGCTGCTGCACGCGGTTCTACGTCATAACCACCAACGGCTTCGAACTGCTCTTGCAGGGCGCCGTACTTTTCTACAACTTCCATCATCTCGTCTTCACCAAGATTAGGATCTTGCAAACGCTCTTCGTAGAGCTTGATCATGTCGACAACTTTATCCAAACCACCACTCGCAAGCACTTCGGCCAACACTGAGCGGCCTTTCATGTTCTCGATACTCTGAGAGAAATAACCAATACGAATTCTTTCAGGTTTAGAGATAGTGCCTTGATCAGGTGATTCTTCGCCCATGATTAAACGAAAGATTGTCGTTTTTCCCGCGCCGTTAGGGCCAACGAGGGCTATTTTATCGCCAGGATTAATTTGAAATGATCCATTTGCGTATAAAATTTTAGTACCAACTTGTTTTGTAACGGCGTTAAAAGCGACCATATTTATTCCCAGGTTTTACATTAATTAATTTGAGACGTTTTATATTCTTTTTTGAGATTAAGCAAAAAAAATTGGAAATACAATTCGCACCCAGCTAATCTTAATTCATACAAGCAAACATAGCTGAAAAGCTCTGCTGGAGGGACGTTATATGAAGCGAATTCACGATCATAACGATAAAGTACCGAAGTGACGTTGCGATAAATAAAATATCTTACCTGTTAATGGATCACTGGATCGATAAACCTTTTAACTAACAAGAGGAGGTCACTAGCGGTTTGAAAAGAATACGGGTCATTCCGTATCCTTCTTTTGCCTCAAGGCAAACCAGAGGGAACTCTGGGACGCAAAGCTATAGGGGCTCTCGCTGTTTATTCAGCACAAAGCCAGCCAGCTACCAAAGGATATAAGAACCTGCGGTGAAAACTGCAATGGAAGGAAAAACAAATACATATTATTTCATGGATTGGTTTCATTCCCCTTAACTCTAAACTTATCAGTGGATGACAAAGTTTAGAGTTTTTTTATTTTAGGCTCCTGCCTAAAACCCCTGCGCTTCCGCTCCGTGCTAGCGCGCTAAATTAGCACCCTGCTAATTTAGTCTGCCATCACTCATTCAAGAATGCTTAATTTTCGACGCTCGGGGTTTGGGTTTACAATGTAAACCGAAAACATGAATGCGAATTACAACATAAAAAAAGCAGCTCTGAGGCTGCTTTTTTTGTTTTGATATCTGAATTAAACTAATTAAATTCTAGGAATGCTTAAACGAACGCCAGCGCGTAGTTTAGATTTGCGTTTGATGTTGTTAGCTTTGCTTAAATCAACAACAGATAAGTTGTAACGATCAGCAATTGAGGCTAAAGAATCGCCTTTTTTAACTACATAAAAATTGCTGGTTGTAACCGTGCTTGAAGAAGATTTTTTCTTCTCTTTTGTCGATTTGCGCTCGATTAATGGCGTACGATCTGGAACAACAATTTTTTGCCCAACGCGAATTGTTTTCTTACGAGTGAAATCATTTAGTTCACGTAAATAGGCTACCGTAGTTCTAAATTTACGAGCAATGGCACCTAAGTTTTCACCACGACGCACTTTGTAGTACTGCGTCTCAACCTGGTCAGGTACGAAGTCAACGATACTTGCAACTGCGTTTTGTGCAGCCAGTGTAGCCACTTCCATCGTGCCTGCAGGAATACGTAAACTTAAAGTTTTATCTGTATCTAGTGGCGCAACTTCACCTTTGAATTTAGGATTTAAATCTTTAAAGTCTTCGTAATTGATATTCATCTTTTCAGCCATCACACGAAGATTTACTGGCTCTTTTAATGTCACATGATCAAATTCGATCGGCGTCATGTAATCGATACCTTCAAAACCATATTTATCTGGATTTTTAGCGATCAATTTTGCTGCGATATATTTTGGAACGTAATTATCAGTCTCTGCAGGTAAAGCTTTTTTATTTTCTGAAAGCTCCCAAAAATCTTTTGTTTTATATTTTCTAACAGCCTTAATCACACGGCCTTCACCCACATTGTAGGCAGCCATTGATAAATACCATGAATTAAAAATACTGTATAAATCTCTGAAATATTCAGCCGCAGCTTGAGTGGCTAAAACCGGATCGCGGCGTTCATCCACCATTTTGTTGATATCTAATTTATAACGTTTACCAGTGCCGCGAATAAATTGCCAGTAACCCACAGCTGAAGCGTGAGATCTTGCAGACGAACTAAAACCTGATTCGATTAGAGCAATGTAGAATAAATCTTCTGGTAGTTTGTTATCACGTAAAACTTTTTTCATTAACGCTTCATAACGAGTAGAACGAGCTAAATAGCGCTCCATATGCGGACGGCCACGACCTTGAAAATACTTTAACCACATTTCAACTTTTGGGTTTACTTCAGTAGGGATAGTTTCTAACTCTTGGTTTTCGGTAATTTTAGTGGGAGCTTTTTCACTCTCTTTTTCGCTCTCTTTGACGCGAAATTTTTCAAGATCACCTTCAGCATTATACTCAGAAGTTGGTCCGGTAGATTTAGAATTCGTTGCACAACCAAATGAAACACATAATAAAGATAACAATAATAACCTAGACGTTCGTCGCACAGGATGCTCCCCCCAAAGTTTAAGGCTACAAGTGAACAACAGTGTTTACAAGAGTATATTTGTTAAATTTTGTCTATGTCGATGCCTATGCTAATTTACGGCAATTCAGAGACAATTCTCAGAGTAGTAGTTTTTATTTCTTTCATCATTTCTTCAGGTGCATTACGACTAAGGGCCTGCTCACGAAGTGACTCTGGTGCAAATCCCACCATCTGAAAATAATCAAAAAGTTCGTTCAATTTCTTCTCGTAACTTTGACGATAGTTCTCGGGCATTTTGTAAAACAAAGCGACCCAATCCTGAGTAGCACTTTGTTCTTGTGCTAAATGGGCTGTCACTAAATAAAGTAAATTAATCGCTTCAGCGCCGAATAAACGATAATCTTTATTTTTAACAGCACCCTCTAAAACTTTTAATTTCGTATCGACTTTAAAAGCTAACTGCGGCGACATTCGTAAATTTTTAAGTGCTAATAAAAACTGCGCAATCACAGTGATAATTGCAGTCAATGAAATCACCACTAGAAACGGAAGCTTCAGCTCAGCCGTTGGTAACCACGATGAACTCAACTCTGTCACTGGTAAAAATACTTTTTCTAATTCTGCTTTTTGCGCTTCGACCTTATCGCTGGCTTTAAGCGGTGCTAAGTTTGAGCCCTTAACAGCCTCGGTGATATTAATGCTGAATTCTTCAGTTGATTTAGTGATGTATTGTTTTAATGTCGGGTCAAAATACGAAAAATTAATCTGCGGTATTTTTACTTCGCCTGGATTTTTCGCGATCACTAAAATTTCAAATTCTTTATAACTTAAACCATCTTTAAAAAATTTAGATTCACTTTTGGTATCATAAACTTCTAAATTTTCTGGCCATTGAATAGCCGGTAGTTCGATCACTTTGGCGTTGCCTTGGCCTTCTAAGCGCACGCGAAGTGATATCGGCTGTCCTGCGGGAAACTGCGTTCCATCAACTTGTGTTTGAATTTGAAATTGGCCAACTGCTCCAGAAAACGTTAACGGTTTTCCTTCTGTAGGTAACGGCAAAACATTTACTTCTAAACGTTTTGATGATTTGGTGTATTCTTGTTGCGAGCCCCAGCCAAATTGTGTGGGCAAACGAACTTTGGCTTTAATTTTAAATTCATCAATGGTCGTTTTTCCAGGTTTAATCGGAAACAGCGCGTGTGCAGCAAGTAAAGCTTTACGATACATCTCGCCGTTCACTCTTTCTTCAGTGAATTGTAATGATGGCACTTCTTCGATGATCTCTTTCCAAAAACCTTTTAGATCCGGAAACTTTGCTCGGTCTAATGAATCTAAATTTCCTCGCGTATAAATATGCCAAGTGGCCGTGATCTGCTCACCTTCATAGGCTGATTTTTTATCCGCATCTAATAAAATAAAAAAAGCTTCATTGGTGTTTAAGCCTTCAATAGTGCGTGAAGGGATTTGATTCGGCTGTTGCGGGTTAAAATTTGGTCCAAGATTTCTGCCGCCAAAACCTTGCCCCATTTGTCTTTGCACGTCTTCTAACATTTTCTGACGCTGTTTCATCAGCTGCGCAAACATATCGTCATCAGCTTGCAACGGATCATCTTCGTCACCTTTATATTGCGGGCGACCTGACGGGCGCCCAGCTTGTCGTTGCGCTTGGCTATTTTGTGAAACTGAAATTTTTTGCGGTGCAGATCTAATTTGTTTACCATTCACTTCAACAGTGATGGCCGGGATAGTTACAATACCTGCCTTAACGGCTTCATATTGAAAAATAAATTGCTGCTGTACGGTTTTACTAAAATCAGTTTTACCGTTTATAAAATTCATGCGCGTTGATGAAGATTGTCCAGCGTTTTGCCCTTGTAAGAACTTTAAACCCGCAATATCTGAAATTTGTGGGTCAGCCATTTCAAAATCTTCAGACGACTGCACGGTTAAATAAATTTGCACTGTATCGCCGATACCCACAGATTCAGGCTGAATTTCAACCTTTAGCGATTCTGCAGCCATTGCACTTAGCGCAAAGATTTGAAAAAATAAAATAAGTACGAACTTAGCTGTTAGCTTAGCCATAAGCTTACCAATCTTTTGCATTTTTATCCTCTTTGCGATCTTTTTTATTATAATTAGCGCGTATTTTTTTATCTTGTTGTGATAATTCACCTAAGATTTTTTTCACATCCGCTTCACTTAACTGATCGCCTTGAAATGGGCGCGGTTTATATTTAGAATTTTGTTGGCGATCTTTTTCTTGCTCTTTATTTTGTTGCTCTTTATCTTCGCCATCTTTAGGATCTTGGTTCTGATCGCCTTTGCCTTCTTGATCTTTTTTATCGGATTTACCGTCTCCGCCGCCGCCTTGCTGCTGCTGAATCAATAATTCGATATTGTGTTTAGTTTCGATCGAGGCCGGATTAATCTCTAGGGCTTTTTGATAAAACTCTAAGGCAAGTTCAGTGTTTTTGCCATTATGATAACGTAGGCCTAAATTATAATAAATTTGAAAAACATCACCCGGGCTTAATTGCTCTTTATAACGCTCTAATAAGTTTAAAGCTAAATCAAATGACTGCCCTGATTCATCTTTTTTCTGTAAATGATCAAAGATCACCCCTAAGTTAGAATGTGTTTGCATCGAACTTGGATCATTTTCTAAGATTTTTAATTCATACTCCATAGCAATTTCAGGATTTTTATCCTTCATCGCACCACGGGCTTTGTAGTCGTAATATAGCGAACTTAAACTTGGCCATGGTAATTTATCAGTGGCCTTCACTGGAGCCGACACTTGTGCAAAAGCGATTGTAGTTGATACAACCATTAAAACCTTTAACAAGAGAAAAGACCTAAAATTCATAACGTCCTTTCCACATAACAGGCTCTTTACGGCGATCACTGATTAATAAACTAAAAAGTAAAATCGCTAAACCCAAGGCTAACGGATAACTAAATTTTTCGTCGTATTGTACAACCATCGATGAATCAAATAACGATTTTTCGTAAAGACTAATATCTTCGACAATTTGTTTTAAATGACTGCCATCAAACGACGCTAAATAAAAACTACCTTCACCGGCTTGGGCTAAAGATTTTAAAAATTCACCTTTAACTTGGGTGATAATCACTTCACCCGCTTTATTTTTCTTTGATCCGGTTAAATTGCCAAAGGGATCACGGGTCGGGATACTTCCGCCTTTTTCAGTGCCGTAAGCGATAGAAATAATTTTAACACCGTCTTTAGCTAACGCTTTAGCCGCCTCGAAAGCCCCTTCTTCTTGGTCTTCACCATCAGAGGCCACGATAATCACACGCGTGGTTTTTAAATCATTAGACTGGGTCACGCCACCTTTTTCAAAGGCTTCTTTGGCAAATGATAACGCCGGTTCAAACGCAGTTCCTTGTGTTGAAACAGCATAAGTATCAAGTGACGAGATATATAATTTCAAAGCGCCGGGGTCAGAAGTTAACGGCGACATCAGGGCGGCACTGCCGGCAAAGGCGATTAATCCTGTTTTGTTGCCTGGCATTAAATCCATTAATTTGGCTAATTCGATTTTCATTTGTTCTAAGCGCGAAGGGCGAACATCTTCAGCTAACATACTCTCTGACACATCGGCCACGATCATAAGCTCTACGCCTTCAGATTTTACTTCTTGCTCTGATTGCCCCATTTGCGGACGTGCTAATGCAGTGATTAGAAAAAACCCCGCTAAAGCTTGAAGAAAAAGTTGCAACCGGCGCTTTGGCAATGAAACAGTGGCGCGAAGCCACGGCACCACTTTTTTACCAAAAGCTTCGTTTAATTTTTTTTCTGAGTTTTTCTCAAAATAGAAATATAATAAAACCCATACTCCTAAAAGAATTAAAAAACTAAATGCAGATGCATTACCCCAACGTAAAACCGACATTAGGGACCTCGTCTTAGTATTGTGTAATTTAAAATACGATTAGCTAAGAATAAAATGATTCCCCAAATTAAGAACATATAAAAAAATTCATTATATCTAACAAATTTTTGATCTTCGATCTTGGTTGTCTCTAAGCTATTAATTTCGCCAAATACGCCAGCTAATGAATCTTCGCGGGTCGCTCTGAAATACTTTCCGCCTGTGCTTGAAGCCATTAAACCTAAGAGCTCGTCATTCACGGTACTTTCAAACGGTTGGTAACGTTTAACTTTATTACCAAACATATCGGTTGAATAGATGGGCAATTTTGTCGGGCCTGATTTACCAATACCGATCGAATAAATTTTAATACCGTAACCCTTTGCGATCTCAAGGCCCGTTTCTGGATCGATCATCCCTGAGTTATTTTCACCATCCGTTAAAAAAATCATGACGCGAGTTTTTGCTTGTGAATCTTTTAACCGTGCAGCACCGGCTGCCGTGGCCACGCCAATTGCTGTACCATCTTTAATGCGGGCAGTTTGTGCGGTTTTAATCTGCGCAATACGTTCAGCAATTAATTGATAATCTAACGTCGGAGGCACCAGGGTAAAGGCTTCGCCAGCAAAAATCACAATACCAATACGATCTGAAGTTCTTTGTTTAATAAAATTCGCAATCGTTTCTTTGGCTGATTCTAGACGATTTGTGGGTTTCATATCTTCGATTAACATCGAATCTGAAATATCTAAAACAATCACGATATCTAAACCATCTAAGGTGCGTTTAACTTTTTCATCACGTGTTTGTGGGCGCGCAAGTGCTACGATCATTAAAGCTAAACTTACAAATAATAATAACGTGTTAATACGTACGAGCTGAACCTTACCTTTACCCGCCCAAGACTTAAATAATTGCACAGTGCTAATTTGAAAAGTGGCTTTACCTTTTTGCGCGCGCGCATAAAACCAGTAAATGATTGGTAATAAAAGTAATAATAAAAAGGCCCAAGGCTGCGCCCAGATATACCCAAACAGCGTCATTTGTTAAAGCCTCCAGTTTTAGCTGCAGCTTCACAACGATTAATAAACTCGTAAAAACGACTAATAAACTTTGTTTTTTGCTCGAGTGTTAAATTAGGATCTTTAGATAAAATCTCAATGTCTTTAACGATATTGTAAACTTGGCGACGAAGCTCTTTTAATTGCGGGTGACGCTTTTTAATAAAGCTGATCGTCTCTTTAAGATTTAAATTAAAAATAGGAACACTAAAACGACGTAAGATATAAACTTTCGCCGCTTTTTCAATTTCAACAATTGGATAATTTTTTTTCTCGGTTTCGCGAATGGTTTTATAAAATTGATTATCAGCCGCTTGAACCGAATCAAAAGCTTTCATTACTTCAGTTAAGGCCTTCCAACGCTGCGAACGTGCCGCTAGCATAATCGCCTGTATAATCACGGCTAACACTAAGCTTGCAAAAATTAACGTGTAAGCCATTGGCCAATGCAAACTACTAATGGCATAGCCAAACGGTTTTGGTTGATCTTCGGGTTTTTTAGGGTCTGGAGGAGGCAACACCGAAATCACTTCAAAGGTTTGTGGTCCCATCGAAATCTGTAAGGTGCCATCAGTAATAATCATATCCGAAAGCTGCACCTTGCCTGCGGAATACAAAGTCATATCGACTTCAAAGCTTTCAGTGCTTCTAGCTTCGGCTTTAAACAATTTAAATACAAATTTAGTTTTATCGTCAGTTAAAAACTGCGCTTTGGTAAAATCAAACGATTTATCCCACGTGCCATCACATGATAAATAAAAATGACGACCGACCGTAAGCTCTTGCGTCTTAAGATCGGGAACATCAGGTATATTGATCGCGCACTTCACATCCGCCATTTACCGGGGCTTTCTTCTTTTAAAAAAGGCTAATAACGATTTATGAAAATTTTCATCAGCTTCAAAAGTAAAACTATCAATACCAGATCTTTTTAAGTTTTTCTGAAATTTTTCAAAATCACTTTTAAACTTACTTTGCATTTCTTCGCGAAATGCAGGGTTTGAGGTATCAATTAAAATCGATTCACCAGATTCGGCATCATGAAGATCAATTAAACCCACATCTGGAAAAGTAAATTCTGCAGGATCAGTGACAAGACCTGCAATCACTTCGTGTTTTTTCTCTAAGTAAGTTAGCGAATTTTCGTAACCCTTATCTTGAAAATCACTTAACACAAAAATAGTCGCGCGCTTTTTCAAAACGCCGCGCAAAAAATCTAAAGCCGAACTGATTTTAGTTTTATTTGATTTTGGTTTAAAAAATAATATTTCACGTAAAATTCGGTAAACGTGCTGTTTACCTTTTTTCGGCGGCACATATAATTCAACTTCATCTGAGAATAAACATAAGCCGACGTGGTCATTATTACGAATTGCAGAAAATGCTAAAGTCGCAGCCACGTAAGCTAGCGTCTCACCCTTAAAATGATCGCGGGATCCAAAATCTTGTGATCCCGACACGTCGACCACGATCATCATGGTTAATTCGCGCTCTTCTTCAAAGGTTTTTACGTACGGTTTACCCGCGCGCGCCATTAACGTCCACGAAATATTACGAACGTCATCGCCGGCCACGTATTCGCGAAAATCCGAAAACGTCATGCCTTGGCCTTTGAATTTAGTGTGGTATTCACCGGCAAAAATATTATTCACCATCTTGCGCGTATCGATTTCAATGCGCTTGATCTTTTTTAATATTTCGGCAGGCACCTGTTGTTGTTGTTCAGCCATTAAATAACCTTAAGCTGAAACTTCAACAGCAGCTAAAACTTCTCTAATCACATCGTCTTGTTTTAAATTTTCAGCTTCGGCTTCATAAGTTAAAATTAAACGGTGACGTAAAACTTTATAAACAATTGATTTAATATCTTCGACAGTCACAAAACCACGACCGCGTAAGAACGCGTGCGCTTTGGCTGCGCGGATCAAACTTAAACTCGCACGCGGTGATCCACCGACGGCGATAATTTTCTCTAAACGACCTAAACCATAAAGTTTTGGTTCACGCGTTGCCATAATAAGATCAACGATGTAATTACGAACTTTTTGATCAACATAGATTTGATCTACCGTTTTTACCGTGGCTAGTAACTGCTCTTTAGTTAGAACAGTTTGAATCTCGGGGCGATCGTTCACTCCCATACGATTTACGATCTCTAATTCTTCGGCCTTTGTCGGATAAGTTACATTGATCTTAAACATAAAACGATCCATCTGCGCTTCTGGCAAGGGATAAGTGCCTTCTTGCTCTAACGGATTTTGTGTAGCCATAACTAAGAATGGATGATCAAGCTTATATGACACATCACCAATGGTCACTTGTTTTTCGGCCATCGCTTCTAATAAGGCTGATTGTACTTTTGCCGGAGCTCGATTGATCTCGTCGGCTAAAACGATATTGGCGAAGATTGGCCCTTTTTTCGCGGTGAATTCTCCAGATTTTGGATTAAACATCATGGTGCCGATTAAATCTGTCGGCAACAAATCTGGCGTAAATTGAATCCGTTGAAAGTGTAGAGAAATAGTTTGCGCTAAAGTTGAAATCGTTAAGGTTTTTGCTAAGCCTGGCACACCTTCTAATAAAATATGACCACCAGTTAATAATCCGGTCACAATGCCTTCGATCATATCACGTTGACCGACGACGACTTTATTCATTTCATTCATCATCTGAATAACGAACAAACTTTGTTCTTTAACGGCTTGATTCAGTGCTGCAACATCCATATTCGACATACTCTCTCCAAGTTTAGCGTAAGACGCTAATTCATTTTCCATTACATTTTGGCATAAATAGGCTTGATTTCAACCTCAACTCGCATAAAAATTACTGAATGAAGACCCTGACTCAAGTCTGGCTCATTAGTGCGGCCAGTTGTTTTATTTTTTTAATTCTTGGATTTCAAGTTGGCGGCCGTCTAGGTCTACTGATTTCCTTTTTATTATGTTTAGTTTTATTGTACCTAATCTTTCACCGCGGCTTACATATCTTCATCGAAAGAACTCGCGCCCAAGAAATCTTAGGAAACGATCCCTATAAACTAGCTGGACTTTTCCAACAACACGCCCTGGCCTACGGTTTTCGCAAAGTTAGACTGTTTGTTACCGACCGCCCGACTCCGCCACTGGTCTGGCCCGAGTTCTCAAATCAGCTGGTCGTTTTCTTAAACGTACAAACTTTAGAACAGTTAACAGCGAACGAAAAAAAAATATTCGCGCACTTATTACTAAGCCATGGTTTTTTACATTCAAAATTAACCAGAAAAACTTTGGGCTTAATTTATATTTCGCTAGCTCCGCTAGAGAAATTATCGGCGCCACTTTTTAATGCCATCGCCTACGCGTTTGGTCTGTCGAAAGAAATTTACAAAGCCGACCTCAAAGCGCTATCAGTATCACAAGCCAGCAATTTTGAATTTGGTTTACTTTTACACAAGCTGCATCATTTGCAGTCGCACAACGATAAAATCTTTGAAGGCACGTATTTTTTCTCTATTTTATCAAAAATAAACCCCAAACTTTACAATTTAAAATTTCACCCCAATGTAACTAGTAGAGAAAAAAACTTACTTGGTTATGCTGTTGGCATGTAAATATGCGTGCCGCCGGGTTATAAGAAATAAAAGGGATCAATAATGGAAAACATGGAAGCCTCATTTAATGTGTTAATTATGTCAATCGGCTCGTCAGCAGCCATGGCCATGGGTTTACAAGCAGACCCGCAAACTGGAAAAACCGAAGTTGATAAACACTTAGCAAGGTTTAACATCGATTTATTATCTTTATTAAAAGACAAAACAAAAAATAATCTAACAGCTGATGAAGTTAGTTTCTTAGACGCTGTGATCAGTGATTTGAAAAATAAATTTATTACGGTTAAATAACTTCGAACCCCTTTCGAAGTAAGGAAATAGTTATGAAAAAATTAACTCTCATTGTGTTAGCTCTACTAACAGCGTTCATCGTATTTCAAGGTAACAACGTCACGGCGCAGTCTTTTCAAAAAACTCCCCCCGCCCTTAAACTTGGCGAACCACTGCCCGCAAATCTTTTTATTGAACTGGCAAAAGCGATTAACCCTTCAGTTGTTAATATTTCGACTTCGGTGATTCCGCGCGGGCGCCAATACCGCGACCCGATGTTAGAAATGCTTGAGCAATTCTACGGCATGCCGATGCAGCCGCAACAACAACCAGGTAAACCTCGCAGAATGGGTCTTGGAACCGGCTTTATCATTCGCGAAGATGGCCTGATCGTTACAAATAATCACGTGATTGAAAATGCCGATATCATCGAAGTGCAATTAACTGAAAATTCAGAAAAAACTTATAAAGCCGAAGTCATCGGCCGCGACTCACGTTCTGATATCGCGCTTATTAAAATTAAACCTGATATTAAACTAACAGTTGCCGCTATGGGTTCATCAAGTGATGCCCAAGTTGGTGAATGGGTTGCAGCATTCGGTAACCCTTACGGGCATGGCCATTCAATGACTAAAGGAATTATCTCTTCAATCGGAAGATCCATTTCTGAGATTAATAAATTTCCGTTAATTCAAACTGATGCTTCGATTAATCCGGGTAATTCTGGTGGGCCGCTGGTCAATGCAAAAGGTTTTGTGATCGGCGTAAATTCGGCGATCGATGCGCGGGCGCAAGGTATTGGTTTTGCGATTCCGATTGATGAAGTTAAAAAAATTATTCCGACGTTAGAAAAAGGGGGCCAGTTATCTAAGGGCTACATCGGTATTCAGCCTGGTGATTTAGATTATCGCGCGGCAATGGCCATGGGTCTAGATGAATTTCGCGGCGGCGCTATTTTGGGCTTAGGTAACGGCCCGGCTAAAAAAGCGGGAATGAAAGTTTACGATATCATTCAAGAAATTAACGGTAAAAAAATTCGTGACGCGCAAGATTTGATGAACACGATCGCCGATCTTGAACCCGGTAAAAAAGTTAAGTTTAAAGTTTTACGTAATGATAAAAACTTAAACTTCGATGTCACAATTGATGAGCGCCCAGATAATAAAAAGCTTTCTAGTTTGTGGCAGAATTTTGAAAACTCTAAAGAGCCTAACGAAGCACCGAAAGCTTCGACGAATACGAATACTCCGTATAATTTCGGGGCTAAGATTTCTGATTTAACTGATGCCTTAAGACAAGATTATAATTTAGAGCCATCGGTGAAAAATCCGATGATCACGTGGATTGATCGTGGATCAATCGCTAGCACCATAGGGCTTCGTGTAGGTGATGTTATTTTGGGGATCAACAAAGCTGAACCTACGACGGCTGATCAAGTTATAAAGGCGATTAAAAAAGGGACTAACACGATTCGTGTGGCCCGTGGGCGCGGGATTACGGCCATCACTTTCGACCTTAAATAACTTCTATTTAAATTCTCAAACTGTCTCAAAATGATTAACTTTTGAACGTGTAAACACGTTTTCCTCTTTTTTTACTCGACCGCGTTATTTTTTTAAAGTCTCACGACCATGGTCCCGATACTAGACGTATGTAAGATGTCTGCCTAGCGGCAGAACACAACTTGACGGCTTAAAGAGAGGCACCCAGTGAAAATCACCGAAGTAAAAATCTTTCCAGTGAACGAGGATCGATTAAAGGCATACGTCACGATCACCATCGAGAATTGTTTCGTGGTGCGTGATCTAAAGGTCATCCAAGGGCCCGGCGGCTTATTCGTGGCCATGCCCAGCAAAAAGCGTAAAGATGGCCAGTTTCGTGATATAGCGCATCCGTTAAATCAAGAAACGCGAGAAACGATTGAAAATTTAGTATTTGAGGCTTATGAAAATGAGCTACGTTCTATGGGAGAAACTCTGACGACATTAAAACGACAGAAAACTCCGCATACCTATCAAGGTGACGATTAAGCGTTTTGAATGTTCGCCTTTACTGCGAACACCGTCTCGTCAGTCTTCTCGGGTAACCGAGACTACTAAAGTCGCCCGATAGGCATGCAATAGGGGGAGAATTCCTAGTTAAGATGTGGTCAGAAATATAGCACCTCGTGAAAACACAAGTAAAAAGAAAGACCCTGCTCACAAAACTTTCCAGATACAGCCATAGAACGGTCAGCCCAAGCTTATTCACTTAAGTTTGGGCTTTATTTTTTCTTGCGCTCGCCATTAAAATCGCTTGCTCCGCAAGACAAAATTAATTAACTTGTGTGTCACGTCATTCGACTACGTTGGGGTATCGCCAAGTTGGTAAGGCAATAGATTTTGATTCTATCATTCGGAGGTTCAAGTCCTCCTACCCCATCCAAATTTTTTTAATTTGGATTTAAAAGTAACGTCAAAGAATAAAGGTTCTACGAAAATTACTACACCACTAACCGGGAAGAACCAAAGGTAGCCATCACAATGAAACTATTATCTTTATTATGCCTTTTAGTTTTGGTGACGTTTGTGAGTAGTTGCGAACAAGAAAAATCAAATACAGAGAAATATAATTTAGATAACAAGAGGATAAGTACAGCATCGATTGTAAATGGAGTTGATGTTCAATCGGATGACCTCGAAGCCAAATCCACTGTTGCTATATATGATAAATCGTTTTTTTCTTTTTGTACGGGTGTTTTAGTAGATAAAAGATATGTATTAACAGCAGCACATTGTGTGAAGGATATTAATATTAATTTTTTAATATTAGGTTTCGGGTTAAAAAATCTTCAACACAATCCATCTGCCAAGGTTGATCTTGTTAACATTGCTGATGAAGAATCTCATCCAGAGTATCTTCTTGGTAGAAGTTTTCCTGATATAGCAGTTATAAAATTAGCACAAGACGCACCTGATGGTTATCTTCCAGTTGAAATGTCAGAATATGCATCAGATATTGAGGTCGGCGTTGATTTTTCTATTGCCGGTTACGGAAAAACAAAAAATCAAAAGATTGTCCCAAATTTAAGAAAAGCATTGGTGCGAGTAAATGATGTTAAACTCTTAGAATCAAATTCTAGTTTCAAATACACAAAAATAGGTCATGGCGGAGGGTGCAATGGTGATTCTGGTGCCCCTGCATATCGATTGATAAATAATAAATTAGTACTTATTGGTATTTTATCTGGTGGCGACGATGCAAATTGCATGATGGCCAATGGAATACTTTCGTCTATACCCCACAACATAAAATGGATTAAATCCACAATAGAAAAATTAAATCAAAATTGAATAAAAAAACCTAAGAAGGATCTCAAAATATTCTGACAATAATTTGTAATGGCGTAGAGGGTTATCAAATTGCCACAAAACGTCACCTCCCCCTGCAGTTTTTTCTTAAGTTTTATAAGCCAATGTCAGAATTGCATTAAGAACCTAATTTCACATACGCCTATAGGCCATTTTGATGTATATTATGAGCACTAAATTCAATCACCCCCTACCCTTAATGGAGGCTTTATGTATTTCTTACGTTGTCTGGTCTTAGCTACCACAATTTCAACTGCAGCTCAGGCTCTCACTTTAGATTCTGGTAAATTCACAGGCACTCTTACAGAAGATGTCGTTGTTCTTGCCGACTGCGACCTTGATGGCTATCACTGCAACCACGTCCTAAAAAATCTTTCTAAAACTAGCGTGTCTGAATCCACTTCTGTTAAGGACTCAAAAATCACTGTTTTAGAACTTAATAGTATTAGCCGCACACAATGGGTCGCGGGAGCTTCTCTTTTTGACATCGTTGGTGCCAAGCTTGAAATTGATCTAAGTCACCTTCCACAAGAAATCAAATTTGGCGCGATGGCAGGAGGCGTTCTGACTGTAACCACTATCAATGGTGAAAACAGTGGTATTGACTCAAAAAAATTCGAGGTATCATGCACCGTTAACAGTTCTCGACTTCTTACATGTAAAGCTTTTATTAACAATAAAACCAATAACCAATTGAACTTGAGACTTAAAATTAACTAAAAAAATCAATCCGAGCAAAATAAAAGCGAGAGTTTTAAATCAGGCTACTCTGATTTTCAGCGAGTTCTAGTCAACTCTGAATAAGCTAAAAACTAAGAAGCCCATACTACGGTTTTGCATGAGCTTCGGATAAGATTCTAGTGTTACTTAGTCTTCATTTCGAGTTGAGAGAGGGACTTTTGAATCATTTCTATTTCAGTAGAGTCATGGACTGAAAGTTCTCGTAATGCTTCTTGAGAATCGCCATTCGGAAATAATATTTCCCCCAAGCGGATAATACTAGTCCGTACTCGAACGGGACTTGTATTCTTTAAATTTTCTATCAAAAAATGCTGATATTGCTCAAGAAAGTAGTTCTCGATGCTTAGAACTTTTGGAAGTAGATCGATTAAGTCTTTCCTGTCGTTTTCTGATGTTGGGATCATGTACTCAAATTTATTTCGACAAAGACTCGTGATTAATTCAAAATCATCAGCTACTTGGCCGCCTATGGTAGACTTAAAAATCTCGGAGACATGCTTTTTTGTTGGAACAAATCTTTTACCTTTCCAAGCAATCAATCCGGTGGCCATCCACCCAGTTAGCACAACGATTTCTTTAATCGAAGAAAAGGCCTTATCAGCTACTTTAATTTTTTCTCGCCAGTCATAGCCTTTGTATCTATTTGTCTCGTCTGGAAATCCTAAAGGCCAAACATAGGGTTTGTTTTTATGAGTTAACTGCATTCGCAGATAAGCGGAATGCATACCGCGATAGATATAATCTTCCATAGATGGGTTTGAGACTTTTAAGTGAATAGGTTCGCCAAAAATATGCAAATAGTTTTCGCGTATGCCCACTTCGCCCATCTCTAAAAGACTAGGAAGCCCTCGAAAAGCGATATCCAATGCCGGCACAACATATTCGAGATGAGTATTGATTTCTTCACCGAGCTTCTCGTCTTCTTTATTCAGATTCTCATCAAACACCAAATACAGATCTAAATCCGAAGTAGAAACGGCATATCCATTTGCATAACTACCAGTGACATATGCACTGACCAGCTTCTTAGGAAAACGATCCTGAACAGCCTTTAGGGCGGCGGTGGCCGTTAAAGCACGTTTAAACTTCGCTTAAGGGCCTCCCAGTATCGCTTATATGCTTTGGCTGGCATGGCGAAGATCGCTGGCGCTGACCGCGATCTCAGTAATAAAGACAGAGTTGATGTTGGAACTACTTCGAGCATCGTTACACAACCAGTGTTGTTGAGGGCATTAATCGTGGAATAAAGACGTTAAAATGGGTGGCTTACGGTTACAAAGACATCAAAATAAATCGCTGAGCCGTCTAAAACTTCAACGATTTCTTGGGCACTTTGTAAAGTTCTTTAACACCACTTTTATCTTTAAATGAAATATAACTTGGTTTAACCCCTGGAACGAATGTCGCAATGACATAACCCGAATAACACGATCAACGTGTGTAAGGGAATTAACCCACAGAGATTGAAACGGTGTCTTTTAATGAAACGCATATTAAATATATTTGCAATTTTAATTGTCACTAGCTTTTCTATCACTAGCTATTCAGCGAAAAATCAATGTAGCAGTCTTTTCAGCCAAGGTCTTGAAGCTCCAAAAACTACTATTGAATATTTTCTAAGCCCAGAAGCTTTAGCTGAAAATCAGCTAATCCTAAAAGAAAAGAAACTCTACGACTTAAAAAATCTTACCAATGGCGAACCCACCTTTATCGGAAATGTTATAATTCGCGAAGAGCCAAATCTTTATCAATGGGGCCCAATTGCAGATCAAAAAATACAAATGGGTAAAAATAACGGGATTACCGTTAATGAGATGACCTATATTTTAACACAAGGTCCTCAAGTCTATGGAAGAGGTTTTTACGTCTCAACTCATCCACAAGACAGCAGTAGCTATGGTGATGGGTTAACAGTTTTTAAAACCAATGGTCCTATGATTTTGTTATCGGGGCGAATTCACGTAACAGATAACAACTCGTCGAAAGTTGCAAATCTGTATCAACGGCTTTCTTCTGCAGGCGTTGATGGAATTCAGGGAACACCAACATGGTTAAGCATGATTTCTGTTAAGCACTTAAGGGCCGCTAAGCAAGGTGATATTACCGATCCTTATTGGGAAAATCTAAATAATATCGCTCTCACTATATCTATTGCCAACAAGTTAGAATTATCTAATTTTTGGAAGCTTCTTCCTGAAAGTGCTGCTATTAAAAAAGTACTATCAGGTGATACTGCGATCAACCCAGACTTGATGCCTAAGATCATAAGTGAATTATATTTATACCATGGAGTTTTAGAAACGCCGATAGGCCGAAAAATAATAAATGCGATTAATCAATATTTAGATAACATTGATTTTTTAAAAATAACTAAAAAAGATTTACAAACAGTTCTCATGAATTTGCGCTCTTTCGATATACTGAAATCTGCCAAACTAAACAGTTCTGGTTATGGCGGCCTTATGAGATATATTGACTTGTCTGTGATAAACAGAGCACTCAATGGTAATATGAAAAAAAGTGAGCCAGATTTTCAAGATATGCTTAGTTTTGTTAAAGAAACAGAATTAAATCGAAGTCGTGTTCGGTTAAACACAATTACGACCAAAGATGATTTTATCGACCAAGTTTCACTACTTGTTGGTGAGCAGATTCAGATCAGAGACTATGATGTGATGATGTCAACCCATTCGAGAATGAGCATTAATGTGCCTCCCCATCGAAAAGAATTTTTAGAAAAAAATCCTTTTTTACAAGCCACTTTTCAAAAACCTCGAAGAAATGGCTCAGTCGATGCTCAGGTTGACTATCTTACTTTGGAAAAAATCTACGGGATTCTTGACCATCTACCACTTAAATCTAAAACAAAAGCAGAAATGTTGAGTGTTCGTGCAAAAGTTTTATCTCACAGGAATGCCGAACTGTATCAGGCTACCTACAAAAAGGCTTTAGCAGAAATCCTTGAAGCTTTTTTTACGACAGCTGGCCAAAAAAAACTTGTGGCCGCTGCTAATCGATTATCACCCCGTTTTATGTTAAACGAAGTCACGCCTGAAAATCTTTATCAAATATTTATTTCTATTCACCCTTTTCAAGAGGCTAATGGCCGCGCCGGAAGACTTTACTACGAATATATAACTAAAGCTCTCACTGGAGTTCGGCAAGAACTTATACTTTTTAATTACGACATCGACCTTCTGACGAATAGCAAATTTTTGAAAAATCAATCTAATCTATCAGATTTATTAATGCGCGCCCTTGATCAAGCAAAAACTCGAGAAGAGCTGAGGGAAATCATCCAAAAAATTCTCGAGGTTTATAAAGAAATGGGCTACACATAAAAGTACGAACACCGAAGAGCATTACAATTTTATGCAAAAACAACGTCGTAAGATTAAATCTTTTAAACATGCTATTAAGATATAAAAAGTCTGGGCATTTCAACCAGGCTTCTAATTAAAATTTTATTGAATTAAATTTAAGAGCTAACTCTTACTGACTTGAACGAAATCAAGAACTGTCAAAAAGAATTCGCAAAAACTCAGCGTACTCACTGAGAGCGTTTGCAAAACACAACCGACATTGCTTATGATGTATAAATTTATGTAATCACAACAGGAGATTCGATGAAAAATTATATTCTATGCAGTGTTGCATTGATAACATTTTCTTGTTCTTCAATTCCGACAAGATATCCAAAATCTTGATGCTGGCCAAATACGATTCTACTCCAATCGTATTTTGACTTTTGGATTAGCTCCCTTGACCTGTGTGTCAAACATGTATGTATAATTTTGCTTTTTTTTAAGATATTAAATGTTTTAATTTATTCGTAGTTACGGCTATCGCCTCTTTAAACATTTTTGCAAGTCAATGTACAAATCTATCAGGTGTTTATCAATTACAAGAATCTTGTCAAAGTTCGACTTACAGCTCTAAAAGCATGTTGCACCCGTATAATAAAACATTAGGTATTATTAATATTGGAGAAAATTTAACAATTGAACAAACAAGCTGCGATGAAGTTTCTTTGTCCAATGAAGTCATTGATGCTGATTCTAGTTCAGTATCGATTACCTTTGACGGTTCAAATTTACCACCGAGCGTTTACAAAGGTAACGCTGAAATCGTACAAACTAGCACTGGAGTCAACTTTGCAATGGAATCATCTACTTGGAATTTAATATTTCAACCCGCTGGAAGCAAAGCTTCGAATAGCTGCGCATTAGTGCGCGTTAAATAATTATTCTTAAAGCCCTCACTACCGTTGCGTCAAATTTGTAGGCAGTTCTTCTGACTCCATTTTAGCAACGGTCATTGTGAATCGTGACCAAACTCTGTCTTGCTAGGCGACCGAAGCAAAGTAGTCTTTAAATCTTGCCTAAATTTTTTCGTAACAAACTTGTTCATCCACAATAGCAACGTAGGCATCTATGGATGCTGTCGTTGGAAAAGACGTTGGTGTTGTATCTGAAAAAATACACATTATTCCTGAGGCCTTTATAGCAAAGATTATCTTACTCGTAGAGGTCGATGGCGGTGACCATTCGCCCCGGTAATATTTTTTGCCAGATTTAGAGACCATACTTGAAAATACGACCGAACCATAATCGCTGGGCGCTCCGAAAGATGCGCCCGAGCCCGCGCAAGATGTACCGGCATATCTATAAAGATTGAAGGCCCAAGTGACCGTGCTCGAATTCACCGCAGTATAGACATTCCGTTGCTTATCAGAGACTCCGGCACCGGCAGCACAAAATTTCTGAATCCAAGTTCCCGCTAACGAAGAGGTATCAGACAATGCCGTGGTGTCTTCTCCAGAATCTACCAGAGCATCTGAAGAACCTCCTCCTCCTCCACAGGCCGTCAAGAATGACAAAACTAAAACCAAACCAAAAAGTTGACTGATTTTTTCCATAAACTCCTCTTTGTTAACTGTTGTTAACACGTTCTTAACATCTCTAAATAGACTTTGGGTTTAAGAAACGGTCAAGAATTTTAGCTATAAAACTTTAAAGTATTTTTTTCCTCGAGAAAAAGCAAAAGCCGTTGCTCCGCTTACGTGCAACAAACAATATCACTACTATAAAACCCTACAGACTCTTGAAAAAAAGATTTGCGCGCTCCTATGATTCACCATGTTTGAATCAACATTGGTTAGGAGGGGCAAAATGTCACCACTTTTTAGGCATCTAGATTGCTCTAGCGAATGGTCTATTCAATTAGGGGAGAAAATATGAAATTACTAGGCTTATTAACGCTATTTTTGGCTTTCAATGCGAACGCACAACTAAACGGTGGAATGGTTCAAGTTCAAAGAGAATTCCAATGCGCTTCAATTAATAATAAATACGCGGAATGCTACACTGGTCTTGAAGTCAATCAGCAAGTTTATTTGACTAGACAACTTTCGAAGGCATCTTGTATTAATGGACAAAGTTTTAATATTTGGGGCGATAAAGTTTCTGTTCAACATGGTTGCCGTGCCGTATTTATAGCTCGAGGCCTAACTAGATATCCACAACCAAGCGATCAAATCATCCAAACGCCACAAACTGTAAGAATCAGATGTGAAAGCCAAAAACAAAATCCATCATCTTGTAGAATTCCATTAAACAGAGTTCATAACGTGTATCTAGAGCAACAGCATTCAAAATCTGCATGTATCGAAGGAAGTACATATCGCTATGACAGCCAATACGTTCATGTGACTGGCGGTTGTAGAGCAACTTTCGTAGCTAACGGTTATTAATTAAATCCTATAAAAATTAATACTTTAATTTCCAAAGCCTTAAGACAGCTGTCTGAGGGCTTTGGTTAGTTCATTCTTAGCGAGAGAACTTTAAATACATCTGCACGTTAAACGGAGCAACAATATTACCCATATGCCCACCCAGTGGGTACATCACTAAACGATCGCCAAAAGCCTCACGTAAAAAAGGTAAGTCAGTGGGCTTAAGTAAAAAATCATCGACATTTGTGAACACAGAAACGCGAGGATCATTTTTAAGATCTTCCATTTGCGAATATAGACTTGAATCGTAAGGAATATTTGAATGTTGTAATTCAGGCGGTAAAGACGGCACCACAAAATGTCGTAAGTAGGCTGCAAAATTATAAGTCGCAGCTTCTGCTTCAAGAGCATTTAATTCGAATTTTGAAAAAGGAGTTTTTAATCCACGCTTTTTGACAAAATGTGAACTTACAATGATCCATTGTAGTTCTGTACGGTACTGATTGCCAATCAGCCATTGAATATGGTTCGGTTGAATTTTTAAATCTTCAACCATTTTAAATAATGCTTTAACAGGATCTTTCGCAGCAGAAATATCGCCTGCGTGAGTATAAATCGCTCCGTAGATGTGATTTTTCCAAGCTAAGGAAATTCCGGCACCCACAGTGTCGTTTAAGTAATCTAACTTTTGGATACCATAGATAGCATCAACACCTGGATTAATAAGTAATACTTTTTTAAATAAAGGCTGAATCTGTTTTTTATCTAACGGAGCTAAAAATCCCGCTAATACACCACCATTTGAATAGCCCACAAGAGTGATCGATGAATACTTCATGCCTTTTTTATTTTTGGCATAGTCTAAGACCGATTTAATAAATTGATAGTACTCTGGAGTATCGCGCGGTAAATACCCAGGAAGTCCAGTTTCAGAAATGCCTTGAGTGTAGCTCGAAGATAAATTGTTGGGTAAAGTGATCACATGAAAGCCAGCTTTGATGTATTCATCACCCAAAGCTAATGAATTTGTTGAATAGCCATTACCGCCAAGGCCTGCAATAATCAGAACCAACGGAGAGCCGCTTTTTTGTTTGTAAGCTTGCAGTTTGACATCAGGTTTTTTCAGGGGAAAATTTCCGGTCATGCGTTCAGGGCGGTAAACCATCGTCCATTCATCGTACTTAGCCTTCGAGGGAGAAAAAGCAGATAGAGTTGTTGCCATGTAAGGGTCTTTTGTTGGAAACGGGTATTGCGCTGCTGGAATTTCCAAAGCATTCACGGCCTGACCAAAACTTAAGAACAAAACAAACAAACAAGCATACGCTGCAGACTTAGTTCGTGGATTAACACTGTACGTTTTCATTTCACTGATTCCTTTATAGCCAAGTTTCTAATGGATACCGTTCCGAAGTTGTTGAGATTGATTTCCCATGATTCAATCAGAACGATCTTTCAGAGAGTTAGCTAAGCTATAGTTGGACCAGTGTTTAAATGAGATTTAATTGATCTGAGCACGATAGCGGCGTCAACGATCTCGACAGCGAGCCGCTCAAAGTCACTTCGCAGAACTTTTGACCATGAGATGTTTCCAATCGCAGAACGCATTCATCCTGCCGTTGGGAGTTTAAAAGTTAAACCCAAAATGAAGCCCGGGTTCATAACCAAAGTAATTAGGCCATTTACGTTCCTTTTCTTCAAAAGATTCTGGTGTATTAGTTTTTACAGGCCAATGAGTCAAACCAATAGATGGTTCTACAAAGAAACGGTTATTAAATAGTTTAACCTGGTAACCCAAACGGTAGGTCATAAATAATGTGTATCCATTTGCAATCTTTGTATCCGTCTCATCGTAATATTCTTGAAAAGCATTCATTGCATGAATGGCTGTATACAATCCTTTCCACCAAAAACGATTGTATGCTAATCCAATTATATTTTGGCGTACGTATCCGGGATAGTTTTCTTCTAGCGAATCAAATGACGGGCCCCAAGGAATACCTAATGGCGCAGAAAACTTAGATCTTTTAAATTCTAAGAAAACAACATCTTTAGGTGTTATTCTATATCCAAGATTTAATTGAATGAACTCAGGATTATTTGTTTTATCTAGATTTCCCAACAACAAGAATGTGCTCCCAACAAAATACTTTTCGGAAGTACCTTCTTGTGCTTTGAGTTGGAGCGTACTTGTCATCATTAAGACAAAACCAATGAATAAAATTTTCTTTTGCATTTCTTTTCCTGTTATATGTTAAACGAGGTCGATGACATTTTTTTGATTGAATTCACTTTTTAATTTCTCATAATTACGTATTCGAGCTTTCTTGCTTAGGCCACTTCCATGCATAACGGATAATTAGTAAAAGAAGAACGACTTCTACAACAGCGCCAAACACCATATGCATCCAAGCCTCACCTGCCAAATTGAACAATGTATAAGGAATATAAACCGCAGCCACGATTATGTTTGTCCGACGATTTACTTTAGCTGACAAGGCGACAGAAAGAAAAATCATTAGAGCTGGAATCGTCACCGAGACCAGTCCTATCAATAGAGCGACTTGTGTAATGTCAAATACAAACATTTTCCCCGCCCGAATATTCTCTATCGAGCCCGGCATATATAAGTGGAAATAATCTACATAGATGTAGAGAAACATAAAACTCGCCCACAGTGCTGCAAGTTTCAGGTTCACATTTATTTTCATATCTTCTAGTTCTGTGGTCATATTGTTTACCTTTCTGCAAATAAAAATATGCTAGCAGTAACCGGGGTCTTAAACTACCGATTGCAAGCGCACTTTTTTTCTTCGCCACCAAAGAAAAGAAGTATGAATCCGCCACCAAGGCTTTGCGAATATTCTTTGATTTCTGGATTGGCCTTACACATCATCGCGCAGTCGGCAACGCCAGCTTTAAATTCTTCATTTTTAGGTTCTGAAGCGCAGCCAGTAGCAAGTATTAATAATGCTGTAGCAATCATAGTCTTCATTTTCATAAGTTCTCCTATTGTTAGACTGTTTCTAACTACACTTTATGTGCAGTAAATTCTTCATAATTTTTAATTTTTTTAGCGATCATGAAAAGGGCCATGGTATCGGGGCTCCAATCGACTTCTTTTTTGAATCCAACTTTTTCATGCAATCTAATGAGCTCATCTTTCGAAAATATTTTAACGAAAGGAATCAGCCCGAAAAAATGTCCAATCGGGGCGACGTATTTTAACAGTTTTAAAAAAGTATGATCTTGAAGGCAGGCCGTAGATGAAACAAAAACTCCGCCGGGTTTTAATAAACTAAAAACTTTGCGCAGGGTTTTTTCTTTGTCTTCTAAAAGATGAAGGATATTAAGTCCTAGAATCACGTCGAATTGTTCTTTTTGCTCATCACAGTCTGTGATTTCCGCGCATTCAAAAGTAATATTCTGAATATTATTATCTGCGGCTTTTTGCTTGGCGATTGCGATCATGTTTTGTGAAAAATCGGTCGCTTTGATATGTTTGACGTAGGGGGCGTGAATAATCGCCGTGCTTCCAGTGCCGCAGCCAAATTCAAGAACATTCATTCCGGGCTTAAGATATTGTTGTGTCAGTGCCAATTTTTTTTCGTAAATCTGCTGGTTTGGAATCGGGTTTAAAGAGTACTTATACGCGAACCTATCCCAAAACTTTGAATCCTTTGATACTGCTTTCGACATTGAAATACCTCTTATAAGCTAGTATTGTACACATACATTAATGAAACTAAAATAGTTAAATTTGGTACTAAGATATGCATAAATG